>CAWIEP010000044.1:0-55651 GCA_963835115.1 uncultured Pseudomonadota bacterium
TCTCCCGCTACATCAGCGCCGCTGAACAGGATGTGGAGATCGATTTGACGGCCACGCACGATGAGCTGATCGAAATCGAGAAGCAAATTCGTAACTCAACAGGGAAGCACAACGCGTTTCTGAAGGAACTTGGACGGCATCTATTGCCTGGGTCTGATCATTAGCCGAAGCAATACCCGCCAGCCATGTTTCTCGCGCAGGAATTTATGCGCGAAGCGCAATTACGATTCCGCCGCCTCGCATAGCCTCGCACTTCTCCGCCCACCAAGCCATCATCCGGACCCGCTCGTCCCAAAATTCCGCGCGGGCGTAGGCGCGACGGACGCTATCGCCATCGACATGCGCCAGTTGCCGCTCGATAGCGTCGGGGTTCCAGAGACCGCTTTCGTTGAGCATCGACGACGCCGAAGCGCGAAAGCCGTGGCTTGTCATGTCGTCGTTGGTGAACCCCATGCGCCGCAAAGCCGCGTTCAGCGTGTTTTCCGACATGCAGCGCGCAACGCCGACCGAACAGAAGGGAAAAGAAAGCGGCCTTGGCCGGTCAGCTTTCGGAGTTCGTTGAGGATTGCGACCGCGCGCGGCGCGAGCGGAACGCGATGCGGCTTGCGCATTTTCATGCGACCGGCGGGGATTTCCCAGATAGCGGCGTCGAGGTCGAATTCGGACCATTCCGCCGCGCGCAACTCGCCGGGCCGGACGAAAGTCAGGGCGAGCAGTTCGAGGGCGTATCGCGTCTCCAGCGTTCCGTCATAATCCTCGATGGCGCGCAACAGGCCGCCGAACGCCTTGGGGGCGACGATGGCGGCGCGCGGTTTGACGGTCGGCGCGACGAGCGCGCCGCGCAGGGCGACGGTCGGGTCGTTGTCCGCCCGCGCCGTCGCGATGGCGAAACGGAAAACGTCGCCTATCGCGGTGCGCAGCTTGCGGGCGGTTTCATGCGTGCCGCGCGCCTCGACCTCTTTAAGAACGGCCAAGACCTCGCGCGCGGAAATTTCGTGGATCGGTCGCGCGCCCAGCGCCGGGAAGGCGAAGGTCATGAACCAGTCGAACTTTCGCAGCGTCGCCGCCGCCTTCCTGTCGCGCCGCTTCTTTTCCGCCAGTTCGGCCGCGACGGCGGAGAAGGTGTTCGCGCCCTCGTCGGCCTTGGCGACCTTGGTCGCCTTTTTGACCACCAAGGGATCGTTGCCGCGCGCCAGAACCTTCCGCGCGGCGTCTCGCGCCCTCGCGGGCGTCCTTCAAGCCGACTTCAGGATAGACGCCAAGGGCGAGGGTCTTTTGCGCGCCGCCGAAGCGATAGGCGAGCCGCCACCGTTTTGCGCCGTCGGGCATAATCCACAATTGCAGCCCGCCGCCGTCGGACAGCTTCACAATCTTTGCGCCGGGCAGCGCGCGCTTAATCGCGAGATCGGTAAGGGGCATGTTGGTACACCGGGCGGGCAGGATAGGCCGCGTACCAACAGATGTACCAACGAATGTGTTGGACGCAAGCGGACACCGCCGGACCGCATTGGACGGCCCCGTCAGGGCTAAATCGCTGTTTTTTCAGAGGTTTTTGGATGAAATCGGACGTCTTGAGACGTCAAAATGGTGCCCAGGAAAGGACTCGAACCTTCACGGCTTGCACCGCTGGTACCTGAAACCAGTGCGTCTACCAATTCCGCCACCTGGGCCCGCGATAGGCTCATAAGTCGGGCGCGCCATGGTGTCAACGCTCAACCAACCTCGCTTAAGCCAACCTCCCCGGCGCACTCGATTTGCTTCCAAATCAACCGTCCCGATCACGTTCCGCCCGTCGTTCCATTGATTCGGCATGTTGCGTTGCAAAATTAAACACCGCAGCGCAAACTTAACATATTGTAAGTCTTGTCTAGGCCGCTCGCTTTCCTAACCCAATAATTCAAAATATTGTCATTTGGCCTTCACGTGCGAAGCTCATAACGTTGTAGGCGGAATCAAAACGCCAAGCGGGAAACTCAAGCCGGAGGAAGGGGTCCAGTATGATCTATTATGAGATCGTTCATACGTGCTCCAATTCTTATGTGGCTGACGCCGCTGTGCTTTCGATTGGAGGCGAAATCGCTCGCACGATCGCCAACGACGCGAACCGCCACGATATGAGCCGCGGCGCCTATGCCGCCAAACTCGTGCGCGACTTCGCCTCTCACGCCGACGACGGCGACGAGCGCGGCGTTATCGCGGCCGCCCACCGCTCCGAGCAGCCGATTCTCAGCGGCCTGCGCTACATCCTGGAGCGCGGCGTGCGGCCTGATGCGGCCTGGATGACCGGCAGGCGAGTCTGAACCGGACGACCCCACGCTAATCCTTGGACCTTGGCGCCGGCGGCGTTTTTCGCCACACTGCGCCGATGCATTTCCTTGGCGTCGATTGCGGCACTTCAGCGCTCAAGGCGACCTTGGTCGACGAGCGCGAGCAGGTGCTTGCGTCTTCGAGCCGCGCCTATGCTCCGGATCGGCGCCGGCCGCTGTGGTCGGAGCAATCTCCGGACGTCTGGCGCGAAGCCATGTTCGCCGCGCTGGCCGATCTCAGGTCGCAGGCCCCCGAGGCTTGGCGCGGCGTGCGGGCGATCGGATTCTCCGGCCAGATGCATGGGCTCGTGGCGCTCGGGCGCGACGATCGCCCGCTGCGGCCGGCGATCCTGCACAACGACGGGCGCGCCCATCTCGAAGCGGCCGAACTTCACGCCGAACATGGCGCCTTGGAGCGCGTCGTCGGCGTTAAGGCGATGGCGAGCTTTCCGGCCGCCAAAATGCTGTGGCTCAGCCGACATGAGCCGGAAATTCACGCCCGGATCGCCTGCGCGCTCTCGCCCAAGGACTGGCTGCGCCTCGCGCTGACCGGCGAAAAGGCGACCGATATGAGCGACGCCGCCGGGACCTGGCAGCTTGCCGAAGCCGAACGCGCGTGGTCGGCGCCGGCGCTCGCCGCCAGCGCGACCCTGCCTGCGCAGACGCCGCCGCTCCTCGAAGGTTCGGCCGACGCCGGCCGACTGCGCGGCGACGTCGCCGAGACATTGGGACTGCCGCGCGACACGGTCGTCGCCGCGGGCGGCGGCGACGCGGCGGTCGGCGCCGTGGCGCTCGGCGCGGTCAGGCCGGGCGACGCGTTCATTTCGCTTGGCACCGCCTGCCAGTGGATCGTCGCCGCCGATGCCTACGAAGCGGCGCCCGAAAAGCTCGTTCACAACTTCGCCCATGCGCTGCCGCGGCGCTGGTATCGCATGGCGGCGATGTTGAACGGGGCCGGGACGCTCGCCTTTGCCAGCCGCCTGCTCGGCGCCGAAGTCGCCGCGCTCGAAGCCGAGGCGGCGGCGGATTATCGCGGCCCCGGTCAGCTCCTGTTCCTGCCCTACCTCTCCGGCGAACGCACGCCGCATGACGACCCCCATGCGCGCGGCGTCGCCTTCGGCCTGACGGAATCGAGTTCGCGCGCGGGTTTCGCGCGCGCGGTCATGGAGGGGGTCGCCTTTACGCTCGCCGACGCGCGCGATTGTCTCGCCGCGCCCGGCCGGGTCGGGCTCATCGGCGGCGGCGCGCGCAGCCTTCTATGGACACGCATGATCGCCTCCGCCTGCGGCGTCGAGGTGACGCGCTATCGCGGCGGCGAGACCGGTCCGGCTTTCGGCGCGGCGCGGCTCGCCCGGCTCGCCGCCACCGGCGAAACGCCCGAAAGCCTCTGCCGACCGCCGGAAACCCTCGACATCACCGCCCCCGAGCCCGGTTTGAGCGAGGCTTTCGCGGCGCGGCGCGAAAAATTCCAGTCGCTGTATCGCGCGCTCAAGCCCGAATTCGCGCGATGAACGCTAGCGAGATGACCGACGCCGAGGCCCTCGAGGCGCTGCGCTGGTGGGCGGCGGCGGGAGTCGATTTCCTGCTGGAGGAGACGCCCCGCAACTGGCTCGCCGAACCGCTCCCGCCGCCGCGCCCCGCCGCCCCGGCGCCCGCGCCGTTACGCGCGGCGCCCGCCGCGCCGGACGCGGCCGCCCGCTCAGCCGCCGAATGGGCGGCGGAAGCCAAGACCCTCGACGCGCTCGCCGAGGCGATGAACCGCTTTGACGGCTGCGCGCTGAGGAGGACCGCGACGCAACTCGTCTTCGCCGACGGCGCGCCGGGCGCCGCGGTGATGATTGTCGGCGAGGCGCCGGGGGCCGACGAGGACCGAATCGGGCGTCCGTTCGTCGGCCGCGCCGGGCAATTGCTCGATCGCATGCTCGGCGCCATCGGCCTCGACAGGACCACGGTCTATATCGCCAATGTCGTTCCGTGGCGCCCGCCTGGCAACCGCACGCCGACGCCGCAAGAGACGGCGGTCTGCCTGCCGTTCATCCGCCGCCAGATCCAGCTCTGCGCGCCGCGCATCCTGGTGACGATGGGCAATCCGTCGACGCAAACCCTGCTCGGGCTCAAGGACGGCATCACCCGCGTCCGTGGCGCCTGGCGCGCTTATGAGATCGCGCCGGGCCGAACGATCCCAGCGCTGCCGACGCTGCATCCGGCTTATCTGTTGCGCAGTCCCGCGAACAAGCGCTGGTCCTGGCTCGACCTGCGCGCGCTCAAGGCGGCGCTCGAAGCGAGCGACACGGTTTCCGGGTAACGGACTCGCGTCGCCGCCGCCCGTCTTGGCGAAGGCGCGGAATGAGCGCGACGCGTCGCCCTAGACAAGAAATCGCTCTAAGCGGCCGACCGCTCGCCGTTGATCGCCGCCAGAAACGCCTGCGCGTCCATAGGTTTTCCGAAGTGATAGCCTTGCGCGTATTCGCAGCCCATCGCGGCGAGCCGGGCGGCGTCCTCGGCGGTCTCGACGCCCTCCGCCACCAGGCGTTTGCCATGCGCTTTGGCGAGCGCGACGATAGCTCCCACGGTGGCGGCGGCGGTCGGCTCTTTGCGCATAGCGCGCACAAAGCCTTGGTCGATCTTGATCGTGTCGATCGGCAAGCGGCCAAGGTAGTGCAGCGAGGAATAGCCGGTGCCGAAATCGTCGAGGGCGATTTTGACGCCGATAGCGCGCAGTTTCGCGAGCGTCGAGGAGATGGCGGCGTCGCCGTCGACAAAGGCGTTTTCGGTGATTTCGAGTTCGAGTCGCCACGGCGCCAGACCGGCGGCGGTCAAGGCTTGGCTCACATCGGCGAACACGTCGCTGAGGCCGAATTGTACGGGCGAAACATTGACCGCCACGACGCTTGTCTGCGGCCAGAGCGCCGCCTCGGCGCAGGCGCGCCGCAGAGCGAAGCGGCCGAGTTCGACGATAAGCCCGCTCTCCTCCGCCACCGCGATGAACGAGGACGGCGGCACGAAGAATCCGTCGGCTTTTCGCCAGCGCATCAGCGCCTCGGCGCCGACGGCCCGCCCGTCGGCGAGGTCGACCTTGGTCTGGAAATTCACGGCGAGCGCGCCGACGGCGATCGCTTGGCGCAGATCGGCGTCGAGCGCCTGCTTCTCGCGCCGTCTTGTCTCCATGTCGGGCGAGAACATCTCAAACACATCGCCGATCCGGCGCGCGGCGGCGGCTTGCGCCATGCTGGCGTGGGACAGCATCGTCCCCACGTCGGGGCCGGAGGTGGCCGCGGTCGTCGCCCCGAGCGAGGCGCCGACGATGACCGGCTGGCCGTCGACGCGATAGGGCTCGGCGATGCGGGCGACGATTTTGGCGCCGAGCGCCGCAAGCGCGGCCGGCTCGGCCGCGCCCGGCGCCACGAAAGCGAAAGCCGCGCCGTTCAGCCGCGCGATCTCGGCGAGCCCAAGGTCGCGGAGCCGTTCAACCGCCATCCCGAGCAGCCGGTCGCCGACGCGATGGCCGAAGACGTCGTTGACGAGATCGAACCGCCGCAGCGCCAGGCAACAGACGGTCAAACCCCCGGCTTCGGCCGCGAGTCGGCGCAGCACGCGCGCCTGAAATTCGCCGCGCGTGTACGCGCCGGTGCCTTCGTCGTGGCGGGCGAGATAGTCGAGCCGGGCGAGATGGGCGCGGCGCTCAGTGACGTCGCGGAAAGTGAGACAGGCGACGCGACGGTCCGGCGCCTCGGGGACGGTCGAGACCGTCACCACATATTCAAGATGTCGCAAGTCGCCGCTGCGCCCCGCAAGCCGCGCCTCGCCGACATGCTCGACGCGGCCGGGCGCCGCGAGCGCCGCCCCGACCGCATCGGCCAGCGCGTCGGGCAACACGTCGAAAGATTGATGGCGAAGTCGCCGATTGACGATGTCGAGCGCGGGGCGGCTGGCCTCCAGGATGCGGCCGTCGTCGCCGATGACGACGACGCCATCAAAATTATCGGCGATCACCTGGTTCAGCATGGCGCGCGCCCCGTCGCGTTCGCGCGCGGCTTCCGCGTGCATCCGGCGGCGGAGCCGCAGCGCGGCGACCAGGGCGCCCAAGGCGAAGGCCGCAAGCGCGACCTGAACGCCGGCCGTCGGCGTCATGAGCGCCGCCCACTTTTGCAAGGCGAGCCCGCCGGCTTCGACGCCGAGGGCCGCCAGCGCCAGCCCGAGCGCCGATCCCAAGGGAGAGAGGCGACGCTCCAGCGCGCCCGCGAATAACGCCAATGCGAGTATCAACGCGAAGACGGCGATCGTCGGCGTCGGCCGCAGCTCGCGCCCCATCAGCATCGTTTCCGCGGCGATTGCGTGCACGATGAGGCCGGGCGTGACGCCGCGCGGCGTGAGGAAAAAGTCGCGCAGCTCCTCGGCGCTGGAGCCGACGATAATGTCGCGGCCCTCGACAAGAATCCGCGGCTCGCGGCCCGCCAGGACGTCGGCGGCCGATAGCCGGGTCAGTTGGTCGACGTTCAGGCCATAGTCGATGCCAAACCTTCGCGGCGCGGCGCCGGACTGGTCGGCGAGCAGGGCGCCGGCAGTTGGCAGCGGCCGGCCGCCGATGTTGCGGGCGATGTCGTACTCGCGCACGAATCCGTCCGGCGCGAGCGGCACGTCGATCGAGACCGTGCGGGCGAATTGCGAAAGCACGGGGATGGGCGCGTTGACGGTCGCGCGGCCGCCGACGCCGCCGTCTTGCTCGAACGTCGCCAACCAGACTTTGCCGTTCGCGCGCTCGATCGCCGCCGCGAACGCGCGGTCGCTGTCAGGCGTGGAGTCGGCGCTGAAGTCGATGTCGAAAACGACGCGTCGCGCCCCCAGCGCAACGAGGCGGTCGACAAGCGCCGCGTGCAACGTGCGCGGCCAGGGCCAGACTCCGACTTCCTTGAGGCTCTGCGAGTCGATCTCGACGGTTGCGATGCGGTTGCTTACGGGAGTTCGCGCCAGGGCGAAGCGCATATCGCTCAGAAAGCGGTCCAGCGGCGCAAAAGCGCCGAGCCACAGGGCGACGAGGACGAGCAGCCCGACGACGAAGTTGCGCGCCGCCGCGCTCGTCACCGGCCATTTTCTGGCGGAGGACAATTCCTCGATGAGATCCGGCGGCGTCGCCATCGTGACTGGCGCCCGCGGCGGCCGCCGCCCGTCTCCCGGCGCGCCGGTCCCCGCGATGGCCGAGCCGACTTGACCCGTTTGCAGGAGGGCGGCGGCGAAAACGAAGGGTTTGAAAACTCGCACGACACGACGCGGGTTGAAAATCGTTGTTCACCATGACCCAATGGCGTCAGCATCGCGTTAATGGATGCGGAAAAGCCTCGGAATTCGCGACGAATAAAACAATTTGTAAATGTGATAAAAGGCGACCTCTAGAAATTTTTCGTAATTTAGCCTACATGTCTCTCACGAGACAGGCCTTTTTAGCACTTTCGCTATGGACAATGGCGCCGCGGCGTTGGGAGCAAGTGATGCAGGAGATCATCGCCGCGAGCCGGCTGAGCGACGGCCTCGTCGTCTTTCTCGATGCGGACGGGCAGTGGACCGAGGATTTTCATTGCGGCGCGATCGTTGAGGACGCGGAGGCGAAAGCGGAGGCGCTCGCCCGCGCTGCCGACGCCGTAACGGAAAACATCGTTGTCGAGCCGTACCCGATTGAACTTGAGATGCGGGCGGGCCATTTGGCGCCAAAGGCGCTGCGCGAACGCATCCGGGCGACCGGTCCGACGGTGCGTCCCGATCTCGGCAAGCAGGCCGAAGGCTTTGCGCCGAACCTCGCGCAGCGCGGCTGAAGGAGCGCGTTCATGTACGGTTACGACCCATTCGATCAGGCCTTCGTGGAGGCGCGCGTGGCGCAGTTCCGCGATCAGGTCGAGCGCCGCCTGTCCGGCGAACTGACGGAGGATCAGTTCCGGCCGCACCGCCTGATGAACGGCCTCTATCTGCAACTGCACGCGTATATGCTGCGCGTCGCCGTGCCTTATGGGACGATGAACTCGCGCCAGTTGCGCAAGCTCGCCGACATCGCGCGCAAATACGATCGCGGCTACGGCCATTTCACCACCCGGCAGAATCTTCAGTACAACTGGCCGAAACTCGTCGAGACGCCCGACATTCTGGCCGAACTCGCCAGCGTCGAGATGCATGCGATCCAGACTTCCGGCAATTGCATCCGCAACGTGACCGCCGACCATTTCGCCGGCGTCGCGGCGGACGAGATCGCCGACCCCAGGCCCTATTGCGAAATCTTGCGCCAGTGGTCGTCTCAGCATCCGGAATTCTCGTTCCTGCCGCGCAAATTCAAGATCGCCGTCAACGGCTCCCCGCACGACCGCGCCGCCATCCAGGCGCATGACATCGGCTTGCAGATCGTGCGCGACGCGCGCGGCGATTTAGGCTTTATCGTCTTTGTCGGCGGCGGCCTCGGGCGTACGCCGTTCATCGCCAAGAAAATCCGCGACTTCCTGCCCGAGCGCGACCTTCTGCGCTATGTCGACGCGATCCTGCGCGTCTACAATCTCGACGGCCGGCGCGACAACAAATACAAGGCGCGCATCAAGATTCTCGTGCACGAGAAAGGCGCCGACGCGTTCCGCGAGGCGGTCGAGGCGGAATATTCCGCGAATGCGCAAAGTGCGCTGGCGCTGCAAGACGTCGACATCGCGCGTATGCGCGCTTTCTTCAAGACGCCGGAACTGGCGCCGCGTCCGAGCGAGAGCCCGCGCATCGCGCGTCGACGCGACCGCGACGCGAAGTTCGACGCCTATCTCCGCGCCAACGTGACGGCGCACAAGATCCCCGGCTATGCGGTGTTGACGGTGTCGCTGAAACCCATCGGCTTGGTTCCCGGCGACGCGACCGCGGATCAGATGGACGCCGTCGCCGACCTCGCCGAGGATTATTCGCACGACGAATTGCGCGTCTCGCACGAGCAGAATCTGATCCTGCCGCATGTCGCGCTCGACGACCTGCCGGCGGTCTACGACCGGCTGGCTTCGGTCGGGCTCGCCACGCCCAACGCCGGTCAGATCAGCGACATCATCGCCTGCCCGGGGCTCGACTATTGCGCGCTCGCCACCGCGCGCTCGATTCCCGTCGCGCAGCGCATCGCCGAGCGCTTCGGCGACGGCGCGCGCGCCCGCGACATCGGGCCGCTGAAGATCAAGATCTCCGGCTGCATCAACGCCTGCGGCCATCACCACGTCGGCCATATCGGCATTCTCGGACTCGAGCGCGCCGGCGAGGAGACCTATCAGATCACGCTTGGCGGTTCCGGCGACGAAACCGCGTCGATCGGCCAAATCACCGGCCCCGGCTTCTCGTCGGAGCGCGTGGTCGAGGCGATCGACACCATCGTCGAGACTTATCGCGCACAGCGCAGCGACGCGAACGAGCCGTTTCTGCAGACCTATCCGGCGCGTCGGCATGGCGCCGTTCAAGGAGGCGCTCTACGAGAGGAGCGCCGGATCGGATATTTGATGAGCGCGCACGACATCAAGTTGTTCGGCGACGCCGATCGCCGCCTCGCGCCTGGAAACCCGTTTCGCGCGGTTGTCCGCGCAGACGCTGTTGCGGCTCGCGATCAAAGACCTGTTTCCCGGCAAGATCGCGCTGGTGTCGTCGTTCGGCGCCGACTCGGTGGTGCTGCTGCACATGGTCTCCGAGATCGACAAGGCGACGCCGGTGGTGTTCGTCGACACCGGCCAGCATTTCCCCGAGACGCTCGCCTATCGCGACCGGCTGGTTGACAGCCTTGGGTTGACCAACATCGTCGGCGCGACGCCGGACGCTGCGACGCTGGCGCGCGAAGACCCCGAGAAATTCCTGTTCGCCTCCGATCCCGACCGTTGCTGCGAGATTCGCAAGGTCGCGCCGCTGGCGGCGTCGCTGGACGCCTATGACGCCTGGATCACCGGCCGCAAGGGTTTTCAGACCGTCGACCGCGCGCGGCTGCCGTTGTTCGAGGCCGAAGGCGAGCGGGTGAAGGTCAACCCGCTGGTGTCCTGGAACGCCAGCGATCTCATCGCCTATATCAAGCAGCACGACCTGCCGCCGCATCCCTGGTCGCCAAGGGGTTCCCGTCCATCGGCTGTCTGCCTTGCACGAGCCGCGTCCTGCCGGGCGAGGACGCGCGCGCGGGGCGTTGGCGCGGCAAGGCCAAACAGGAGTGCGGCATTCACGGCGAGACCCTCGACGCAGGAGGAAACATCTGATGGCTTTCTGGCGCGACGGCGCGTTCGCCGACGACGAATGGAGGCGGCTCGGCGACGAAGAAACACTCGCGACGGCCAAGGCGATCGTCTCGCTCAAGCGCTGGCGGCGCGAGGCTGAGGCTCTACGGGCGCGCGGCGTGGGCGTCGAGATCGACGCCGGCCCCGAGGCGCAAGCCGCGCTGGCGGAGGTCGCGGATCGCCCGCTGGTGGCGCTGAAATTCGACAAATTCGGCGACGGCCGCGCGTTCTCCTACGCGATTTTGTTGCGCGAGCGTTATGGCTTTCGCGGCGACTTGCGGGCGATTGGCGATGTGCTGCTGGACGAGATTCCGCTGATGCTGCGCTGCGGCTTCAGTTCGTTCGAGATCAGCAACGGCGCGACGCTGCACGCTCTGCAAGAGGGGCGGCTGCCGACTTTTCCCGTGGCGTATCAGCCGGGACTGTCGAAAGGCGAGACGCGCGAGGCGTCGCGACCTTGGGCGCGGCGGTTGGAGGGCGCGATTGAGTTGGGCGCCGCGCCGACGTCGTAGTCATGCGCTATTTCGTGGCGCTGTGATGTCTCTCAAATAAACGTTCGATCAAACTCGGTGTTTGGCGTCGCCCGCCGTCACGGCCGGGCTGTCCCTGATATCCGCGCGGTTGTGCAGGCAGCAAACGTCGAATGTTCTCGTGGCGGTTGCGCAGGGATTCGTGAAGGTTCCGCAATTTTGGAGGCGCGCCACGGCGTGGATATCAGGGACGAGCCCGGCCATGACGGAAGGTGCGCGGATTTGATTGGTATCCCTCTCGCCGTCCACTTTGCCGCCACGAGCCAAGCTTAACGAGATTTGGTATCAAGCGCTGATAAAGAGACTCGATGTTTGGCGCCGCCCGCCGTCATGGCCGGGCTCGTCCCGGCCATCCACGCGGTTGTGCAGGCAGCAAAAGTCGAATGTTCTCGTGGCGGTTGCGCGGGGCTTCGTGAAGGTTCTGCAATTTTGGAGGCGCGCCAAGGCGTGGATATCAGGGACAGGTCCGGCCATGACACAGAGGGCGGCGCTCTTCGCGCGACCACGGGTCTAGATCTCCGTCCAATCCAGCACGATCTTGCCCGACTGGCCCGAGCGCATGATCTCGAAGCCCTTGCTGAAACTCGCGCGCGGGCAGCCGGTGGGTGATGACCTTGCGCACGTCGAGCCCGCTCTGCAGCATCGCGATCATCTTGTGCCAGGTCTCGAACATCTCGCGGCCGTAGATGCCCTTGATCGTCAGCAGCTTGAAGACGATCTTGGTCCAGTCGACCGGCGCCGGCTTCGACGGGGATGCCGAGCATCGCGATATGGCCGCCCATCACGAGGTGATCGACCATCGATCTCGAAGGCCTGCGGCGAGCCGCTCATCTCGAGGCCGATGTCGAAACCCTCCTTCATGCCGAGCCGCGCCATCACTTCGCGCGAGGTCTTCCTTCGACGACGTCGACCGGCGTCACGTCGGCGACTTCGGCCGCGAGCTTCAGCCGCAGCGGGTTGATGTCGGTGATCACGACATGGCGCGCGCCGACATGGCGCGCGACCGCGCCGGCCATGATGCCGATCGGCCCGGCGCCGGTGATCAGCACGTCCTCGCCGACGAGATCGAAGGCGAGCGCGGTGTGGACGGCGTTGCCGAGCGGATCGAGGATCGCGCCGAGTTCGTCGTCGACGTCGTCGGGCAGCGGCACGATGTTGAAGGCGGGGATCGCGAGATATTCGGCGAAGGCGCCGGGGATGTTGACGCCGATGCCGCGCGTTTCCGGGTCCATGTGGAAGCGTCCGCCGCGCGCGGCGCGGCTGTGCATGCCGATGACGTGGCCCTCGCCGGAAACGCGCTGGCCGATCTTCAGCTCGCGCACGTTGGCGCCGAGCTCGGCGATCTCGCCGGAATATTCATGGCCGACGACCATCGGCACGGGAATGGTGCGCTGCGCCCATTCGTCCCAGTTGTAGATGTGGATGTCGGTGCCGCAGATGCCGGTCTTGTGCACCTTCACCAGCACGTCGTCGGGGCCGATGCTCGGGATCCGGCCGCGTCCTCGAGCCAGAGGCCGGGCTCCGGCCTTCGCTTTCACCAGCGCTTTCATCGCATCCGCTCCTCTGTCATCAGACGATGCCCGAGTTCGCGGCCGGCGTCGGCGAAAGCGTCGATCGCGAAATCGACGTCGGCTTCGGTCAGCGCCGCCGACATCTGCGTGCGGATGCGCGCGCGGCCCTTGCGGCACGACGGGAAAGAAGAAGCCGGCGACATAGACGCCGCGCTCGTCGAGCGCCGCCGCCATCTCCTGCGCCTTGCGCGCGTCGCCCAGCATGACGGGAATGATCGGCGTCTGGCCTTGCAGCAACTGTAAAGCCGGCCTTTTCGAGCCCGGCGCGAAAGCGCTCGCGCATGCGCCGGCAGCTGCGCGCGCAGATCGTCGGCGCCGATCGCGATCTCCAGCGCCTTCAGCGAGCCCGCGACGACCGGCGGCGCCAGGCAGTTGGAGAACAGATAGGGCCGCGCGCGCTGGCGCAACAGATCGACGATCGGCTGCGCGGCGGCGACGAAGCCGCCCATCGCGCCGCCGAGCGTCTTGCCGAACGTGCCGGTGACGATGTCGACGCGCCCGCCGGCGCCGGTCAGCGCCGGCGTGCCCTTGCCCTGCTGCGCCGAGATGGCCGGTCGCGTGGCAATCGTCGACCAGCACCAGCGCGCCATAGCGCTCGGCGAGATCGCAGATTTCCGGCAGCTTCGCGACATAGCCGTCCATCGAGAACACGCCGTCGGTGGCGATCAGCTTGAAGCGCGCGCCCGCCGCGTCGGCCTCCTTCAGCCGCGTCTCCAGTTCGTCCATGTCGCTGTTGGCGAAGCGGTAGCGCTTCGCCTTGCTGAGCCGGACGCCGTCGATGATCGAGGCGTGATTGAGCGAATCGGAGATGATCGCGTCGGCCTCCTCGAGCAGCGGCTCGAACACGCCGCCGTTGGCGTCGAAACAGGCGGCGAACAGGATCGCGTCGTCCTTGCCGAGATGCCGCGCGATCGCGAGCTCGAGCTCGCGATGCAGCGTCTGCGCGCCGCAGATGAAGCGCACCGAGGCCATGCCGAAGCCGAAGCGGTCGAGCGCCGCGCGCGCCGCCGCGACGACTTCGGGGTGATTGGCGAGGCCGAGATAATTGTTGGCGCAGAGGTTGACCATCTCGCGGCCGCGCCGACGCGGATGCGCCCGCCCTGCGGGCTCTCGATCAGCCGCTCGCGCTTGTTCAGGCCGTCGGCGTCGATCGCGGCGAGCGGGATGCGAATGTCGTCGAGAAAGGCGTCGGACATGATGCCAGGCTCCTGCTTCTAGCGGCAACGAGCCAGGGCAGGATCAGCGGAACCAGGACCGGCGTCGCCACCGCGTTGAGCCCCATCGCGACGCCGGCGAACACGCCGGCGACGGGATCGACGGTGAAGGCGCGCGCGGTGCCGATGCCGTGGGAGGCGAGGCCGGCGGCGAAGCCGCGCGCGGCATAGTCGCGAATGCGCAGCGCGTTCATCAGCGGCGTGACGACGATGGCGCCGATGATGCCGGTCGGGATCACCAGCGCGGCGGTCAGCGACGGCAGGCCGCCGAGCTTCTCGCGAAACCGCCATCGCGACGCCCGCCGTGACCGATTTCGGCGCCAGCGAGATCAGCACGACGCGCGGCGCGCCGAGCGCGGCCGCGACGCCGACCGCCGAGACGATCGCGACCAGCGCGCCGACGACCAGCGCCGCCGCCATCGGCAGCAGGTTCTGCCGCACCAGCGCGAGATTGCGATAGAGCGGCACGCCGAGCGCGACCGTCGCCGGCCCCAGCAGGAAATGCACGAATTGCGCGCCGTTGAAATAGGTCTGGTAGTCGGTCCCCGAAATCTTCAGCAGCGCCGCCACCAGCGCGACCGCGATCAGCACGGGATTGACGAGCGGGTGGCGGCCGGCGCGCGCGCGAGAGCGCGTCGGCGACGAGAAAGGCGCCGAGCGTCGCCGTCAGCCAGAACAGCGGCGTCGTCTGCAGATAGACCCAGAGGCCGCCAGGTGTTCACGGCGCCATCCGCCGCTTGACCAGCAGGAAGACGCCGACGGTCGCGAGCAGCGTCAGCGACCGTCGAGACGACCAGCGAGACCGCCGAGCGCGACGCCGTATCGCGCGAGCAGGCCGAAATATTGCACGACGCCGACGCCCGCCGGCACGAACAGCAGCGACAGCGAGCCGAGCAGCCCGTTGGCGGCGCGCCCGACGTCGCTTGTCGGCGATCCTCGTCGCGGCATCGGCCGCCGCGGCTCCACAGCGCCAAGCCGAGCGTCAGCAGCGCAGGCCGATCACCGGCCCCGGCGCCGGCAGCGACAGGCCGCGCGCCAAAACCTCGCCGACGAGTTGGCACAGAAGGAGCAGGAAAACGCCGCGGATCATGAATGCTTTGTGCGCGATGCGGCGTCGGCGCGTCAACGCTGGACTTGCGTCCTCAACGAGGGCAGGGGGAGGATCATGGAAAGCTTAGCCATCGACGCCGGTCCCTTGGTTTCGCCCGTGGCGGACGCCGCCGGGGTGCGCGGCTACAAGGGCGTTCCCTACGCCGCCGCGCCTGTCGGCTGCTTGCGCTGGCGCGCGCCGGCGCCTGTCGCGCCGTGGCGCGAACCGCGCCCGGCCGACGCGTTCGCGCCCGCGTCCCTGCAAGGCGTGGTGTGGGACGATATCGATCTCGGCGGGACGGGGTCGTCCGAGGATTGCCTTTATCTCAACGTGTGGACGTCCGCCGCGCCGGAGGCTCGCCGCGCCGTGTTGGTCTACATCCACGGCGGCGGCTTCGTCGCGGGATCGGGGGCGGAGCCGCGTTACGACGGGGCGAGACTGGCGGCGCGCGGAATCATCGTCGTGACGGTCAACTACCGGCTCAATGCGTTGGGCTTCCTCGCCCATCCGGAATTGACGGCGGAAGGCGGCGCATCGGGGAACTGGGGCTGCTCGATCTCGTGGCGGCGCTGCGTTGGGTGCAGGCCAACATCGCCGCCTTCGGCGGCGACCCCGGCCGAGTGACCGTCGCCGGCGAATCGGCGGGGTCGATGGCGGTCTCGCGCGCTGATGGCCTCGCCGCTCGCCCGCGGGCTGTTCGCTGCGCGCGATCGGGCAGAGCGGCGCGCTGTTCGCCGGCGCCGTCGAACCGCTCGGCGCCCTTGCCGCGGCCGAAGCGCGCGGGGTCGCCTTCCAGCAACGGCTCGGCGCGGCGTCGCTGGCGGAGATGCGCGCCCGCCGGCGGAGCCATCCTCGCCGCGGCGCCGGGGCTCGGCTTCTGGCCGATCGTCGACGGGCGACTGCTGCCCCGATCGCTCGACGCGATCTTCGCCGACGGCGCGCAGGCCGATGTTCCGCTGCTGGCCGGCTGGACCAAGGACGAAGGGTTCAACTTCACCCTGTCGCGCGGCGACGCGCAGCGGGGCGCCTACGAGGCTACGGTGCGCGAGCGCTTCGGCGCGGCGGCGCGACGGCGTGCTCGCCCATTATCCCGGCGGCGCGCAGGCGTCCGCCAACGCCGCCGCGCTCGGCGGCGATCTCGTCATTATCAACAAGACCTGGGCCTGGATCGAAGCGCAAAAGGCGACAGGCGCGCGCCAATTGTTCCGCTATCGCTTCGACCGCGCGCCGCCGGTGCGGCCGGGCTGGTTCGGCGCGCGCGATGTGAGCGAGGCGGGCGCTTTCCACGCCGGCGACATTCCCTATGTGCTCGATACGCTCGACGCGATGCCCTGGGCCTACACGCGAGGAGGATCGCGCGACCGCCGCGGCGGCCTCGGGCTATTGGCTGAATTTCGTGCAAGGCGGCGATCCCAACGGATCGGGCCTGCCGCGCTGGCCGTCCTATCGCGAAACCGGCGAGGTCATGCAGATCGACGGCGAATGTCGCGCGGCGCCGGAAGCAGGACGGCAGCGCCAGGTTTTCCTGCGCGAGTTGGCGGCCCGGCGCGGCGCCGGTTGAGTTTTAAGCAGCAAGCGCCGCGTCGAGGGCGGCGGCGCGCTGCGCCGCGGGGCGGGCCTGACAACGGCCGACATAGGCGCCCATTGCCGGGGTCAGCTCGATGGCCTTCATCACGGCGGCGAAGCCGAGCTGGGAGCCGATGTAGACATCCGCCGCGCTGAACGTCTCGCCAAGCAGCCAGGGTCCTGCCGCCAGCGCCCCTTCGACGGTGTGCAGGGTGTCGTTGATATTGCCATATCCGAGCGCGCTTGGCCGCGCCGGCGCGGGGCGGTCGAACATCTTGTCGACGAGCGCATATTCCAATGTGCCGGCGCCGAAGAACAGCCAGCGGTAGTAGCCGGCGCGCTCGGCCGGCGGCGGCGCCAGCCCCGCGGCGGGGAACGCGTCGGCGAGATAGGCGCAAATCGCCGGGCATTCCGTCACCACCGCGCCGCGATGGACGATCGCCGGCAGCTTGCCCATCGGATTTACGGCGAGAAACGCCGGCGCCTTGTGCGCGCCGGTTTTGAAGTCGATGACCCGCACCTCATACGGCGCGCCGACCTCCTCCATCATCCAGCGCACGATGCGGCCGCGCGATTGCGGGTTGTGGTAGAAAACGAGGTCGTCGGCCATATCCTAATCCTCCGCCTGCGCGCCTTCGCCATCTGCCATTGCTTCTATCCGCGCCGCCGCCTCGGCGACGGCGGATTCGAGCACCGCGACGCGGGCGAGCGCGGCCTCGCGCGCCTCGGTCTCGGCCGCCAGCGCCTCGGCGGCCTGCATTTCGCGGGCGAGCGCGTCGTCGGCGTCGGTCGCGCGCCCATCCGCCTTGCGCCTGGCTTCGAACAACTCGTCGGCGATGCCGAGCGCCGCCATCACGACGATCCGCTGGTCGCCGATGTCGCGAAACGACCCATGCATCTCGGTGATCTTGCCGTCCACATATTTGGCGAGGGCGGCCAGATGCTCCTCTTCGCCGGGATTGCAGGCCAAGCGATACGAGCGGCCGTCGATATTCACCAGCACCTGCGGCATTCCGCTTGCCTCCCCAACACCCGGCCGCCCAACATCCGCCTGCTCACCCACTGGCCTTCTTCAGCCAGCGTTCGATAACGGCGGCGGCGCGCGTCACGCGCTCCATCGCGGCTGCGTTGGCCTCCCCTAGCGTGCGCTGCGCGTCGAGCGCCGCGTCAAGCTCCACCGCGAGCCGCGCGCGATCGTCCTGCATCATCGCGAATTCCGCCTCGGCGTCGGATCGCGCGGCGTCGCGACGCGCCCGTCGCTCGACGACCGATTCGAGATTGTCGAGGCCCGCGCGCAGGCGCGCGAGCAGCGGATCGGCGACGGCGTTGGACAAGAGGTCTCCGTCATTGGAAATGTGAAACCTCTTAACGCAGCGGTAAAGGCGAGGTCAACGCGGCGAGCGCGAGCCAACTCACCAGTCGACGAACTCCTCCTTGCCGCCGAAAGCGGCGGGAAATCCCTTGTAGTGCGGCAATTCGTCCCGGAGGGGCCGCACGGCGTGCTGGCATTGAACATGAAACTGCGGCTTGAAGATTCCCCGAGGCAGGAGATAGGCGTTGACGCTGCGCATGCCGACGCGCGCGATTTCGGAAAACAGGTGGTCGCCGCATTCCTCGCAGCGCAGGCGCGGCAAGTCTCTTACTTTCGTGGTTTTCGTGCGCCCCTGCGTAACTTCGACCATGGGCGCCGGATAAATGGCCGCGGCGACATAGGCGGCGGCGTGGGCCCGCTGACAATCGTCGCAATGGCAAAAGAGTTGAGCAACGGGTCCCCCCGCGAGCGCTAGTCTCACCGAACCGCACCGACATTGGGTCTCGATCATGTCCCGTCTCCTATCCTTCGTGATCTTGCGCAGCTTGGGCTAGCACAGCTCACTGCCAAAAATTGTCAGCAGGGGGATATTCCCTACGGCCGGGCAAGCGCGCCGATTTCGGCGCCAAAATTTTTTGAATGGAGCGGCGGATGGAAATGAGTTGACTAGGGTCATCCGGCATGGCTGAGGGTCGGCTAGGATAGACGCAGGTCGCGCCCTGGAAAGGGGAGCGACGCCGGTCGATTTGAGGAGGCTCTCCATGGCGGTGAGAGTGGCGATCAACGGGTTCGGGCGCATCGGGCGCAACGTTTTGCGCGCCATCGTCGAATCCGGCCGCACGGACATCGAAGTCGTCGCGATCAACGATCTCGGCCCGGTCGAGACCAACGCCCATCTGCTGCGCTTCGACAGCGTGCACGGCCGCTTTCCGCATGAGGTGACGGTCGACGGCGACACGATCAGCGTCGGCGCGCGGCAAGATCAAGGTCACGGCGATCAAGAATCCCGCCGAACTGCCGCACAAGGACGCTCGGCGTCGACATCGCGCTCGAATGCACCGGCATTTTCACCGCGCGCGACAAGGCGGCGGCGCATCTGACCGCCGGCGCCAAGCGCGTGATCGTCTCCGCGCCCTCCGACGGCGCCGACCTCACCGTCGTCTACGGCGTCAATCACGACAAGCTGACCAAGGAGCACCTCGTCATCTCCAACGCCTCCTGCACGACCAACTGCCTCGCCCCGGTCGCCAAGGTGCTCAACGACGCCATCGGCATCGACCACGGCTTCATGACGACGATCCATTCCTACACCGGCGACCAGCCGACGCTCGATACGCTGCACAAGGACCTTTACCGCGCCCGCGCCGCGGCGCTGTCGATGATCCCGACGACGACCGGCGCGGCCAAGGCGGTCGGGCTCGTGCTGCCGGAGCTGAAGGGCAAGCTCGACGGCTCGGCGATCCGCGTGCCGACGCCGAACGTCTCGGTGGTCGACTTCAAGTTCGTCGCCAAGCGCGCGACGACGAAGGAGGAGATCAACGAGGCGATCAAGGCGGCGGCCAACGGCGCGCTGAAGGGGATTCTCGGCTACACCGACAAGCCGAACGTGTCGTCCGACTTCAACCACGACAGCCATTCCTCGGTGTTCCACCTCGACCAGACCAAGGTGATCGACGGCACGTTCGTGCGCGTCCTGTCCTGGTACGACAACGAATGGGGCTTTTCGAACCGCATGGCGGATACGGCGGTGGCGATGGGCAAGCTGATTTGAGGGGCGTTCGTGAGCGAGCGAAGCCGCGACGCAGCGCAAAGCTGGATGATCTGGTGAAGCTCTTTAAAGAGAGCTTCCCGGACATTCGCTGTCTGCGGTGCGGACAGCGAAGTTTCTATATCTTGCCCGCGACGCGACAACCGTTCCGGATCAACGATCTGGCGAGCGCGCCTGAATTGCTGCCAGTCATTACATTGGCCTGCGCTCGCTGCGGTCACATCGAGCAGCATCTGAGCGATAGGCTTAGAGACGACCGCGATACCGATCGAATTCGAGAAGTCGCCAAGCTGATGACCGATCATCAATTGCTCGAATTTCCGGCCGAGCGGCGGTGGCGGTGGCCCGGAGGATCCCATGTTGGAGCGAACGTGTTTCGAGCGACTGGAACGAATCCTCGTCGAACGTCTCGAGCCGCAAGCATCACGGAAATCCTGCTGACCGGCGCGCAAACAGAGCGACGTTCAAAAGGTTCACATCGATCTGGCGGAGTTGAAGGGTCGAATGGCCGCCATCGAAGCCAAGGTCGGAGTGCTGCCATCGACATTTGCAGATACGTCACTATTGTCTTTACGACCTGGGCACCGGGTTCCGGCATCTGTCTTCGCTCTCATTCTTGAGGCGACTGCACCCATGACCCAACCCTTCCGCACCCTCGACTCCGCCGACGTCAAGGGCAAACGCGTGCTGCTGCGCGTCGACCTCAACGTTCCGATGGAGAACGGCAAGGTCAGCGACGCCACCCGCATCGAGCGCGTGCTGCCGACCATCCGCGAAATCGCCGACAAGGGCGGCAAGGTCATCCTGCTCGCCCATTTCGGCCGGCCCAAGGGCGGCCCGGACGAGGCGAACTCGCTGCAAGCCCGTCGCCGCCGCCGTCGCCGATCTGCTCGGCCGCCCCGTCGGCTTCGCCGCCGATTGCATCGGCGACGTCGCCGCGCCCGCGATCGCCGCGATGAAGGACGGCGACGTGCTGCTGCTGGAGAACACCCGCTTCCACAAGCAGGAGGAGAAGAACGACCCGACTTTCGTCGACGAACTCGCCAAGCTCGGCGACCTCTATGTCAACGACGCCTTCTCCGCCGCGCATCGCGCGCACGCCTCGACCGAAGGCGTCGCGCACAAGCTGCCGGCCTACGCCGGGCCGCGCGATGCAGCCCGAACTCGACGCGCTGACGCTGGCGCTGGGCGCCCGCAGCGCCCGGTCGCGGCGATCGTCGGCGGCGCCAAAGTTTCGACCAAGCTCGATCTGCTCGGCAATCTCGTCAAGAAGGTCGACATGCTGATCATCGGCGGCGGCATGGCCAACACCTTCCTGTTCGCGCAGGGCAAGGCGGTCGGCAAATCGCTCTGCGAGAAGGACCTCGCCGACACCGCGCGCTCGATCCTGGCGGCGGCGAAGGCCGCCAATTGCCGCATCCTGCTGCCGGTCGACGCGACCGTCGCCAAGGAGTTCAAGGCCCATGCGCCCGCGCGTTTCGTCGACGTCGACCACGTCGCCGAAGACGAGATGATGCTCGACATCGGGCCGAAGTCGATCATCGCCGTCGAGGAGGCGCTGGCGACGACCAAGACGCTGGTCTGGAACGGCCCGTTCGGCGCCTTCGAACTGCCGCCGTTCGACGCCGCGACGATGCAGATCGCCAAGACCGCCGCCTTCCTCACCAAGGACGGCAAGCTCAAGTCGGTCGCGGGCGGCGGCGACACCGTCTCGGCGCTCAACGCGGCCGGCGTCGCCGATCAGTTGACCTATGTCTCGACCGCCGGCGGCGCCTTCCTGGAATGGATGGAAGGCAAGGTGCTGCCGGGCGTCGAGGCGCTGCGCGCAAAATAAGACTTTTGGGGAGGAAACGCAGACCGACGGGTCGCTGATGCCCGTCGGCAAGACGCCAGCGGATTGGGCCTATAGCGTCGGCGTGACGAAAAAAGTCACCGAGATCGCCCCTCTCGGCGGCTCGATCCGAAGTTTGGGTGAGGCCGCCGCGTCGGTTCCCCGAAACCAGTAGGGCAGGGGAGGGCTTTTGGCGGATATTTCTCGGGAACGTGAACTCGTCGCCGCTGCGCCGCGGGCGGGGTTTTGGCGACGCGCGACGGCCCTCGCGATAGATGGGTTCCTCGTCATAGCGGCGTTTCAGATCGCCGTGATGATGCTGTTTCCGATCAGCGGCGGCCGCGTCCAAATGGATTTGGGCCTGCTCTGGATGGATTGTCGGCCGACGCTCGAGCCGGTTCCGGGCGCCCCGACTTTGCAGGCCGGAATTTTCGTCATTCATTGCCGCAGCTCCGTTGGGGGGCTGATGACCGCGAATGTCATGCGGACGGTCCGGTTGATCGCCTCGGACGAGGCCGCGCGCACGGAGGGGCGAACGTACCGGCTGAACGCGAAAGGCGAGGCCGTCAACGGTTTCGCAGTCGATTGGCTGGTCGACGCGACGCTGCTGGTCTATCTGGTCGAGCGGCAGACGCGCGCCGGGCGCACGCTCGGCCAGAGGCTGATGAAATGCCGTGTCGCTGACGCGACAACCGGCCGAAATCCGTCATTGTGGCGCACGATCCTGCGCTATCTGTTTATCGCGATCGGCTTCGTTCCCGGGATGGTGTGGCCCGTCGTTGCCGGCGCTTTGACGGACGGCCTCTTTCCGCCGACGTTTGCCAAGATCGCGGTTTGGGCCGCGCCCCTGCTGGTTTTGCTCGGTTGGTACGCGGTGAACATTGTCCTGATCGCGCACAAGCGCGATCCGTTCTACGACCGCTGGGCGGGAACGGCGGTTCTGCGCGACGCCCGGCCGCTTACGGCGCCGGGATGAACTCGTCGCGGTCGTCCGGCGGCAGATCGAAGCGCCTCCGATCTTCCCGGCGCCAGGCCTCCTTCGCCGCCTCGATCTTCTCCTGCGACGAGGCGACGAAATTCCACCAGATGTAGCGCGGTCCCTCCAGCGTCGCGCCGCCGAGCAGCAGCAGGCGCGCGCCGGTTACGCCGGCGCCGACCGCGATGCGGTCGCCCGGCCGGAACACCAGCATCCGCCCGGCTTCAAACACCTGACCCGCGACCGTGATCTCGCCCTCGATGATGTAAAGCCCACGGTCCTCATGATCGTCCGGCAACGGCAGCCGTGCGCCCGGCGCCAGCGCCGCATCGACATAGAACGTCTCCGAAAACACTTTTGCCGGCGCGCGCGCTCCGTAAGCCGCGCCGAGGATCAGCCGCAACCGAACGCCGTCCGCTTCCAGTTCCGGCAGGGCTTCGCGGCCGTGATGCTCGAAACTCGGCGCGGTCTCCTCCAGGGCGGCGGGCAGGGCGACCCAGGTCTGAATCCCGAAGAGATCGTGCGGGGCGGCGCGCGTCGACGCGCTCGTGCGCTCGGAATGGGTGACCCCGCGCCCCGCGACCATCCAGTTGACCGCGCCCGGCAGGATCACTTGATTGGAGCCGAGGCTGTCGCGGTGCTGGAATTCGCCGCGATAGAGATAGGTCACGGTGGCGAGGCCGATGTGGGGATGCGGCCGCACGTCGACGCCCTGTCCGGTGAGGAACTCGGCCGGCCCCATCTGGTCGAAGAAGATGAACGGGCCGACCATCTGCCGGCGCGGCGCGGGCAGCGCGCGGCGCACCTCAAAACCGCCGATATCTCGCGCGCGCGGCACGATCAGCGTTTCGAGGGCTTCCGGCGCGACGGCGTCGGGGGAGACGGGATTGAAGCTCATGTGCGCGCCCTCACTGCCAGGCTCTGCGTCGCCCGTCCGATCAGCCCGTGCTCGTCATAGAGCGCCGACTCCGCCAGTCCGCAGGAATTGCCGCCATACCAGCTGTGGGCGTCGAGACAGATCCATTCCCCCAGCGGTCGGCGAAACAGGTTGATCGTCAGATCGCAGTTGACGAAAACATATTTCGAAAAGTCGAGCGCCGCGCTGACGCCGTTGCCGGAATCGGCCGCCACCGCCACGCGCTCATAGGGGGTCGGCGTTTCGCCGGCCACCAACGGGAAGTTGAGGCGAAACCAGACCGCGCATGGACCTTGGGTGTAAGCGCCCGCCGCCAGCCGGTTCTCGACGAGACGGGCGTAGCCAAAACCATTCGCAAACCCCATGCGGACGACCGGCGACGCGGCCGGCGGCTTCAGCGGCGCGCTGCGGCGGATGGCCGGGCGTCCCGTCCGGTGTCGCGAGGTCCTGCTCGCGCTGTGCGAGCGCCGTGAACAACGCGACATCCTTGTCCCCCGCGGTCAGCCGCCCGGAAAAATGTCCGGCGCCGCGGCCAAGCTGATCGGCGCGAATCTCGATCCGGCAATCGCCTATCGGAAGCGGACGCAGCAGATTGACGGTGAGCCGGCCGATGTGGGTCAGCCCCTGCGGAGCGGCGGTCCGCTCGACGGCGCGGCAGATCAGCGCCGCAGGCGGCCCCGCGTGCTGATGCTCGGGGCTCCACGGGCCTTGCGTGAGCGCGCTGGCGCGAAACGCATCGTCGCCCAGCGCCTGGTAAGCCGCGCTCTCCGTCATGACGGCGTCGCCAGCAGCGCCTGCGCGATCGCGCTCCATTCGTTTTCGAGCGACAAGCGGCAAAACGGTTGTTTCGCCCGGCGATACCAATAGGCGGCGTTGCCCTCGTCGCCCTCCTTGCGGTGCAGATAGGCGTGCGCCCAGTCGCCGTCGCCGCCCTCGTCGGCTTGCGCGAGTTCGTGCGCGCCGCCCCAGTCACCCTTGGCGTCTCGCCAGAGGGCGGCCAGCGCGGGGCTGAGGCCTAGCGGCGGCTCAGCGGCTGCGAGCGAGGCGCGGAACTCGGCAAGCGTCATTGACGTCAGGGCCTCCTCGATATTCTCGCGCAAATAGTCGGCCTCGGCAGCGGTTCCTAACGATGGATTAACCTTAACATACCCTAATGGGGGATGAAGCTTGCCGCTAGCCCTTCGCCCGTGGCCGATTCGTTGACGCCCATTTAAGCCCATGCTATCCCAAATCATCCCATCCAACGCCAACATGCTGATTTCAGGCTTGCTTTTGCGGGCGGCGGCGTTTCGTCCAAATGAGGGAGCGCGTTCTGTTTCTCTCGCATTTCACCAAGGCGCTCGATGCGAAGGGCCGGCTCTCCTTGCCGGCGCCGTTTCGCGCGGCGCTGGCGAGGGAGGAGGGCGTCTTTGTCCATCCCGCGCTCGACCAGCCGGCGCTCGATTGCGGGGGCAAGCGGCTCATCGGCGCGATTCAGGGGTTGTTGGAAACGATGCCGCCGTATGCGCCGGAGCGCGAGGATCTGTCGTTGGCGCTTCTGGGCACAAGCGAGATGCTCAAACCCGATCCCGAGGGACGGCTCTATTTGAGCGAGCGGTTGAAGGCGTCGATCGGCCTCGCGCGCGAAGCCGTGTTTGTGGGCCAGGGCGAAAAATTCCAGATCTGGGCGGCGGAGGCGTTCGCCGAAAGGTTGGCGGCGGCGCGCGCTCGCGCGCGCGATATCCGGAGAGGCGCGGCGTGACCCACGTGCCTGTGCTGCTCGCGGAGACCCTCGAAGCGCTGCGCGTGTGCCCCGGCGGCCTCTATCTCGATGGCACCTTCGGCGCTGGCGGATACACGCGCGCCCTGCTCCAGCGCGGCGCGCAAGTGGTGGCGCTCGACCGCGATCCCGCGGCGATCGCCGGCGGCGCGGCGCTCGCCGCGGAGTTTCCCGAGCGGCTGCGGCTCGTCGAGGCGCGCTTCGGCGACCTCGACCGCATCGCCCAAAATCTCGACGGCGTCACGCTGGATGTCGGCGTCTCCTCGATGCAGCTCGACCAGGGCGAGCGCGGCTTCTCGCTGCGCTTCGACGCCGCCCTCGACATGCGCATGGAGGGCCAAGGCGCGACGGCGGCCGATATTCTGGCCGAGGCCGAAGAGGCGGAGCTTGCCGATATTTTCTACCATTTCGGCGAGGAGCGCGCCGCTCGCCGCATCGCCCGCGCCATCGTCGCCGACCGGGCGACGGCCCCCTTCGTCTCGACGTTGCAACTGGCGGGTCTCGTCGGCCGCGTCGCGCCCGCGCCGCCCGGAGAACGGACTCATCCGGCGACGCGCGTGTTTCAGGCGCTGCGCATCGCCGTCAACGATGAACTCGGGCAATTGTCGCAGGCGCTCTCGGGCGCCGAGCGCGCTCTGAAACCCGGCGGCCGCCTCGCTGTGGTGACGTTTCATTCGCTCGAAGACCGCATCGTCAAGCAGTTCCTGGCCGCCCGCTCCGGCCGCGGCCGCGCGGTCTCGCGGCTTCTGCCGGGCGAGCCGAAGCCGACGCCCCCGAGCTTTCGCGCGTTTCCCGGTCAGCCCGTGACGCCGGGCGCCGGCGAGATCGCCGAAAATCCGCGGGCGCGCTCGGCGAAGCTGCGTTTCGCCGAGCGCCTCGACGCGCCGGCCTTCGATCGCGAAGTGTCCCCCGCGCCGTTCGCCTTGAGGGGGCGCTGATGTGGCGGCTGCTTCACCTCATCGCCATCGCCGCGCTGATCGGTTCGGCGATTTACGTCTACAACATCAAATACGAGACGATTCTGGAGTCCGAGCAGATCGTCAAGTTGCGCCACCAGATCAACAAGACCGACGACGAGATCAACGTCTTGCGCGCCGAATACGCCCATCTGACGCGGCCCGATCGAATCCAGGCGCTCGCCGACAAACTGATGGGGATGCAGCCGCTCGCGCTCAACCAGATCGCCCGGCCGGAAGACATTCCCGACAAGGGCGCGCAAGGCGATTCTATCGGCCGCGAGCTGCAATCGCTGGGTATGGGGTTGAGCGCTTCGCCGGCCAATGGGGCCGCCGGCGCTTCGCCATCGACGAGGTGACGCCATGACGGCGCCGGCGCCAACAAAGCCTGACTTTCGCCGACGCCTTTTGAGCGCGACGGCCGCGCTGTTCTCGACCCGGCTCGACAAGAGCGTCGGGCGCACCCGCCAGTTGATGCTGCTCATCGGCCTCGCCTATTTCGGCATCGCCGCCAAACTCGCGCATCACGGTTTTTCGCACGATCCGCCGCAGACCCTCAAAGTCGCCGCCGATCAGGCCGCCGCCGGCGCGCGGCCGGACCTGCTCGACCGCAACGGCAATATTCTCGCCACCGACGTCAAGACGATGTCGGTGTTCGCCGAGCCGCGCAACATCGCCGACAAGGACGAGGCGGTCGAACTCATCACCGCCGTGCTGCCTGACGTCGACGCCCACGAATTGCGCGAACGGCTCAACTCCAAGAAAGGCTTTGTCTGGATCAAGCGCCAGGTGACCGCCAAGGAGCGCAACGAAATCTTCCACCTTGGCCTGCCCGGCATCGGCTTCTGGCCCGAGAACAAGCGCATCTATCCCAACGGCCCCATCGGCGCGCATGTGCTCGGCTTTGTCGACAAGGACAATATCGGCGTCGCCGGCATGGAGAAATTTCTGGACACGCAGGGCCTGACCGATCCGCATGTGCCGGGCTTCGCGCTCGATCCCGACGCGCTGAAGCCGGTCCGGCTGTCGCTCGATCTGAAGGCGACCCAGGCGCTGCGCGACGAATTGCAAGGCGGCATGGACAAATACAAGGCGAAGGCGGCGGCCGGCGCGATCATCGACGTCAACACCGGCGAACTCATCGCGCTGGAGTCGCTGCCCGATTTCGATCCCAACGATCCTCCGGATATGCGCAAGCCCGAGAATCTGGCCAAGATCAATCGCATCAACGTCGGCACCTACGAGATGGGTTCGACGTTCAAGGCGTTGACGATCGCCATGGCGCTCGATAGCGGCAAGGTCAAGCTGGGCTCGCGGCTCGACGCGCGCGACAGCCTGCGCTCGGGCCGCTTCACCATCCACGATTTCCACGCCACCCACCGCATCCTGACCGTGCCGGAAGTGTTCACCCATTCCTCCAACATCGGCACGGCGCGCATGGCGCTCGGCATGGGCGTTCAGGCGCATCAGGCGTTCTTGCGCAAGATGGGGCAGCTCGACCGGCTGACGACCGAATTGCCCGAGAGCGCCAAGCCGCAAGTGCCGAAGCACTGGGGCGAACTCAACACGATGACGATCGCCTTCGGCCAGGGCCTCAACGTCGCCCCGTTGCAGGCGCTGATGGGCGTCGGCGCGCTGGTCAACGGCGGCCATCTGATGACGCCGACGTTCCTGATGCGCGACGAAGCGACGGCGATGGCCAATTCAACTCGAGTCGTCAGCGAGCAGACTTCGGAATCGATGCGCTATCTGATGCGCTCCAATGCGACGCACGGCTCGGCCGGCTTCGCCAATGTCGACGGCTATTACGTCGGCGGCAAGACCGGCACCGCGCAGAAGATCGTCAATCGCCGATACTCCAACGACAAGGTGTTCACGACCTTCATGGCGATCATGCCGGCCGACAAGCCCAAATATCTCTATATGGTGCTCTACGATCAGCCGCAGTCGGCGCCGGGCGACGGCGGCTATCACACCGCCGCCTACAACGCCGGCCGCGTCACCGGGGCGCTGATCCGGCGCGTCGAGCCGCTGGAAGGCGATCCGCCCGACCCGACGCCCCCGGTTCATCCGTTCCCGATCATCGCCCGGCTCGGCTACGGCGGCGACGCCGACAAGGTCGGCAAGGAATGAGCGCGCGGCGGTTGTCGGCGGCGCCCCCCACCCCAACCCTCCCCCACAAGGGCGGAGGGGGCCGCGGGCGGCCGGGTCAAATCGGCGGGAGTTCCGCATGAGGCGCCTCGGCGAACTCGTCGACGGTACCGCGGCGGCCGCGGTGGAAATCGGCGGCCTCGCCGCCGACAGCCGCAAGGTCGCGCCCGGCGACGCGTTCTTCGCGCTCGCCGGCGCCAAGGACGACGGCCTCAAACATGCGGCGGAAGCGGTCGCTCGCGGCGCGCGCGCGATCGTCGCGGAGCGGCGCCGGAGGCGCTCGGAGATGCGGTCTTCGTGGAAGTCGCCGACGCGCGGCTGGCGCTGGCGCTCGCCGCTCGCGCTTCTATCCGCAGCGGCCCGCGACCATCGTCGCCGTCACCGGCACCAGCGGCAAGACCTCCGTCGCCGCCTTCGTGCGCCAGATCTGGACGAGCCTCGGCTGGGAAGCCGCCTCGCTCGGCACGCATCGGCGTCGTCTCGCGCCCTGTCGCCGTCTACGGCTCGCTGACGACGCCCGATCCGATCACGCTGCACCAGACGCTGGCGCGGCTCGCCGAGGCCGGCGTCACCCATCTGGCGATGGAGGCCTCCTCGCACGGGCTCGACCAGAAGCGGCTCGACGGCGTCGCGCCCGCCGCCGCCGGCTTCACCAATCTGTCGCGCGACCACATGGACTATCACGCGACCGAAGACGATTATCTCGCCGCCAAGCTGCGGCTGTTCCGCGAGCTGCTGCCGCCGGGCGCGCCCGCCGTCATCGACGCCGACAGCGACGTCGCTCCGCGCGTGATCGAGGCGGTTCGCGCGGCGGGCGGCGCCCGTTCACGGTCGGCGCGCAGGGCGAGGCGATCCGGCTCGCCGACGCTCGGCGCGAGGGTTTTGCGACGCGCCTGAAACTCGTCCACGCCGGCCGGACCTATGACGTCGTCGCTGCCGCTGCCGGGCGATTTCCAGGTCTCCAACGCGCTGGTCGCGGCCGGGCTTTGCATCGCCGCGGGCGCGCCGGCGGAGCCGGTCTTCGCCGCGCTGGCAAAACTCGAGGGCGCGCCCGGCCGGCTGGAGCGCGTCGGCGAGAAGCGCGGCGCGCCGGTCTTCGTCGACTACGCCCACAAGCCCGACGCGCTCGAAAAGGCGCTCGCGGCGCTGCGTCCCTTCGTCGCCGGCCGGCTGATCGTCGTGTTCGGCTGCGGCGGCGACCGCGATCGCGGCAAGCGGCCGATGATGGGCGCGATCGCCGCACGCGCCGCCGACGTCGTCATCGTCACCGACGACAATCCGCGCTCGGAAAACCCCGCCGCGATCCGCGCCGCGATTCTCGCCGCCGCCCCGGGCGCGCGCGAGATCGGCGACCGCGCGCAAGGCGATCCGCGACGGCGTCGAGCTGCTGCAGCCCGGCGACGCGCTCGTCATCGCCGGCAAGGGCCATGAAACCGGCCAGATCGTCGGCGATCGCATGCTGCCGTTCTCCGACGCCGACGAGGCGCGGGCGGCGCTGGAGGGGGTCGCATGAGCCGCCCGCTGTGGACGCCGGAGGAACTGTCGCAGACGCTTCGGGGCGCCGAGCGGTCGCCGTTCGGAACCCGCGACCGGGCGTCTCGATCGACACGCGCACGCTGCAACCCGGCGACCTGTTCGTCGCCATCAAGGGCGATGCGCACGACGGCCACGATCATGTCGCGCGCGCCTTCGAGGCCGGCGCGGCCGCCGCGCTCGTCGCGCGCCCGGCCGCCGAGCGTCGGGCGCAGTTCGTCGTCGACGACACGTTGCGCGGGATGGAGCGGTTGGGTCAGGCGGCGCGGCGGCGCGGAGACGCGCGCATCGTCGCCGTCACCGGCTCGGTCGGCAAGACCAGCGCCAAGGAGATGCTGCGCGCACGGCGCTTGGCGTCCGATCGGCCCGACGCACGCCTCCGCGGCGTCGTTCAACAACCATTGGGGCGTGCCGCTGACGCTGGCGCGGCTGCCGGCGGACGCGGCTTATGGCGTGTTCGAGATCGGCATGAACCACGCCGGCGAGATCACGCCGCTGGTCGGCTTGGTGCGCCCGCATGTGGCGCTCATCACCACGATCGCGCCGGTCCACATCGAATATCTCGGCTCGATCGAGGCGATCGCCGACGCCAAGGCCGAGATCTTTCCGGGCGTCGAGCCGGGCGGCGTCGCCGTGCTCAATCGCGACGCGCCGCAATTCGAGCGGCTCGCCGCGGCGGCGCGCGCGCGCGGCCGCGAGGTTCGCAGCTTCGGCGTCGAGCCGCGGCGGCGACGCGCGGCTGCTCGCCTGCGAGCCGCACGGCGAGGGATCGCGCATCGACGCGCGATGTCGCCGGCGAGCGACTCGACTTTCGACGCTCGGCGCGCCCGGCGCGCACATGGCGGAAAACGCGGTCGGCGTGCTGCTGGTCGTCGAGGCGCTCGGCGCGCCGTCGAAGACGCTGCGCCGAGGCGCTCGCCGGCTTCGCGCCGGCCGAAGGGCCGCGGCGAGCGCTTCGCGCTTGCCGCGGCCGAGCGGCGCCGTTCACGCTGATCGACGAGAGCTACAACGCCAATCCCGCTCTCGATGCGCGCGGCGCTCGCGCTGCTCGGCGCGACGAGCCCGGGCCGGGCGGCCGGCGCATCGCCGTCATCGGCGACATGCTGGAACTGGGCGCCGAGGGCGCCGGCGCTGCACGCCGGCCTCGCGGCCGACCTCGAGGCCAACCGCGTCGATCTGCTGTTCGGCGCCGGGCCGCTGACGCGCGCGCTCTACGACGCCGCGCCGGCGGCCATGCGCGCGCGCTGCGCGCCGAGCGCGCCGAGGGCCTGCGCGAGCCGCTGCTCGCGGCGGTGCGCGCCGGCGACGTCGTGATGATCAAGGGCTCGAACGGCAGCCGCATGGGGCCGCTCGTCGCGCGCGCTTGCGCGAACATTTTCGACGCCGCGCGACGCGGACGCAGGACGCTCGAATGCTGACCTGGCTGACCGACTTCTCGCACGTCTTCGGCGTCTTCAATCTGTTCCGCTATCTGACGTTCCGCACGCTCGGCGCGGCGACGACCGGGCTGTTTCTCGTGTTCTTCTTCGGCCCGACGATCATCTCGGCGCTGCGGCTCAAGCAGGGCAAGGGCCAGCCGATCCGCGCCGACGGTCCGGCCTCGCATCTGCTGACCAAGAAGGGCACGCCGACGATGGGCGGGCTGATGATCCTGTTCGGGCTGATCGTCTCGTCGCTGCTGTGGGCGAATCTGACGAGCCCCTATGTCTGGATCGTGCTGTTCGTCACGCTCGGCTTCGCCGCGATCGGCTTCTACGACGATTATCTGAAGGTGACCAAGCAATCGCATCTCGGCTTTTCCGGCCGGGCGCGGCTCGCCGGCGAATTCGTCATCGCCGCTGATCGCCTGTCTCGGCGATGATGCACGTCGGCGCGCGCCGGCGCGACCGTCGCTCGCGCTGCCGTTCTTCAACGGCTATCGTCGATCGATCTCGGCTGGGGCTTTCTGCTGTTCGGGCCGTTCGTCATCGTCGCCTTCGGCAACGCGGTCAACCTGACCGACGGGCTCGACGGCCTCGCCATCGTGCCGGTGATGATCGCGGCGGCGACGCTCGGCCTGATCGCCTATTTCGCCGGCAATCTCGTCTATTCCCACTATCTGCTGATCAATCACGTTCCGCTACGCCGGCGAGCTCATCGTGGTCTGCGGCGCGCTGATCGGCGCCGGCGTCGGCTTTCTCTGGTTCAACGCGCCGCCGGCGCAGATCTTCATGGGCGACACCGGCTCGCTCGCGCTCGGCGGCCTGCTCGGCGCGATCGCGGTCGCGATCAAGCACGAGATCGTGCTCGCCATCATCGGCGGCCTGTTCGTGATGGAGGCGCTGTCCGTCGTCGTGCAGGTGACCTCGTTCAAGCTGACCGGCAAGCGCGTGTTCCGCATGGCGCCGATCCATCATCATTTCGAGCAGCTCGGCTGGTCGGAGCCGCAGATCGTCATGCGCTTCTGGATCATCGCCTTCGTGCTGGCGATGGTCGGCCTCGCCACCCTGAAGCTGAGGTGAGCGATGACGCCGGTCGCGACCTTCGCGGGCAAGCGCGTCGCGCTGTTCGGCCTCGGCGGCTCGGGCCTCTCGACCGCGCGCGCGCTGGTCGCCGGCGGCGCCGAGGTCGCCGCCTGGGACGACGGCGAGGCCGCGCGCGCCAAGGCGGCGGAGGTTCCGCTGGTCGATCTCGCGCGCGGCCGACTGGTCGCGCTTCGCCGCGCTCGTGCTGTCGCCCGGCGTGCCGCTGACGCATCCGAAGCCGCACTGGACGGTCGAGCGCGCGCAAGGCGGCGGGCGTCGAGATCATCGGCGACATCGAACTGTTCGCGCGCGAGCGCGCGCGCGCGGGCGCCGGACGCGCCGTTCGTCGCGATCACCGGCACCAACGGCAAATCGACGACGACGGCGCTGATCGCCCATATCCTGCGCGAAGCCGGCCGCGACGTGCAGCTCGGCGGCAATATCGGCGTGCCCGTCCTCGACCTCGACGCCGCCGGCGCCGGGCCGCGTGCATGTCATCGAATGCTCGATCGTTCCAGATCGATCTCGCGCCGTCGCTCGGCCCGAGCGTCGGCCTGCTCATCAACCTGACGCCCGACCATCTCGACCGCCACGGGACGATGGAGAACTACGCCGCGATCAAGGAACGGCTGGTCGCGGCGTCCGACGTCGGCGCTGGTCGGGGTCGACGACGACTATTGCCGCGCGATCGCCGCGCGGCTGCAGGCGGCAGGGCGGCAAGCGTCGTCGCGATCTCCGCGGCGCGCTCGCGACGACGGCCGACGTGTTCGTCGACGATCATCGCCTGTTCGTGCAGAGGCGCAGCGCGCGCCGCTGATCGATCTCCGCATCGCGCCGGCGCTGCGCGGCGAGCACAACGGCCAGAACGCGGCTTTCGCGTTCGCCGCGGCGCGCGCGCTCGGGCTCGACGCCGCGGACGATCGCGCGCGGCCTTGCGACGCTTCCCCGGCCTCGCGCATCGCATGGAGCAGGTCGGCCGGATCGGCGCGGTGCTGTTCGTCAACGATTCCAAGGCGACCAACGCCGACGCCGCCGAAAAGGCGCTGCTGTCGTTCCGACGACATCTTCTGGATTCTCGGCGGCAAGGCGAAGGAGGGCGGCATCGAGCCGCTTCGTCCGCTGTTTCCGTCGCGTGCGCAAAGGCCTATCTGATCGGCGCGGCGACGCGAGGATTTCGCGCGCGACGCTCGACGGCGCCGTCGCCTTCGAGCGCTGCGGAACGCTCGAGAAGGCGGTCGCCGCCGCCGCGCGCGACGCGCTCGGCAGCGACGCGGCGGAGCCCGTCGTGCTGCTGTCGCCGGCCTGCGCCTCCTACGATCAATTCGCCAATTTCGAGGCGCGCGGCGACGCGTTCCGCGCGCTCGTCGCGAACGTCTTGCCGCATCCAAGGGGAGCCCGACATGATCTCGCAGAGCCGAACGCGGCCCCGTCGCCGACTGGCTGCGCAGCGTCGACGGCTGGCTGCTCGCCGCCTTCGGCGCCCTGATGGTGATCGGCGTCGTGATGGCGCTCGCCGCCAGCCCGGCGGTCGCCGAGCGCATCGGCCTGCCGACCGTTCCATTTCGTCAACCGCCAGAGGCGCTGCTGCTGCCGCCGGCGGCGATGCTGATGCTGGCGACCTCGTTCCTTTCGCCGCGCCACGTGCGGCGCGCCGCGCTGGTGATCTATTCGTCTCGATCGCGCTCATCATTGCTCGCGCTGATGTTACGGCGCCGAGGTGAAGGGCTCGCGGCGCTGGATTCTCGGGCTGCAGCCCTCGGAGTTCATCAAGCCCGCCTTCGTCGTCCTCGCCTCCTGGGCCTTCGCCGAAGGCGGCGCGGCCCGACGCGCCGAGGTGATCGGCGCGCGCGCTTTCGTTCCTGATCCTGCCGGTGACCATCGTGCCGCTGATCCTGCAGCCGGATTTCGGCCAGACCATGCTGATCGCGCTGGTCTGGGCGGCGCTGTTCTTCATGGCGGGCCTGCACTGGTTCTGGGTGCTCGGCCTTGGCGGCGTCGGCGTGATCGGCGGCTTCCTCGCCTTCAAGTTCTCGCCGCACGTGCACGACCGCATCCTGCGCTTCATCGACCCGGATTCGTGACCGGCGGCATAGTCGACACGTTCCAGGTCGACACCGCGTTGCAGATCCTCGCCAACGGCGGCTGGTTCGGGCGCGGGCCGGGCGAGGGCGTCTACAAGCGCATCCTGCCCGACGCGCACACCGACTTCGTGTTCGCCGTCATCGGCGAGGAATTCGGCATCATCGCCTGCCTCGGCCTCATCACGTTCTTCGGCTTCATCGTCATGCGCGGGCTGTGGCTGGCCTCGCGCAATCACGATCCGTTCAGCCGCTTCGCCGCGGCGGGGCTGACGATCATGTTCGGCGTGCAGAGCTGGATCAACATGGCGGTCAACCTGCGCGCCATGCCCGCCAAGGGCATGACGCTGCCGTTCATCTCCTACGGCGGCTCCTCGCTGCTCGCGCTCGGCATCGGCATGGGCTTCCTGGTCGCGCTGACGCGCCGCAATCTGGCGTCGCCCGAGCGTGCTGGATCGCGCATGAACGTGCTGCTGGCGGCCGGCGGCACCGGCGGCCATCTGTTTCCCGCCGCCTCGCTGGCGGCGGCGCTGCGCGCGCGGGATCGAGGTCGATCTCGCGACCGACGACCGCGCGCTCAAATACGGCGGCGATTTTCCGGCCCGCGGCGTCCACGCCATTCCCTCGGCGACGCCGACCAGGGCGGGGCTCGTCTCCAAGGCGCTAGCCGCCGCCGCGCTGGCGCGCGGAGTTGGTCGCGCCGCGCGCTGATCCGGCGGCTGAAGCCGCCCGCCGTCGTCGGCTTCGGCGGCTATCCCACCGTGCCGCCGCTGCTGGCCGCCTCGCTTCTCGGCGTTCCCAGCGTGCTGCACGAGCAGAACGCCGTGATCGGCCGCGCCAACAGGTTCCTCAGCTGGCGGGTGACGGCTGATCGCGACCGGCTTCCCCGATCTCGGCGGCGTCGCGGCGGCGCTGCAAGGCAAACGCGCTACATCGGCAATCCCGTGCGGCCGGCCGTGTTGAGCGCGGCGGCGACGCCCTATCCCGATTTCGCCGACGGGCGGCTGTCGGTGCTGGTCACCGGCGGCTCGCAGGGCGCGCGCGTGATGTCCGACGTCGTGCCGGCGGCGCTCGCTAAGCTGGCGCCCGCGGAACGGGCGCGCCTGACGCTGGCGCTGCAGGCGCGCGGCGAGGATCTCGCGCGCGCCGAGGCGGCGTGCGAAAACCTGGGGTTCCCCGTCGACATCGCGGAGTTCTTCCCGGACCTGCCGGCGCGCATCGCCGCCGCGCATCTCGTCATCGGCCGCGCCGGCGCCTCGACGGTCAGCGAACTCGCGGTGATCGGGCGGCCGTCGATCCTGGTGCCGTTCCCGCACGCGCTCGATCAGGATCAGGCCGCCAACGCCGCGCTGCTGGCGAGAGCGGCGCCGCGACCGTCGTGCGGCAGAGCGAGTTCACGCCCGATAGGCTTGCGGCGGCTCTCCGCCAGGCGCTCGCCGATCCCGCGGCGTTGCAAGCCAAGGCGGCGGCGGCCAGGCAGGCGGCCGTCCCGGACGCCGCCGAGCGGCTCGCCAAACTGGTTGTCGAAGTCGCGCGCGGGATGAGCGGCGCGGCTCAGGCCGTGGCGCGCACGATCCAAATCGCGCCCTCGAGCCAGACTTCCGCGCCCTTGAGGTGGCGGGCGAGCGCTTCGCGAACGGCGGCGCGCGCCGGCGCGACGACTTCGTCCGGCTGGCCTAACAGGGCGCGGCTCGTTGGACCTAAGGCCAGCGCCTTGTCCAATGCGGCGTCAAGTCCTTCGCCGCCGGCGACGTCGAGCTGAAACTCGCGCGGTTCAAAGCGAATGTCTCCGAACCCAGCGGCTTCGAGCACGCCTCGCACGTAAGGCTCGTCGGCGAACCCAAAGGGGCCGGGCGCATGGGGCGGCGGCGTCGGCTGCGGCGGCAGGAGCGGCTTTACCGCGGCATAGGGCAGCATCAGCCAGGGGTTGAGGGCGAGCGCGCGCCAGCACACGAAAGCGAGCCGGGCGCCCGGCTTCAATCCGCGCCTCAGATTGGCGAAGCTTTTGCCGGGCTCGGCGAAAAACATCACGCCGAAGCGGGAAATCATCAGGTCCGCCGCCTCGGCGGAAAAATCGTAAGCCGTAGCGTCCGCCAGGGCGAACCGCGCCGGCGCGCCCGCTCCGCGTTCGCGGGCGCGCGCCAGCAACGGCTCCGAGACGTCGACGCCGAGCGCATCGCCGGTGATCGCCGCGGCCCGCAGCGTCGTTTCGCCGGCGCCGCAGCCGACGTCGATCACGCGCTCGCCCGCTTTCGGCGCGGCGGCTTCGAACAGGGTCGCGGTGATCGGCGTGAACAGCCGATCCTGGCTTTCCTGCTGTTCTACCCAGCGCCGGCCCGGTTCGCCGTTCCAGTAGGCGGACTGATCGGCGTTGGCCGCGTCGACAGCCGTCATGCCGGCGTCGCCAGCGGCTTGCCCTTCTCGACGACGTAGACGCCGATATGTCGTGTGAGCATGATCTCCTCCCCGGGACAACGACTGAGGCGAACATGGGGGCAAGGAGGTGTCAAGCGCGACGCGCCCGCGAAAAATCGGCTAAAGGGACCGCCCCGCCACCAAATCCTGACCATGCGCCTCGACATATTCCTCGCCCTGCTTTTGTTCAGCGTCGTCGCCGGCGCGACGCCAGGGCCCAACAACATGATGCTGATGGCCTCGGGCGTGAATTTCGGCGTGCGTCGCTCGCTGCCGCATCTCGTTGGCGTCGTGCTGGGTTTTACGCTGATGGTCGCGCTGGTCGGGTTCGGCCTCGACGCCATCTTTCGCGTCGCGCCCTGGGCGCTGCCGACGATGCGCTGGGCCGGCGCGGCCTATCTCGTCTGGCTCGCCTGGCGCATCGCCCATTCCGGCGCGGTGACGGAAGGAGCAGCCACGGCGCGGCCGCTCGGGGCGTTCGCCGCCGCAGCGTTCCAGTGGATCAATCCGAAAGGTTGGGTGATGGCGGTCAGCGCGCTGACGACTTATGCGGTCAGCCCGAATTACGGGCTCAGCGTGTTTGTGGTCGCCGCGACGTTTCTGTCGATCGGCTTTCCCTGCAGCGGCGTCTGGCTGCTGTTTGGCGCGGCGATGCGCCGCTTTCTCGCCGATCCCCGCCGCGCGCGGCCGTTCAACTGGACGATGGCGGCGCTGCTCATCGCCTCGATCGCGCCGATATTCTGGGAGTGATAGTCGCCCCGCGCGATTCCGGCGATCAGCGCAGGATCTCGGGAGTATTGTTGCAAAGGTTGGCGCGGGCCGCCGCAGCTCAAGCTATCCTCGCCGGCCAAAGGTCTTTCAGTTCGACGGCGCCGGCGGCGCAATTTTCACAGACGGCGTATTCCGCGCGCACCGAACTGGCGACGGGCGCCCAGGCCTCCGCCTCGCGCCAATCGTCGTTATTTCTGAGCGCCAGTCGGTTGCAGATCGAACACCGGAGATAGCGGGGGCGGCCGCCGGGGCGGCATACGACGACAATTTCGCGAGCCGCCGGGGCGTCGGCGACCAGTCTGTGCGCGAGAAAAAGGCCGCCAAAGATCTCCCAACTCACGCGCATCTGCATCAAGCGTTTTACGGCGGGGGAATCGCAACGATAGAAGCGCAGCTGCGGCTGAGATAACGCGCGCGTCTGCGAAAAAAAGGCGGCCAAGTAGATTTTTGTGGCTCTGCCTGCGACATGCGCGAAAAGGCTGTCGCCGGTCAAATCGACTTTCGCCAGCGCCGGGGCGCCATTGGCTTCCGCAAAAGAATCCCATTGCGCGCCTCCCCAATCGACGATGCGATCCCCTGCATCGAGCCTGAAAAAACAATGGTTAAATATAGCACTCTTGGGCATTGCCGCACTCCCGCCGCGCGCAATGCGGCCGGACTATTCAAAGGTGCGCGTAAAAGCTAGTTTGAACTTGAACAACTTGTCAAATACATGTCGCAACTCTGGCGCGCGCCCGGTCGGGAGCGGTCATTTTGGCCGCCAGCCAGATCGAACTTCCCAATTCTTCCGCGATCGTGTATTGCGCCGCACAAAATCGATCCGCCGGATCCGACCCGACGGCTGGTCGCATCACGGCGTCGAAGAAACCTGAATCGGCCGCTCGCCGCGGCGCCGAGACTTTCCCGAAAGCTTTCTATGAAACTGCGCAACATCGCCATCATCGCCCATGTCGACCACGGCAAGACGACGCTCGTTGACCGTCTTCTCCAGCAATCCGGCGCCTTCCGCGAGAACCAGCGCGTCGCCGAGCGCGTGATGGACTCCAACGATCTCGAGCGCGAGCGCGGCATCACCATTCTCGCCAAGGCGACCTCGGTGTTGTGGAAGGACATCCGCATCAACATCGTCGATACGCCCGGCCACGCCGATTTCGGCGGCGAGGTCGAGCGCATCCTCTCCATGGTCGACGGCGCCATCGTGCTGGTGGACGCCGCCGAGGGGCCGATGCCGCAGACAAAATTCGTCGTCGGCAAGGCGCTCAAGATCGGCCTGAAACCCATCGTCTGCGTCAACAAGGTCGACAAGCACGACGCGCGCGCGAGCGTAGTCGTCAACGAGGTGTTCGACCTGTTCGCCGCGCTCGACGCCACCGACGAGCAGCTCGATTTCCCGATCATTTACGGCTCGGCCAAGCAGGGCTGGATGGCGGCCTCGCCCGAGGGGCCGAAGGTGGACATGGCGCCGCTGTTCGACCTCGTCGTGAAGCACGTCGAGCCGCCGAAGGTCGGCGCCGGCGGTTTTCGCATGCTCGGCACGTTGCTTGAAGCCAACCCCTATCTCGGCCGCATCGTCACCGGCCGGCTGTTCTCCGGCTCGATCAAGCCGAACACGCCGGTCAAGGTGATGGACCGCAACGGCAATCTCGTCGAAACCGGCAGGGTCAGCAGGATACTCGCGTTTCGCGGCATCGAGCGCGCGCCGATCGAGGAGGCGTTCGCCGGCGACATCGTCGCCATAGCGGGCCTGCCGAAGTTCAACGTCGCCGACACCTTGTGCGCCGTTGAGGAGGTCGAACCATTGCAGGCGCAGCCGATCGACCCGCCGACGCTGTCGATGACCTTCTCGGTCAACGACAGCCCGCTCGCCGGCACGGAGGGCGACAAGGTGACGAGCCGCGTCATCCGCGAACGGCTGTTCAAGGAGGCCGAGGGCAATGTCGCGCTGAAGGTCGAGGCGGCGCCGAATTCCGATGCTTACGTGGTCTCGGGGCGCGGCGAATTGCAACTCGCCATCCTCATCGAAACCATGCGCCGCGAGGGGTTTGAACTCGGCGTGTCGCGGCCAAAAGTGCTGTTCCAGCGCGACGACAGCGGCGAGATTCTGGAGCCGATCGAGGAGGTCGTCATCGACGTCGACGAGGAGCATTCCGGAATCGTCGTGCAGAAGATGAGCGAGCGCAAGGGCGAGATGAACGAGATGAAGCCATCGGGCGGCGGGCGGTTGCGCCTGGTGTTCCTGGCCCCGACGCGCGGGCTGATCGGCTATCTCGGCGAATTGCTGACGGACACCCGCGGCACGGCGATCATGAACCGCATCTTCCACAACTGGGGCGCCTGGAAGGGCGAGATCGCCGGGCGCCGCAACGGGGTGCTGATCTCCAACGAATCCGGCGAAGCCGTGGCTTACGCGATGTGGAACCTGGAGGATCGCGGGCCGATGATGATCGAGCCCGGCTGGAAGGTTTATCAGGGCATGATCGTCGGCCAGCACACGCGCGACAACGATCTCGAAGTCAACGTGCTGAAGGGCAAGAAGCTCACCAACATCCGCACCCATTCCAAGGACGAGGCGGTGCGGCTGACGCCGCCGATGCAGATGACGCTGGAAAAGGCGCTGGCCTACATCCAGGACGACGAGTTGGTCGAAGTGACGCCGAAGTCGATCCGGCTGCGGAAATCGCTGCTTGATCCCAACGACCGCAAGCGGGCGGAGAGGGCGCGGGTGGCGGAGGGGGTGGCCTAACGGCCGCAACGCTCGCGCATAGCCATAGCCTTTCTTTCGCAACCTATCCGGTTTCGCTCTTGTATGTGAACGCAAGCTAAAGCAGCTTGCCGTTCGCGTCCTGCGGGCGACGCGCCACGGGCAAGTCAGGGAGCGCTCCGATGAAGGCGGTTGCTTTCGCCAACAACGACATGGCGGTCATGGCCTGGACCTTCGGCGGCAAGCTGCCGGGCTGCCTCGGTTTCGCGATCTACCGCACCGACGTCCACGCCGGCACGGAAATCTGCCTGCCGGCGATGGCGACCTTCGAGGGTCAGGACGCCACCGATGCGAAACGCACCACCGCCGACGATCCCGTGCAGAAATTCTATTGGAAGGACGTCAGCGCGCTGCGCGGCGGAACCTACAAATATCGCATCGTGCCGATGGCCGGCGCGCCGGGCGCCCTGGCGCCGATGAACGTCGGCGCGCTGACAACCAATGCGATCCAACTGACGCCGCACTACGGAACGCTCTCCGCCTATTTCAATCGCGGCATTCTGGCCACGCAAGCGACCGCGCGCAAGTTGGACGCCGAGCCCGGCGGCGGGTCGCGGCTCGAGAAGTTGATGACGCATATCGTTGAGGTCGACGACCCCTTGCGCCATGATCTCGAAGGCCAGTTGAACGAGGCGTTGACGACACTGTCAGACGAGGCCGCCGCCGAACGCGGCCAGGTCTATTGCGCGCTTTACGAGTTTCAGGACCCCGAGGCGATCGACCATTTGGCGGCGCTCAAGGGGAACGCGCATCTCATCCTGTCGAACATGCCCTCCGGCAAGGGCGCGGACAAGACCAACGACGCTTACGCCACGGAACGAGCGGCGATCCGCGCGCAAGGCGTCCAGGCGATCGACCGCTTCATGCCGTCGGGCCATATCGGCCACAACAAGTTTGAAGTGCTGGTCGAAAGCGGCGCGGCGAAAGCGGTGTTGTTTGGTTCGACAAACTGGACGTCGAACGCGCTGTGCGCACAAACCAACAACGCCATCGTCGCGCAGTCGCCGGCGGTTGCGGCCGCCTATCTTGACTACTGGAATCGGCTGAAAGGCGACACCCATCCCGCCGGCGCCGGCGGTCACGCCGAACAGGGCCCGGCTTTGCGCGCCGCCAATGCGAACAAGCTGCCGGCGATCACGCTCGAAGATCAGAGCGGAACGGTGCAGCTTTGGTTCTCGCCCAACACGCCGCACGCTCGTTCCAAGAGCAGGACTCACGCGGAGGCGACGCCTATCTGATCTGGCGGAAGTGTTCGAGATCATCGCCAACGCGCAGCAGGCGATCCTGTTTCTGGCCTTCGAGCCGGGCTCGCCCAGCATCATCGACGCCATCGCCAAGGCGCAGAAGGCGAGTCCTTCCCTATTCGTGCGCGGCGCCGTGACGGCCGCCAACGCCGCGGGCGATTTTCAAATCAAGATCAACAGCGACGGCGACGAACCGCCGCCGCCGCATCACCGGGGCGACCCGCCGGTCCCCGAAGACTATCGCGTCATCCATACGCGCGGCGTTGAGGCCTCGGATGCTTTCGGCTTGTGGGAGCAGGAATTGAATCAGGCGGGCCACGCCGTCATTCACGACAAGATCGTCGTTGTCGATCCGTTCTCCGACACTTGCGTGGTCATAACGGGGAGCCACAATCTCGGCTATCAGGCGTCCTACAACAACGATGAGAATCTCGCCATCATTCGCGATCATCGCGCGGTGGCGGAAGCCTACGCCGCGCATTGCCTGGACATCTACGATCATTATGTCTGGCGCTACTATTTGCAGACGGAAGGCGCAAAGGCCTGGCATTTCCTGTCGGCCGACGATTCCTGGCAGAACAGCTATTTCTCCCCCGACAATCAGGTCAAGTCGGCGGAGCTGAATTTCTGGCTTGCGGCCACTCCGCACGCCGACGCGCTGCCGACGCCGAATGTCGAGGCCTCGACGCGCGCGCGTCCGGCGCTGACCGCGCATGTGCGCGCCGCCGCCAAGGGACGCGCGCGGAAATAGGGCGGCGCCCCTCGGCCGATCGGCCCAGCCCCCGCGGCGCCATTTTCGGCGATCAAATCGTTTAGGCGAAAACTCACCCCCAAGTCTTCGCCACCATCGTCAGCACGTCGTAGCGCGCCACGACGGCGCCGGTCTGGTTGCTGACCTGACAATCCCAGCGCACCTCGCCATGCTCAGCCGAGCCGCGCGGGTTGATCTCCTTGCACGTCAGCGCGACCTGCAACGTGTCGCCCGGCTTGACCGGGGTGAGAAAGCGCAAATTGTCGACGCCGTAATTGGCCAGCACCGGGCCCGGCGCCGGGTCGACGAACAGGCCCGCCGCGAACGACAGGATCAAATAACCATGCGCGACGCGGCCGCCGAACAGCGGGTTCGCCTTCGCCGCTTCCTCGTCCATATGCGCATAGAACGTGTCGCCGGTGAACGCGGCGAAATGCTCGATGTCGTCGAGCGTCACGGTGCGCCTGGCGGTGACGATGCGGTCGCCGACCTTCAGCTCCGCCAGCGATTTGCGGAACGGATGCGGCGGCGCCTCGTCCACCGGCGCGCCGTCGCTCCAGCGCCCGGTCACCGCCGACAACATCCGCGGCGCGCCCTGCACCGCCGTGCGCTGCATGAAGTGCTTGACGCCGCGAACGCCGCCCATCTCCTCGCCGCCGCCCGCGCGGCCGGGGCCGCCATGGACGAGGCCCGGCAGCGGCGAGCCGTGGCCGGTGGAGCTTTTGGCGCTGGCGCGGTTGCCGATCATCACCCGCCCATGCGCGTGCGCAATCCCAAGCACGGCTTCGCGCCCGACTTGCTCGTCGTTGGTGAACACGGAGGCGGCGAGCGAACCGCCGCCGCGATTGGCGAGGTCGAGCGCCTCGTCGAAGTCGTCATACGGCATCAGCGTCGCCACCGGCCCAAAAGCTTCGATCTCATGCACGGCGCGCGCGGCGCCGGGCCTTTCGCAATAGAGCAGCACGGGATTGAGGAAGGCCCCGGCTTGCGCGTCGCCGCTCGCCAGAATCGGGCGCGAGGGGTCGCCGGCGACGATTTCCGCTTCCCGCTGAAGCTCCGCGATGCGCGCGCGCACCTCTTCGCGCTGGGCGAGGCTCGCGAGCGCCCCCATGCGCGTCGGCTCGTTGCGGGGATCGCCGACGGCGACGCCGGCGAGCCGCTTCGACAAAGCGGCGATCGCCGCATCCGCATAGGCGCGCGGGACGAGCGCGCGGCGGATCGCCGTGCATTTTTGGCCCGCCTTCGCCGTCATTTCGCGCGCCACCTCCTTGACGAAGAGATCGAACTCCTCCGTTCCCGGCGCGGCGTCGGGCCCGAGCAGGCAAGCGTTGAGGCTGTCGGCCTCCATCGTGAAACGCACGGAATTGGCGATGATGCGGGGATGCGCGCGCAGGCGCGCCCCCGTTGTCGCGGAGCCGGTGAAGGTGACGACGTCCTGCCCAGTGAGATGGTCGAAGAGATCGCCGACGCCGCCGCAGATGAGTTGCAGCGCGCCCTCGGGCAAAACGCCGGCCTCGACGATGCGGCGGAACATCAGCTCCGTCAGATAGGCCGTCTGGCTCGCCGGCTTGACGACGGCGGGGACGCCGGCGAGCAGGCAGGGCGCGATCTTCTCCAGCATGCCCCAACAAGGGAAGTTGAACGCGTCGATGTGGACCGCCACGCCGCGCAGCGGCGTCAATATATGCTGCGCGACGAAGCTGCCGTCGCGCGCGAGGCTTTCGACTTCGCCCTCGACGAGGAAATGGTCCGCGGGCAATTCCCGCCGCCCGCGCGAAGAATAGGCGAGCAGCACGCCAATCCCGCCTTCGATGTCGATGGCGCTGTCGGCTCGGGTCGCGCCGGTGGCGAAGGAAAGCTGATAAAACTCCTCCTTGCGCTCGGAGAGATATTGCGCGAGCGCCTTCAGCCTGTTGGCGCGGGCGTGGAAGTCGAGCGCGCGCAACGCTTTGCCGTGCGCGCGCCCGTAGTCGAGCGCGGCCGCGAAGTCGAGCCCGCCGGAGTTCGACGAGCGCGACGGCCGCGCCGGTGGCGGCGTCACGTGTGAGCGCGCCCGCGCCGTCGCCGTCGCGCCAGGCGCCGCAGACATAGCTTTGCAACCGGCGGGGGTTCGACATGAGCGTCCCTTTCACAGCAGTTGCAGATCGGCCAGGATGGCGTCGAGGCGCGCGCGCCAATCGGCGAGCAGTTCCTCGTTGCGGCGATGGCGCAGGCCAAAACGCTTCAGCGTCTCGAACCGCGCGGAACTGGCGAGCCCAAAAGTTTCGGCGACGCGGGGACGCCAATAGTCGAGACAGTCACGCGCCGCTTCACGGCCCGCCGCCGTCGCCGCGACGCGCTTCAGGCCCTCGACGCCAAGCTCCGCATGGCGGCGTTCGCGCGGCAGAACCGCGCGCAAAGCCTCGGCGAGCGGCGCGTAGGAGACGCGGACGAATTCTTCGAGCTGCACGCCGACCGCCGCGCCCATGACGGCGTTGAACGTCACCGCGTCGGTCCAGCCTTGCAGCGGGTAGTGGAACACCGAAAGCCGCATGTCGCCGCCGTAACGCTGCGCCCCAAGCTCGGCGTCGCGCGCGATGCGAGCGTCCCAGGGCCGATGCACAGCGTAGCGCGCGACGTCGGCGCCAAATTCGCCCATCACGCGTAAGACGCGCTCGGCGTGATCGGTCTTTTCCAGAACGATGCGCGCGGCGGCGATGCGCTCCTTCAGGCCGGGCGCCTGATTGATGAGATCGGCGAACCCTGCGGCGCCGGCGAGTTCGCTATCGACGAAACTCGCCATCCAGCGCATGAGTTCGCCGCGATAGCGCGGCGGGGCGTTGGCGGGCGAGGTCAGCACCCCGCCTTGCGCCAGATAGTCCTCGACGTCCATCGTCTCCGTCAAGCCGCGCTCCTCCCGCTGAGCGCGCGACTATAGCGCAACCCGAAGGCCGCCGCGATTCGCCTCAGCGGAACGGCGGTTCGTCGAACGCGCGCAGTTTTCGCGAGTGCAGCGCCGCATCGGAGCGCTGCAACAACTGCAACGCCGCAATGCCGATGCGCAGATGCTCGCCGATGGCGCGCTCGTAGAACGCGTTGGCCGCGCCCGGCAGTTTTATCTCCCCGTGCAGCGGCTTGTCGGAGATGCACAGCATGGTTCCGTAGGGCACGCGCATCCGGAAGCCCTGGGTCGCGATGGTCGCGGACTCCATGTCGACCGCGATCGCCCGCGACAGGTTGAAGCGCCGCCGCTCCTGCGTCCAGCGCAGTTCCCAGTTGCGATCGTCGTAGGTGACGACGGTGCCGGTGCGCACCCGCCGCTTCAGCGCCTCGCCGCGGTCGCCGGTGACGTTGGCGACCGCCTCCTGCAACGCCACCTGCACCTCGGCCAGAGCCGGAATCGGCACGTCGGGCGGCACCGCTTCGTCGAGAATGTGGTCCTGGCGCAGATAGGCGTGCGCCAGCACATAGTCGCCGATCATCTGGCTCTGCCGCAGTCCCGCGCAATGGCCGACCATCAGCCAGCAATGCGGGCGCAGCACGGCGATATGGTCGGTGATGTTCTTCGCGTTGGCGGGGCCGACGCCGATATTGACGAGGCTGACGCCGTTCCCGTCCTTGCGCACCACGTGATAGGCCGGCATCTGGAAGCGATGCCAGACGACGCCGGCGACGCCTCGCCTCGGCCTCTTCGGGCGACATCGACGCGTCGATCGTCACGTTGCCCGGCAGCACCAGCCGTGGCGACGTCGCCGTCGTCGCGCAACTGCTCCAGGCCCCAGCGCACGAACTGATCGACATAGCGGTGATAGTTGGTCAGCAGCACCCAGGGCTGCATCGCGCGCCAGTCGGAGCCGGTGTAATGCACGAGGCGGCGCAGCGAATAATCGACGCGCGCCGCGTCGAACAGCGCCAGCGGCCGCTCGGCGCCGGGGCGGACGTCGAACTGCCCGTCGGCGATCTCGTCGCCGATCACCGCAAGCGAGGGGGTCGGGAAAATAGCGCGCGAGATCGGCGGCGGTGGCGCCGCCGCGGCCGAGTTCGTCGCCGGTTTCGAATACATAAGGGTAGGCGATCTCCTGCGCGCCGACGCCGACCTCGATGTCCGCGCCGTATTCCGCCACCAGCGGCGTCAGCTGTTCGAGCAGATAGGCGCGGAAGTCGGCCGGCTGCGTCACCGTCGTGGTGTAGACGCCGGGGGCGGAGAATTTGGCGAAGGCGCGGGGATTGGCCGGCGGCGCGGCCTCGGGGCGATAGGTGACGCGCAGGGCGGGATAGCGGAATTTCGCGCGCTCCGTGTCCGATGGCGCGACGCCCGTGTGCAAGAAGCGCTCGACGGCGGCGCGCAGCGCCGCCGCCGCTTCGTCATAACGTTGGGCCAGGAGATCGACGGCCTGGGCGGGCGTCAGGTGAGCGGCGGCGGTCAAGGCGCGTCTCAGGGTTTGGCGGCGATGCAGGCGATCTCGACCGCATATTTGGGCGCGGCGAGTTTCGCCTCGACGGTGGCGCGCGCTGGCGTATGGCCTTTGGCGACCCAGCCGTCCCACACCGCATTCATCTCCGCGAACGTCGAGATGTCAGGCAGATAGATCGTCGCCGACAGGAGGTGGGTCTTGTCCGAGCCCGCCTCGGCGAGCAGCGCGTCGATTATCCCGAGGATCTCGCGCGTCTGCTCGGTGACGCCGGCGCCCGCGGTTTTGTTGGCGACCTGACCGGCGAGATAGATCGTGCCGCCGTGAACGACCGCCGCCGACATGCGCGGTCCGACGCCGTGGCGTTGAATGCTCATCTTGCGTCCTCTCAAACCGTGGTCAGACCCGGGATCTGTCCGAGGTAATCGCGTTTGCCGATATCGACCCCGGCGAAACGCAGGATGTCGTAGGCCGTCGACAGGTGGAAGTAATAGTTGGGCAACACGAAATGCGTGAGATAGTCGTGGCCCGCCATTTTCGCCTTGATGTTGGGGCCGATGGGAAACACGATCTCGCGATCCGCTCCGGCCTCGAGCGCCGCCTTGTCGACGGTCGAAAGGAATCCAAGCGTCTTTTCAATGCGCGCCTTGAGCTCATCGAGCGTCGTTTCGGTGTCCTCGAAACGCGGCGGCTCGACGGCGGCAAGCCGCGCCGTGCTGTTCTTGGCCTGATCGCAGAACGCCTGCACCTGACGCGGAAACGCCAGCATGTTCGGGCGCAACCGGAGCGTCGCATAGACGGCGGGATCGAATTTCGTCTGTTCGGCGTGGGCCGCCGCCTTGCCGAGGATGGCGACAAAGGCGGTCATCGTCGTCTGGTAGGCGCCGACGCTGGACTGGTGGACTGTGATGGGCATTAGGGCGTCTCCGAGGGTTCGCGCCAGTGCGAACGCGGCAAATCGCACATAAGTTGTGTGAACACAACTTTGCTATCGCGCGCCGGAGAAACCGCTTGGCCGTAGCGCGGCGCCGGTTATGCTTGGCTTACGCTGCGGGGCAACGGGGAGTCGCATGGGCGCGTGGGGGCCGTATATCTGGGAATGGGGTTCGATCCTGCTGCGCTGGCTGCATGTGACGGCGGCGATCGCCTGGATCGGCGGCTCGTTCTTCTTCATGCATCTCGACGCGTCCTTGCGAAAGCGTCCCGGCATGGCCGCCGGGGTGTCGGGGATATCCTGGCAGGTGCACGGCGGCGGCTTCTACGAGATGAGCAAATATACGCTCAGCCCGCCGTCGCTGCCCGAGGATCTGATCTGGCACAAATGGCAATCCTACTGGACCTGGATCTCCGGTTTCGTGCTGCTCTGCTGGGTCTATTACGGACAGTCGAGCTTTTTCCTGATCGACCCGGCGGTGCTGCCGTTGCAGCCATGGCAGGCGGCGGTTATTGGCGTCGCCTCGTTGGCGCTGGGCTGGGTGGTCTACGACCTCATCTGCAAATCGCCGCTCGCCCGCAACGACGCGACGCTGCTCGCCGGCGTGTTCGTCTATGTGGTGGCGACGGCTTACGTTTACACGCTCGTTTTCTCGCCCCGCGGCGCGCTGATCCACACCGGCGCGTTGATGGCGACCATGATGACCGCCAATGTCGCGATGGTCATCATGCCCAATCAGCGCAAATCGATCGCGCGGCTGTTGAAGGGCGAAGCGCCCGATCCGAATTGGGGCAAGCAGGCCAAGCAGCGCTCGACGCACAACAATTACATCACGCTGCCCGTGCTGTTCATGATGCTGTCGAACCATTATCCCGCGCTCTACGCCAATTCGCGCATGATCCCGGCGTTGGTGACCTGCGTAATCGTGGCGGGCGCGCTGGTCCGCTATTTCTACAACAACTGGCACGCCGACCACGCACGCGCGCCCTGGTGGGCGTGGTTCGCCGCCGCGGCTGCGCTGTGGGGCGCGTTCTGGATCGCCACTTCCGGATCGCCCGGCGTGCAGCCGGTGCTCGGCCTCGCGCCGCCGACCGTGCGCGCCGCCGCCGCCGACGCGCCGAAGGCGCCGGCAGATGTCGTTGAGGTGGTAACGTCGCGCTGCTCGATGTGCCATGCGCCGGAGCCGGTCTGGGAGGGAATCGGCGAGGCGCCGAAAGGGGTCTGGCTCGACACGCCCGAGCATATCGCCCGGTTCGCCCCCGCCATCCGCATGCAAGCGGTGCTGACCCATGCTATGCCGCCCAACAACCTGACCGAAATCACGGCCGGCGAACGGGCGATTCTCGCGCGCTGGCTGGCCGATGTGAACTGAGAGACCGCGCGCATGGAATTCGACGCCGCCGCAGCCGCGCGCATGATGGCGCGGCTCGACGCCTTCGCCGCCTTCACCGACGAGCCGGACAAACTGACCCGGCTTTATTTGAGCCCCTCCTATCGCGCCGCCTGCGAGCAATTCGCGAATTGGGCGACGGAAGCCGGCATGAGCGCGCGCATCGACGCCGTCGGCAATGTGCGCGCCCGCTACGAGGGCCGCCTGGAGCACGCGCCGGCGCTGATGATCGGCTCGCATATCGACACCGTGCGCGACGCCGGCCGCTACGACGGCAATCTGGGCGCGCTCGCCGCCTTGGCGGTGGTCGAGCAGTTTTATGCAAAAGGCGTCCGGCTCGACCACGCCATCGAGGTCGTCGCCTTCGGCGACGAGGAGGGCGTGCGTTTCTCAAGCGCCATGACCGGCTCGCGCGCGCTCGCGGGTCAGCTTTCCGCCAGTGCGATGGAGTCGAGGGATCGCGAGGGCGTCACGCTGCGCCAGGCGCTGACGGCGTTCGGCGGCGACCCCGAGCGCGCCTATTCCGCCAAGGCCCGCGACGTCGCCGCCTTCGTCGAGTTGCACATCGAGCAGGGGCCGGTGCTGGAGGCCAAGCGGCTGCCGCTCGGCGTGGTTGGCGCGATCAATGGCGCGACGCGGATGCTGGTGACGGTGAACGGCCTTGCCGGACACGCCGGCTGCGTGCCGATGGATCTGCGCCGTGACGCAGTCGCGGCGGCGGCGGAAATGATTCTCGCGGTCGAGGCGCGGGCGCGGACGGAGCCGGACCTTGTTGCGACCGTCGGCCGGTTGGAGGTTGAGCCGGGCGCGGTCAACGTAATTCCCGGCCTCGCCCGCTTCTCGCTCGATGTTCGCAGCCCCCGCGATGAATGGCGTCGCCGCGGGGTGAGCGACATCCACGCCGCCGCCGTCGCGATTGCGGCCAAGCGCAATGTCGAGGCGGTGTTTCTGCCGGTTCACGAGGCGCCGGCCTATGTCTGCGACGCGGGCGTCGTCGCCGGCTTCGACCGGGCGCTCGCGGCGATGGGTCAGCCCGCGTTCCATCTGCCCTCGGGCGCCGGCCACGACACGATGGTGATGGGAAACCTGGTCCCCTCGGGCATGCTGTTCGTGCGCTGCGCCGGCGGGATCAGCCACAACCCCGCGGAGGCGATCACGCCCGAGGACGGAGCGTTGGCGCTGGCGGCGCTGACCCGGTTTGCAATGGAGTTTAGGGGGTAGGACGCGTCTTTGACTTGCGGCGACCAGGTTCGACCCGTTGCGAAAGTACTCTACGCAACAACTCGTGCTAAGCTCCCGCCGCCTGGGGTGCGCAATGGTTGGAACCCGCAGACTCGCCGCGATCATGGCGGTCGATGTCGCTAACTATGCCCGCCTCATGGGTGAGGACGAGGCCGGGACCGCGCGCGCCGTGAAAGAACATCGCGACGCCGCGCGCCCGATTGTGGCCGGGCGAGGGGGGCGGATCGTCAAGACGATGGGCGACGGGCTGCTCTTGGAATTTCCCTCGGTCGTCGACGCCGTTGAATCCGCAGTTGAGATTCAGAAGTTGATGGTCGGGCGCAATGCGGAAGCGCCGCACGACAAGCGCATCGTCTACCGCATCGGCGTAAATCTCGGCGACGTGCTGATTGAGGACGAGGACATCCTGGGCGATGGAGTCAACATCGCGGCGCGGTTGGAGAGGTTATGCGAGCCCGGAGAAATTTTGATCTCCGGCGCCGCCTACGACCAGGTTCGCGACAAGATCGAAGCTGACTTTGTCGATCTCGGTGAGAAAGCTCTCAAGAACATATCGCGGCCCGTGCGGGTCTTCGCCATCGGGCCGAACGCTAGGGCCGCCGTCGCCGCCTCACCCGTGCAACTGGCTTCGGGCGCGCCGCGACTGTCCCTCGTGGTGCTTCCTTTTGCGAATATCGGCGGCGATGTCGAACAGGACTATTTCGTCGATGGCGTGACGGAAAACCTAACCACCGATCTCTCACGCATTCGTGGCGCTTTCGTCATCGGGCGCAATACGGCGTTCACTTACAAGGGCGCGGCCGTCGATCTCAAGCAGGTCGGGCGTGAACTGAACGTCCGCTACGTGCTGGAAGGCAGCGTCCAGCGCAGCGGAATTCGCATGCGCGTCAACGTGCAACTCATTGACGCCGAGACGGGCAATCACCTTTGGGCCGAAAGGTTCGACAAACCGCTCGCCGATCTCTTCGACATGCAGGACGAAATCGTGGCGCGACTGGCGAACGCGCTGAACGTCCAACTCGCCACGGCCGAGGCGCGACGCGCCGAACAGGTCCTGAACCCGGATTCCCTGGACCTCTATTTCCAAGGCTTGGCCTGGGTCAACAGGGGCTTGACCACCTCGAATCTGACCCGCGCCGTTGCGGCCTTCGCGAGCGCGCTCGAAATCGATCCCGGCAACGTCGATGCGATGTACGGCGTCGCCGGCGCCAACCTGGCCTTAGGGGCTCTGTTTCCCGCCGATCGATCGGTGCGGCTCGCCGCCGCCGAATCGGGCTACGCTCGCGTGCTGTCATTGGCCCCCGACCACGCCGAGGCGCACTTTGGTCTGGGCGTAACGATGATACTGACCAATCGCGTGGCGCCGGGGGCGGCCCATTGCGAACGCAGCCTCGCGCTCGATCGAAATCTGGCGGCGGCGCACGGCAACGGGCTCAGCACCGCGAAGTTGCTCTTGGGACGCGCCGAGGAGACCGAAACGCACCTGCGGGAGGCGTTCCGAATTTCCCCACGCGATCGGTTCGCCTATATGTGGCACGCCACTGGAGGCATCGCTTCCGTCCTGCTCAACAAGGACGAAGAGGCGATCCCATGGTTGCGTCAATCGATTGAGATTTTTCGCGACTATACGCTCTCGCACCTCTATCTCTGCGCCGCGCTCGCGGGGCTTGGGCGAATCGTCGAGGCTCGCAAGGAGCTGCAAACCGTGCTGGAGTTGGACCCCAGCTTCAGTCTCGCGCGATACCGAACGACGTCGATGAGCGACAATCCTACATTTCTGAAGCAACGCGAACGAGTTTACGCCGCGCTCCGCCTCGCGGGGTTGTCCGACTCGTAGGCCAGCGCCGACGGCGCCGCCCGAGAGCGGCGCGGTACCGATTATATTGAAAAACCCCAAAGTTCGGCGTGGCCGCATTTGGCGAGCCCGCCGAGGCGTCTCGAGGGATTTTGGCCGGGGACCACCCAACATATACCTCTGGTCGCTTGCCAGGGAGCTTGGTAGCTTCACTGTTCAGCCGCCTGTGGTCGAGGCGGCATTTCCGGCGCCGAAGCCATTTTCGGGGCCGAGACAGTTTTGCGGGGTTTCCTATTCAATCGACCGTTAGCGGAAATTCGCCGACAATGGCAACCTCTTGCTGATCGGCGAGGAGAGTTTCGTGCTTCGAGGTGAAGTTCGCGAAATTATGCGCGAGTGTGGTGTCGAATAAGTCCACAAATCATAATTTTGGCGACCGGATGTTGGGTGCGGAAATAGGAGCATGATGCAACTTCAAGAGTGCACCTAGGATATTAGCATGTCGACCAGACAGAATATTATAAAGCAATTTGATGTTCTCGATTTTTATCGCTATGCGGGCGCCGTACTCGTCGCGATTGACCACTATATGATCTTATATTTGCCTGTTGATCGGGCCGTCAAAAGTTATATCCATAGCCAGCTTCAGCCGCTTATGGGCTTCTTTTTCACGCTGTCCGGCTTTGTAATAATGCATGTTTATGCGGGGCGTCTATCGTCGGCGCCGGACTACTTCGATTATTTGAAAAAGCGTCTTGCGCGGATGTACCCGCTCCACATCGTCACCTTTCTGGCCGCGCCGAGATTCGCAGGATTTTACGTACCTGAGGCAATCATTCCGAATATACTTTTGGTCCACGCCTGGAATACGACGCACCGCCTTAGTTTTGATTATCCGTCATGGTCGGTCAGCGCGGAGTTTTTCGTCTATTTGCTTTTCCCAATCTTCTTCTATTTAATTATAAAGTTTGGCAGGTATTCAATTATGCTTCCGTCCGCATGTGGTATTTGCATATCAATCCTATTTTATCTGTTAAATATAGGCAATTGGCAAGATGCGACGTACAATTTTGGATGTTTGCGAGCCGTCCCGTCGTTTATCGCGGGAATGATAGTGTATCAATTGGCCACGAGCGATTTTGCGCTATTTCGGGTTCCAGCTTGGCTTGCACATGGGTCGGCGGCAGTGACGCTTCCTATAATGTTGTGCGGTATGCCTAGAGAAGTAATGCTGATAGTGATGGCATTGGTAGTCTTTCTTTTGGCGCGAACCGAGCCTAGTGTTCCTGGGGTACTGTCAAGGCCAATCCCACGCGCGTTGGCGAATGCCTCCTACGGATTTTATCTGCTGCATGCGTTGGTCGGACCATTTGTTTTTGGCCACGCGATAAGGAATTTTCATGTTGCTGGTAACGAACTGTTCGCCGTAGTTCCGCTAGCCATTGGGATAACCACGGGGTTAGCTATTTTATCGTTCCGATGGTTTGAGATCCTGCTCGACGATTTCTGAGTAACGTCCGCTTCCTGCGGCGAGACTCAAAATCCCTTGCGTAATCCAGCCCACCAAGCTTGATCCGCAACTATCGATGGTGGCGCCCGTTGGCTCGGACCGCACCTGACCCTCGGGCAACGCTCTTGCCGTGCGAGCCAGTTGACTGTCCGCCCATAGTTGACGTCCCGCGCTAGCGTCGAGCGTCGGTTGAGCCCTACCCGCTCAACCCCCCCGCCAGCGAGGGAATCTCCAGCGGCCTGAACCCGTAGTGCCGTATCCAGCGCAAATCCGCGTCGAACAGGTCGCGCAGGTCCGGCAGGCCGTATTTGAGCATGGCGATGCGGTCGAGGCCCATGCCCCAGGCGAAGCCCTGGTAGACGTCGGGGTCGATGCCGCAATTGCGCAACACGTTTGCGTGCACCATGCCGCAGCCCAGAATTTCCAGCCAATCCTCGCCCTCGCCAAAGCGAATCTCGCCGCCCGAGCGCCGGCATTGAATGTCGACCTCGACCGAGGGCGAGGTGAACGGGAAAAAGCTCGGCCGGAAGCGCATCTTGACGTCCTTCACCTCGAAGAATGCCCTACAAAACTCTTGCAGCAGCCACTTGAGGTTGCCGAGGTTGGCCTCGCGGTCGATCACCAAACCCTCGACCTGATGGAACTGCGGCGTGTGGGTCTGGTCGAAGTCGGTGCGGTAGGTGCGGCCGGGGCAGACGATCCGGATCGGCGGTTTTTGCGCCAACATCGTGCGCACCTGCACCGGGACTCGTGTGCGTGCGCAACAGTTTGCGCTCGCCGTTGGCGTCCGGTTGGAAGAAGAACGTGTCGTGCATTTCGCGCGCGGGATGGCCGGGCGGGAAATTGAGCTTGGTGAAATTGTAGTCGTCGGTCTCGATATCGGGCCCTTCGGCGATCGCAAACCCCATGTCGGCGAAGATCGCCGTCACTTCGTCGAACACCTGGGAGATCGGGTGGATGCGCCCGATCTCGACGCCCGACGGGCGTACAGGCAAGGTGACGTCGAGCGCTTCAGCCTGCAGCCGGGCCTCGAGCGCGGCGGTTTTGAGGAGCGCGCGGCGCGCGGCAAGCGCCTCCGTCACTTCGTCTTTGAGCGCGTTGATCGCCGCGCCCGCCGTGCGTCGCTCGTCCGGCGCCATTTTGCCGAGCGTGGCGAGCAACGCCGAAACGGTCCCCTTCTTGCCGAGCGCGGCGACGCGCACCGATTCGAGCGTCGATTCGTCGGCGGCGCCGGCGATGGCGGCGAGGGTTGGCTCACGTAAGGCGGAAAGGTCGGACATCAGGGGCTCACGGCGCGCGGAAAAATCGCCAGTCGGAAAGGCGCTGCGACCTCCCTTTCCCTTCCCCCCTTGTGGGGGAGGGAAAGGGAGGGGGCGCCTCCGAGTCCGGCGGCGCTACGCCGCCTTCGGCAAATGCCCCTTGGCCTGCTCAACGATGGCGGCGAAGGCGGCCGGTTCGGTGATGGCGATGTCGGACAGGACCTTGCGGTCGACTTGGATCCCCGCCGCGATGAGGCCGGCGATAAAGCGCGAATAGGTCAGCCCGTGCTCGCGCACGGCCGCGTTGATGCGCTGGATCCACAACGCACGGAACTCGCGCTTGCGGTTCTTGCGGTCGCGGTAGGCGTATTGCAGCGACTTGTCGACCGCCGCCTTGGCGGCGCGGATGGTGTTCTTGCGGCGGCCGAAGAAACCCTTGGCGGCCTTGAGAACTTTCTTGTGCTTGGCGTGGGCGGTTACGCCGCGTTTGACGCGAGCCATAGTCTAAAACTCCGGGAAGTCAGCCGTTCGGCAGGAAGAATTTCTTGATGTTGTCGCCGTCGGTCTTGAACAGAACGGCCGTGCCGCGCAGATTGCGGATCTGCTTGGTGGTGCGCTTGATCATGCCGTGGCGTTTGCCCGCCTGGGCGTAGATGACCTTGCCGGTCCCGGATATTTTGAAGCGCTTTTTGGCGCCGGATTTCGTCTTCAACTTGGGCATTTGGCGCTCCCGGGCGTTGCCGCCCTTGTGGCTGAAACGGACCCTTGCGGGTCCGCTCGCGTGGATTGACGCGAAAAAGAACCGCCACGGCAGCCCAGCCGGGCGGTTCTCAGGTGAACGGGCTAATAGTGGAAAGCGGCGCGAGGCGCAAGAGCGGGGG
>CAWIEP010000045.1:0-33277 GCA_963835115.1 uncultured Pseudomonadota bacterium
TCGGCCTGCTGCGGCTCGGGCTCATCCTGTTAGGGCCGCTCGGCTGCGTTCTCGGCCAATGGCTCGGCGGGCCGCCGGGGCTGGCGGCGGGGCTCGGCGTCGCCGAGATCGTCTCTTACGGCGCGCTGGCGCCGCGGCTGGCCGCCATGCCGGCGCTGACCGGCTTTCTCCCCTATTTCGCCCGCGCGCTCGTCCTCGGCGTCGCGACGGCGGCGATCTGCCTGGGAACCGCGCTCGCGCTCAACGCCCTGCTGACGCCGACGACATTTTTGGCCTTTGCGGTCGAGATCCTCGCCTGGGGTTGCTTCATCGTGCTGCCGCTGGTCTATTTTGCGCTTCCCGGGGGATGGAAGCGCGCGGCCCACGCGCGGCTCCTGCCGGCGTGGCGGGGGGCCTCGCGCTAACGTGCTGTTCGCGATTTCCAAGATCGGCTGGCTTTTTGCTGAGCCGAGCCGACTGCTGCTGATCGGCGCTTTCGTCGGCGCGTGGCTCGGCCGACGCGGGCGGCCGCTGCTCCTCGCCTCGCTTGGCCTCGTGGCTTTCGTAGCTGTCGTTCCCGTCGGCGGCTTGGCACTGTCGCGGCTGGAGGCGACGTTTCCGCCGCTCGAAGCGCCGGCGCGCGTCGACGGCATTCTCGTCATCGGCGGCGCCATCGACGCCGCTGATTTCGACAAATGGCCGGCCTCCGGATTTACCCCGGCTTTCGGGCGCCTCTATGAGGCGGCGCGGTTGGCCAAGGCTTTTCCGCAGGCGCGCCTGCTCGACATCGGCGGCCCCGCGCCCGAAGCGCCGCAGCGCGCCGAGGCGGACGAGGCGGCCGACGTGCTGGTGGCGCTCGGCGTGCCGAGGGCGCGCATCGAGATCGAACGCCAGTCGCGCAACACTTCCGAAAACGCCGTCAACGCCGCCGCCCTCGCCCATCCGAAGCCGGGCGAAACCTGGGTTCTCGTGACGTCGGCCTTCCATATGCCGCGCGCCATCGGCTGTTTTCGCGTCGCTGGCTTCGCCCCGCTCGCCGACCCCGTCGACTATCGCTGGCTCGGGCAAAACGAACTGGGTTTTGATCCGACGGGCGGCCTCGAAAATCTAGACCTCGCGGTCCACGAATATTTCGGGCTGGCGAGCTATCGCTGGCTGCGCCGAACCGACGCGCTGTGGCCGTCGCCTGGCTAGCCCAGAAAACACGCGAGCGCAGCGTTGATCCGTCGCTCGAACGTGGAAAAGCAGAATTCCGCCCGCCAGTGCGCCGCGCCCGCCGCCCCTAACCGCGCCGCGAGATCGGGATCGCGCAGCAGACCAACCAGCGCTTCAACCAGGGCGCTTTCATCGCGGCGGTCGATCGTAAAGCCCGTCTCGCCATCGACGTTGACCTCGCTTCCCGCGTCGGCGCGCGAAGCGATGACCGGCAAGCCGCGCCGCATCGCCTCGATGAAGACCAGCCCGAAACCCTCCGTCAGACTTGGCATCGCAAAGATCGTCGCTCGCCCCCAGACGCTGTCGATGGCCGCCTCGGGCACGAAGCCGGCGACCTCGATGCTCGCCGCCGTCGGAGATCGCCGGGCGGCTTCGCGCAGCGCCTCGAGCGCCGGCCCCTTGCCGACCAACAGGAGCCGCGCATCGGGAATAGCTGCGACCACGCGAGGCCAGAGGCCGACCAGCACGCCCTGCCCCTTCGGCCAGCCGGGCTCGACGCGCCCGATCAATAGCGCCGTCGGCGGCCCCGCCGCACGCGAACGCGGCGGTGGAGCCTCGTCGGTAAAAGAGCCGAGCTGACAAACGCGCACGTCGCGCAATTTTCCGAGCGTCGGATCGGCGCGTTCGCGCGTATAGGCGCTGTTGACGAGCACAATCTCCGCCCGCTCAAGCGCCTGGGCGCGGTCGGCGCGCACCTCGTCCCACACCTCAATGCCGTGCGCCCACACAGCGTAAGGTCGGCGCGGAAACAGAAACCGCGCCGAGCGCGCCGTGCCGGCGAAATCATAGAGAAAGCGCGACCTCGCCAAGCTCGCGCGTTCGAGCCCGGCGAGAAAATGCGCGCGGGACCCGCAGTAGCCGCGCACCGGCGCGCCCTCGATCTCAAAATCCTGGCCTTCGAGGCACGCGTGGGCGCTGACCGCCATTCGCCGCGCCAACGCCTTCGTCGAAACGCGCGCCACCTCGGCGATGCCGCCGTTGCCGGGCGACAAGAATTGCGCGGCGATGTGAAGTCGGCTCAACGGCGCGCCAGCGCCCCGTCGGCGCGCGGGTGCGGCGCCTCCGCGAGCCGCGCCCGGTAGACGCCGTAATTCTCGACCACGCGCATCACGTAGTCGCGGGTCTCGTCGAACGGGATGCGCTCGATCCAATCGACGGGATCGGCGCCGTTGCGCGGGTCGCCGTAGGCGTTCACCCACTGGGCGACCCGACCGGCGCCGGCGTTGTAGGCGGCCGCGGCGAGCGCCAGCGAGCCGCCCTCGGCCGCGATGAGCTGCCCCAAATAGGCGGCGCCCAGCTGCATGTTGTAGCTGGGGTCGGTCAGCAGACGCCCGTAGTCGTACGGCACGCCGGCCTTGCGCGCCGTGTCGGCCGCCGTGCTCGGCAGGATCTGCATAAGCCCCTTCGCCCCCGCGCCTGAAGCCGCGCGCGGCAAAAACTCGCTCTCCTGACGCGTCACCGCCAAAACTTCGCCCATTCCCGCCGAGCCCGGCAGCGGCTGATAAGCTGGCACGCCGAACGTCGGGAAGGCGACGATGTCGAGCGGAAAGCCGCGCTGGGTCGCGAGCTTGCCGAACACGACATTGAGAGCGGCGTCGCCTTTGGCCCTCAGCACATCGGCGAGCGCCGCCAGTTGCGCGCCGTCGGTCCAGACATTGGCGGCGGCGTAGGCGATCGGGCCGACGAAATCGTTGAGGCCCGTGTCGAGGTAGAGATCGACCACCCGCGTCGCCTCGGCGCGCTGATCGCCAGTCGCCACCTCCATCGGCCGGCGCGGCGTCACCTCTTCGGCGCCGAGTTTGCGGGCGGCGAGCTGCCCGTAATAGGCGATCGGATAGCCCGCGGCCTGACCGTAGAAGCCGCGCGCGACGTCCATCTGTCCGAGTGCTTCCGCGGCGCGGCCGCGCCAGTAATTCGCGCGGGCGATCGATATCGGCGTCTCGGCGGCGGCCGCCGCGTCGGCGAAATGAACCGCCGCTTTCGCCGGCTGGTTGAGGAAACGCAGCGCGATCCAGCCCGCGTGAAAGGCCGCGTCGACCTTCGCTGGCGATGAACTCGCCACCGCCGCCGCGCAAATCGCATAAGCCTTGTCGTAGGCCCCGCGGTCGATAAACCCGCGCGCGACCATGCGCCGCTCGCTCCACCATTTGTCGGGATCGACGAGTGTTGCGGGATCGCTGGGCGCCAGCTTAAGCCAGCCCGCGGCTTCGTCGAGACGCGCCGCACGGCGGGCGTCCTGCACGTGGGCGAAGATATAGCCGGGGTCCGACCGCAATGGCAGCGGCACGGAAGAGACTCGCGCGCCGACAAGGGGCCGCGCGCCGCTTCCAGCCGCGCCGCCATGAGCCTAAGCGCGTCCGGCCCCGCCAGCCCCGCCGCCCGCCACGCTGAGGCGGGGCGCTCGGCGTAGGCGAGCCGGCTCGCGCGGGCGAGATGGTCGTCGCGGCTCAACATCGCGCCGAACTCGCGCAAGATCGCGGTTTCGGCGCCCGCGTCGAGATCGCCGTCGCGCCACAACGCCCGCACGATCGCCTGGGCCGCGTCGCGGTGGCCTTGCGCCAGCTGGGCGCGGGCGAGCGCGACGCTGCCCTCTCCGGTCGACGGCGGCTTCGGCCCCAGCCGCGCCTGACGTCTCGGTCGGCGACGGCTTGCCGCTGAACAGCCAGCCCTCGCGCACCGAGCGCGTCCAATCGGCGAGCGGCCAGTCCGGATGCGCCGCTTGGAAGGCGTCGAGGCGGGCCGGCGTCGCGGCGACCCGCAGCGCGATCCAATCGAGACCGGTGCGCATGATCGGGTCGCTGATCGCGGCGGCGGCGGCGTCGCCCTGCGGGAAAGCGCTTTTGCGATAAAAATTTGCGGCCTCGGTGAAGCGAGCGATCTCCGCGGGGCCGTATTTCGGCTCGTCCTGCAAGACCGCTGGTTGCATGACGGTTGATTGCAGGACGGTTGGTTGCATGACGGCTGGTTGCGTGACGGCTGGTTGCGTGACGGCTGGTTGCATACGGCGGGCTTGGCCGGGCTGGCGAGCGCGCTAACTGTCGGCGGCGAAAGGGCGCCCGTCGGGGCGACGTCGACCGCCGCAGGCTTGACCCGTTCGGCGAGCGCCAGAGTCCGAGGGGCGACCGAAAGCGCCGGCTTCAGGCGCAAAGCGACGACGCCGACGCAGAGCGTGCCGACGAAGCCGACACCCATCGCGACCGCGACGAGCGCCGCCGCACGTCCGGCCGGCCTTTGTGGCTCAACGTGAGACGCTGCCATGGGAACCTCCGCCGGCAGGCTATCGGGCCGACGTCTCCGAAACGTTAACCAAGTCGCGGCGTTGCGCAACGCCTCTTTCGCCGATGGCGCCGAGGGGCTATGTGTCGCGGCGGCGCGCGCCGTCGGCCGCGCCGCAGGAATGTCGAAATGGAAAAGCGGGCGAAATTTCACGGCTCGATGCCGGCTTTGGTGACGCCGTTCAAGGACGGCAAGTTCGACGAACCGGCGTTTCGCGCGCTGGTGGATTGGCAGATCAGCTCGGGCTCGCATGGCTTGGTGCCCGTCGGCACGACCGGCGAAAGCCCGACCTTGAGCCACGCCGAACATCGCCATGTGGTCGACGTCTGCATCGACGAGGCGCGCGGGCGCGTGCCGGTCATCGCCGGCGCCGGATCCAACAATACGGCGGAAGCGATCGAACTGGCCAAGCACGCCGAGAAGGCGGGAGCCGATGCGGTTCTCGTGGTCACCCCCTATTACAACAAGCCGACGCAAGACGGCCTTTACCAGCATTTCAGGGCCGTCAACGACGCTATCGGCATTCCGATCATCATCTACAATATCCCCTCGCGAAGCGTCGTCGACATGTCGGTGGAAACGATGAAGCGGCTTTTCGAGCTCGACAACATTGTCGGCGTGAAGGATTCCACGGGCGATCTCGGTCGCGTTCCCAAGCAGCGGCACGCCCTCGGCGCCGACTTCATCCAGCTTTCCGGCGAAGATATGTTTGTGCTGGGGCATATGGCGGCGGGCGGCCACGGCTGCATATCGGTGACGGCCAATGTCGCCCCGGCGCTATGCGCCGCCTCCATGGAGGCGGCGCTCAAGGGCGAATTCGGCGCGGCGCTAACGCACCAGGATCGGTTGATCCCGCTGCACTCCGCGATCTTTCTGGAGCCCGGCGTGGCGGGCGCGAAATATGCGCTAAGTCTCATCGGCCGCGCCAAGAACGAGCTGCGCTTGCCGTTGGTGCCGGCGTCGGAAGTCGCCGAGAGCGCCATTCGGCGCGCCATGGTTCACGCCGGCCTTTTGAACGCATAGCAATCTTGCCCGAAAAATCCGATCCCAATTTCAGAATCGCCGCCGACAATCGCCGCGCCCGTTTCGATTACGAATTGGGCGAGGTCGTCGAAGCCGGCCTCATGCTGACCGGCACGGAGGTCAAATCGCTGCGCGCTGGCAAAGCGACGGTCGCCGAGAGTTACGCCGCCGTCGACCGCAAGGGCGAACTCATGCTCTACAACGCAAATATTCCCGAATATTTGCAGGGCAACCGCTTCAACCACGAGCCAAAGCGGCCGCGCAAGCTGCTGCTGCACGCGCGCGAAATCGCCAAATTCGCCAAGGGCGTCGAGCGCGAGGGCATGACCATCGTGCCGCTGCGCATCTATTTCAACGCCAAAGGCCGCGCCAAAATCGCCATCGCGCTCGGACGCGGCAAAAAGCTGCACGACAAGCGCGAAACGGAGAAGGCGCGCGACTGGAATCGCGATAAGGGGCGTTTGCTGCGCGAGCGGGGGTGAAGGCGCTTCGAAGCCGCCTCGTTGGTTGGCGCGAGTTCTCGCGCGGAGCGGCCTTGAGAGGTGACATTTTCCGTGAGGAGCCCAGGTCGAAGCGGTCTTGATTTCAACCAGGCCGTCGGCGCTTGACGGCGATGACGAACCTCGACGATTCATCGCTCTTGAACCAGGATCAGCTTGCCCATCACGTTTATCGCGACCTGACGTTTGCGCCCTGCGTCATGAAGCCGGGGCGCTCGCGCGCGGATTTCGGGGTCTTCGACGCCGAGGGGCGGCCGGTGGCGGCGTTCGATCATCCATGGGCGGTTCATCGCGCCATCGCCGAAGCTCCCGCCAAAGCCTCCGGGCCTGCGATCTACGGCGGCATGCTGATGAACCACTTCGGTCACTTTTTGATCGAGGCCATGTCGCGACTGTGGTTCATTCGAGCCCATCCCGAACTCCCGGTCGTATGGCATTCGATCAACCTTCCGGTTCCACACGATGCGTGGCCGGGTTGGCGTGAGGAGGTCTGGCGACTGCTGGGTCTCGACCGAAGCCGGCATCAGATCATTCAAGCGCCGCTGCGCGTCGAGCAGGTGATTCTGCCGCAGCCCGGCGTCCGAAGCGACGGACGGTTGCACCCGATCCAGCGCGCCGCCTTGGCTTGCGTGGCGTCAGCGGAGGAACCCACCGACGCCCGAATCTGGCTTTCCAGAACGGCGTTGCCGCGGCAATTCGGAAGAATTGACGGCGAGGAGGCCATGGAGTCGAGGCTTGCCGCCGAGGGTTGGCGGGTGCTGCGACCGGAGACCCTCCCGGTGCGCGCGCAAGCGGCGATGTTTGCGCAGGCCGGCGTGATCGCGGGCTTCGCCGGCTCGGCTTTCCACGCCGTCTTATTGACGTCGGCGCCGCGCGCCCGGTTGATCTTGCTCGACCGCCCGTCCGTTAATCGGAACTATTATGAGAACATAGCGGCAAGCCGAGGATTGCGGCAGTCCTACGTCTCCGTCCCGGTGACGCCCTTGGGCCCGGTTCACGCCTGGACGAGCTACCGGCTGTCGGACCCCGCCGCGACGGTTGACCTCATTCTGGCGATGGCGGAAGCGCCAGCATTGTCGTGGCCTCGAAGTTATGGCGAGCTGTTGTCTTCGAGCGGTTGAGACGCTTCGCCCCGCAGAGATCTCGAGCGGCCCCCTGCTCGCAGCCACTGCTCGTCCCGCCGTTTTTGCGCGCGCGCCTTTAGCTTCGCGCCGAGCCGGAACCCGAACGGGAGGCTCGGCCTCGGGCGCAACCCCTCGGCGAGGAAGACCCGCGCAAAAGCGTCCATCACCGGCTCCGGCGCGAAACGTTCCACCCGCGCGCGCCAGCGCCCGCCCCAAAACCTCGGCTCGAAACTCACCAGCGCCCGCGTCAGCTCCGCGCCTGTGCGGAACCGGAAAGCGGGGTCGTCGACCAGCGCCAGATGGTGCCGGTCGCGCCCGCCTTCCCAGACCAGCACCGGCTTGTCCTGGGCGAGAAACTCGGCGATGGCGAGCCCGAACGCCTCGCCGCCCAACCGCGCGTTGAGGCCGACGTCGCAACTCGCCACGAAATCGGCGACGCGCTCGCGGCTGGCCAAGCGCGGCACATGGATCACCCGCCGGTGGCGCAGCACAGGCGCCGTGTTGAGCAGCATCACCCAGAGGTCGGGCCGCGCCGCCAGCGCCGCCTCGAGCGCGGCCGGAACAAAACTCACGTTGAGTTGATCGGGGCCGCCGTGACGGCCGACCACAACCGCCTCGGCCGGCACGCCGAACTCCGCGCGCAAACTCCCGCGCGGCGGCGGCGGGTCGACGATATGCGGCACGACGGGATAACGCCCCGCGGCCGCGGCTTCCGCCAGCCACGGCGAGATGTAGGCGTAGGCGTCGCCGTGCGGGTCGAAGAACCGGAACACCTCGTGCACCACGGTGCGGCCGCGCGGCGCGAGCGGGTATCGGGGCCGCGTTGTTTTCAACGCATACGCGACGTCGACGCGCTCGCTTTCGATCCACTCGGCGCGCTCGGCGTCGCTGCGGTAGCCGCGCACCGGGAACGCTCCCGTGAACCGGGCGACCTGATCGGCGTCCACCGCGCCGCGCGCGTCATGCAACACCACCGGCTCGACGCCGAGCCGCGCGCGCGCATGACGGGCGTAGTCGTAGAGCGCGACCGCCACCCCGCGTTCGTTGAGCCGGCCGCCGTCGAAACTCACGCGCATCTGCGCTTCTTCCCTTGCGATGACGGCGCCCGTTGCGGCGAGCCGGGCGAGCCCGTTAAGGTTCAAGCAATTTCGTTCGCTTACAACAATAGCCACGAGCGACGAGCGCCGGCTATCGTTGGCGTTCGAGGCATGACGCCGTTCGGCCGGTCCGGCCGTGAGCCGAATTGATACCGTTACGGCGAGTTCGCTCAGCCTCGTGAGGCGCTACGGGCGCACCGCGTCCACTCGAACGCTGCGTGTCGATGCGCCTTTTCTCCTTGCAGACATGGTTCGGCCGCGCGGCGGCGCCCCACGGGACGGCGTCGGCCAAAGGCGCAGACCTCCTTGCAGCGTCCTTCGATCAAGCGGACATCGGCCTCGCGCTTATTGGCCTCGACGGAAGAATTCTGCACGCCAACAAGAATCTCTGCGCGCTTCTCGGCTACGCGCAGGCGGAGATCGTCGGCCTGGACAAACTGGCGCTGGTTCACGAAGACTCGCGCGCCTCGCTCAAAAACGATTTGGAATCGCTTCGGCGCCGCGAAAAGCAGAGCTATTCCGCCGAGCGCGCTTATCTCACCAAGAGCGGCGCGCCGGTGGCCGCGTGGACGGCCGCGCGGCTGATCGGCGAGCCGCCGGTCGTGCTGCTGGTCGTCGAGAACGACACGGCGCGCCGAAACGCGGAACGCGCCTTGCGGGAAAGCGAGGAGCGCTTTCAGCTCGCCATGAAGGGCGCCAACGAGGGCCTCTACGACTGGCGCATCGACGAGAACAAAACCTATCTCTCGCCGCGCTGGAAGTCGATGCTTGGCTACGCCGAGGATGAGCTTGTCGACGAGCCCGACGCCTGGTGGGATTTTACGGCGCCCGGCGTTCGCCAAACCATCGCCGAGCAGATCCGACGGCTGGAAGCGCGTGAAATCGAAACCTACGAGCTTGAGATCAAGCTGCGTCATAAGGACGGTCGCTGGCTCGACATTCTCTCGCGCGGCTTCCCGGTGTTCGACGCAAGTCATCGCGTGGCGCGGCTCGTCGGCACCCATCAGGATATCACCGACCGCAAACGTCACGAGGCTCAGCTGCGGCTCTCCTCGACCGTGTTCGCCAATACTCACGAAGGCATCGTGATTGCGGATTTCTCCGGGCTGATCCAGACGGTGAATCCGGCGTTTGAAGACCTCACCGGGTACCGGGCCGACGAGATCGTAGGCCGTCCCGTCGGCATCCTCAAATCAGGGCGTCATGACGCCAAATTCTATCACGACTTCTATGGCGCCATACTCAAGACCGGACGTTGGCGCGGCGAAATCTGGAACCGGCGCAAGGACGGAATTGTCAGACCGTTCTGGGCGACGGTCAGCGTCGTGCGCGACGAATCCGGCGAACCGGTTGGCTATGTCGCGCTCTATTCCGACATCGGCGACTTCAAGCGCTCGCAGGAGCGGCTCGACTTCCTTGTGCATCACGACGCCGACACCGGATTGCCCAACAGATTATCGCTTCGTCGCCGGCTCGACGCGACGCTCGCGGAGTTGGACGAATGGGGCGGCAGCGCGGCGCTACTCCATCTCGAACTGAATCGCTTCCGCGTCATCATCGAAAGTCTCGGTCATTCCGCGGGCGACGAACTGCTTGCGCAATCGAGCAAGCGCTTTCTCGCCCATCTCGGCAGGGGCGATATGCTGGCGCGCATCGGCGCGTGCGAATTCACCATTCTGCTACGTTCCTGCCCCAGCGACGGCGACGCCCATGCGCTGGCGGCCAAGCTGGTTGTGGAGATGGACGCGCCGTTCGTGTTCGCCAGCGGGGCCAAGGCCTATAATGGCGCCAATATCGGACTGGTCCGGTTTTCGGACGGCAAAGCGGATCCAGACATCCTGTTGCGGCAGGCCGAATCGGCGCTGCATGCGGCCAAGGATTCCGGCGGCGTGCGACAATACGAGCCCCGGCAAACGATCGAGGCGCGCGAACGGCTGGAGCTGGAGAACGGATTGCGTCGAGCGCTGGAGCATGACGAATTCGTGTTGCAATTCCAGCCGCTCGTCGACCTATCTGACCGCCGAACCTTCGGCGTAGAGGCGCTGGTGCGCTGGCGGAGGCCCGACGGTCTGGTCGCCCCCGGACTTTTCATTCCGCTGGCCGAGAAAACCGGCCTCATCGTGCAGATTGGCGAATGGGTGCTGCGGCGCGCATCCGAACGGATGAAGGCCTGGCTCGACGCTGGCGTCGACCTCGACGTGCTCGCGGTCAATGTCTCGCCGCGGCAGTTCGAGCGGCCTGACTTTTGCGACCGTATCACCGCCATTCTCAAAGAAACGGGCCTGCCGCTCGCCAAACTGGAGATCGAAATCACCGAGAGCGTGCTGATGGGCCAGAAGGACGCCGCCGCCAAACTCACGCAGCTGAGGGCGCAGGGCTTGCGTGTCTCGGTCGACGACTTCGGCACCGGTCACTCCTCGCTCGCCTATCTCAAGAATTTTCCGATCGACAAGTTGAAGCTGGATCGCGCCTTCATCCAGGACGTGCCTGCGGACCCCGCTGGCATGGAGATCGCCGCCTCGGTCATCCGGCTCGGTCATTCGCTCAATGTCAAAGTGCTCGCCGAGGGCGTCGAGACGGAGGCGCAGGCCGAGTTCCTCATCCGCTCCGGCTGCCGGCTCGCACAGGGCTATCTGTTCGCGCGGCCGATGTGGGAGGAAGAATTCCGCGAGGCGATTGAGCCGTCTCGCGTCGCGGCCGCCTAGGCCTGCTCCAACTCGATCAGCGTGCCGCCGAAATCCTTGGGGTGAAGGAACAGCACCGGCTTGCCATGCGCGCCGATCCTGGGCTCGCCGTCGCCGAGCACCCGCGCGCCCGTCGCCTTCAGCGCGTCGCGGGCGCCGAGAATGTCTTCGACCTCGAAGCACAGGTGATGCATGCCGCCGTCCGGGTTCTTCTCCAGGAATTTGGCGACCGGCGAGTTGGCGCCGAGCGGCTGCAACAGCTCCACCTTCGTATTGTCGGTTTCGACGAACACCACGGTTACGCCGTGTTCCGGAATCGGCGTCGGCGCGGAGACGCGCGCGCCGAGGCTCTCACGGTAGACGCGGCTGGCCTTTTCGAGGTCCGGCGTGGCGATCGCGACATGGTTCAACCGGCCGATCATGACGCCTCTCTAGACTTCGACGACCAGGACATGGACGGTCGGGCGCTTGCCCCAGACGGAGTTGACGGAATTGCGCACCGCCCGTTCGACGGCGGTGGCGACGAAATCGGCGTCGCGGCGCTTGGCCCGCGGCAGGCTGTCGAGGGTCTCGAAAATGGCGGCGTCGATCACGGCGTCAAATCCGGCGCCATCGCGTGTGCTCTGCGGCAGGCCGGCGATGAGAACGTCGGGGTCGCCGACGAGGTCGCCCTTGTCCGACAGCGCCAGCGCCACGGAAACGATGCCGGCGACGGCGAGCCGGCGGCGCTCGGCGATGCACTCCGCGCCGGCGGGGAGCAGGATGTCGCCGTCTTTATAGCGCCGGCCGACGCTCACCCGGTCGACCAGCCCCGCCCTGCCCGGCGCCAGGGCGACGACGTCGCCGTCAAAGGCGCGCACCACCTCTTTGGCGCCGTTCGCCTTGGCGAAGGCGGCGTGCACCGTCAGATGCAGGGGTTCGCCATGCGCGGGAACGGCGATTTTGGGCCGCGTCCACTCGTACATGCGCTGCAACTCGGCGCGGCGCGGATGGCCGGAGACATGCACAAGATGCGTGCGGTCGGTGACGACTTCCACATCGTGCTCGACCAATCCGTTGATGATCCGGCCGACCGCTTTCTCGTTGCCGGGTATGGTGCGCGACGAGAAGATCACCCGATCGCCGGGACTGAGCGAGGCGCGTGAATGCTGCTCTTCAGCCATGCGCGCCAGCGCAGCTCGCGGCTCGCCCTGACTTCCGGTCGCCAACGCGAGCACCTTTTCGCGCGGCAGACGGTCAAACGGATCGGGGCCCAGGAATGGCGGCAGGCCGTCGAGATAGCCGCATTCGCGAGCGACCGCGATGACCCGCTCCATCGCCCGGCCCATCACCAGCACCTGTCGGCCCGCCGCCAAGCCCGCTTCCGCCGCCGAGCGCAGCCGCGCGACATTGGAGGCGAAGGTGGTCACGATGACGCGGCCGCGCGCTTCGGCCACGAGTTCGCGCAAGGTGCGCGCGACATCCGCCTCCGACGGGCTCTCGCCCTCGCGCACGACATTGGTGGAATCGCAGACGAGCGCCAGCACGCCTTCGTCGCCGAGCGCGCGCAGGCGCGCCTCGTCGGTGATGCCGCCGACGCCAGGCGTTCAAGTCGATCTTCCAGTCGCCGGTGTGGACGACGAGCCCCGCGGGCGTGCGGATGGCCAGCGCCGTGCTTTCGGGGATCGAATGCGCGACCGAGATGAACTCGACCTCGAACGGACCGATTTCGACGCGGCCGCCGAGCGAAACGGTGCGGATCGGGATTTTCGGCGCGCCGGGCTCGCCGAGCCGGCGCGCCTCGGCGAGGCCGGCGGCGAAGCGCGTCATGTAGACGGGCGCGCCGAGCGACGGCCAAAGCTCCGCCAGCGAGCCGATGTGGTCCTCATGCGCGTGGGTGATGACGATGCCGACGAGATCGCGTCTTGATTTTCTGCACGAAACTCAGGTCGGGCATCACGAGATCGACGCCCGGCGCCTCGTCGCCGGCGAAGGCGAGGCCGAGATCGACCATCAACCATTTGCGTCGGCGCGCCGGACCGAAGCCGTAGAGGGCGCAATTCATTCCGATTTCGCGCAAGCCCCCGAGGGGCACGAACACGAGTTGCGCGTCGTCTTGCATCTTCAGCTCAAGCTTTCGCCGGCCCGGCGGCGCCTGCTTGAGCGGCGCGCCTGCCGTTGCGCCCAGAAGGGCGATGTCAGCGGATTCGATCGTCTCTATCGCGTTTCGCGTCCGTAAAAGCAAACGCCCGCGCGCATCGACGCCCTCGAATAGGCCCTCGCGCGCGCCGGCCGCGGTCGGTCGCGCGCAACGGTTGGCCAAGGCCCGCGGCCGAGGCGAGCCATTGCGAGCGGATCGTCGGCGAAACCGGCGCCGCCGGCGAACACGGCGAGACCCTCATCGAACCGCACGGCGAGCCGCTCCAGGAATTCGCGTAACCCCACGCGGCGGCCGAGCAGCGCGCTGAGATCGCGTTGCGGGATAGGCGAGATCGGGCGGGTGATTGGCGAGGTTGACGCCGATGCCGACCGAAACGGCGAACCGCTGCGGTCCGAGGCTCCAGCCTTCGAGCAGAATGCCGGCGAGCTTGGCGCCGGCGGCGACGAGATCGTTGGGCCATTTGAGGCGGACGTCGCAATCGCCGAGGTCCTCGATCGCTGCGCGCGCCGCAAGTCCCGCGACAAAGCCGAGTTGTGGCGCGTCGGCGACGGCGCACGGACCAATCAGCAGCGCGCTGCCATAAAAATTGCCGTCCGGCGAACGCCATTCGCGGCCGTGCCGGCCGCGCCCCGCCGTCTGTCGGTCGGCGACAATCCATAGCTTGCCGCGATCGCCTGCGAGCGCACGGCGTTTGGCCTCTTCGCTGGTGGAATCGAGGACGACCGCACGTTCGACGCGCCAACCCTTAATCGCATAGCGGCGCGCGGGTTCCGGGTCAGCCAAACCCGTCGCTCAGAACAGCGACTTCGCGGCCGCCAACGCCGCAGCGGTAAGCGGCGCCGGCGCGAACACGCCGAACACGAGCAGCGCCGAGGCGATCCCCAGCACGAAGCGCGGCGCGGGCGTCTGCGCGTCGAACGCGGCGGCCGGCTCGTCGAAATACATGAGCTTGACGACGCGCAGGTAGTAGAAGGCGCCGACCGCGCTCAGCAGCACGCCAATGACGGCCAGCCCATATAGCCCAGCGTTGATCGCCGCGGCGAACACGTAGAACTTGGCGAAGAAGCCGGCGAGCGGGGGAATGCCGGCGAGCGAGAACATCATCGCCGCCAGGAATAGCGCCATGCTCGGATTGGTGCGCGAAAGCCCCGAGAGATCGGCGATCGTTTCGACATATTGACCGTTGCGGCGCATCGACAGGATGCCGGCGAAGGTGCCGAGCGTCATCACCAGATAGATCGCCATATAGAGCGCGACGCCCTGCGCGCCCTGAACCGAGCCGGCGGCGACGCCGACCAGCGCAAATCCCATATGGCCGATCGAGGAATAGGCCATCAGCCGCTTGATATTGGTCTGCCCGATTGCGGCGAAGGCGCCGAGCGCCATCGAGGCGATGGATATGAACGTGACGATCTGTCGCCACTCGGTCGAGATATGCGGAAATGCGGTCAGCAGAATGCGAACCAGCACCGCCATCGCCGCCATTTTCGGCGCCGAGGAGAAGAACGTCGTCACTGGCGTGGGCGCGCCCTCGTAAACGTCGGGCGTCCACATGTGGAACGGCACCGCGGAAATCTTAAAGGCGAGGCCGGCGAGGACGAAGACCAGGCCGAACACCACGCCGATGGGCGCGGGCCCGCTGAACGCCGCCGCGACGCCCTTGAACGACACCGTGCCGGCAAAACCGTACATCAGCGACATGCCATAAAGCAGCATGCCCGACGACAGCGCCCCGAGGACGAAATATTTGAGCCCCGCCTCCGACGCATCGGAGATCGTCGCGCCGGTAGGCGGCCACGACATAAAGCGACAGGCTCATCAGTTCGAGGCCGAGATAAAGCGCAATGAAATCGGTCGCCGAGATCAGCATCATCATGCCGATGGTCGACAACATCAGCAGGATCGGAAACTCGAAGCCGCCGTATCGGTGATGGCGCAGGAAATCGAGCGACAGCAACAGCGACACCAGCGAGCCGATCAGCGACAGCGCCTTCATGAAGCGGGCGAAGCGGTCGTTGGTGAAGGCGCCGTAGAAAGTGACGCCCTCGGTGCGCTTGTCGAAAACGACGATTAAGAGCGCGACGCCGAGCAGCGCGACCGCGGCCTCGGTGACCAGCCAGACCGAGCGCTCGCCGCGCAGCGCGCCGACGAGGATCAGCGCCAGCACGCCGAGGAACAAGATGAATTCCGGCATCACCACCGGAAGCGAAAGCGCGGTTGGGTTCATGGCTGGGAACATGGCGATCGCCTCAAAGTCCGGCCGTATGCACAGCCGCGACGGCGTGCTGCATGCCCTGCAACAATTGCTCGACGGAGGCGGCGCTGGCGTCGAGGATCGGTTGCGGATGCACGCCGAAATAGAGGGTCAGCAACAGCAGCGGGATCAGCGTCAGTTGCTCGCGAACCGTCACGTCCTCGATGGTGAGCAGGTTAGGCTTGTCGAGCACGCCGAAAATGACGCGGCGGTAGAGGTAGAGCGCATAGGCCGCCGAGAGGATGACGCCGGTGGTGGCCAGCAGCGCGACCCAGGTGTTGGCCTGGAAGGCGCCGACCAGCGTCAGAAATTCGCCGACGAAACCGGACGTGCCGGGCAACCCGACATTGGCGAGGGTGAACACCATCATCGCCACCGCATAGCGCGGCATGCGGGCGACGATGCCGCCATAGGCCGCAATTTCGCGCGTGTGCATTCGGTCGTAGACCACGCCGACGCAGAGGAACAGCGCGGCGGAGACGAGGCCGTGGCTGACCATCTGGAACACCGCGCCCTGCACGCCCTGCGTATTGGCGGCGAACATGCCCATCGTGACAAAGCCCATGTGCGCGACCGAGGAATAGGCGATCAGCTTCTTGATGTCCTCCTGCACCAGCGCCACCAGCGAGGTGTAGATGATGGCGATGATCGAAAGCGCGAACACCATCGGCGCGAAATAGACGCTGGCGTCGGGGAACATCGGCAGCGAGAACCGCAGGAATCCGTAGCCGCCCATCTTGAGGAGAATGCCAGCCAGGATAACGGAGCCGGCGGTCGGCGCCTCGACGTGGGCGTCCGGCAGCCAGGTGTGGACCGGCCACATCGGCATCTTCACGGCGAAGGAGGCGAAGAACGCGAGCCACAGCCAGAACTGCACGTTCGGCGCGAAATGCGTGTGCAGCAACACCTCGATGTCGCTGGTGTGCGCCGTCCAGTACATCGCCATGATGCCCAGCAGCATCAGCAGCGAGCCGGCCAGCGTGTAGAGGAAGAACTTGAAAGCTGCGTAGACCCGCCGCTTGCCGCCCCACACGCCGATGATAATGAACATCGGGATCAGGCCGCCCTCGAAGAACACGTAGAACAGGAGGAGGTCGAGCGCCTCGAACACGCCGATCATCAGGCTTTCAAGGATCAGAAAAGCGATGAAATAGGCTTTGACCCGCGTCTTGATCGAACGCCACGACGCAAGGATGCACAGCGGAGTCAGGAACGTGGTCAACAGCACGAACGGCATCGAAATCCCGTCGACGCCGAGCTTGTAGAGAATGACGTTGGAGAACCAGTTGGATTTCTCGACCAGCTGGAAGCCGGGTTTCGAGGGGTCGAACAGCATCCAGCCGTAGAGGCTGACGAGGAAGGTCAGCACCGTCGTCCAGAGCGCGATATAGCGCACGTTCTTCTGCGTCTCTGGCGATTCGCCGCGCAACAGCGCGATCAGCGCCGCGCCGGCGACCGGCAGGATCAGCAGCGCCGAGAGCACCCAGTTGCCGGACATCAGCGCATTCCCCCGAACAGATACCAGGTCGCGAACGCCGCCACGCCTAGCAACATCGCGAAAGCGTAGTGATAGACGTAGCCGGTCTGCAGCCGCACGGCGTAGCGCGTCACATCGAGCACGCGGGCCGAAACTCCGTCCGGACCCAACCCGTCGATGATCGCCCCGTCGCCGCCCTTCCAGAAGACGCGGCCGATCCAGAACGCGGGACGCACGAACAGGAAGTCATAGAGTTCGTCGAAATACCACTTGTTGAGCAGGAAGCGGTAGAGCAGCGGATTGGCGCGCGCGAGCGTGGCGGGGGCGCTCTTGTTGACGACATACATGTAATAGGCGACCGCGAAACCGCCGAGCATCATCAGGAACGGCAGCAGCGAAACGAGCCAAGGGACATGCTCCATGTTCTCGAGGATCTTGTTGTCTTTGGCCAGGAAGATCGACTCCTTCCAAAAGCCTTCGAAGCCGCCGCCGATGAACCAGTGCTTGAACAACATGCCGGCGAAGGCCGCGCCAACCGCAAGCGCGCCGAGCGGGATCAGCATGACGCGCGGCGATTCGTGCGCCTCGCCGTGGCTATGGTCGTCGTGGTGGTGATCGCCGTGCTCGTCGTGCGGCAACGCCTGCGCCCAATCGCCGCGGCGGCCGAAGAAGGTCATGAACACCAGCCGCCAGGAGTAGAACGACGTCAGCGCCGCCGCCGCGACCACGCAGAGAAAAGCATAAGCCGCCACCGGACCATGGGCGGCGTAAGACGCCTCGATGATCGCATCCTTGGAGACGTAGCCGGCAAAACCTAGCGGCGTGAACGGCAGGCCGACGCCGGTCAGCGCCAGCGTGCCGATCATCATCATCCAGAAGGTGAACGGGATCTCGTCCTTGAGGCCGCCCATTCGGCGCATGTCCTGCTCATGATGCATCGCGGTGATGACGGAGCCGGCGCCCAGGAACAACAGCGCCTTGAAGAAGGCGTGCGTGAACAGATGAAAAATGCCGGCCCCATAAGCGCCAACGCCCTCGCCCACGAACATGTAGCCGAGCTGCGAGCAGGTCGAATAGGCGATGACGCGCTTGATGTCGTTCTGGACGAGGCCGATGGTGGCGGCGAAAAACGCTGTCGTCGCCCCGATGAACAGCACGAAATCGAGCGCGGTCGGCGACAGGTCGAACAGGAACGACAGCCGCGCCACCAGGAACACGCCGGCCGTGACCATGGTCGCGGCGTGGATGAGCGCGGAGACCGGCGTCGGACCCTCCATTGCGTCGGGCAGCCAGGTGTGAAGCAGGAACTGCGCCGACTTGCCCATCGCGCCCATGAACAGCAACAGGCAGGTTATCGTCAGCGCGTCGACGTTCATGCCGAACACATGGATGGTCTGGCCGACAAGGCTCGGCGCGGCTGCGCGGATCGTCTCTAGACTGACGGAGCCGGTGAGCCGGAACAGCAGAAAAATGCCGAGCGCGAAGCCGAAATCACCGACGCGGTTGACCACGAACGCCTTGATCGCCGCAGCGTTCGCCGAGGGTTTTTTGTACCAGAAGCCGATCAACAGATAGGAGGCGAGGCCTACGCCTTCCCAGCCGAAGAACATCTGCACGAGATTGCCGGCGGTCACCAGCGTCAGCATGGCGAAGGTGAACAGGGACAAATAAGCGAAAAAGCGCGGGCGGCTGTCGTCGTCCTCCATGTAGCCGATCGAATACATGTGGACGAGAAACGAAACCGTCGTCACCACCACCAGCATGACGGCGGTCAGCATATCGATATGTAGCGACCAATCGACTACGAGCTTGCCGGCGGTCATCCAATTCGCGAGCGGGACCACATAGGGCTGCGGATCGGAGCTAAATGCGAAGCTGAAAAACGCCAGCCACGAAAAAAAGCCGGAGACGCCGAGCAAGATCGTGGTGACAAGCTCGGAATTTCGGGGCTCGTCGTTGCGCCCGAACAATCCCGCATAGAGAAAGCCGATGAGCGGCAGGAAGACGATAATGGCGAACGTCATGGCCGGCTCAGCCCTTCAGCGCGTGGATGTCTTCGACCGCGATCGAGCCGCGGTTGCGGTAATAGGCGAGCAGAATGGCGAGCCCGATCGCCGCCTCCGCCGCGGCGACCGTAAGGATGAGCAGCGCGAACACCTGGCCCGTCAGATCGCCCGAGAAGGTCGAGAACGCGACGAGATTGATGTTGACCGAGAGCAGGATCAACTCGACCGACATCAGGATGATGATGATGTTCTTGTGATTGAGGATGATGCCCGCCACGCCGATCGTAAACAGGATCGCCGCCAGCGACAGGTAGTGCGTCCAACCCGATGACCATGGCGTTCCCCCTCAAAGCCCGGCGCGCGAGGCGACTTTGCGCAATTCGACCGCCGTCGCCGGCGTGCGCGCGACCTGGACGTCGATGTTCTGCCGCTTGACGCCGACCTTGTGGCGCAGCGTCAGAACGATGGCGCCGATCATCGCGGTCAAGAGGATGAGGCCGGCGGCCTCGAAGAAATAGGCGTATTGCGTGTAGATGACGCGCCCGAGCGCCCGCGTGTTGGCGATTCCGCCGGAGGGCGCGGCGGCGGTCGCCGCATGCGGCGCGCGCGACCAGCCGGAGGTCACGTACCAGAGCTCGAAGCCGACCACGACGGCGATGAGGCCGCCGACCGGCAGATATTGCACAAAGCCCTGCTTGAGCTCGGCGAAATCGACGTCGAGCAGCATGACGACGAACAGGAATAGCACCGCCACCGCGCCGACATAGACGACGACCAGCATCATCGCCAGAAACTCGGCGCCGAGCAGCACGAACAGCCCCGCGGAGGCGACGAACGCCAGGATCAGGAACAGAACGGAATGCACGGGATTGCGCGCCGCGATCACGACGAGCGCCGAGGCGACCAGCGCCGCGGCGAATATCCAGAAGAAGATGGCTTGCGCCCACATAGCCTATCCCTCGCGCTCAGTGATACGGCGCATCGAGCTTGATATTACGGGCGAGCTCCCGCTCCCAGCGCGCGCCGTTGCCCAACAGCCGGTCTTTGTCGTAAAATAATTCTTCGCGGGTTTCGGCGGCGAACTCGAAATTCGGCCCCTCGACGATGGCGTCGACGGGACAGGCCTCCTGACACATGCCGCAATAGATGCATTTCGTCATGTCGATGTCGTAGCGCGTCGTCCGCCGCGTGCCGTCGTTGCGGCGGGGCCCGGCTTCGATAGTGATCGCCTGCGCCGGGCAGATCGCTTCGCACAGCTTGCAGGCGATGCAGCGCTCCTCGCCGTTGGGATAGCGGCGCAGCGCATGCTCGCCGCGGAAACGCGGACTAAGCGGCCCCTTCTCGTGCGGGTAGTTCAACGTAGCCTTCGGCTTGAACATATACCGGATGGCCAAGGCGAAGCCGGCGACAAACTCGCTCAGGAAGAGCGAGCGCGCGGCCTGATCCAGTTTCAGCGCCATATCGTCCTCGCCTTCATTGCGTCGCCGAGCCGAATATCTCGACGACCGCCGCGACCACTACGACCATCGCGAGCGAGAGCGGCAGAAACACTTTCCATCCCAGACGCATCAACTGATCGTAGCGATAGCGCGGCACGATCGCCTTCGTCATGGTGAAGCACAACGCCACGCTCCAAGCCTTGATGAGGAACCAGACGATTCCCGGCACCCAGGTGAACGGCGGAAACGGCAGCGGCGACAGCCAGCCGCCGAGGAACATAGTCGTCATCAACCCCGACATGCCGAGAATCGCCACCAGCTCCGCCAGAAACTGCAGCAGGAACAGCGAGGCCGAATATTCCACCTGATAGCCGGCGACCAGCTCCGATTCCGCCTCGACCAGATCGAACGGCGCGCGATTGGTCTCCGCCAGCGCCGAGACGAAGAAAATCACGAACATCGGCAATAGCCGCAGCCAGTACCAGCCGAAAACGCCGGCCCAAGTGTCCTGGGCGCGCACGATCTGTGAAAGGTTGAGCGAGCCCGCGCAAAGCAGCACCGTGACGATAACAAAGCCGATAGACACTTCGTAACTGACCATCTGCGCCGCGGAACGCAGCGCCGACAAGAACGCGTATTTGGAGTTCGACGCCCAGCCCGCCATGATGACGCCGTAGACGCCAAGCGACGACACCGCGAACAGATAGAGGACGCCCACATTGATGTCGCCGACCACCCAACCGTCGGCGACCGGGATCACCGCCCAGGCCGCCATCGCCAGCACGACGCCGACCAGCGGGGCGAGCAGGAATACGCCCTTGTTGGCGCCGGCCGGAATGATCGGCTCCTTGAGAATGAATTTGAGAAAATCGGCGAACGGTTGCAGGGTCCCCCACGGCCCGACGACGTTCGGACCTCGGCGCAATTGAACGGCGCCCCAAACTTTTCGTTCGGCGTAGATGAAAATCGCCGTCGAGATCAGCAACGCCACCAGCATGACGAGGCTTTCCAGGATGTAGCGCACGACGGTTCCCAGCGTCGTCGCATACATCCAATTGCCGATCCCGGCGCCCCATCCGCCGGCCGCGAAGCCGTAGATCACGCCAAGCACGATCACCGCCACGGCGGCGACGGCGACGCCGCCGACGATGAGCGCCGATCTGTCGTCCGACGGTTTCGAGGGCGTGAGGCTGGACATGGGGGCGCCCTATTCCGCAGCGCTCGCGAGCCGCGCGCTCGCGAGGGCCGAACATTCGGCCATCACGCGCGAGGCGCGCGCAATGGGGTTGGTTTGATAGAAGTCGCGGATCGGCGAGGCGAAAGCTTCCGCGCCGAGTTTTCCGGCCGCGCCGATATTCGCCAGCGCCGAGGCGTCCGCCGGCGTCACGACGTCGTATTTGACGAGATGCGGATGCGTCGCCGCCAAGGCCGCGCGCAGCGCGGCGAGATTGTCGTAGGGCAGTTTGGCGCCCAGGCGCTCCGAAAGCGCGCGCAGAATCGACCAATCCTCACGCGCCTCGCCCGGCGGAAAGACCGCGCGGTCGGCGAACTGCGGCCGGCCCTCGGTGTTGACGTAGACGCCCGTTTTTTCCGTGTAGGCCGCGCCCGGCAGGACGACGTCGGCGCGATGCGCGCCGCGGTCGCCGTGCGTGCCGATATAGACGACGAAGGCGCCGGCGCCGACGTCGATCTCGTCGGCGCCGAGATTGATGAGGAGATCGAGCGCGCCGGCCTTGGCCATAGCCGCGGCGTCGAGGCCGCCCTCGCCCGGCACGAGGCCGAGATCGAGGCCGCCGACGCGGCTCGCCGCCGTGTGCAGCACATTGAAACCGTTCCAGCCATCCTTAAACACGCCGAGCGACGTCGCCGCCTTTGCCGCCAGCGCCAACACCGCCTCGCCATCGGGCCGCGCGAAGGCGCCGGCGCCGAGGATGAACATCGGCTTTTCCTTCTGCGCCGGCGGATGCTCGGCGAAGCGGGCGAGACTATCGGGCCCGGCGCCGAGATAGTTGTATTTCCAAGTCAGATCCACTTGCGGGCCGTTGACGCCGGTCAGGCAATTTCCAGCCAACCAGCGCTTGCGGATGCGCGCATTGAGCACCGGCGACTCGATGCGCGGGTTCGAGCCGATCACCATGATCGCGTCGGCCTCGTCGATCCCCGCGATGGTCGAATTGAAGAGATAGGAGGCGCGGCCGAATTTCGGATGCAGTTTTGAGCCGTCTTGCCGGCAATCGATATTGGGCGAGCCGAGCTTTTCGATGAGACCCTTGAGCGCGAACATCTCCTCGACGGCGGCGAGATCGCCGACGATCGCGCCGATACGCTCCGGCTTCGTCGCCTTCGCTTTGTCGGCGATCGCCGCCAGGGCCTCGCTCCAACTGGCGGGCTTCAGCTTGCCGCCGACGCGCACATAAGGCCGGTCGAGGCGCTGCACCTTCAGCCCGTCGACAACATGGCGCGTCTTATCGGAAATCCACTCCTCGTTGATCGCCTCGTTGATGCGCGGCAGAATACGGATCACTTCGCGGCCGCGCGCGTCGACGCGGATCGCCGAGCCCAGCGCATCCATCACATCGATCGACTCGGTCTTGGAATATTCCCACGGCCGCGCATGGAATTCCGTCGGCTTCGAGGTCAGCGCGCCGACCGGGCAGAGATCGACGACATTGCCCTGCAATTCCGATGTCAGCGCCTCTTCGAGATAGGAAGTGATCTCCATATCCTCGCCGCGCCCGGTGGCGCCGAGTTCCGACACGCCGGCCACTTCCGTAGAAAAACGAATGCAGCGCGTGCAATGGATGCAGCGGTTCATCGAGGTTTTGATGAGCGCGCCGATATATTTATTTTCGACCGCTCGCTTGTTCTCGTGGAAGCGCGTCGAGTCGACGCCGTAGCCCATCGCCTGATCCTGCAGGTCGCATTCGCCGCCCTGATCGCAGATCGGGCAATCGAGCGGATGGTTGATGAGCAGGAACTCCATTACGCCCTGTCGGGCCTTGCGCGCCATCGGCGAATTGGTCTCGACGACCGGCGGCTCGCCTTTCGGGCCGGGACGCAGATCCTTGACCGCCATCGCGCAGGAGGCGGTCGGTTTCGGCGGCCCGCCCTTCACCTCGACTAGGCACATGCGGCAATTGCCGGCGATCGACAGCCGCTCGTGAAAACAGAAGCGCGGCACCTCCGCGCCCGCCGCCTCGCACGCCTGTAACAGCGTGTATTCGGCGGGAACGTCGATCTCTTTGCCGTCGATGACGATTTTGCTCATCGGGTCCGTTCCAGCTTCCCGCCACGCTTCATCAGCGCCGCCAGTTCTTTTTCCAGCTCGTCGTTACGCACGTTGGCGTGGGCGGCGAAACCGGTGGCGGATGGCTTTCCGCTGTCGGGCTCTGCGCTCAGCCGCATTTCTTGGCCATCCACAGTTTGATGTGCGGCAGATGCGCCCAGCCGAAGGCGTGCTCGCTGTCACCGTGCTCCTGCATGTGCTCCAGCCGCGCCTTGGCCTCATCGAGCGACGGGATATCCCCGGCCGGGACCGTCCACATGACGAAGTGAGGCTTGTCGGCCTTGTCGAACCACGACGCCTTGGCGTTGTAGAAGCGCGCGTGCACGGTGTTCCAGACGAACGCCTCCAGCGCCTCGACGCTCTCCCAGACCGATAGGTTCACCGCCATGTCGGGATCGGGGAATGGCCGTATCGAAGTCGCGTTGTTGGTCTCGTCCTTCAGCCGCCAGATAAAGCCGGCGCTGCGCTCGGCGAGCGCGTTGACGCGGTCGAGGTTCTCCATGAACCCCGCCATGCGCGGATCGTCGGTCGGGAAGCGGAAGCGGCCGATGTTGAGCTGGGCGATGTGGGTGGCCGTCATCACTTCGCCTCCGGGTGGCCGGCGCGCCAATAGGTGAGCAAGTCGGTCACGGCGACGCCTTCTATCGTTGCGCCCTCCAGCCGCGCGTCGACGATCGCGGCCCCCGCAAGATTGGCGTTGGCGACTTTCAGGCCCGCGAGATTGGCGTTAGAAACTCGCCATCCCGACATGTTGACGTTTTCGAAATCGCACCCCGAGAAATTGACGTCGTTGAAGGAAGACCCCGACAGGTCGGAACCGCGCACCTCGAGACAGATCTTTTGCTTCTCAATCCGCATCAGGCTGCGCTCACGATGGCCGGCGCGTCAGTACCACCGCAGAGACAGCGAGGCTCACCAGCGCGCCGGCTAGAACTACGCCGCCCGCCCATCGCGAGCCGCGCCGCCAGCGATAGGTCAGCCACGCGTCGCAGACGAAGGGAGGAGGTCGCCATCCCGCCGCTCCGGCGCCGCGAGCGTACGTCGACGGCGCGAATTGCAGGAACGATGGTCGAAGCGGCGGCGCGTCCGCGATCGCTGAAGCCGCTCACTTCGCCGCCTCCAACTTTTCCACCCGCTTCGTCAGGCCGGCGATCTGCTTGTGCAAGTCGACATGGGCGCGGCTGGCGTTGGCCGCGAAGCCGATGGCGGAAACCGTCCCCTCGCGGATCATCTCAAACTTCTCGTCCAACGCCTCAAACCGCATATCCAGCGAAACGACGTGGCGACGCACGTCTTGCAATGTCTCATTCAGGCGCGCGAATTCCACGTTCGCGTCCGCGCGCATCTCGCGCAGCAGTCTCAGAACGAGATTGTCCGGCTCCTCAGCCATCCCCCTACTCCGCCGCCACCCGCACGGGATCGCCGTGCGGGTTCGCTGAATAGAGGTCGATGCGGCGCTCGATCTCCGGCCGGAAATGCGCGATCAGGCCCTGGATCGGCCACGCCGCTGCGTCGCCGAGCGCGCAGATCGTGTGGCCCTCGACCTGTTTGGTCACGTCGAGCAGCATGTCAATCTCACGCTTCTGCGCCCTGCCCTCGGACATACGCGTCATCACCCGCCACATCCAGCCGGTGCCTTCGCGGCACGGCGTGCACTGTCCGCAGCTCTCATGCTTGTAGAAATACGACAGCCTCGTAATCGCGCGCACGATGTCGGTCGACTTGTCCATCACGATCACCGCCGCGGTGCCCAGTCCAGACCGCAGTTTCGACAGCGAGTCGAAATCCATCGGCGTATCGACGATCTGCGCCGCCGGCACGAGCCGCACCGAAGAGCCGCCGGGGATGACAGCCAAGAGATTGTCCCAACCGCCGCGAATTCCGCCGCAATGGACGTCGATCAGTTCGCGGAACGGAATCGACATCGCCTCTTCGACATTGCACGGCTTGTTGACGTGGCCCGAAACGCAGAACAGCTTTGTGCCGGCGTTGTTGGGCGCGCCAAAACTCGCAAACCACGAGGCGCCGCGGCGCAGAATCGTCGGCGCCACCGCAATCAACTCGACATTGTTGACCGTGGTCGGGCAGCCGTAAAGCCCGACATTGGCCGGGAACGGCGGCTTCATGCGCGGCATGCCCTTCTTGCCTTCGAGGCTTTCGAGCATCGCGGTCTCTTCGCCGCAGATGTAAGCGCCGGCGCCGTGGTGGACGTAGAGGTCGAACGGCCAGCCGTTGACATTGTCCCGGCCGATCAGCCTGGCTTCATAGGCCTCATCGACCGCCCGCTGAAGATTCTCGCGCTCCAAAATATATTCGCCGCGCACGTAGATGTAGCAAGCCTCGGCCCCCATCGCGAAGGAGGCGATCAGAGCGCCTTCCACCAAGGTGTGGGGGTCGTTGCGCAGGATCTCGCGATCCTTGCAGGTGCCGGGTTCGGATTCGTCGGCGTTGATGACGAGATAGTGCGGCCGCTTGGGGTCTATGGTCTTGGGCATGAACGACCACTTGAGCCCGGTCGGAAAGCCCGCCCCGCCCCGGCCGCGCAGACCCGACGCCTTCATCTCGTTGACGACCCAATCGCGGCCCTTGTCGATCAGCGCCTTCGTGCCGTCCCACTGCCCGCGCGCGCGCGCGCCCTTCAGGCTACGGTCGCCGAGCCCGTAGAGATTGGTGAAGATGCGGTCCTTGTCCTCGAGCATCCGAGTTCCTTAAACCTTCGCGGGCTCGAAGCCCCCGTCTTTCCAACTTTTGCCGCCGCGGGCGAGATTGTCGGCCTGCGCCTGCCACTGCTCGCGATCGATGCGGCCGGGAAACGCAAGATACGTCCCGACCCATCGGATCTGATCGCGCGTCCAGGCCGCGATCTGATCATAATGGTAGACGCCGAGCGCCCGCAGATTACGCTCATTGACCGGCCCAACGCCCTTAATGCGCTGCAGATCGTCGGCGCCCCCGTCGCGCGCCGCGTCGAGCCCGGGCGGACGAACGCCGACGGCGTCGGCCTTCTGCTGCGGCGTGGCGTCTTTCGGCAGCGTGGCGAGGATCGATTTGATATGCGCCTCATCCGCGGCGCCCTGCGCGGCGGCGGCCGTCGCGGCGGCGGACGGCGGCGTCGCGTCGGGGGCCAGGTTTTCGTTGGCGGGGTTTGGCGGGCTCTTCCCATCCACGCCGTAGAACGTCGTCAGCGTCGTCAATTGGCCGCCCGGCGGCTCGGAACCGACGCGGCCGGTCTGCGAGCCGATTTTCACCGGTCGCCCCGCAACCATGTCGTCGAGCAGCGCCGTAAAATTCTCGGGCGTCAGATCCTCGTAATAATCGTCGTTGATCTGCACCATCGGCGCGTTGCAGCAGGCGCCGAGGCATTCGACTTCGATCCACGACAACGCGCCGTCGCCGGTCACGTGGCGTTCGTCGCCGATTTTCTCCCGGCAAACTTTTTTGATGTCCTCGGACCCGCGCAACATGCACGGCGTGGTGCCGCAAAGCTGCACGTGATGGCGCCCGACAGGCTCCAGGTTGAACATCGAGTAGAAGGTCGCGACCTCCAGCGCCCGGATATAGGGCATGTCGAGCATGCGCGCGACCAGTTCGATCGCCGGACGCGGCAGCCAATAGTTGTTCTGCTTTTGCGCACGCCACATCAGCGCGAGGATGGCCGAGGCCTGCCGGCCGGGCGGATATTTGCCGATCTCCTTCTCCGCGAACGCCTGGTTCTCAGGCGTGAACGCGAAGCTTTCGGGCTGTTTATCGGCCAGACGTCGAACGGACATGGCTTACGCTCTCCTCGGGCTCATCGGTCGACCTCGCCGAACACGATGTCGAGGGAGCCCAAAATCGCGCTGACGTCGGCCAAGAGATGCTTGCGGCACATGAAATCCATCGCCGCCAGATGTGCGAAGCCCGGCGCGCGCAGCTTGACGCGGTAGGGCTTGTTGCTGCCGTCCGACACCAGATAGACGCCAAACTCGCCCTTCGGCGCCTCGACCGCGGCATAGACCTCGCCGGCGGGAACTTTATAGCCCTCGGTATAGAGCTTGAAATGGTGGATGAGCGCCTCCATCGACGCCTTCATGTCGCCGCGCTTCGGCGGCGCCACCTTGCCGTCGTCGGTCACGATCGGCCCCTCGCCGCCCGGGGAGGTCAGCTTGTCGCAGGCCTGTTTCATGATGCGCACGGACTGGCGCATCTCCTCCATCCGGATCAGATAGCGATCGTAACAATCGCCGTTCTTGCCGATCGGAATGTCGAAATCGAACTCTTCGTAGCACTCGTAGGGCTGCGACTTGCGCAGGTCCCAGGCAGCGCCGGAGCCGCGCACCATCACCCCGGAAAACCCCCAGGCGAAGGCTTCGTCGAGCGACACCACGCCGATGTCGACGTTGCGCTGCTTGAAAATGCGATTGCCGGTCAGCAGCGTCTCGAGATCGTCGCAGACCCTAAGGAACGGATCGCAGAAGGCGTGGATGTCGTCGATCAGCTTGCGCGGCAGATCCTGATGCACGCCGCCAGGCCGGAAATAGGCCGCGTGCATTCGCGCCCCGCTGGCGCGCTCGTAGAACACCATCAATTTTTCACGTTCCTCGAAACCCCACAGCGGCGGCGTCAGCGCGCCGACGTCCATGGCCTGCGTCGTCACGTTGAGCAGATGTGACAGCAGCCGCCCGATTTCGCAATAAAGCACACGTATCAATTGCGCCCGCCGCGGCACGGTCACGCCGAGCAGGCGCTCGACCGCGAGCGCATACGCGTGCTCCTGATTCATCGGCGCGACATAATCGAGCCGATCGAGATAGGGCACGTTTTGCAGATAGGTGCGGGCCTCCATCAGCTTCTCGGTGCCGCGATGCAGCAGGCCGATATGCGGATCGACGCGCTCGACCACCTCGCCGTCGAGCTCCAGCACGAGCCGCAGAACGCCATGCGCCGCTGGGTGCTGCGGGCCGAAGTTGATCGCGAAATTGCGGAGGTTCTGTTCGGTCATTGGTGAACGTCCCCCAAAATCTTGACTCCGACTCCGCACAGCCTGATCGGCAGGGACGCGGCGAACGCGCGCATATCAGCGACCCGCCTTCTCGTCGCCAGGCAGCGGCGCGCCTTCCCACGGGCTGAGAAAATCGAAGCGGCGGAATTCCTGCGTCAGCTTGACCGGTTCATAACGCACCCGCTTTTCCTCCTCGTCGTACCTGACCTCGACGAAGCCGGTCATCGGGAAATCCTTGCGCAGCGGATGGCCCTCGAAACCGTAGTCGGTGAGGATGCGGCGCAAGTCTGGGTGGTCGTCGAACAGCACGCCGAACAGATCGTAGACCTCGCGCTCGTACCAATTGGCTGCGGGAAAGAGCGGAATGGCCGAGGCCACCGGCGTCGCCTCATCGGTCGAGACCTTGAGCCGCACCCGCGCATTCTTGTAGGGCGACAGCAAATGATAGACGATCTCAAAGCGCTTCTCGCGCTCGGGGAAGTCGGCGGCCGTGATGTCGATGAAACAGACGAACCGGCATTCGGGGTCGTCGCGCAAAAGTTTCAGCACGTCGAGCACGCGTCCGGCGTCGCCCAAAAGGGTAAGTTCGCCATGCGCGAATTGCGCCTCCAGGCCCGGATGCGCGGCAACCGCCTTGTCGGCGACAATCTTCAAGAACTCGTCCATAACCTCCTCGTGCGCGGCGGCGCTTCCGCGCCTTAGCGTTCGATCGTACCCGTGCGCCGGATGCGCTTTTGCAGCATCAGCAAGCCGTAGAGCAGCGCCTCCGCCGTCGGCGGACAGCCTGGCACGTAAATGTCGATCGGCACGATGCGGTCGCACCCGCGCACGACCGAATAGGAATAGTGGTAATAGCCGCCGCCGTTGGCGCAGGAGCCCATGGAAATCACATACCGCGGCTCCGGCATCTGGTCATAAACCTTGCGCAAGGCCGGCGCCATCTTGTTGGTCAGCGTTCCCGCGATGATCATCAGGTCAGACTGGCGCGGGCTGCCGCGCGGCGCGAAGCCGAACCGCTCGGCGTCGTAGCGCGGCATCGCGATCTGCATCATCTCCACGGCGCAACAGGCAAGCCCGAACGTCATCCACATCAGTGAGCCGGTGCGCGCCCATTGGATGAGATCGTCGGTCGCGGCGACGAAGAACCCTTTGTCGGCGAGTTGGTCGCTGATCGCGCCGAAATACGAATCCTCGGCGCCGAGCGGTTTGCCGGTCGCCGGATCGATAACGCCGCGAGGGGCCGGCGCGACGAGCGGACTCAATCCCATTCGAGCGCTCCCTTCTTCCATTCGTAAACGAATCCGACCGTCAAAACGCCCAGGAATACGATCATCGACCAAAACCCAAAATGTCCGATATCGCGAAACGCGGCCGCCCAGGGAAACAGGAAGGCGACTTCCAGATCGAAGATGATGAACAGCAGGGCCACCAGATAGAAGCGGACGTCGAATTTCATGCGCGAGTCGTCGAACGGATTGAAGCCGCACTCGTAAGCCGAAACCTTTTCCAGAGTCGGGATTGCGGTAGGCGAGCAGGAACGGCGCAACCAGCAACGCCCCCGATATGAGCGCGCTCAATATGATAAAGACGAGCAGCGGCAGATAGTCGGAGATGAGACTGGCCAACTGGACCTCCGCTCAATTTCACGCCGACCCGCGCGCCGGCTGCCGCGCATCCCAGGCGCATCTCTGCAGGGCGCATGTCTGCAAGACGCTTATCTGCGGTCGCCGCGCGCCCGACGAGGCCGCGGCTGACGCGTATCGCAGCGCAAACAATCTGGCAACGAGAAACGGCGGGCGGCGGTCCGGATTCGGCACAAATCGCCGATCACGCGCGTAATCAGAGGGTTATCGTCGGCGCGGGCTTCCCGGTCGCGGGCGAGCGATGGCGAGAGAGACGGGACTTGAACCCGCGACCTCCGGCGTGACAGGCCGGCGCTCTAACCAACTGAGCTACTCCCCCTTCGAGGCCCGCGCCGATTAAGGCGCCCCTCTTGGCAAGTCAAGGCGCATCACAGTTTGGGCGAGGCGAGACGCCAGCGTCGCATTTCGCCGCTGCTGAGCGAGCGGATATGGTCGGGTTCGAGCGATTCGGCCTGACGCACAACCTCAGGGTTCACCCCCATCTGGCGCGCATAGCGCTCGACGATGTCGACCAGCCGGCCGTCGGCGAATCTGCGGCTCACCGACCCCGCGTGGCCGCGCGTTGGCGCGTCGGATTGAACCACCGACATACGGTGCAGCGCCACACGGCTCTGTATCGGCGCGACGCGCCGCACCGCGCCCATCAGGGCGTATACGCAGGCGGAGACGCATTCGCCCGGCGTTGCGCCGGCTTTCGACCCGTCAATGCCGTATCCGGCGACGATGGCCGCCATCCCGAGTTCACGCAGCCTGGCGCCGAACTCCATCGAGGCGACCACGTTGCCGCCTGGAGAATTGATCAGCATGACGCTCTTCAGGTTCGGCGACCGCGCCGCCTCGCGGGCGAAATCGACAAATACTTCCGGGGTGTCCGGCTCGATAACGCCATCGGCGACCACGACGTTCGGGCATTTATAGCCGCAGTCCGCGCTCTGCAGGGGTTCGACATGGAACTGCATCGGTTCCGACCCTGCTCTCGCAAGGCCAGGCGCGCCGCAGGCGAGCGCGATCCCCAGCAGGGCCTTGCCCGCGGCGCGGACGAAGCTGTCACGTAGGCTTATAGGGATTACGCGCATCGCTTCGACCGCCATAGGAGGGTGGTGGGCGGTGACGGGCTCGAACCGCCGACCCTCTCGGTGTAAACGAGATGCTCTACCAACTGAGCTAACCGCCCGACTGCGCCGAAGCTGCATCGCTTCAGGCTTCATGAAGGATACCCGCTTGCCAGGTCCGTGCCAAGGCCGCGGAGCCGTTTGAGCGCCGCGCACGCAGCAAAAGGCGTTTGCGCGCCAAAGCTTCTGCGGGTTTACTGGCCTCCATGACCACGACGTCCACCACGCCGCGGCTGTTTCTGCACGTTGGCCCCGTAAAGACGGGGACAAGCGCTATCCAGCACGTTTTACGAAAGCATGACGATACGGTCGTGGTCTACCCGAAGGTCGGGCTATGGGCGGACGGCGCGCACCACAACCTGGTGTTGAATTTCTTCAATCATTTCGCTCGTCCCGAAACGGAGCGGATCGACTTGGACGCGGCCTTCGTCGAAATTGGCGCTAGCGCCAATCGGACGGGAAAAAGCGTCGTCATCAGCTCCGAGGGCCTCTTTCACGGAGATGCGGGGCGTTTCCTCGATGCGTTGCTGAACGCCGTCGGCGCGCGTCGAGACGAAGCGGAAATCCTCGTCGTCCATCGCGAACCCTTCGCCCGCGCCGCCTCGATCTTCAACCAGGCCGTCAAAGACCCCCACTCGCGCGAAAGGCGCCGGCCCGGGGACTACCTGCGCGCCGCGGCGAAAAGCCTGTTATATGCGCCCGTCCTCAGCGCCCTTGGCGCTACCGGCGTCCGAGATTCAAACTGATCGGATACGAACCCGGCCAGGATTTCGTCGCGCGTTTTCTCGGCCATATCGGCTTCACCGCGGCCGAGACGCCGCGGAACGAAATGCGCAACGTATCGCTAAGCGTTAACGGCCTGATTTCCACGCTGGCGGCCAACCGCGTGGCCCGCTCGGCCGAACATCGCGAGGGCCTCTTCGCGGCGCTTCGTCGGCAGCGCCGATTTTTCGCGCCGTCGCGTTTCATTTTCGACTTGGAGTCGGCTCGCGCCGTCGAACCGCTCTTTCGCGACGATTGCGAAACATTGGCGGCGGACTGGGGCTTCTCGGCGACCACGCTCGACCTCGACGGAAACGCAGACGCGTTCGCGCTGAGCCGTGAAGACGCAGCCGATATCGAGCGCGCTTGCGAGGAGCTCGAACCCGGCGATCGCGCCGCAATGCGCGAAGCGATCGCCGAATTTGTCACCGACCCCTAGCGCGCAGCGCAAACGCGCCGCGCGCTAACGAACGCCGGTTCCTAGCAAATCCCCTCCCCTCAAGGGACGGTGGGGGCAGACGCCGGCGACGAGCGCGGGTCAGGCCTTCTTCGGCGCCTTTTTGGAGTTGAGGCTGGACTTCAAAGCCGAGCCCGCCTTGAAGCGCGCGTTCTTCGACGCGGCGATCTTGATCTCCTTGCCGGTCGCCGGGTTGCGGCCCTTGCCGGCGGCGCGTTCGCGAACCGAGAACGTGCCGAAGCCGACGAGGCGAACTTCGTCGCCCTTCTTCAGCGACTTCGCGATGCCGTCGAGCACGGCTTCGAGCGCCGCCGCCGCGCTGACTTTGGTCAGTTCGGCTTCGGCGGCCACGTGCTCGACGAGTTCGAGTTTGTTCATTTTGGCCTCTCCTTGAATAATGTTTGACGCGTCGGCCTCGCCCCCAATCCCGAGGTCCCGGCGCGTTGAAGGCCGAGAACGCAGCAAATCGTCGCTGCCGATGTTTAATTGCTCGCGAAATTCCCGCGGAAACGCAAGGGTTGCGAGGGCAAAACAGCGTAAATTCCCACATTTTCCGCCGATTTTGCGATTCCGGACAATAAAAAGGCCGCGCATCCTAAGGGATGCGCGGCCTTTCCGCGTCACTGGACCGGCGACCGGCGGTTTGCCGCAAAGTTACGCGCCCGCCATCTCCAGGGCGCTGGAATTGTGCGATCTCGCGCAAAAGCGCGGGCAGGTGGCGACCACGTTATCGGGCGGCGAATTTGCCCGCGCCATGCTGGCCCGCGCCATCGTGGGCGAGCCGCGCATCCTGATCGTGGATGAGCCCATCACCGGGCTCGA
>CAWIEP010000046.1:0-69067 GCA_963835115.1 uncultured Pseudomonadota bacterium
TCTCGAGATACATGCGCTCGCGGGTCACGCCGGGCGCCTTCTTGTACTGATCGTAAATCTGGTTGTAGCGCGAGGTCTGGCCCTTGGCGTCGAGGATCGTCTGCTCGCGATAGGCCTGGGCCTCGGCGACGATGCGCGGCGGCGCCGCCCTCGGCCTCCGGCACGACCTTGTTGGCGTAGGTCTCGGCCTCGTTGACGGCGCGCTGCTGGTCCTGCTGCGCCGCGGTCACGTCGCGATAGGCGGAGATGACCTGGCCGGCGCGTCGACCGACTGCAGCTGCACCTGCTTGACCAGCACGCCGGCGCGATAGCCGTTGAGCACCTTCTGCATCCGCTTCTGCACGTCGGTCTCGATCGACTTGCGGTCGGTGGTCAGAATGCCGTCGATCGTCTTCAGGCCGACGACCTCGCGCATGATGCTCTCGGCCACCGCCTTGACCGTCTCGCGCGGGTTCAGGATGTTGAATACATAGTCTTCGGGCTTGCGCCGGGTCGATCTGCCAGTTCACGCGAAAGTGGACGTCGACGATGTTCTTGTCGCCGGTCAGCATCTGGCTTTCTTCGGGGATGTCCGCGCTCCCGCCGAGGCTGCGATAGCCGACCTCGGTGATCTGCTGGTCCCAGACCGGCACCTTGATCACCGAGCCGATCGGCCAGGGCCAGTTGGTGTTGAGGCCCGGCGCGGTCTTGCCGGTATAGCGGCCGAACACGAGATTGATCCCGACCTCGTTCGGCTGGACCGTGTAGAAGGTGCCCCAGGCGAACCAGAGCAGGAGCGCGGCCAGCACCAGGAACAGCGCGCCACGGCCGCCGAACCCCTGCCGCCGCCGCGCCTCCCGATCCGCCGGGGGTCAAGTTGCCAAGGGCCTCCTGGACGCGGCGGATGATCTCCTCGAGGTCGCCGGGCGGAGGCGGGCCGGAGGGCCCCTGGCCCCACGGGCCGCGTCCCGGCGAGCGCCACGGGCCGCCGCCTTGATTATTCCAGGACATCCAAACCTCTTGTCGGCCGCCGGCCGATGCGCCGGGCGCTTATATAGGCATGTCGGGCGACCCGGCAACGGACGCCGGCGGACGTCGGCCGCTCCGCCGCGAGTGCGGCCGGCGTTCAGTCTCGCGGCGCCTGCTTCGCCTTCCTGGCCGACTGGGCCGGCGCGCCGGCCGCGCGCGCCGCGAGCGGGGTGATCCGCAGGGCGGCGATGCGGTTGCGCTGCTTGCGCAGCACCTCGAAGCGGAAGCCATGAAAACTGAAGGTCTGGCGCGGCTCGGGGATCGCGCGCGCCTCGTGAATGACGAGGCCGGCGACCGTCGCCGCTTCGTCGTCGGGAAGATTCCAGCCCATCGCGCGATTGAGCTCGCGGATGGTCGCCGAGCCGTCGACGACGACCGAGCCGTCGCGCTGCTTGCGCACGCCCTGCACGGCGACGTCGTGCTCGTCGCGAATGTCGCCGACGATCTCCTCGATGATGTCCTCGAGCGTGATCAGCCCCTGCACGACGCCGTATTCGTCGACGACCAGCGCCGAATGCATCTTGCGGCCGCAGGAACGCCTGCAACTGGTCGCGCAGCGTCGTCGATTCGGGAATGAACCAGGGCTCGAGCGTCGAGATCGGCGATATTGAGCTTGCCGGCGTCGCCGCCGGCCGCGACATAGGCGCGCAGCAGATCCTTGGCGTGCAGCATGCCGACGATATTGTCGGGCTCGCCGCGCCAGAGCGGCATGCGCGTATAGGGCGAGGCGATGACTTCGCGCACCAGTTCCTCGGGCGGCAGATCGGCGTCGATGAGCCGCATCTTGGTGCGATGAACCATGACGTCCGACACCGGGATCTCGGACAGTTCCAGCAGGCCGCCGAACATGTCGCGCTCGTCGCGCTCGACCTCGCCCTCGCGATGCAGGATATCGACCGCGCCCATCAACTCCTCATGGCCGGAAACGCCGGCGTCGCTCTCGGCCAGCGAGACGCCGCACAGCCTCAGGACGCCGCGCACCAGCGCCTCGACCGCGCTGACGATCGGTCCGAAAACGCGTCACGAAGAACAGACACCAGCGGCGCGATCAGCAGCGAAACGCGGTCGGGATAGGCGATGGCGATCGTCTTCGGCATCACCTCGCCGAAAACGACGATCAGCGCCGTCATGATGATGGTCGCGGCCCAGACGCCGCGGTCGCCAAACAGGCCGAGCAGGACGCTGGTCGCGATCGCCGACGCGCCGATCGTGACGAATTGGCCGCCGAGCAGCATCGCGCTGATGAGGCGCCCGCGCATGCCGATCAGTCGGGTGACGAGCTTCGCCCGGTTGTCGCCGGCCATTTCGAGCGCGTGCATGCGCGCGCGCGAGGCGGCGGTCAGCGCCGTCTCGGCGCCGGCGAAAAACGCCGCGGCGACGACGCTCAGGGCGATGACGAGGATGTCGAGGCTGTACGGCATGGAGCGGATTTTAGCACGGGCCGCATGCGCGCGTAACGCAGCCAGGCCGGCTTCAGGCCGCAACGGCCATTTCGCGCGCGAGGAAAGCCGAGACGCTCGCCTCGTCGACGTCGCGGGCGATGAAACTCTCGCCGATGCCGCGGGCGAGAATGAAGGTCAGCCGGCCGCGCTCGACTTTCTTGTCCTGGCGCATCGCGGCCAGAGACATCGCTCCGCAGCCGCGTCGAAGCCGGGAATGTCGCGCATGCGGGTCGGCAGCCCGACGGCCTTCAGATGGGCCTCGACCCGCGTCGCGTCCTGCCCCGAGCAGAGGCCGAGGTCGCGCGAGAAGCGGAAAGCGGAGGCCATGCCGATCGCGACACCCTCGCCGTGGACGAGCCGCGCCGAATCGTAGCCGGTCAGGCTCTCGAGCGCGTGGCCGAAAGTGTGGCCGAGGTTGAGCAGCGCCCGCTCGCCCTGTTCGGTCTCGTCGGCGGCGACGACGCGCGCCTTGGCGGCGCAGCTCATCGCGATCGCCTCGGCGCGCGCCGGACCGCCGGCGAAAACGTCGCGCCAGTTCGATTCCAGAAACTCGAAAAAGCCGCCGATCGCCGATCAGCCCGTATTTGACGACCTCGGCGTAGCCGGCGCGAAATTCGCGCTCGCTCAGCGTGTCGAGGCAAAGCGGTGTCGGCCAGCACCAGCGAGGGCTGATGGAACGCGCCGACGAGGTTCTTGCCGTGCCGCGAATTGATCCCGGTCTTGCCGCCGACGCTGGAATCGACCTGGGCGAGCAGCGTGGTCGGGATCTGCACGAAGCGCACGCCGCGGCGCAGGCACGCGGCGCAAAAGCCGGCGAGATCGCCGATCACGCCGCCGCCGAGCGCGATGACGAGGTCCCGCCGCTCGATCCGCGCCTCGATCAGCGCGTCGCAGACGCGGGCGAACTCGGCATAGGACTTCGTGGCTTCGCCCGGCGGGCAGACGATCGGCGTCGAGCGCAAGCCCGGCTTGGTCGAGGCTTGCGCGTGAGCCGGTCGAGATAGAGCGGCGCGACATGGGCGTCGGTGACGATCGCGCAATGGGCGCCCGGCGCGATCCTCGCGATCTCGGCCCCCGCCTCGTCGAGGAGGCCGCGGCCCGATCAGGATCGAATAGGCGCGCGCGCCGAGCGGCACTTCGACCTTGCGCTTCGCTCTGCGAGCCGGCTCGCACATCCCTGCCAAGCGCCGCGTCGAGACGCCGCAGGATGGCTTCGACGACGGCGTCGTGGGGGCCGTCGATGCGATTCGATGGTGAAGTCGGCGAGCGCGTAGGTCGGCGACCGCTCCTCGAGCAGCCGGCGCAGCGTCTGCTTCCGGATCGGCGGTCTTCAACAGCGGGCGGTTGGACTTCTTGCGCACGCGGGCGAGCAGGATGTCGAAGCTCGGCTTCAGCCAGATCGAGACGCCGTGTGCGGCGATATTTTCGCGCGTCGTCGCGTTCATGAACGCGCCGCCGCCGGTCGCCAGCACCAGCGGCCCGCCATTGAGCAGCCGGGCGATCACCTTGCGCTCGCCTTCGCGAAAATAGAGCTCGCCGAAGCGCTCGAAGATCTCGGAGATGGTCAGTTGCGCGCCGGCTTCGATCTCGGCGTCGGCGTCGACGAACGGCAGTCCGAGCCTGGCCGCAAGCCGCTTCCCGACCGAGGTTTTCCCGGCTCCCATCATGCCGACGAGAACCACCGAGCGCCCGCCGAGCGCGGCCGCCACGCGCCCGGCGTCGACCGGTTGGCCCTGACCCATGAACTCTTCCACCTCGCCCAAAGCCCGTGTTCGCGCCGTCCCATACAGGAATCCGCGCGGCGAATGCGAGAGCTGGCGCCGCTCGCCTCGGCACCATCGTCGACCGTCTTGCGCGCCGCGCGTGTTCTTGCAACCATGTCGCCGCACGACAGCGGGCCTGCGCGGTCGACGACGCCGGCGCCGAGATCAAGGCGCGGTCATGATTGAGAAAACCGCGTCCGGAGGGACGCGTTCGGGTCGAGGGAGTGGATCGCCTTGCGAATGGACGCGCGCGGCGCCTCGCCGCGCGGCGCAACGCTTGAGGGAGGCCGATAGTGAGCGCAGCCAATCACGAGAACCGCGTCGCCGGCCCCCGTCTGGTCGCCATCGTCGGGCCGTTTCAGAGCGGAAAGACCAGCCTTCTCGAGGGAATCCTGGCGCGCGGCGGCGCGCGTGGCCCGGCAAGGCTCGGTGCGCGAAGGCACCACGCGTCGGCGATTCGAGCTCCGGAGGCGCGCAGCCACGCGATGAGCGTCGAGCCCAACGTCGCCAGCATCGACTACCTCGGCGACCGGCTCACCTTCTTCGATGCTCCCGGCTCGATCGAATTCATCCACGACATGCGCTACGCGCTGCCGGTCTGCGACGCCGCCGTCGTCGTTTGCGAGGCCGATCCGCGCAAGGTGCCGGCGCTGCAGGTGATCTTGCGCGAGCTCGAGGAACTCGGGCTTCCGCGCATCCTCTTCCTCAACAAGATCGACCAGGCGGGCGGGAGCCTGCGCGAGACGCTGGAGATGCTCCAGCCGGCCTCGCGCACGCCGCTGCTGCTGCGCCAGATTCCGGTGTGGGAGAACGGCGTCGCCACCGGCTTCGTCGATCTCGCGCTCGAGCGCGCCTTCGTCTATCGCGAGGCCGCGCCCTCGAGCGTCATCGAAATGCCGGCGGGCGTCGTCCCGGAGGAAAAGCAGGCGCGCTATTCGATGCTCGAGAAGCTCGCCGACTACGACGACGCGCTGATGGAGCAACTGATCAGCGACATCGATCCGCCGAAGGACCTCGTGTTCGACGATCTCGCGCGCGAACTGCGCGAGGGGCACGTCGTGCCGGTGCTGATGGGGTCGGCGACCGGCGGCCACGGGGTGACGCGGCTCCTCAAGGCGCTCCGGCACGAAGCGCCGGGCGTCGCGCATACGCGCAAGCGGCTTGGGATCGACGACAAGGGTCCGGCGCTGGCGCAGGTCATCCGCACGATCCACACCGCCCACGGCGGCAAGCTGTCGCTGGCTCGGGTGCTGCGCGGCGCCTTCGCCGACGGCGGCGACGGTCGTCAACTCGCGCGGGGTCGAGGAGCGCATCGGCGGCCTCGCCCGGCTGATGGGCGCCGATATCCTCGAAACTGACGCGCGCCGAGGAGGGCGACACCATCGCTTTCGCCCGGCTGGAGGGTCTCGCGACCGGCGACCGGTTCGCCGAGGGCAGAGCCGGCGCCAGCCGCTGCCGGCGCATCCGCCGGCGCGCCGCCCCCCACCCAGGGCGTCGCCATTCGCGTCAAGGATCGCAAGGACGAGGTGCGGCTCGCCAGCGCGCTCGCCAAGCTTTGCGAGGAGGATCGCGCGCTCTCCTTCGTCCACGACGCCGAAATGTCCGAACTCAAGCTGTTCGGGCAGGGCGAAATGCACCTGCGGGTGACGACCGAGCGGCTCGCCGACCGCTTCGGCGTGACGATCCAGACGCACAAGCCCTCGGTCGCCTATCGCGAGAACGATCCGCGACGCGGTCACGGTGCGCGGGCGGCACAAGAAGCAGTCCGGCGGCCACGGCCAGTTCGGCGACGTCGTCGTCGAGGTCGGCCCGCGCGGCCGGGGCGAAGGCTTCGCCTTCGCCGAGCGCGTGCACGGCGGATCGGTGCCGAGGCAGTATTTTTCGTCCGTCGAGGCCGGCGCGCGCGACGCGATGGCGCGCGGGCCGCTCGGCTTTCCGGTCGTCGACGTCTCGGTGACCCTGGTCGACGGCTCGTATCATACCGTCGAATTCCTCCGACATGGCGTTCCGCGCCGCGGCCAAGCTCGCGCTTGGACGAGGCGCTGGCCAAGGCGCGGCCCGGTGCTGCTCGAGCCGATCCTCTCGGTGACCGATCTACGTGCCGACCGACGCGCTGGCGCGCGCCAGCGCGCTGGTCAGCGCGCGGCGCGGCCAGATCCTCGGCTTCGAGGCCCGCGAGGGCTGGGCGGGCTGGGAGGCGCTGCGCGCGCTGATTCCGGAGGCCGAGATCGGCGATCTGATCGTCGAACTGCGCTCGGCGACCTCGGGCGTCGGCGCGTTCGAGACCAAGTTCGACCATCTGGCCGAGCTTTCCGGGCGGCCGGCCGATCTGGTGGTCGCCGCGCGGCAGAAGGCGAACGCCTGAACTTTCGTCGAACGTCGACGCGTTTCGCCGGCTGTACAGGCGCGCGGCCTTCGCCTAAGCGGAGCGGCGCCGCCTGACGAGAGGACGCTCGATGGCCGACGCCACCAGCGAAGCCAACCGCCTGGCGACGGTGTTCGGCGGGTCCGGATTCCTCGGCCGCCATATCGTTCGGGCGCTGGCGCGCCAGGGCTGGCGGGTGCGCGTCGCCGTGCGCCGCCCCGATCTCGCCACGTTCCTGCAGCCGATGGGCGGCGTCGGACAGATCCAGCCGGTGCAGGCCAATCTGCGCTTCCCGGCTTCGATCGCCGCGGCGCTCGAGGGCGCAACCGCGGTCGTCAACGCCACCGGGGTGAGCGGCCGAAAGCGGGGCGCAGACCTATCAGGCCGTGCATGTCGAGGGCGCGGCGCGCTGGCGCGAGCCGCGCGCGACGCGGGCGTCGCGACCTACGTGCATATCTCGGGGATCGGCGCGGACCCGAACTCCGCCTCGCCCTATGTCGCGAGCAAGGGGCTCGGCGAGGCGGCGACGCGCGAGACGCTTCCCCGACGCGTCGTCCTGCGTCCTTCGGTCGTGTTCGGCCCGGAGGACGATTTCTTCAACCGCTTCGGCGCGCTCGCCTGCCATTTGCCGGTCATTGCCGCTGCTCGGCGGCGGCGAGACGCGCCTGCAGCCCGTCTATGTCGGCGACGTCGGGCAGGCGGTCGCCGCGGCGCTCTCCGGCCTGGCGAAGCCGGGCGCGATCTACGAACTCGGCGGCCCGCAGGTCATGACGCTGCGCGAAGCGGCGGAGCTCACCTTGCGCGCGATCGATCGCCGCCGGCTGCTTGTCGGCCTGCCGCTCGGTCCGTCGCGTTGGATCGCGGCGTCGACCCAGTTCGCGTCGAAGGCGACATTCGGGCTTTTTCCGAAACTGCTGACGACGACCCGCGATCAGGTCGATTTGCTGGCGTCGGACAACGTCGTGTCCGCCGAGGCGGAAGCCGAGGGACGCGTGCTGCAGGGCGCTCGGCGTCGAGCCGCAGGCCGCGGAAGCGATCATCCCATCTTATCTCGTGCGGTTTCGCCGGACCGGCCAATATGAGGTTCAACGTTCGGCCTGAAGTTGTTGGCGCTCATTTCGGCCAGGCGACGCCAGGCCGCGTATCGCGTTCTCGGAAAGAGATGGGTTTGCTATTGATGCGGACCCACGTTTCAGGGCATGAAGGCGTGGCGAACGTCGGGGTCTTTTCGAGTTGGGGACATTCGGTGATCAAGTCTGAGCTCGTGCAGCGCATGGCGGCCCGCAATCCGCATCTTTATCAGCGCGACATCGAGAACATCATCGACGCCATTCTCGGCGAGATCGCCAATGCGCTCGCGCGCGGCGAGCGGGTCGAGTTGCGCGGCTTCGGCGCGTTCTCGACCAAGCAGCGGCAGGCGCGCACCGGCCGCAATCCCCGCACCGGCGACAAGGTTCCGGTCACCGAGAAGCTCGCGCCGTTCTTCAAGACCGGCAAAGAAATGCGCGAGCGCCTCAATCGCGCCGCGAAGTCGCTTTAGGATCGTTGGAACCATCGCTCGGGCTTGAGCTCGCAAGAGCTCGGCAGGTCGGGGGATGAGGCTTGTATGGTTCGCTTCTTTAAAATCGCCGTCTCTCGTTCTCTGCGCGGTCGTCCTTCTCGGTTTCGCATTCGCCAACCGCGAACTCGTGACCATTTCGTTCGATCCGTTCGCAACGACCGACAGCGCCGCATTGTCGATCGAGACGCCGCTCTTCGCGGTCGTGATCGTCGCGGCCATGCTCGGCGTCGTCGCGGGCGCGCTCGCAACCTGGTTGTCGCAGGGACGCCATCGGAAAGCTTCGCGCCTAAGCCGGAGAGAGGCGGACCGGTGGCGCTCGCAAGCTCAGGCGCTGAAGGCCGCTCATCCCGCTTTGCCGAGCGACAGGTAGCCGCGGTCGCCTGGCGCGAGAGATTTTGCGCGAGACATTAAGAGCGATCTGCTTTCGGATGGAGGCGCCGCGAAGGGGAGGGGCTCGGGCGTAAGGCTTGTCCCATGAGCAATCCGTCCTTTTCGCATTCCGGAGCCGCCAGCGCCGTTGGGGCGCTTCGAACTCAAGGGGAAAGCCGCGAGAAAATTCCCTGCTCGCCTTGTGCCGTGTAACCCATTGATATCTATCGTTTCGGGCGAGAGAATCGCAAAGGAAATCCAAGCTTTTCCAAGGCCCAAAAACCTTGGGTTTTGGCGGCAAAACGGGGCGTTTCAAGAGAACCCAAACAAGGTTGACGAGCGGCGTCGCGCCCCGCCGAAAATCACCAAGCCGACAAAGTTAAACACACGGCGATCTCGCGCCGGGGCGCTCCGCGCGCGGCCCTGAGTTAACCCGTAGCCTGACTTTCGCCCGCCGCTGCCGCCACGCAGGCTGAGCCCCCGGAAACGAGAGCGGGGCAGCCTCGTAGACGCCGCGCGCAATCGCCCGCGCGACGCACTCGGCGCACAACATGCCGATCTCCGTGAGATCGCGAAGGTCGGGACCCCGCTTGCCCGCGCGGTCGCCGCCGCGAAGACAACGTCGTTATCCATCGGCGCGTGGGCGGGACGGAGAGCCAGCGCGCAACCGTCCTGAGCCATCGTCGCAACGCGCTTGAGCTGCGTTGTGCTCAACGCGGCGTCGGTGGCGACGACCATAAGGTCGGTGCTCGAGGGCGTGTCAGACTTGAGGCGAAGCGTCAGGTGGTCGTCGATCTCCTTGGGGCCAAAGCCGAGGCCGCCGAATTCCGCGTCTCGCTCGTAGGGCGCGGCCCAGAAGAATGGGCTCTCGCCGCGCGTGGCTCGCCCCACGGAATTGACGACGACGAGCGCGCCGACGCGAAAGCCGCTCGATGTCACCGCGCTCGCCGAGCCCAGGCCGCCTTTGAGGTCATAGGTCGTCGCGCCAAATCCCGCGCCTGCCGTGCCAAGCGCGAAATCAACGTCGGCGACCGACGCGGCCTTGAGGCCCATATCCCAGTAAGGCGGCTTGCGTCCCCAGGACTTGTCGCCTCCGTTGAGGAGGTCGAACAGGCTCGCTCCTGGCACGATCGGGACGCGCGCGCCGCGATGCTCGAAGCCGCGGCCGATCTCCAGAAGGTGAATCATCGCGCCGCCCGCGGCGTCGAGGCCGAAAGCCGATCCTCCGGAGAGAACGAAAGCGTCGACCCGCTCGACCGTCATTTCCGGCTCGAGCAGCGCTGTGTCGCGCAACGCCGGCGCGCCGCCGTTGATGGCGATCGAGGCGACCGCGGGCTCCTCGAACAGAACCACGGTCACGCCTGTAGGCCAGCCGCTCGTCGTCGGCCGATCCGACGAGCACGCCCTCAACGTCGGTGATCAGATTGCGGGCCATCGGAAATGCTTCTTCGGTCGGGTTATGGATGGTGTGGCGAAGAACGTCGTATCAGGGCTGAAAATGAGACGGAAGACTCGCGCGCAGCGCTGTGTCGGGTGGGTAATCGAGAATAGGCTGGGACAAGGTTGATCCGCGAGCTCTGAGACGTTCGGAGCGAAGGTGTTGACTGACGTGTGGGACGAATTGGACGAGCCGCTCGGTTTTGTCGAGGCCGCCTCTGCGCCGCCGCCGGCAGGACGAAAGCGCTCGACGAGAGGAGCGGCGGTGGGCGCCGCGATCCTCACGATCGCAATTGTCCTCTTCATGCTTCCGCGACGAGATTTTCCGGTCAAAGGCGAGCCGTTTGCGGTCGCGAAAGTTGAGGTTTTGCCTGCGCCGCGAAAGAGCGGCGCCCCTGACGTAACGGCCAGCGTGCGGCAAGCCACCCCGCCGCCCGCGGCTCCGGAAGCGGGGCGGCGAGCAGCGTCAAGATCACCGGCGGAAGCGGCGGCGCGTCCAAGGCGCTGATCATCGATGTGGCGCAGGCGCTCGCCGCCAGAGCTGCGCCATCGCAAGAGCCGCGTCGAACGATTGGCGCGACGGGCGAATGAACGCGAAGCGAAGGACGTTGCGTTCGGCCTGCTCTCGGCTTTAATGTCGGGAACGCAACGGCGGTCGTCTCAATTGAACGGATCCCTCAGTCCATGAGCGGCCTCTTGTATCGGCCATGCGTCGGTGTCGCGCTTCTCAACCGCGAGGGCCATGCCTTCATCGGCCATCGCAAGCGCAAACGCGGCTCCGAGGTCTTGGACCCGCACTCCTGGCAGATGCCGCAGGGCGGAATCGACGCAGGCGAACAACCGCTCGAAGCCGCGAAGCGCGAGCTTTGGGAAGAGACCAGCGTCACCTCGACTGAACTGATCGCGGAGGCGCCAGACTGGCTCAAGTACGATTTGCCGGAAGACGCGCGAGGGCGGTGGAGCGGCCGGTACCGCGGGCAGAGCCAGAAGTGGTTTCTGTTCCGCTTCGTTGGCTCGGATCAGGAGATCGACGTTCACCACCCGGCCGGCGGCGCTCACGACGCCGAATTCGACGACTGGCGTTGGGAGCGTCTCGACCGCCTGCCGGATTTGGTCGTGCCGTTCAAGCGCGAAGTGTACGAGGCGGTTGCGGCCGCTTTCGCGCCCCTCGCGCGTCCCGCCGGGTCGTGAGCGAAGGCTCTTACTTGCCCGCCCTGACCGAGGCGACCGCCGCCGCCAATTCCTCGTCCATCTTCTTGCGCAGTCGGTGATCCGAAAGGTCGGCGTCGCCGCTCGCGAGGTCGGCCTTGAGCGCCGCGGCGACGTCGTCATCGCTTTTGCCGATCTGCGCGCCGACGAACTCGCTCGCGTATTTCTCGGCGTCAGCGCCAGAAAGCCCCTTCGTCTCGGCGGCCCAGAGCGCGACCGCCTTGTTTCGGCGCGCGACCGCCTTGAAGCGCAGGTCCTCATCATGAGCGAACTGCTTTTCGAACGTGTTCTCGCGATCCTGGAACGCGTCGGACATGACCCCTCCGTCACTTGGCGAGACCACCCGCAAGCCGCCTAAGCTGCAACGCCGTGATCCCGGATTTTTCTAACCCGATGATGGGGAGGCGTTATGACGGTTTCCGGACTCGCGCGCAATGCGGGCGGTCCCCTTCGAAGGGCCCATTCCCGAGTCCGTTTAAGCGATCCAGGCGCGCCCATGCGCCCCGCGCGGCAGGCCGAGCTTGGCCGCAATCGTCTCGGCGACGTCGGCGAGGCTCGCGCGCGCGCCAATCGGGCCGGCGGGCGCTCCGCCGCCGAAGGCGAGGATCGGAACGTGCTCGCGCGTGTGGTCGAAGCCGCGGAACGTCGGATCGTTGCCGTGGTCGGCGGTGATGACGCAAGTAGTCGGTCGGGCGCATCGCCGCTTCGATGGCCCCGAGCCGTCGATCGAAGGCTTCGAGGCAGGCGGCATAACCGGGGACGTCGCGGCGATGGCCCCATTCGGTGTCGAAATCGACGAGATTGACGAAGATCAGGCCGCCGTCGGCGCGTCGTCTCCAGCGCGTCGAGGAGAAGATCGACATTGCCGTCGTTGCTCTTGCCCTTGCGCTCGTCTCCGGTGTCGCGATGGGCGAAGATGTCGCCGATCTTGCCGATCGAGACGACGGCGCGGCCCGCGCGCGCGGCGCGCTGCAGGATATTGCCCTCCGGCGGCGGCATGGCGAAATCCTTGCGGTTGGCGGTGCGGGCGAAGTCCGTGGCGCTCGCGCCCGACGAAAGGGCCGGGCGATCACGCGGCCGATGTTCAGCGGATCGCAGAGGCGGCGCGCGATCCGGCAAAGATCATAGAGCCGCTCGCGGCCGAAAGCCTGCTCATGCGCGGCGATCTGCAGCACCGAGTCGGCGGAGGTGTAGCAGATGGGTTTCAGCGTCCGCAGATGCTCCTCGCCATAATCCTCGATGACCGCCGTGCCGGAAGCGTGGCGGTTGGCGAGAATGCCAGTCAGCTTGCCTTCGGCGATCAGCGCCTCGGTCAGCGCGGCGGGAAGGCGGGAATGGTCTGCGGGAAATAGCCCCAGTCGAAATCGACCGGCGTGCCGGCAAGCTCCCAATGGCCGGACGGCGTGTCCTTGCCGCGCGACGTCTCGACGCCATAGCCCCACTGGCCGCGCGGCTGGGGAAGCGCGAAGCCCGGCGGCGCGCGGCCGGTCGAAGCCTTCATGGCGTGGCCAAGGCCGAGCGCCTCGAGGCGCGGCAGTTTCAGCGGTCCGCGCCGCAGTCCTTCGCGGTCGCCGCTTCCCGCAGCGCAGGCTTCGGCGATATGGCCGAGGGTGTCGGCGCCCTCGTCGCCATAAGCCGCCGCGTCCTCGGCGCCGCCGCAGCCGACCGAATCGAGGACGATGAGGATCGCGCGGCCAAATGTCGAGGTCACGGCAGCAGCCATAATGCGTCTTCCGGCACGACGGCCACAGTAAACCGCCTCATCCTGAGGAGCGATGCGGAGCATCGCGTCTCGAAGGATGATCGAGCTCGCGAGAAGAGTGGCGTGCTCTCGATCGTCCTTCGAGACGCGCGGTCTACGGCGCCGCTCCTCAGGACGAGGCAGTGCATCGGCTGGCTCTCACTGGCTCACAACACTCGTGAGCGTCGCCTCGTTGGCGAAGGCGGCGGCGAACAGGGCGCGCGTGTAATCGTTCCTGCGGCGCGCTGAAGACCGTCCGCGCTTCCCCGCTCTCCACCACCTTGCCGCGCGCGCATCACGATGATCTCGCTCGCCAGCGCCCGCACGACCCGCAGGTCGTGCGAAATGAAGAGGTAGGCGAGCTTGCGGCGGCGCTGCAGGTCGCGCAGCAGATCGACGATCTGCGCCTGGATCGACATGTCCAAGGCCGAGGTCGGCTCGTCGAGCACGACGAAGCGCGGATCGAGCGCCATCGCGCGCGCGATGGCGATGCGCTGGCGCTGGCCGCCGGAGAATTCGTGCGGATAGCGGTCGAGCGTCGAGGGATCGAGCCCGGTGTCGGCGAGCGCCCGCTCGACGACCCGGCGCCGCTCGGCGGCGCTCAGCTTCGTGCCTTGCGCGATCAGCCCCTCCTCGACGATCTCGGCCACCGACATGCGGGGCGAGAGCGAACCATAGGGGTCCTGGAACACGATCTGCATCTCGCGCCGCAGCGGCCGCATCGCCTTTGACGTCGAGGCCGTCGATGGCGCGCCCGCAATAGGCGATCGGTCCTTGCGAGCGGATGAGCCGCAGGATCGCGAGGCCAAGCGTCGTCTTGCCCGAGCCGGATTCGCCGACGACCCCGACGGTCTGCCCTTCGCGGATCGCGAGCGAGACGCCGTCGACGGCTTTCACATGAGCGACCGTGCGGCGCAGGAACCCTTTCCGGATCGGAAACCAGACGCGCAGATTGTCGGCGCTCGCGATCATCGGCGCGGCATGATCGGCGGGCGGCGGATCGCCCTTCGGCTCGGCTGCGAGCAGCGCCCGGGTATAGGGGTGGCGGGGATCGGCGAATACGCCCGCCGTCTCGCCAGCCTCGACGATCTTTCCCTGGCGCATGACGATCACATCGTCGGCGATGCGGCGGACGACGTTGAGATCGTGGGTGATGAACAGCATCGCCATGCCGAGCTTCGTCTGCAGGTCCTTCAGCAGTTTGAGGATCTGCGCCTGCACGGTGACGTCGAGGGCGGTCGTCGGCTCGTCGGCGATCAGAAGATCGGGACGGTTGGCGAGCGCCATGGCGATCATCACCCGCTGGCGCTGTCCGCCGGAGAGCTGGTGCGGATAGGCGCCAAGGCGCTGCGCCGGATCGACGATGCCGACTTCGGTCAGAAGCTCGACGATCCGCGCCGGCGTCGACCGCGCGCGCGCCCATGATGCAGCGCGATGATCTCGCCGATCTGCTGCTCGATCGTATGCAGCGGATTGAGCGACGTCATCGGCTCCTGAAACACCATGGTGACGGCGCTGCCGCGCATCGCGCGCAATTCGTCGTCCGACATCTTGAGCACGTCGCGGCCGCGGAAGAGGATCTCGCCGCTCGGATAGCTCGCGGCGGGCTGCGGCAAGAGGCGCACGATCGCCTGCGCCGTGACGGTCTTGCCGGAGCCGGATTCGCCGACCAGCGCCAGCGTCCGGCCCTTCTCGAGCTGGAAAGAGATGCGATCGACGACCGTGCGGCGCTCGCCGCTTTGCGCGAAGGCGATCGACAGATCGCGCACGTCGAGCAGCGGCGCTCGCCGTCGCTCACAGGAACGTCTTTCTTGGATCGAAAGCGTCGCGCACCGCCTCGCCGATGAAGATCAGGAGCGACAGCATGAGCGCCGTGACGACGAAGGCGGAGAGGCCGATCCAGGGCGCCGACAGATTGGACTTGCCCTGCAGCAGGAGTTCGCCGAGCGAGGGCGAGCCGGGCGGCATGCCGAGACCGAGGAAGTCGAGCGAGGTCAGCGTGCTGATCGAGGAATTGACGATGAACGGCAGGAAGGTCAGCGTCGCCACCATCGCGTTCGGCAGCACGTGCTTGACGATGATCTTGGCGTTGGAGAGCCCGAGCGCGCGCGCCGCGTTGACATATTCGAAATTGCGGCGCGCGCAGGAACTCGGCCCGCACGAGATGAACGAGGCTCACCCACGAGAACAGGAGCAGGATCGTCAGGAGGACGAAGAAGCTCGGCGCGAGGATCGCCGAGAGGATGATGAGGATGTAGAGATGCGGCAGCGACGACCAGATCTCGATCACCCGCTGCATCGTGAGATCGAGCCAGCCGCCGAAATAGCCCTGCACCGCGCCGGCGAAGACGCCGATCACCGACGAGACGCCGGCGAGCGTCAGGCCGAACAGAATCGAGATGCGAAAGCCGTAGATGAGGCGGGCGACGATGTCGTGCCCGTCCTGATCGGAGCCAAGCCAGAGCGGTTCGAGCCTGCTGCAGGGGCGCGGTACGGTCGCGGCGTCCTTGACTTTCTGCTTCTCGAGCGCGGCGCGGCATTGGGCGTCGCTCAGCATCCAGGTCGGGGGCGTCGGCAGCGGCGTCGGCGGGTTGAGGATGGTGGTCGAGTTGGCGAAGCGGATCGGCGGCCAGACCATCCAGCCATGCGCCTTGATCTCGTCGGCGATGAAGGGGTCGCGAAAATCCGCGCGCGCCTGGAACCCGCCGAACTTGTCCTCGGGATAGTCGAAGAGGATCGGGAACAGGATCTCGCCTTTGTAGGAGGCGACCAGGGGCCGATCGTTGGCGATGAACTCGGCAAACAATGAAGCGACGAACAGGACCAGAAAGATCGAGCAGCGACCATGCGCCGCGCCTGTTGCGGCGGAAATTGTCGAGCCGGCGCCGGTTCATCGGCGAGAGCCAGGGCCGCCGTTCGATACCGGCGCGTTCTTTGGCCTGCTCAGGGCCGAGCGGCTTGGCGCCGTCATGGCCGGGCTTGACCCGGCCATCCACGGCTTGGGGCGCTTCGAGGTCCGTCATATGGACTCCCCCGCTGCGGTGGCCGATCGAGCAGGCCCAGTCGCGTGGATGGCCGGGTCAAGCCCGGCCACGACGATTCTACGGGCGCCCAAGTCCACCCGTCACACCTCGCGCGTTTCGAAATCGATGCGCGGATCGATCCAGGTGTAGGTCAGGTCGGAGATGAGATTCACCACGAGGCCGATCAGCGCGAAGATATAGAGGTTGGCGAGCACCACCGGATAGTCGCGCTGAATGAGCAAATCGTAGGAGAGATAGCCGAGGCCGTCGAGCGAGAACACCTGCTCGATCAGGAGCGAGCCGGTGAAGAAGGCGCCGATGAAGGCGCCGGGAAACCCTGCGATGACGATCAGCATCGCGTTGCGGAACACGTGGCCATAGAGCACGCGGCGCTCGGTCAGGCCCTTCATCCGCGCGGTCTGCACGTAGGATTTCTTGATCTCGTCGAGGAAGGAATTTTTCGTCAGCAGCGTCGAGGTCGCGAACGCGCCGAGGACCAGCGCCGTCACCGGCAGCGTGATGTGCCAGAGATAGTCGAGGATCTTGTGCGGCCAGCTGAGGTCGGCGAAATTGTCGGAGGTGAGCCCGCGCAGCGGGAAGATCTGCCAGAACGAGCCGCCGCAGAACAGCACGACCAGCAGCACCGCGAACAGGAAACTCGGGATCGCGTAGCCGAAGATGACGAGCGCCGAGGTCACGGTGTCGAAGCGGGAGCCGTCCTTGACCGCCTTGCGAATGCCAAGCGGGATCGAGATCGCGTAGGAGATGACCGTCATCCACATGCCCAGCGAGATCGAGACCGGCAGTTTTTCCTTGATCAGCTGGAGCACCGGCACGTCGCGATAGTAGCTCTTGCCGAAATTGAAGGTCGAATAGTCGCGCACCAGAATCCAGAAGCGCTCCCACGCCGGCTTGTCGAAGCCGTATTGCTTCTCGAGCTCCTTGATGAATTTGGGGTCGAGGCCCTGCGAGCCGCGATAGCGCGAGGAGATGTCGCCCCCCGCCTGCGCGGTCCCCGCGCCGATCTGGCCGCCGCCGCCGCCGAATTGCGCGGTCGAGCTTTGGTCCGCGCCCTGCAGTTGCGAGATCGCGCGCTCGACCGGGCCGCCCGGCACGAATTGCACGATCGCGAAGGACACCGCCATGATGCCGAGGATCGTCGGGATCATCAGCAGGAGGCGGCGGAGGATATAGGCGAGCATGCTATCGGCCCCCGGGACGGAGGCGCTTCTCGTCCCTTCTCCCCGCAATCGGGAAGAAGGCTAGGACGCCAACCCTCTCCCCGCAAGCGGGAGAGGGAGGCTTAGCGGCAACCATGACCCGACCGCCGTGTCATAGGATCTCACAGGCCAATGGTTTTCGCCTTTGCTTCGTCCCACCACCAGGTTCCCGGCGCGCCGGTGCTGAGTCTGCGGCTGACTGCTCGGGACGGGAAAACGCGTCCCAATGCGCGACCCAGGACGTGTCGCGATACCACATCGGAACCCAGTAGTGACCGGCGCGCAAGGACGCGGTCGAGCGCGCGGGCGCGCCGTGTTGAGTTCGTCGCGCGATTTCGCATTCGCGATCGTCTCGACGAGCGCGTCGACGACCGGATCGGAGACGCCGGCCAGATTGCGCGAGGCGTTCTGCTTCGCGGACTCCGACGTAAAGACGTTCCGAAGGTCGACGCCCGGCGGTAAAAGTCCGCCGGACGCGGTCGTCACCACGTCGAAGTCGAAAGCGTCGGTGCGGCTCTTGTATTGCGCGGGATCGACGATGCGATAATTCGCCTGGATGCCGAGCTTGCCGAGGTTCTGGATGAACGGCAACGTATGCGGCTGGAGAGCGCTGCTGCTGTCGAGGAACTCGATCGTCGAGCGGCTTGCCGTCCGGCAGGATCATCGCCGAACCCTCGCGCTTGCACCCCGCCGCGAGCAGAAGGTCGTAGGCCTGCTTGAGCAGCTTGCGGTCGGACCCGGAGCCGTCGCTCTCCGGCGGCACATAAGGGCTCGTCGAAGACGGCGGGCGCGAGCTTGTCGCGGAAGGGCTCGAGCAGCTTGAGTTCGTCCGGGCCGGGCTTGCCCTTCGCCTCCATGTCGGTGTTTGGGAAAGTAGGAGATGATCCGCTTGTAGGCGGAATACATGATGTTCTTGTTGGTCCAATCGAAGTCGAAGCAGAGGCCGATCGCTTCGCGCACGCGCGGGTCCTTGAACTGGTCGCGCCGCGTGTTGAGCTGCCAGCCTTGCGTCCTGGACGGCGCGCCGTCGTGCAAGATCTCCTTCTTCACCCGGCCGTCCTTGAGCGGCGGGAAAGTCGTAAGCGGTCGCCCAGAAGCGCGACGTGTACTCCTCGTGATAGTTGATCGCTCCCGCCTTGAACGCCTCGAACGCGACCTGCCGCTCGCGATAATATTCGAAGCGCAGGCGATCGAAGTTGTTCTGCCCGAGGTTCACCGGCAGCTTGGCGCCCCAATAGTTGGGGTCGCGCGCGTATTCGATGAACCGGCCCTGCTCGAACGTCTTGACCTTGTAGGGCGCCTGAACCCAGCGGCGCATCGAGCGTCGCCGCGGTGAAATCGCGCCCGTTCCACCACGCCGCCGAAAACACGGGCATGCCGACGACGATCAGATGCGCGTCGCGGCTGCGGCCCTGGACGAAGCGCACATGCACGACGTCGTCGCCTTCGGCGTTCGCCGATTCCACCTCCTTCAGGAGCTGGGCGTAGATCGGATGGCCCTTCTCCTTCAGCACGTTGAGCGAAAAGGCGACATCGGCCGCCGTGACCTTCGAACCGTCGAAGAAGCGCGCCTCGGGACGCAGCCGGAAGCGGTAATCGAGCTTGTCGGGCGAGACCCGGACCGATTGCGCGAGCAGGCCGTAGACGGAATCGGGTTCATCGCCATTGGCGGTCATCAGCGTGTCGAAGGTGGCCGACATGCCAGCCGCGCCATTGCCCTTCCAGGAGTAGATATTAAGCGTGTCGAAGGTGTCGAAGTTCTGGTTGCCGCTCGTCCCGGTGATCTGCAGCGACAACAGGCCGCCGGTCGGCGCGCTTGGGTTCACATAGGAAAAATGCGGGAAATCGGCGGGCAAAGCGAGATCGCCGAACGACGACAGGCCATGCGTCTCGACGGAATCGTCGGCGAGCGCGGCGAACGGGCGGCAGACAAGCGTCGCCAGCGCGCCGCCCGCTCCGGCCTTCAACGCCGCCCTGCGGGTCAAGCTCATGGTCATCGAATCGTCCGCCTCATGGCTCGTTCCGCGAGGGTGTACCGCGCATGAGCGGTCTTCGCCAGCGAGCGCGGCGAAAACGAGGCGCAAGCGGGACGCGGGCCTGAAAGCTGAATTAAACTTCGTCCATGAGGCTTGCTGTCTTGGAGCGACCTTGGCGCCGCGCTTATGGCGGTCTTACATCGGGCCATGGCGATTCGAAACCTAAGATCGCTCCGGTTGGCGGACCTCGGCGCGCCCGCGAGCGCGCCGGGGCGTCTCACGATCGACCTTGGCGCGCTCGCCGACAATTGGCGCGCGCTGGCGCGCCGCGCGGCGCCGGGCCGATGCGCGGCCGTCATCAAGGCCGACGCTTACGGAACCGGCGTCTCGGAAGCCGCGCCAGCTTTGTGGGACGCGGGCGCGCGCGTCTTCTTCGTCGCCCATTTCAACGAGGGGATCGCGGCGCGGCAGGCGCTGCCCTCTGAGGCTCGGATCTATGTGCTGAACGGCCTCGAGCATATGGCCGATCCCGCTGATTATGCCGAGCATCGCCTCGCGCCCGTGATCGGCGGCGACGAGGAGCTCAGGCGTTGGGCCGCCTTCGCCGCGCGCCGCAACTGGACAAACCCTTGCGCGATTCATCTCGACACCGGCATGAACCGGCTCGGCTTCGAATCCCTCGCGTCTCTACAAGCGGCGATGGAGACGCATGGAGCCGTCAGCGGGGCCGATCTCCTGATCAGCCATTTCGTCTCGTCCGAGATCCCCGGCGATCCCCTCAACCAGGCGCAGATCGAGCGGTTCGAGGCTGCGCGAGCGGCCTTTCCAGGCCTTGTCGCCTCGCTCGCCAACTCCTCGGGCATGTTCCTCGAGCCCTCGCCCGTCTACGACCTCGCGCGACCGGGCTATGCGCTTTACGGCGGCAATCCGACGCCGCGCCGCCCGAACCCGATGCGCGCCGTGGTGACGCTCACGGTTGCGATCCAGCAGATCCGCTCGATCGAAACGGGCATGGCCTGCGGCTATAATTCCCAGTGGACAGCGAGGCGCCCGACCCGGCTCGCGACCCTCCTCATCGGCTACGCGGACGGCCTGCCGCGCGGGGCGGGCGCGACGGATTCCAAGCCGGGCGCCGAAGTCGCGGTCGCCGGTCGCCGGGCGCCGCTGGTCGGACGGGTCTCGATGGACCTCGCCATCGTCGATGTCACCGACGTCCCGACGGATGCGGTCAAACCGGGCGACCCCGTCGAGCTCTTCGGCCCGACCATCGGCCTCGACGAGTTCGCCTCGCGCAGCGGCACGATCGGCTATCACGTCTTGACGAGCCTGGGACCGCGCTACCAGCGGACCTATGTGCGCTAGACAGCCATTTTCTCTTCTCACAATCAGAAATTTGTGGTATGGTTTCCTCTTGGCGGAATTCGGCTCGCCCTCAGCCGGCGCGCAGCAAGGATTGGAATGGATGTCGGTCTGAAGCCTTCGCGCACAACCTGAGAGGCGAGCGGAGAAGAAAGAAGATTTTTTATTTGAATCCGCCGTAACCCTCTGAAAAGTCCCGATTCGGAAAAATTTATGAAAGGAAATGAAAGAAAATAAAAGCCGTTTTCCTTTCATTTTTATTCCTTTCATTTATTTGAATTGAATTCCCGCGCCGGTTGAATCCTGACCCTCTGGCGGGCCGGTTGCGGTCGAAGGTCGGCGCCGGTTCAGCGCTCGAAGCGGCGGCGACGGCCGCTCGGTGGAGGCGTTGATGCTGTTCATGGTCGTCGAGCATTTCCGCGACAACGACATGATCCCGGTCTACCAGCGCCTGCGTCAGGCGGGCCGGTCGCTGCCGGAGGGCCTCGACTATGTCGAGAGTTGGGTCGCGGCCGATTTCTCGCGCTGCTTCCAGCTCATGCGCTGCGATGACCTCCGGTCTATCCAGGCTTGGGTTCTCAAGTGGCGCGGCTTGGGGGTCACGTTCGAAATCATCCCCGTCGTCACCAGCGCCGAGACGCGGGCGGTCGTCGAGCCTCATCTCGAACCCCCGATCGACCGGCATGATCCGATCCGGCCCAGGAGGTTGATAACGTCATACTTTGAGTGCATCGATGGCTTGGCCGTTGCGTCGCGCGGCCCATTTTCGAGAGGAAATTGAAGCCGATGTCTCTTTCGCTCTATGAGAGCAGCGTCCCGGTCTACGAGCGCGGGCTCAACGCGTTTCTCGCCATTCTCGACAAGGCGGAGGAGCATGCGAAGGCGCGCAAGTTCGACCCGAATAGCTACCTCGCTATGCGTCTCAGCCCGGACATGTTCCCGCTTGTCCGCCAAGTGCAGAGCTTCTGCGATCACGCCAAGAACTCGTCGTTCCGGCTGGCCGCCAAGGATCCGCCCCGCAGCCGATCGTCGACCTCACCGCATTCAAAGACCGCAATTTCTGGACCGGCTGGTGTTCTCCTCGGTGATGGGCATCGGCCTCTACGGGCTGACCTATATCTATCCCGTCTATCTCGCGGTCGGTGCGCGGCTACACGCCGTTGATGATCGGCGAGACGATGTTCGTCACGGGCGTCTGCATGTTCATCATGGCGCCGATCTCCGGCCGGTTGATGACGAGGGTCGATCCGCGGCTGATGATCGCGATCGGCTTTGTCGGCTTCGCGTTCGGCACCTGGCTGGCCTCCGAAATGACCGCCGACTGGGATTTCTGCGAATTGCTCGTTCCGCAGATGTTTCGCGGCTGCTCGCATGATGCTGTGCATGGTGCCGATCAACAATCTCGCGCTCGGCACGATGCCGCCGCAGAAGATGAAGAACGCCTCCGGCCTCTTCAATCTCACCCGCAATTTCGGCGGCGCGGTCGGGCTCGCGGTCATCAACACCATGCTCGACAAGCGCATGGACCTGCATCTTCAGCGGCTGCGCGAATCGGTGATCTGGGGCCGCAGCGTCGCCGACGAGACGATGACCAATATGACCGCCGCCATGGCCGCGCGCGGCTCCGACGCGGCGATGGCGGCGACCAAACAGATGGCGCTGATGGTGCGCCGGCAGGCCGAAGTGATGGCGCTCGCCGACGTATTCCTGAGTGCTCACCGCGATCTTTCTGGCCACGCTGTGGCTTGCCGCGCTCATGCGCCGGCCGCAGATGGCGGGCGGCGGCGGCGGGGGACACTAGCCCTGGGCAAGCCCGGCCGCGCAAGTTCGCCCGCCTAAGGGTTTTGGCGGGCGACGGACGATGTGGGCTCAAAAGACGACGACGCCGATCTATGCGCCGATGACGCATGGCGTGGCGCTCGACCAATCCTTTTTTTCTCTCGACGCGCAGGCCGGCCGCCCCGCAGTGTTGGCGCTCATCGGCCGCCTGCCCCTGGCGGACGCCGAGGCCGCGCTCGTCGCGCTCCAGGCGCGCGCCCCCGAATTCGCCGCCCTCGGCGCCGATCTGACGGCGCTGATCGAAATCGAAGCGGCGCGCGACTATCTCGCGCCGGTCGCGCCCGACGTGCGGCGGGTTTTTTCCCCTCCCGACGTGTTCGCCGCCTGGCGTTTCGCTCACACAGCGCCCGCGCTTTACGCGCTCGACGGCGCCGGCCGCATCGCCGCCGGGCCGCTCGCGGGCGACGACTGCGCCGCCGCACTGCTTCTCGCCGCACTCGCGGTCTTGCCGCGCGAGACGCCGTTCGACGACGCCTGCCCCGCGCCCGTCCTCGCCATTCCGGACATCTTCGAGCCCAAATCTCTGCCGCGACCTGATCGCGCATTTCGAGGCGGGCAAGCCGGAATTCGGCGGCATGGCGTCGGTCGACGCCAGCGGGGCGTTCGCCCACAAGGTCGATCACGGCAAGAAGCACCGCTACGACTTGGTGCTGGGCCCGCGCGACCCCTTTCAAGGCCGGGCGTTGGCGGCGATCCTCATGCGCTGCCTGCCGGAGATCAAGAAGGCGTTCCACGTCGACATCGCCCACACCGATCGCATCCTGTTGGCGCGATACGACGAGACCGGCGGCTATTTCAAACGCCATCGCGACAATTCAGCGCCGAGCGTCGCCTTCCGCCAGTTCGCGCTGACGATAAATCTCAACGACGATTACGACGGCGGCCACGTGCTGTTCCCGGAATACAATCTGCGCCGATACCGCCCGCGCGGCGGCGCCGGGGTGGTGTTCTCATGCTCGCTGCTGCACGAGGCCGCGGCGGTGACGCGCGGCCGACGCTATTGCCTGCTGACGTTTCTGCACGACGCCGCCGCGCAGGCGCGCTGGCTGAACGCGACGCCGCGAGCGTCTTGACGGACCCCCTGCCCGCTGCTAATTCCGGCGTCGCCTTCGAGGACGAAAATATCGTTTTTCGTCAATAGGTTGCAAAGCGACGACAATCATGGCGGTGAGATTTCACGAACGCGATCTGCCGGAGGGCTACGATTTCCGATCCGTGGTGGCGATCGACACCGAGACCATGGGGCTGGCGATCGGCCGCGATCGGCTGTGCGTCGTGCAACTCAGCCGCGGCGACGGCGACGCGGAAATCGTGCGCATCGGCCCCGGCCAAACGCCAGGCCCCGCGTCTCGCCGCGATGCTCGCCGACCCCTTGGTGCTAAAGCTGTTTCACTTCGGCCGCTTCGACATGGGCGTGCTGGCGCACGCCTTCGGCGTCATGCCGGCGCCGGTCTATTGCACCAAGATCGCCTCGAAACTGGCGCGCACCTACACCGACCGGCACGGCCTGAAGGACCTGGTGAAGGAGCTTCTCGGCGTCGACCTTTCCAAGCAGCAGCAAAGCTCGGATTGGGGCGCGGACGCGCTGAGCGAGGCGCAGCTCGCCTACGCCGCCTCCGATGTGCTGCACCTGCATGGCTTGCGCAACAAGCTCGACGCGATGCTGGCGCGAGAAAGCCGCGACGGCCTCGCGCAGGCCGCGTTTGCCTACCTTCCCGATCGCGTGCGCCTGGATCTCGCAGGGTTCGAGGCGATGGACGTGTTTTCGCACGCCTCGCCCTAAGCGAATGCCCCCGGCGGTCGCCGTCCCGGGCTTCGCGCTATTTCTTCACGCAGGCGACGACCGCTTTGGCGCCCGAACCTTCGCAGCTCGCCCCGGTCATGTCCGAAATATGCGCCGTGGCGTTGTCGCCGACGCAATAGGCGCTGATCATCGCCTCGCCATCTCCGCAAGCGGCTTTGCCCTCGCCAGAGACGACCCGAATCGAGGCGCCGGAGGCGCCGGCAGTCCCGGCGAGACCAGCCGCCCCAGCAGGGCCGGCGGGACCGACCGGGCCGACGGGACCGGCGGGGCCGGAAGGCCCGGCGGGACCCGCTTCGCCCTTGGGGCCGGCGGGTCCGGCGGGTCCGGCGGGGCCTGCATCGCCCTTGGGTCCGGAGGGGCCTGCAGGGCCGGCGGCGCCTACAGCGCCCGCTGGTCCCGGTGGTCCTTTGTCGCCGGCGTCGCCCTTGGCGCAGGCCGAAATCGCCAGTACGGCGCAAAGCGCCGCAGAAGTCATGAACAGTCGCAAGTTTTCCCCCCTCGCCCCTCAACGCCATTACACAGTCAAACGGCGTGGACGCAGCATACGCAATTTTTCACAAGCGGGAAGACGTTGCGCTCAATTTTGCGCCGCGCGCCGCAAGGCGCGCGGCGGTTGACCGACACCGCGCAAAAACGCGCGGCGCATCCGCTCGGGGTCGCCGAAGCCGACTTCAGCCGCCACGCGCTCGATCGGCGCGGCGCTCGTCTCGATGAGACTGCGCGCGGCCTCCAGCCGCAGCCGCTCGATCGCCCTTGCCGGCGACACGCCGGTTTCGCGCAGGAAGGCGCGCGAGAAATGGCGCGGGCTCATCGCCGCCTTGGCGGCCAGGCGCTCAACGCCGAGCGGCTCGGCGAGCCGCTCCCGCGCCCAGCCAATCAGCCTCGAGAAGCGGCCGTCTCGCGTCTCGATCTCCAACAGGGTCGAGAATTGCGACTGGCCGCCCGGGCGCTGGCGATAGACGACCAGTTGTCGCGCCGTCTGGCGCGCGATGTCCTCGCCAAGGTCTTCGGCGATCATCGCCAGCGCCAGGTCAATGCCGGCGGTGATTCCGGCAGAGGTCCAGATCGGACCGTCGCGGACATAGATGCGATCGGGATCGAGCCGAACCCTGGGATAGCGCCGCGCGAATTGCGCCCCGCGCCCCCAATGGGTCGTCGCCCGACGGCCGTCGAGCAATCCTGCTTCCGCCAGCAGAAACGCGCCCGAGCACACGCTCGCGACGCGGCGCGCCCGCACCGCCAGGTCGCGGATCAAATCCAGAAGCTCGGGATCGTCAACCGCCGCGCGCGTGCCGTCGCCGCCGGCTACGATCAAGGTGTCGAGCGCCCCACAGGCCACGCAGTCGCCCGCCAGCAAGGCGGCGCCGGAGGAGCTTTCGACCGGTCCGGCGCGCTTGGCGACGATGTCGAGCCGATAGGCGCCTTCATGACAGCGCGTCGCGATCTCGAACGCCGCCACCGGCCCTGCGGCATCGAGGATCTGGAAGCCGGGAAACAGCAACACGCCGATAGCAGCCGTCATCGGGTCGTCTCAAAACGAGGGAAACATGACATTTACGCCATAGACGACATAGGCGAAAACGAATCTTACCGCCAAGAGGAGACGCCCATGAGCCCACCCTTCCGCATCGTCGAAGCCATCTATCCCGGCATGACGCAACTCGACTTCACCGCCCCGCACACGGTGTTCTCGCGACTTCCCGACACAGAGGTGATCGTCGCCTCGGCCGAAGGCGGCGAAGTGCGCTCGGACGGCGGCCTCGTCTTCGCCGGCGTTCGACGGCTCTCCGAGATCGAACGCTGCGATCTCCTGTTCGCGCCGGGCGGTCGCAACGCCACCGTCGTCATTAACGACCGCGCCTACATGGACGAATTCGAGCGGCTCGCCGCAGGGGCGCGCTATTTAACGTCGGTGTGCACGGGATCGCTGATTCTCGGCGCCGCCGGCCGCCTGGTCGGCCGCCGCGCGGCCACGCATTGGGCGTGGCGCGAGTTGCTGGCGCTGTTCGGCGCGATCCCCGATCCCGCCCGCGTCGTGCGCGACGGCGACATTTTTACGGGCGGCGGCGTGACGGCGGGGCTTGATTTCGCGCTGACGGTCGCCGCGGAGCTGGCCGGCGCCGAGTTCGCGCAGGGACTGCAACTGGCGCTGGAATATGCGCCCGCCCCGCCGTTCGACACGGGCAGGCCCGAGACCGCGCCCAAAGCCGTGCTGGAGGCGACGATGCGTGCGATGCAGACCGGAGCCGCCGAGCGCATGGCGCAGGCGCGGCAAGCGGCGGCGCGGCAGCGGGCCGCGTAACGACTACTGCGGCGTCGCGGCGGAGGCGCCGGTCAACTGCAACGGCGCGGCAGTGACGTGCGCGGGCGCGACCAACAGGGCCGCAATCTCGCGCTTGCCCCGCGCAGCGAGGAAACCGGCGGCGGCGCTGCGCTCGTTTTCCGTTGCAGCGGCCAGATCCTTGACCTGGAGATCGTGGATCCAGACATCCTTCGTCGACTTGGCGTTGACGCTGGCGATTGTCAGCCACATCAGGCCGCGCGCGCCCTGACGAGGAACGCCGTCGCCGCGAAACAGCAGATGGCCGAGCAGCGCCTGCGCGCCATGATGACCTTTTTCGGCCGCCAAACCCAACCATTTCGCAGCGCGCAGCTTATCCTTCTCCAGCCCGCCTTCGCCGTCGATGAACATGCGGGCGAGATAATATTCGGCGTCCGCGTCGCCAAAGCGGGTCGCCGAGATCTCGAACATCTCCACCGCCCGCTCGGGGTCGGGCTTGATCGCGCTGCCGGAAATGCCGTTGAGATTGTAGAGACCGACCTGCACGAAAGCGTTGGCGACGGCGGCAAGCGAACGCCGGTCGGTGTCATCCTCGTCATAATTGTCGACGAGCTCCTCGAAATATTTGTAGGCGAGCACATCGTTGCGCGGCACAACCTCGCCGGCTGCGTAGATCGAGCCGAGCTTCCAGCGCGCCAGCGCCTCGCCGCCATCGGCGGCATAAGTGAGGGCCTGCACCGAGGATTGCGTGTCGCCCGCATTCAGATCGTCGACGCCGGCGCGCAACGCCTCACGCGCGCTCTTGTAGGTTCGCCCGGGTGAGATCTTCTGGCCGTTCGCCGTTGTCGTCCCGTCAAGCGCCACCGCCGGGCTGGCCAACAGGAAGACCGCAACGCCCAGGCAGGCGAGCCCTTTGCCCGCGGAAGACGTCTTTGCCGCATACGAACCCGCAAACATGTCCTACGATCCGATCCTGTTCGCACGCTGGCGCAGCCGCCCCTCAGCCGATCGCCACGCGCGGGCCGCGCCGACTTCCGCCCTTGCGCCCGGCCTCAGTAAAACGCGGCGTTTATGGCGCAATCGCGGCGCGAAATCGGGCTAACTTTGAACCGGTGGAGTTGAGTCAGGATTGTTGCGCAAATGCCACGATTACGACGGCCTCTGCGCGATCCCGTTCAGAGATTTTCAAGTCTCGCGCGCGCGCTCTGCAATCTTTCGATACGCGCGACGGCGGCCTCGCGTCGTTCCCGATTCTCCTCGACGATTTCTTCCGGGGCGCGGGCCACGAAATCCGGGTTCCCTAGTTTGGCGTCGACCTTGGCGACCTCGCCCTGTTCTTTGGCGATCTCGCGGTCGAGGCGGGCGCGCTCGGCGCCGAAATCGACGAGGCCGGCGAGCGGCAACGCCGCCTGCGCATCACGCACGAGCAGCGCCACGGCGCCGTGCGGCGGCTCGGCCACGACATCGACGCCTTCGATTCGCGCCAGCCGCTCCAAGGTCGGCCGCCAGCGGTGGAGATAGCCCTCGACGTCGGCGCTCGGCGTAACCAGCACCAGCCGCAGCGGCGCGCCGGGCGCGATCGCCATTTCCGAGCGCACCGACCGAATCGCCTCGATGAGTTCGATCACCCAGCCGATCTCGGCCTCGGCCGCCTGCGTCCCGGCCGGCGCGGCGACGTCGGGCCAAGCGCCAAGCGCCAGCGGGCCGGCGCGGGCGGGACCTTGGGCGCCCTTGATTGCCCACAGCTCCTCGGTAAGGAAGGGCATGAACGGATGCAGCATGGCGTAGGAGAGATCGAGCACATGCGCGATTGTCGCGCGCGTTTCGGCCTTGGCCGCCTCGCTCGCCTCGCCCTGCAATACGGGCTTTGCGAGCTCAAGGCACCAGTCGCACAGCACGCTCCAGACGAAACGATAGGCGGAGTTGGCGGCGTCGTTGAAGCGGTATTCCTCGATTCCCGCGGCGACCTCAGCCAGCGTCGCCGCGGCCTCAGCCAAAATCCAGCGGTTGAGCGGGTCCGCGGCCGTCTTCGGGTCGAAATTCTCAACCCGCGCGCAGCCGTTCATTTCGGCGAAGCGCGACGCGTTCCAGAGTTTGGTTGCAAAATTGCGGTAGCCTTCGACGCGCGGGATCGACAGTTTGATGTCGCGCCCCTGCGCCGCCATCGCCGCCAAAGTGAAGCGCAAGGCGTCGGCGCCGCACTGCTCGATGAGGGTCAGGGGATCGATGACGTTGCCCTTCGACTTCGACATTTTCGCGCCGCGCTCATCGCGGACGAGCGCGTGGATGTAGACGTCGCGAAACGGAATCTCTTTCTGGAAATGCAGACCCATCATCATCATGCGAGCGACCCAGAAGAAGATGATGTCGAAGCCGGTGACGAGGACGCTGGTCGGATAGAACCGTTCAAGCTCGGGCGTCTCCTGCGGCCAGCCGAGCGTCGAGAACGGCCACAAAGCCGAGGAGAACCAGGTGTCGAGCACGTCCTCGTCACGTGGAAACATTTCAGACAGTTTCTCAGGCTTGCTCGCGAGGGCTTCGGCCTCAGCGCCCGTCAGCGCGCCACGCTCGACACCGTCGGCGAGCGCCACGGCAAAGGCGGTCTCCTCGTCTTCTTCGACATAGGTTCCGCCCCACGGCGAACTCCACGCCGGGATCTGATGGCCCCACCAGAGTTGGCGCGACACGCACCAGGGCTGGATGTTTTCGAGCCAATCGAAGTAGGTCTTCTCCCAAGTCTTCGGCGTGAAGACGGTCTTGCCGTCGCGCACGGCGGCGAGCGCCGGCTGCGCCAAGGTTTTAGCGTCGACGTACCATTGATCCGTGAGCCAGGGCTCGATGACGGCGCCCGAACGGTCGCCGTGCGGAACCATGTGCGCGTGCGGCTCGATCCGCGCGAGCCGCCCCTCGCGCGCCATCATGCCCACGACCTTCACGCGGGCTTCGAAACGGTCGAGGCCGTCGAGCGTGGCGACGAGCTGCGTCAGCTCATGATCGCCCGCCTCGACGCCTTCGAAGAAGGCGACGTTGTTCCTCAGCGCGACGCGCCCCTCGGCGTCGAGGACATTGATTGGCCGCACCCCTTCGGCCTCGTGGCGCCTGCCGACCTCGAAATCGTTGAAATCGTGGGCCGGCGTGATTTTGACCGCGCCCGTCCCCTTCTCGGGGTCCGAATAGTCGTCGGCGATTAGCGGGATGAGCCGGCCGACCAGCGGCAGCCGCAATTTCGAGCCGACCCAGCCGCGGTAACGCTCGTCTTCCGGATGAACAGCGACGGCGGTGTCGCCGAGCATCGTTTCGGGCCGCGTGGTGGCGACAGTGACGATCTGGGTCTCGTCGTCGAACGGGTAGTCGAAATGGTAGAGATGGCCGCCAGGATTCTTGGCCAACGCTTTTGCCAGCGCGGCCTCATCGAACGCCTCGCCCGACTCACGCGACCACTTGAACGATCCCTTGCCTTCGATCTGCTGCACTTCGAGGTCGGAGATCGCGGTCTGGAATTTCGGATCCCAGTTGACGAGCCGCTTGTCGCGATAGATCAGCCCCTCGCGATGCAGTTGAACGAAAACTTTGGCCACCGCCCTGGACAGGCCCTCGTCCAAGGTGAACCGCTCTCGGCTCCAGTCGCACGAGGCGCCGAGGCGTTTGAGTTGGCCGACGATGGCCCCGCCGGACTCCGCCTTCCACGCCCACACCCGCTCCAAAAACTTTTCGCGGCCCATGGCTCGCCGGTCCGGCTCCTTACGCTCCATCAGCTGCCGCTCGACCACCATCTGCGTGGCGATGCCCGCGTGATCCGTGCCAGGCTGCCACAGCACGTCGCGGCCCTTCATGCGCCAGTAGCGACAGAGAATGTCCTGCAGCGTGTTGTTGAGCGCGTGGCCCATGTGCAGATTGCCGGTAACGTTTGGCGGCGGGATGACGATGCAAAACGGCTCGGCGGCGGCGCGTTCCGGCCGGCCGGCGCGGAAAGCGCCCGTCCGCTCCCACATCTCGGCCGTCCGGCGCTCCACGGAAGCAAAGTCGAAGTTCTTGTCCATCATGCCGGGGCGCTCGTTTCAAAGGTCGGGGCATAACGACAAGGCGGGCGAAAAAGTCAACGCGACGCGGCCCTGCGCGCTCGCACGACACGTTTGCGCCGGGATCGCGAGTCAATTTCGCTTTTGAAAAAAACCTGAGCGGGCGGCGAACATACCCCGCGGGCCAGGATGATCGCAGGACGGACTTATGATCAACCGGCGCGCCTTAACGCCCGAGCGCCGAACAACATGAGATTTGCGCAAGGCCGGTGCGGATCCCGGACCCGCGCGTCACGTTGCCTTTCCCGCTTCGGCGCGCGAAGAAAAGCCGACAGGGTTTGCGGGAGGACATTGAAATGAGCCGCTACGCTTCCGTCTACGCGCAATGGCGCGAGAACCCGGAAGCCTTTTGGGCCGAGGCCGCCAAAGCCGTCGATTGGATCAAGCCGCCCCGGCGCATTTTCGACGCTGAAGCCGGCGTCTACGGCCGCTGGTTTCCCGACGCCACTTGCAACGCCTGCGCCAACGCGCTCGACCGCCATGTCGCGGCGGGGCGTGGCGATCAGGCCGCCCTTTACTACGACAGCCCCGTCACCGGCGCGAAGCGCCGGATTACCTACGGTGAGCTCCTAGGCGAGGTGGAGACGCTCGCCGCCGTCATCGCCGATTTCGGCGTCGCCTCCGGCGACCGCGTCGTCATCTACATGCCGATGATTCCCGAAGCGATCGCCGGTATGCTGGCCTGCGCGCGCATCGGCGCCGTGCATTCGGTAGTGTTCGGCGGCTTCGCCGCCAAGGAACTCGCCACCCGCATCGAGGACGCCGAGCCAAAACTGATCCTGACAGCCTCTTGCGGCGTCGAGCCCGGCCGGGTCGTGGCTTATAAGCCGCTGCTCGACACCGCGATGGACCTGTCGCGCCACAAGCCCCCCGCGGTGTTGCTGCTCCAGCGGCCGCAGGCCGCAGCGACGATGATCGCCGGGCGCGACCGCGATTGGGCGCAGACAATGGCGAAGGCCAAGGCCGAAGGCAAAAGGGCGGCCCCCGCCGAAATGAAGGCGACCGATCCGCTCTATATCCTCTACACTTCCGGCACGACCGGCATCCCGAAAGGCGTGGTGCGCGACACCGGCGGTTATCTCGTCGCGCTCGCGTGGTCGATGGCGAACATCTACGACGTCAAGCCCGGCGAGACATTCTGGACTGCGTCCGACATCGGCTGGGTCGTCGGCCATTCCTACATCGTCTATGCGCCGCTGATGCATGGCTGCGCCTCCGTGCTTTACGAGGGCAAACCGGTCGGGACCCCGGACGCCGGCGCGTTTTGGCGGGTAATCTCCGAATACGGGGTCTCCGCCTTCTTCACCGCCCCCACCGCGCTGCGCGCCGTACGCAAAGAAGACCCAGTGGCCAAGCTGCTGCCGCGCTACGACATTTCCAGCCTTCGCACCTTGTTTTTGGCTGGCGAGCGGGCCGATCCCGACACGGTGGCCTGGGCCGAGACAGGTCGTTGGCCGTCCGATCGTCGACCACTGGTGGCAGACGGAGACCGGCTGGGCGATCGCCGCCAATCCCGTGGGGCTTGGGCTGATGCCGATCAAGCGCGGCTCGCCGACGGTCGCCATGCCCGGCTATCAAGTCGACATTGTCGACGAGGCCTGCCGCCCCGTCGCCGACGGCGTGATGGGGTCCATCGTCATTAAACTGCCGCTGCCTCCCGGCTGCCTGCCGACCCTCTACGGCAATGACCAGCGGATGCGCGAGAGCTACCTCTCGGAATTCCCCGGCTATTACAAAACCTCCGACGCAGGCGTGAAGGATTCCGACGGCTATCTGACAATTCTCGGCCGCACTGACGACATCATCAATGTCGCGGGGCATCGTCTGTCGACCGGCGGCATGGAGGAGGTGGTGGCGAGCCACCCCGACGTCGCGGAATGCGCCGTGCTCGGGATCAAGGACGCCATCAAGGGCGAGCAGCCATGCGGGTTCCTGGTTTTGAAGGCGGGCGTCAACCGGCCACACGCAGAGATCGAAAGGGAGGTTGTCGCGCTGGTGCGCGATAGAATCGGCCCGGTGGCGGCTTTCAAGCTGGCCATCGTGGTCGCGCGCCTGCCGAAAACGCGCTCGGGCAAGATCTTGCGCGGCACCATAAAGAAGATCGCCGATCAGGAACCGTGGTCGACGCCGGCCACCATCGAGGACCCGGCGACGCTGGAGGAGGTGTCGGCGGCGATCCGAACTCGGGGCATAGGGGCGTAAGGCAAAGCGCGCGGGGCGTTGACCGGTCAATATCGACTGTCAGTCTTCCTTTGCGGTTGCAGATATCTGTCAGCCACGATTGACACTTTTCGCGACAGACGCCAATCTATCCGATGGCGCCGGCGTATGTCCGTTCGGCGCGGCCAGACCGGGCTTTTGATGTGTTCTTCGGCTCGCCGTCCCTTAGCCGACAGCGGCGGGCTGTTCGGCTTTGAACGCCAAGGCGCGGCGCTATGAGCTCCAGGGAAGTTGACGGTGCGCAGTGGATCGAGCCGACGGTTGCTCGCACCACATTGACAAGCGCTCCGCGGCGCGGGCCGCAATCCTCGCGCGCGCGGCGCGCCATCTTCCATCTCACGCCGCTCAACGCCGTGATCGCTATCTTCGCGGCGCTTGCGATCCTGACGGCGCTGCTTGAATTGCACGGCCAATATCGCGGCGTGCGAATTGTTCAGACGGACGTCGATGGCGCGCCGGCGACGATCTATCGTCCCAGAGTCCGGGGCCGCCGCGCCGGTCGTCGTGATCGCGCACGGCTTCGCGGGATTCCGGGCGGCTCATGCAGTCCTATCGCCCTTACTCTGGCGCGCAACGGCTATATCGCCGACGACCTTCGATTTTCCCGGCCACGGCCGCAACGTCCGGCCGCTGACCGGCGACCTTGCAAATGTCGAAGGCGCGACGCGCGTTCTCGTCAACAGCCTCGCCGCCGTCGTCGCCGCCGTTCGCGGCCTCGGCGACGGGCGGATCGCGGTGCTCGGCCATTCCATGGCGTCCGACATCGTCGTGCGCTTCGCCGAGGAGCATCCCGAAGTCGCCGCGACCATCGCCGTCTCGATGTTCTCGCCCGCGGTCACCCGAACGGCGCCGCGCAATCTGCTGGTGATCGACGGCGAGTGGGAAGGGTTTTTGAAGGCCGAGGGCTTGCGCGCGGTCGGCCTCGCGACCGCTCCCGGCGCGGCGGCGCCCGGCGTCACTTATGGCGATCCCGCCGCGGGACCGGCCGGCGCGTCGCGTTCAGCCGTCACGTCGAACATGCGAGCGTGCTGTTCAGTCAGGACAGCGAGCGCGAGACGGTCGAATGGCTGGACGCCGTTTTCGGCGTCAAGCGATCCGCGCCGCATCCAGCTCGATGCGCGCGGTCCCTGGATCCTCCTCCTGCTGGCCGGAGCGGTCGCGCTTGCGCGCCCGCTGGCGCAAGCCCTGCCGGCGGTCGCGCGCCGAGCCGCTCGGCGCGGGGCTTTCGTTGGCGGCGGCTTTGGGCGCCCGCTGCTCATCCCGATGATCGCGACGCCGGCCCTTGTCCTGCGCTTCGTTCCCACGCATTTCCTGCCGGTGCTGGTCGGCGACTATCTCTCCGTCCATTTCGCCGTCTATGGGCTTGATCACCGCGGCGACGCTATGGCTCGCGATGAGCGGCAGAACGCGTTCGCCGCGGGCTGAGCGCCCGGCGCGGCTGGCTGCTCGCGGCGTTCGCGGTCACCGCCTTCGGCTTCGTCGCGCTCGTCGCGCCGATCAACGCCTACGTGACTTCGTTCATGCCGGGTCCGGAGCGGTTGTCGATCCTGGCGGCGCTGCTCGTCGGCGCGTTGCCGTATTTTCTCGCCGACGAATGGTTGACGCGCGGGCCGGGCGCGGCGCGCTTCGCTTATCCCGCGACCAAACTGGCGTTTCTGGTCTCGCTCGGCGTCGCCGTCGCGCTCGATTTCTATCGCCTGTTCTTCCTGATCCTGATCGTGCCGATCGTCGGCGCTGTTCTTCGTCATCCACGGCCTGTTCAGCGGCTGGACCTACTGCCAAGGTCCGCCACCCGTTCGCCGCGGCGGTCGCGAACGCGATCGCCTTCGCCTGGGCGATCGCCGTCACCTTTCCACTCGTGGCGGGATAGGAAGCGCCGACATGACCAGCACGAGCGATCTCCGATCTTCGCCGCCGACCGGCGCGGCCGCACGCCTATCCCGAGCCTTCCGCGGTGCTGGAGCTGTTGAAGCCGATCACCTGGTTTCCGCCGATGTGGGCGTTCGCCTGCGGCGTCGTTTCCTCCGGCCAGCCGATCCTGGCCAACGGGCGCATCGCGCTGACCGGCATCGTGCTGGCGGGGCCGCTGGTTTGCGCGATGAGCCAGGCGATCAACGATTGGTGCGACCGCGAGGTCGACGCCATCAACGAGCCGAACCGGCCGATACCGTCGGGGCGCATCCCTGGCCGTTGGGGGCTCTATATCGCCATCGGTCTGGACCGCTGCTTTCGCTGCTCGTGGCGGCGACGCTCGGGCTCTGGGTGTTCATTTCCGCCGTGGTCGGTCTGGCCTTCGCCTGGGCCTACAGCGCCGAGCCGTTCCGGCTCAAGCGCAACGGCTGGCTCGGCAACGCCGCTTGCGGCTTCTCCTATGAGGGTCTGGCATGGGTGACGGGCGCCGCGGCGATGCTCGGCGGCGCCTTGCCCTCCGCGTCGATCCTGTGGCTGGCGTTTCTTTACAGCCTCGGCGCCCACGGCATCATGACTTTGAACGATTTCAAATCGATCAAAGGGCGATGCGCAGATGGGGATCGACTCTGTCCCCGTCCTGATGGGCCCCAAGGGCGCGGCTTGGGCGGCCAGCTTCATCATGGCCGCGCCGCAGGTCGCCGTCATCGGCCTGCTGGTGGCGTGGGGACATCCCTATTTTGCGGCGTTCGTCGGCGCCCTTTGGCTCGGGCAACTCGCGATGATGGCGAAATTCATCGCCGAGCCGGTCAAACGCGCCGTTTGGTACAGCGGCTTCGGCGTCCCCCTTTATGTCCTGGGGATGATGGCGAGCGCGTTCGCGGTGCGGGCCGCGGCCGGCGGATAGCCGTAGGCGACGCTCAAGCCGCTGAACTTGCACGCCCATTGACGGGACCAGCCGCGCTTGCGTCGCCGCCGGCTTGTCGGCCCTTGCCGCCCCTGCTATCCCCGCGCCAATCCCGAAACACAAAGTCTGAGGCAGTTCATGGCCGCGCGCCAGTTCATCTACCACATGCGGGGTCTGACCAAGACCTATCCCAGCGGCAAGAAGGTGTTGGAAAACGTTAATCTCTCCTTCTATCCCGACGCCAAGATCGGCGTGCTCGGCGTCAACGGCTCCGGCAAATCGACGCTGATGCGCATCATGGCCGGCATCGACACCGAATTCGTTGGCGAGGGATTTGTCGCCGAGGGCGCCCGCGTCGGCTATCTGCCGCAGGAACCGCCGCTCGATCCGGAACTGGATGTCCGCGGCAACGTGACGCTCGGCGTCAAGGCCAAGCAGGACATCCTCGACCGCTACAACGAACTCGCGATGAACTATTCCGACGAGACCGCCGACGAAATGACGCGACTGCAGGATGAGATCGAGGCCAAGGGGCTGTGGGATCTCGACTCCCAGGTCGAGCAGGCGATGGACGCGCTCGGTTGCCCGCCCGACGACGCCGACGTCACAAAGCTCTCGGGCGGCGAGCGCCGCCGCGTTGCGCTGTGCCGGCTGCTGCTCGAACAGCCGGAGCTGCTGTTGCTCGACGAGCCCACCAACCATCTCGACGCGGAGACGGTCAACTGGCTCGAAGGCCACTTGCGCAACTATCCCGGCGCGATCCTCATCGTCACCCACGACCGCTACTTCCTCGACAACGTGACGGGTTGGATCCTCGAACTCGACCGCGGTCGCGGCATTCCCTACGAGGGCAATTACACGGCGTGGCTGAAGGCCAAGCAAAAGCGCATCGAGCAGGAGAAGAGCGAGGACGCCTCCCGCGCGCGCGCCATCGCGGAGGAAGCCGAATGGATCTCCGCCTCGCCGAAGGCGCGACAGGCCAAGAACAAGGCGCGCATCACGCGCTATGAGGACCTCGTCAACAAGCAGAACGACAGGGCGCCGAGCACCACTCAGATCGTCATCCCCGTCGCCGAGCGGCTGGGCGCGAACGTCATCGACTTCGACCGTCTGTCGAAGGGCTTTGCCGAGCGACTGTTGATCGACGACCTCTCGTTCAAGCTGCCGCCCGGCGGCATCGTCGGCGTCATCGGCCCCAACGGCGCGGGCAAGACGACCCTTTTTCGCATGATCACCGGCCAGGAGAAGCCGGACTCCGGCGCGATCAAAATCGGCGAATTCGTGCAGCTCGGCTATGTCGACCAGTCGCGCGACGCGCTGAACCCCAAGAAAACCGTGTGGGAGGAAATCTCGGGCGGGCAGGACATCATCTATTTCGGCAAACGCGAGATCAACAGCCGCGCCTATTGCGGCGCGTTCAACTTCAAGGGCTCCGACCAGCAGAAGAAGGTCGGCATGCTTTCGGGCGGCGAGCGCAACCGCGTGCATCTCGCCCAGATGCTGAAGGGCGGCGCGAACTTGCTACTGCTCGACGAGCCGACCAACGACCTCGACGTCGACACTTTGCGCGCGCTCGAGGAGGCGTTGCTGGATTTCGCCGGCTGCGCGGTGGTGATCAGCCACGACCGTTTCTTCCTCGACCGCATCGCCACTCACATGCTGGCTTTCGAGGGCGACAGCCATGTCGAATGGTTCGAGGGCAATTTCGCGGACTACGAAGAGGACAAGAAGCGCCGGCTCGGGATTGACAGCGTCATCCCACACCGGCTCAAGTACAAGAAATTTTCGCGGTAGGGCGAGAGCTCGGCCTCGTCGAGGTTGCGACCGGCCGCGCGAGGGGCGCCGCCCCTTGCCCGCCTGCGAAAAACAGGTCACAGAAGCTGCAATTTCCTGACCGCGAACCGCCATCGATGCTGATACTCCACTACCATCTTTTCAAGAACGCCGGCACCTCGGTCGACGCGATGTTGAAAGCCAATTTCGGCGATCGCTGGGAGGAGGCCGAGTTCAGCGGATCGGGCGGCGCGCGCACGAACGCCGATCAGGTCACGGCGTATCTCAAGGCGCGGCCTCACCTTCGCGCGTTCTCTTCGCACACCGCGCTGTTGCCGCTGCCGAGGCTCGACCAGCCGATCTTTCCGATCTTGTTCGTGCGGCATCCGATAGATCGGATCAAATCCGCCTATTCTTTCGAACGTAAGCAGGTGGCGGAGACGCACGGCGCCCTTCTCGCCAAGGAGCACGACTTCGCCGGCTACGTGCGTGAGCTCCTGGACACGCCCGGCAATCGGCAGGCGCGCAATTTCCATACGCATCGTCTGGCCCACAACGAGCCGAAGGAGAAGGGCGCGGAGCGCGAGCGGGCGTTGCGGACGCTCAACGCATTGCCGTTCGTGGGCCTGGTGGAGGAATACGAGACGTCGATGCTGCGTCTTCGGCAAAGTTTGGCGGACGCCTTGCCGGATTTGAAGATAGTGATCGTGCACGCCAACAAGACACAGGAGTTGAAGGAACCGCTGGAAAGCAAGCTGAATTCGATTGAGCGGGCGCTCGGCGAGAAGCTGTATACGGAATTGACAGCCGCCAATGTGGACGACCTCGCGATTTTTGAGCGCGTTCAGGCGTTGTACGCCGAAGTGAAGCCCGCGAGCGCAAGCGCGCCTTGGGAGGCGCACGGGGGGCTGTGATTTCGCGACCCCTCGCTTGCCGTTTTGGTAAAGTAACATGGCGGCGCCTGACCGAAACCGTTAGATGAGCGCAAGTCAGGAACCGGACAGAAACTCATTTTCAAAGAAATGCGTGAAGTCGTCCACAGGCGCGATCATATCCAGGCCGTTGCGCTGGAGGAAGCTCAAGCGACGCCGCGTTTCCTCGGACAGCCGTTCGCCGTCGGGTCCGAGCGCCTCGAAGCCAAAATAGGCCAGCCGGCGCTGGTTCGCGATCACCCAATATTCGCGCGACAGATGCGCGCCATGCATTTCCATGACCCGCGTACCGGGCTGCGCGAAGATAAGGTTCGCCAAACCCGCCCCGTGCGGCGCCAGAACGTGGCTCGCCGCGCGGAACGACTCCGCCGCCTCGCGAATGCTCATGTCCTCCAGGTACAAGGTTTCAAACCCATGCCTCTCCAACACCGGCAGCAGCGCATCCTCGTTGAGGATACGCCGCCGAGTCGCCTTGTTGCGGCTGATATACAACCGTCGGCTCTGCGGCCGAGGGGAAAAGTTCTCCAGAAACAATCCCACCACAGAGTCGTAAATCCGATCGTGGGCGGCGAAATCCCGGCGGGGGTTGCTTATGTAGGTGAACGCTTCAGTAGCAAACAGCTCACCAGCTTTGTCCCGAGTCACCACCCGCGACAAGTCGACCCCCAAAGCTTCGAGCGCGGCTTTGTGGAATTTCGAGCGCACCGTCGCGAACAGGAAATGGTCGTAGCCGTCGAGCGAACCCTCGGCTTCGCGTGTTAGAAGAAGCCGAGGCAGCGTGTCGAGCATCCAATGGGTGTAGATGGGGGAGCCTTCGACCACCGCGAGGAAACTGCGCCCTTTGAGTGAAACGGGCGGGCTCGCCTCAAGGTAGGGAACGAAGAGGCGTCCCCGCGGATCGCTCGTGTTGGCGATGACGCCCTCGGGCGTCCATGAAATGCGACGAAAGTTTGCGACATGGTGGATCGAGGCGCCCCCGTCGATGCGCAAAATTGGCGGAGACGAGGACCGCGCCCGTTTGAGCCCGGCCAAAAGGGAGCCTGACGGCGAGTCCCCGTGTGGCGGCTCCAAATCGCACGACTGCGCCGGCAGGAGTTGCGACTGCGCGATGTTCATTTCCCGCCTTGCGGCGCCTTCCATTAGCCGCGTGCGAAGCCAGTCGGGAAAGTTGCTGTAAAGCTCGATTTGTTCAGCGTCCGCCGCCGACAACAGCCCCTCGGCGCGCCCTTTCGCGGCGAGCGACTTCAGATCGAATGTAGGAGCGCTGGCCGCCAACCGCGCGCGCGCCTCCTCTGCGAAGGAGTCGGCGCGCTCCGGAGTGGAGGGCGGGATAGCGTCCGTCATTAGCTCTGCGCCGCGATCAGCGCGCGCGTCGTCTCAAGAGCCCTGGACGTGTACCCCTCCACGAGCGAAAGCAATGGCGAAACTCCGCCAAGTCATTACGCAAAAACAACGCGTTGAACTGCAAGGGAGTTTGAAAATCGCGGGCCGCCATGAAAAACCCCGCATCTCTGATATGTCCAATGACTTCGCCGGCGTTTGCCCCATCCTTCCACATCGGGCGGTTCTCGATCTCGCAATAGATCATCGCCGTTTTCGCCAGCGTCTTGGCCGCTCCGCTCAGGACTTTGTCGGCGGCCCCTTCGACGTCGATCCACATACAGATGCGCTCAGCGCTGACCGAAGCCACAAGTTCGTCCAGGGCGATGGCGCGGACGGTCACCTCTGTCATCTCGCTGCCGCCGATGCCAATCTCGTTGAGAGAACCCATCCGCGACACTTTCGGCTTCGGCTGGCCAGCAACGACTTCGGGAATGAAGAAACGGGCCTCCCCCGAGCGGGCGTCAGCGGCAAGATGAAGATATTCGACCCCGGCCGCGCTCGCTTGCTTGGCGAATGACTCGTACACACGGGGATTCGCCTCCAGCGCAATGGCCCGAATCTCGGGATAGGCCGCCTTCATCCGCTTGGAGAATGCGGCCTCGAACGCTCCAACTTCAAGAAAGAGATCAGGGAGCAGCGTGGCGACGAGCTGATCCAGGGTTTCCTCAAGCGCGGCGGTAACCTGCGCGCGGTCTCCCCTGGGAATTTTCGTCGCCTCCCGACGCATGAACGCATCCTCCAACGACGCCAAGATTTGCGAATATGTCTTTTCGGTCATGGTCCCTGCAAATATTTCGTGGTCAACGCGGATCTCGGTCCGGGCAGGCTTCGCACGGGCCCGACATGCGCATCGATCGGGCGCGGAATGCTCTATAGCCGACAATCTTCGACTTTGCCCAGACGGGTCCCGGGCTCGATCTGCGGCCATTCGGCGCTAGCCAAACGCCTCCCGTCGCCTCAATCCCAACTCAAGCTTTGCGCAGTATAGACAGCTGTAAAATTGCGAAGAGTCGAGGAATGACGACGCTTCCGGCCGACGAAGATTACGCCAAAGGCCTTTTGACGATTTTTAGCGCCCACGCGGTGCGCCCTGGCCAGAGTCTGCGTGAGAGCGAGGTCAGCCGCGAATTCCGCCTGCGCAATCTCGGCCGCGATTTCGACTATCGCGCCGCAGTCGCCTATTCGGAAACTCAGGGTTGGATCCGGCGCGAGTCAGATTGGCTTCGGTTGACCCGCGGCGGCTTCGCGGAAATGTAGTTTTTCAAGGCGCCGGCGCCTCGCGCTCGGCGATCGCCTCGCCCCCCAGCTCGAGTCCGCGTGCGCGAATAGCGGTGCGCCAGCGGCCGCCCTCGCGGTCGAGCGCGACGAAATAATAGCACGCGCGGTGGGCGGCGTCCGCCGCGGCGGAGGAGATCGAGGGCGCGCCCAGCGCTGGCGCAAAGCCCAGCGCGTTGCGGGTCGCGCGCGAAGCCAGGCGATGCGCCATCGCGCGATGGGTATGGCCATGCAGGATCAACTCGGCCCCCCATTCCGCGACGACCGCCTCGAATGCGCCAGCGTCGTCGAGCCCGCGCAAGAACGGCGCGCGGCCGCCGCGCATCGGCGGATGGTGGATCATCACCACCCGGGCGAGGCCCGCCGTCTCCTTAAGCAACGTTGCCAAGGCGGCGAGTTGGGCCGCGCCGAGGCGGCCGGTGGCGAGAAACGGCGCCGTCGGGACGCCAGTGTTGAGGCCGATCAGCGCAACCTCGCCGCGCCGGCGCAGATAGGGGAAGCGGTAGCCCTCGGTCCAGGGCGCGAAGGTCTGTGCGAGGACCGGCAGCGCGTCGCGCACATAGGCGTCGTGGTTGCCGGGCGTGAACGATACGTCGGCGGGGCGCCCAGCGTCCGCATCCACTCGGCGGCGCGCGCGAATTCCGAGCGCAGGCCGAGATTGACGGCGTCGCCGGTCATGGCGACGTGATCGGGTTTTTGCGACGCGCAGGTCGGCGACGAGCCGGGCAAGCATCTCCATGTCGTTGAGCCGCTCGCGGCCGCGCTTCCAGTTGACCCAGCCGAGGAATCGCTTCAACCGCAATTCGCGGCCGCCCGGAAACGGCGCCGGGCTCAGATGCGGGTCGGAAAGATGCGCGATCGTGAAAGTCATGAAGGGCTCGCCGCGGCGACGCGAACGCCCGCGTCGTCGGGCGCGGGTATAGCGGGCTTAAGCGCGACGCCAAGGCCGTCGCGCAAGCGCCTGCGCGACCGCATCATGCATCTGGCTTTCCTGCTGATGCGGCCGATGACGCTCGGCGTGCGTGGCGTCGTGCTCGACGCGGAGAGCCGGGTGCTGCTGGTCAAGCACGGCTACACGCCGGGCTGGCATTTTCCCGGCGGCGGCGTCGAGCCGGGCGAAACCTGCGAGCAGGCGCTCGCGCGCGAGATGGAGGAAGAGGCCTACGTCGTCGTCGAGCCGCCGCTGCGGCTGCATGGGCTGTTCCACAACGCCAGCATGTCGCCGCGCGATCATGTCGCCGTCTATGTCGCGCGCCGCTTCCGTGTCACGGGCGAACGCCAGCCGGACCGCGAGATTTTGGCGGCGCGGTTTTTTGCGCTCGACGCGCTGCCGGACGAGACGACGCGGGCGACGCGGGCGCGGCTCGCCGAAATTTGCGATGGCCGGCCGCTTTCGCCGACGTGGTGAGGCGACGCGCGCACCATGCTAGACGGGCCGCCGCGATGTCCGACCTGCCGTTCATCCTCGAACCCGAGACGCCCGAGGACGAGGAGGCGATCCTGCGTCTCAACGAGCGCGTGTTCGGCCCCGGCCGGTTCGCGCGCACCGCCTATCGCGTGCGCGAGATCGACGCCGCCGATCTGTCGCTGAGCTTCGTCGCCCGCGTCGGCCCGCTGCTGGTCGGCGCCAACGCGATGACGCCGATCTGGATCGGCGAAACGCCGGCCCTTCTGCTGGGGCCGCTGATCGTCGAGCCGGTGTTCCGCAGCCGCGGCATCGGCGAGGCGCTGGTCAACGCGCTCGCTGCGAGGCCGCGCGCGCGGCGGGCGGCAGGCTGGTCGATCCTGGTCGGCGACGAGCCCTATTACGGCCGAATGGGGTTTCACGCGACGCCGCCGGGGCGGATCGTGTTTCCGGGACCGGTCGATCCGGCGCGGGTGCTCGTCATTGCGAACTGCAGCCGGGCGCGTTCGAGGGCGTCACGGGCAAGGTGCAGGGGGGCGTAGGCAAAGGGGGAGAGGTGGCGTTGTCAGAGGGTTAGGCGCCATTTTGTGCAACTCAGGAGCCGAGGCTGCGCGCTACGGCTTGCGGGTGGGCCTCGACGCTTGGAGCAAGATTTAGAGTGCAGAGACATCGTAACTCTAGAATGCAGTGTCACCGCAACTCCCGCGGGCGGTGAAGCAGGGCTTTTATCGCCTGCAAAGGGGGAGATTATTCGATGCTGCCCGCAATAGAGGAAGAAAAGACGGAGATTGCTAAATATTACATTACACAGGCTCCCAAGTATAAAGTGAAATTTCTTCAAAAGATATTGGGAGCTGCACGCGAATAACAGTCGCTGGTGGACTATTACGATTCCAATTAACCTCTACGCGCAAAAACAATTCCCGAACAGGACTTGGCGGTCACATTCCATTTGGGGCTACCGAAAGCCGGCGCAGAAACGAGCCTCGATCTCCGCAAGCGTCCCGCAACCCTCGTCGCGGATACCGGCGTCACGTAGGCGAAACCGCAAGCCCCAAATCATGCCCCTCCTCCTCAAATACCGAGGCTTCAACTACAGCGCCTATTACAACGGCGACTACGCCGGCGACGATTCGCTGCCCGCCCTGCAATCCACCGACGCCGACGCCGCCGCGACCGATCTCGAATTCGGCCTGAATCCGCAGGACGACACCGTCTATTCAAGCCCAACCTGGACCGACAGCGACGAAGGCCCGACCATAAGCGCCGCCGTCGCCGACGGGCTTTCGGTGATGGTCAAACCGCTCATCGACTTTCTGCCCGGCGCCGATTTCAGCAACACCCCCTATAGCGCCGGCGAATGGCGCAGCTTCTTCAATCCGGGCGCGGCGGGGAGCGCCGCCGCCAACGCATTCTTCGCCAGCTACAAGACGATGATCCTCGGCCAGGCCGCGCTCGCCGCCGCCAACGGCGCGACCTGGCTCAGCATCGGAACCGAACTCGATCAGATCGCCGGCGTCGCCTATAAATCCTATTGGGACGGGATCATTTCGGCGATCCGCGCCCAGTCTCCCTCGCTGAAGCTGACCTACGCCGCCGACTGGGACGCCGACGCCGCGCCGTGGAGCGGCGTCAACGGACTCGCCGCCGGCGCTCGCAATCTGGCGACCCAAATCAGTTTCGCCAGCGAACTCGACGCCTTCGGCGTCGACGAATACGCGCCGATCGCCAACGCCGCCGACGCCACGCTCGACGACCTCATCGCCGGGTGGACGCAAACCCCCGTCGATTCCGGCGCGACGGCTGCGACCTACGCGGTCACCGGCGGCAAGTCGCTCATCGCCTATTACGAGAGCGTCGCCGCGGCGGTCGGCAAGCCGCTCATATTTACTGAAATCGGCTACGCCAACTCATCCGCCGCGGCGAGCGACCCGGCGCTTTCGAACGCCGGCGGCGCGGAAGACGACGCCTTGCAAGCCAGGCTCTACCAGGCGTTTTTCGAGGCCTGGTCGCAGGCGGGGAACAATTCGCTCGAAGGCGTCTATTTCTGGAACTGGGACCCGAACGCGTCCGAGGTCGGCGAGGGCCAGATCAATTTCAGCCCGCAGGGGCTGCCGGCGCAGGCGGTCGTAAAGCGCTATTTCGTCAGCGCCGCTCCGCTGGATTTCACCGGGGACGGCCGCTCCGACGTTTTGTTCCAGAATGCGGCGGGCGCGCTGTGGTCCTGGCAGCTCAACGGCGACGCGATTGTCGGCGGCGGCGAACTGGGATCTCCGGGGTCAGGCTGGACCTACGAAGCGAGCGCCGACTTTTCCGGCGACGGACGCTGCGACGCGCTTTGGCTGAGCCCGACCGGAGCGCTTTGGTTTTGGGACCTGAACGGGACCGCAATCGCAGGGCGGCGGCGTCATCGGCAGCCCCGGCGGGACCTGGGCGGTCGCGGGGACCGGCGATTTCAACGGCGACGGCTACGGCGACATTCTGTTTCAGGATGCGAGCGGCGATCTCGCAGTCTGGGAGCTGAACGGGACGTCCATCGTCGGCGGCGGAATCATCGGCAACCCCGGCGTCGGCTGGACGCTGAAAGGGGTCGGCGATTTCAATGGCGACGGGCGCAGCGATCTGTTGTTCGAAAACCGGTCCGGGCTCTACGCGACCTGGACGATGGCCGGCGCCGCCATCTCGGGCGGCGCCTTTCTCGGCGATCCCGGCGCGGAATGGGCGTTCGCGGGGATCGGCGACTTCACCGCGAAGGGGACCAGCGACGTTCTGTTCGAGAACGCCAGCGGAGACTATGCGAGCTGGGACATCGCCGACGACTCCGTTTCGAGTTTTGGGACGATCGGCGCGCCCGGTCCGGATTGGCGGCTGCAATCGATCGGGAACTACGCGAACGGCGGCGCCAGCGATCTGCTGTTCGCCGACAGCGCGAATGGCCTGCTCGCAACCTGGGACCTCGACGACCGGACAATTGTCGGCGGCGGCGATCTCGGCGTGCCGGGGGCCGGATTTTCCGTGGCCGGCGGCTCGCAAGCCTAACCGACCACCCCCCTCGCCCGCAGCCGCGCCGTTTCCGCCTCGTCGTAGCCGAGCCCCGCCAGCACCGCCTCGGTATGCTCGCCGAGCCGCGGCGCCGCCCGCTCCGCCGTCAGCCCCTCCCCGTCAAACACCATCGGCGAGCGCACCGCGGGCGCCGTCCCGCCTCGCGCCCCGGTCGCGGGCAAATCCGTCCGCATCCGCCGCGCCTCGGCCTGCGGGTCCGCAAACGCCTCGGCGAGCGTGTTGATCGGCCCCGCCGGCACGTTCGCCGCTTCCAGCGCGTCGAGCAGATCGGCGCGGCGCATCTTCGCCGTCGCCGCGCTGAGCGCGCCGATATACTCCGCCCGATGCCGGATACGGTCGGCGTTGGCTGCGAACGCGGGGTCGAGGCCGAGATCGGCGCGCCCGACGATGCGTTCGAAATCGCGCGCCTGCCGGCTGTTGCCGGTGGCGACGATGACGGGGCCGTCGGCCGCCTCGAACACCTGATAGGGCACGAGATTGGGATGCGCGTTGCCCATCCGGCGCGGCGGAACGCCCGAGGCGAGATAGTTCATCGCCTGATTGGCGAGCACGGCGAGCTGCGTGTCGAACAGCGCCATGTCGATCTCGGCGCCGCGCCCGGTGAGCTCGCGGCGGCGCAGCGCCGCTTGGATGGCGATCACGGCGTAGAGGCCGGTGGAAATGTCGGCGATCGCGTAGCCGGGCTTTTGCGGTTCCTGGTCGGCCTCGCCGGTCAGGTCCATCGCCCCGCCCATGCCCTGCACGATGAAGTCGTAGCCGGCGCGATGCGCGTAAGGCCCGTCGTGGCCGAAGCCGGTGATCGAGCAATAGACCAAGCCGCGGGTTCACCGCCGACAGGCCCGCATAGTCGAGACCGTATTTGGCGAGGCCGCCGGTCTTGAAATTCTCGATCACCACGTCGGCCCCGGCGGCCAGCCGGCGCACGATCTCCTGGCCCTCGGGCTTCTCGAAATCGACGGCGAGCGAGCGTTTGCCGCGATTGCAGGAATGGAAATAGGCGGCGTCGAGCCGCTCGCCGTCCTCGCCCGCGAGGAACGGCGGCCCCCAGCCGCGCGTGTCGTCGCCCGTTCCCGGCCGCTCCACCTTGACGACGTCGGCGCCGAGATCGGCCAGGGTCTGACCCGCCCAGGGTCCGGCGAGAATGCGAGCGAGCTCGACGACCTTCAATCCCTCAAGCGGTTTCAAACGCGGCCCCCGTGCATCCGCCGCATAAGACGGCAGCCGCCGCCGCTCGGCAAGCGCGGGAGTACAGGAAACCCACTTGGCTGTTTAGATAATTTTACTCGACTGTTCCCGGTACGTTCATTGCCCGTCTCACACAAAAGTGATTCCATACAAAAATATTGGGGCGAATCATGGATTTCCGGGAGATGGACAGCGTCAGGCGATCCGTGGAATGGCCGACGGTCGCGTTGGCGGCGCTCATTTATGCGCTGTGGTTCGCCGCGACCTGGTTCTGGCGCGCGCTGCCTTTGCCGCTGCTGGCGGCGCTCGGAGGCGTCGCGGTCGCCTGGCAGATGAGCTTGCAACACGAGGTCATCCACAACCATCCGACGCGCTGGCGCCGGCTCAACCGCGCGATCGGCAGTTGGCCGCTCGCGATTTGGTTGCCGTTCGAAGTCTACCGCATCACCCACCTCCAGCATCACAACGATCTCCGGCTGACCGATCCGCTGGAAGACCCGGAATCTTACTATTACAACGCCGAACAATGGCGGGCGCTGGGGCCGCTGGGGCGGGCGCTGGCGCGTGCGCAATCGACGCTCGCCGGCCGGCTGGTCTTCGGACCGGCCATGGCGATGACGAGGTTCTGGGGCGGCGAGGCGAAGCGGCTGGCGCGCGGCGACATCCGACATGCGCCGATCCTCATGCGCCATCTGATTCAGACCGCGCTGGTTCTGACCTGGGTCGTCGGCGTCTGCGGGATGCCGTTCCAGCTGTATTTCTGGGCCTTCGTCTATCTCGGGACGGCGCTGGCGCTGATTCGCTCCTATGCCGAGCATCGCGCGGAGGCGGACGTCGAGAGACGCACGGCGATCGTCGAGCGGAGCTGGCTGCTCGGCCCGCTGTTCCTGTTCAACAACCTGCACGTCGTCCACCACATGCGCGCGACCCTGCCGTGGTACGAGTTGCCGCGCTGGTATCGGCTCAACCGAGAGGCGGTCATCGCGCGCAACGGCGGACTCGTCTACCGCTCCTATTTCGACGTCGCGCGACGATATCTGTTCAAGCCGCATCACACGCCGGTGCATCCGGGTCAGGTTGTGGTCGATGCCGAGGTTCAGATCCCCGCGTACCAGTCGTAGCCCTGATCTTCCCAATAGCCGCCGCGCCCGCCGTCGATCTTGGCGAAACTGTCGACGACTTCGATCTCGCGCAGATATTTGGGCATCTTGTAGCCGAGCTGGCGCTCGACGCGCAGGCGCAGCGGCGCGCCATGCGGCACGCCGAGCGGCGCGCCGTTCATATCGTAGGCGACGATGGTTTGTGGATGGAAGGCGTCGACGAGATCGACGCTCTCGTAATATTTCGGCGTTCTGCGCTTCGAGGCCCTCGCTGTCCATCGTGTCGAAGCAGCGGAACACGACATAGCGCGCCTGCGGCTTCAGTTGCGCGCGCGTTCAATAGCGCGCTGAGCGGGGGCGCCGGTCCATTTGCCGATGCAGCTCCAACCCTCGACGCAATCATGCCGCGTGATCTGCGTGCGCGCCGGCAAAGCCCTGAGTTCGGCGAGCGAAATGTCGAAGGGATGCTCGACGAGCCCGCTCACCTTGAGCCGGTAGCTGGCGAATTGTTCGTCGGCGAGCGCCTTGTAGTCGGCGTCGTCGGGATCGGTGCTGCCGTTGGGCTTGAAGTCGCGGGAAATGTCGGCTTCCCGGAATTCCGGCGCCAGGGTCTGCGGCGTCAGCAGCAGGCGCTGGACGAACTGGCTCGCGTCCTCGCCGGCTTGCAGCGCCGTCCGTCCCGGCCGCGTCGCCGGGATCTGGTCGCAGCCGCCGAGGGCCGCGACCCCGGTCGAGACCGAGACCGCCGATGAGGAAGCGGCGACGATCGAGGGACTTCATGCCTCCTCCTTTTCCGGCGCAATGGCGAACCATCCGGTGATCATGCCGCGCAGATTGTTGAGCGGCCCGGTCAGCAGCACCATGATCAGATGCACGAGCACGAACAGCACCAGCAGCGTCGCGATGACGAAATGCGCCGTCCGCGCGCTCTGCCGGCCGCCGAAGAGGTCGAGCAGCCAGGGCGCGAACGAGTCCATGCCCGGCGACATCGCGAGGCCCGCCAGGATTTGCAGCGGCAGCAGCCCGAGCACGACCACGAGATAGGTCAGCTTCTGGATCACGTTGTAGCGCGTCGCTTCCTCTCCTTTGGGAAAGTGCAGCGTCAAATGTTCGCGGACGGCCGCGGGGATCGCCCTCAGGTCCGCGCCGGTCGGGATCAGACGCCGCCGGGTCTCGCCGGAGATGAGGCCGAACAGCAGGTAGACGAGGCCGTTGACGACGAAAATCCAGGCGAACAGAAAGTGCCAGCGCCGGCCGGTCGCGAGATCCTGTTCCGCTGGCAGCGTGATCCAAGAGGGAAAGCCGCGCTCCGCCGGTTCGCCGTCGGCCTCGGAAAGCCCGAGCACGCCGGTGGTGTCGAAGCGGTGGCCGAACACCTCGAGATAGCCGCGATCCACGGGATCGCCCGAGGCGCCGATCGCCAGCAGCGGATGGCCGAACGTCGATATCTTGCCCAGATAGAGGGCGGGATGCGCGTTGAAGATTTGCAGCCCGCTGAAGAGCAGGATCGTCATGGCGACGACGTTGATCCAATGCGTCAAGCGAATGGCCAGCGGATGGCGAAACACCAGCCGCCATGCGCCCCTCCGCTGCGCCATTTCGACCGTGCTCGCCGTCATTGCTGGCTCCAGACCTTCCCGCCGACCGTTACGTTCGAGGAGACCTTCGGTTTTGGCGTTCATCCCGTTACCGCTTCGGGCTTCAATTTGTCGAGACTTTGCAATTGGCGCGGGACGCCTTAAGTAGGAGGGGCGGAGCTGGGGGGCGCGTCAGGACAATATTCCTCGGGGCCGTACGATCCCCATGGGGGCTGTCCCTGTCCTTGCCCGTGGGCTTGGGCATATGGTTCCCACCTACTCACGTAGGCGCCCGGGATCACCGTTCAACGGCTTGCTCGGCTCCGCGCTCATCATCTAAGGTCGGGGGGATGACCCCCGACGGCTCCAAAGCGGAATTGCGCCGCGCCGCGCTCGCGCGCCGCGCCGCGCTGCCGCCGTCGGCGAAGGCGCGGTTCTCCGAGCGGCTGGCCCGCGAGGGCATGGCGTTGGCCACGCAACACGCCCCCCGCATCGTTTCCGCCTTTCATCCCGTGCGCGACGAACCGGACGCGCTGGCGTTGCTGGCGAAACTGGCGGCGCGGGGTTTTGCGACCGCGCTGCCGGTGACGGGCCACCGGGGCGAGCCGCTCGTCTTCCGGCAGTGGCGGCCGGGCGAGCCGACCGTGCCGGGACCCATGCGCATCCCCGAACCGGGGCCGGAAGCGCCGGCGCTCGACCCGGACCTGCTGTTCGTGCCGCTCGCCGCGTTCGACCGGCGCGGCCATCGCATCGGCTACGGCGCCGGCCACTACGATTGCACGCTGGCGCGGCTAAAGGCGCTCAAGCGGATCGTCGCCGTCGGCGTCGCCTACGGCGTGTCGGAGGTCGCCGCCGTGCCCGAGGAGCCGCACGACGAGCCGCTAGACTACATCCTCACCGATTCCGAACTCATTGCGACGAAGGCGCCCTGATGCGGCTTCTGTTCGTCGGCGACGTTCTCGGGCGCTCTGGCCGCGCAGCGATCGCCGAGCATTTGCCGACGCTGCGCCAGCGCTGGAATCTCGACGTGGTCGTCGTCAACGGCGAGAACGCTGCGGGAGGGTTCGGCATCACCGAGGCGATCCTGTTGGAGTTTCTGGAGGCCGGCGCGGACGCGGTGACGCTCGGCAATCATGCCTTCGATCAGAAGGAGGCGCTGAGTTTCATCGACCGTCAGCCGCGCCTCATTCGCCCCGTCAACTATCCCCCCGGCGCGCCGGGACGCGGCGCGGCGGTGCTGGAATGCCGCGGCGGCGCTCGCGCGCTGGTCGTCAATTTGATGGGGCGGCTGTTCATGGACGCGCTCGACGATCCATTCCGCGCCGCCGACGCCGAACTCAGCCTCGCGCCGCTGGGAGCGGCTTGCGACGTCGCCGTCCTCGACTTCCACGCCGAGGCGACGAGCGAGAAGGCGGCATTTGCGCATTACGTCGACGGCCGCGCGAGCCTCGTCGTCGGCACCCACACCCATGCGCCGACGGCGGACGCGCGCATCCTTAGCGGCGGCACGGCGTTCATCACCGACGTCGGCATGACCGGGGACTATGACTCGGTGATCGGCATGGCCAAGGACGAGCCGATGCGGCGGTTTTTGAAAAAACTGCCGGGCGCGCGCATGGAGCCGGCGACGGGGCCGGCGACTTTGTGCGCGATCGCCGTGGAGACGGGCGCCAACGGGCTTGCGCTGAACGTCGCGCCGGTGAGGATCGGCGGCCAGCTGGCGCCGGCCGCGCCGGAGTTCTGGTAGGGAGGCTGAAATGGCCAAGGCGTTCGCATCGCGCGGCGATATGGCGGAAAAGACAATCTCCTTCGTCGAGATCGGACCCGGCGTCTACGCCTTCACGGCGGAAGGCGATCCCAACACCGGCGTCGTGATCGGCGACGACAGCGTGATGGTTGTGGACGCGCAGGCGACGCCGGTGATGGCGCGGCGGGTGGTGGAGAAAATCCGCACCGTCACCGACAAGCCGATCAAATATGTGGTGCTGTCGCATTACCACGCCGTGCGCGTGCTCGGCGCCAGCGGCTATGGCGCTGAAGAGATCATCGCCTCGGACAAATGCCGCGCGATGATCCATGAACGCGGCCAGGAGGATTGGGATTCCGAGTTCGAGCGGTTTCCCCGGCTGTTCCAGGCGGCGGAGTCGATCCCCGGCCTGACCTGGCCGACCATGACGTTCGCGCGCCAAATGACGCTCTATCTCGGCAAGCGGCGTGTCGATCTCCTGCATCTCGGCCGCGCCCATACCGCCGGCGACATCGTCGCCTATGTCCCCGACGCGGGCGTCATGCTGACCGGCGACATCGTCGAATACCGCTCCGCCTGCTACTGCGGCGACGCGCATTTCAACGATTGGCCGGCGACGCTCGACGCCATCGCCAGCTTTGCGCCCGAGGCGATCGCGCCGGGTCGCGGCGACGCGCTGATTGGCCGCGCCACTGTCAACGAGGCGCTGGCGCTGACGCGGGATTTCCTCGTCTCCACCTACCAGCCGGCCGCGCGCGTGGCCGCGCGCGGCGGCTCGCTCAAGGAGGCGTGGGACGGCGGTGCGCGCGGCTTGCGACCCGAAATTCGCGCAGTTCGCGATCTACGAACATTGCCTGCCGTTCAATGTCGCGCGCGCCTATGACGAGGCGCTCGGGATCGACACGCCGCGCATCTGGACGGCCGCGCGCGACAAAGAGATGTGGGCGAGCCTGCAAGGCTGAGGATGCAAAAGATCTTCGAGACGCCGCTCTATCCCTACGCGCGCTCGCCCGACCAGGACCGCGCGACGTCCCGCGCGCCATAAGGTCGTCGTCGTCGGCGCCGGGCCGGTCGGGCTCGCCGCCGCGATCGATCTCGCGCCACACGGCGTCGAGTCGTCGTGCTCGACGACAACGACCGCGTCGGCTCGGGCTCGCGCGCGATCTGCTTCGCCAAGCGTCCGCTGGAAATTCTCGACCGGCTCGGCTGCGGCGAGCCGATGGTGGAAAAGGGCGTCGCAGTGGAAGCTCGGCAAGGTCTATTTCGACGAGCGCCAGGTGTTCGAGCTTCAACCTGCTGCCCGAGGGCGGCCACAAGCGCCCGGCCTTCATCAATCTCCAGCAATATTATTTCGAGCATTATCTGGTCGAGCGCGCTGCGCGCGTTGCAGGCCGAGGGCGCGCCGGTCGACATTGCGCGGCAAGAACCGGGTGACCGCGTCTGCGACGAGGGCGAGACCGACGGCGTGCGGCTGCAATCGAGACGCCCGAGGGCCCCTATCAGATCCGCGCCGATTAGGTGATCGCCTGCGACGGCGCGAATTCGCCGATCCGCGCGCATGCTGGGCCTCGACTTCATCGGCCGCATGTTCGAGGACAATTTCCTCATCGCCGACATCGTCGATGGACGCAGTCGACTTTCCGGTCGAGCGCCGGTTCTGGTTCGATCCGCCGTTCAATCGCGGCCAGTCCGCGCTGCTGCACAAACAGCCGGACAATGTCTGGCGCGTCGACCTGCAACTCGGTTGGAACATCGACCGCGAGGCGCGAGACGAAGCCCGAGAGCGTCATTCCGCGCCTGAAGGCGTTGCTCGGCGAGACGTCAAGTTCGAGCTGGAATGGGTGTCGATCTACACGTTCCAGTGCCGGCGCATGGAAAAATTCCGCCACGGCCGCGTGCTGTTCGCCGGCGATTCCGCGCATCAGGTGTCGCCGTTCGGCGCGCGCGGCGCCAATTCCGGCCTGCAGGACGCCGACAATCTGATCTGGAAGCTGAAGCTCGTGCGTCGACGGCAAGGCGCCGGACAGCCTGCTCGACAGCTACGACGTCGAGCGCGTCCACGGCGGCCGACGAGAACATTCTCAATTCGACGCGCTCGACCGATTTCATCACGCCGAAATCGGAGGTCAGCCGCGTCTTCCGCAACGCCGTGCTCGATCTCTCCGAGACCGTTCGCCGCGCATCCGTCCGCTGGTCAATTCCGGCCGGCTGTCCGTGCCCTGCAGTTACGACGGCTCGCCGCTCAACGGCCCCGACGATCCCGCTTTGCCGCCCGCGCACGCGTCCGGGCGCGCCCGCGCTCGACGCGCCGCTCGGCGAGGGCTGGTTGATCGACCGCTCGGCGGCCGCTTCCAACTGCTGGCGCTCGACGTCGAGGCGCCTCGCGGGCTCGAAGTCGACGGCGTCGCCGTGGAGGGGATGCGCGCTTGAGGCGGAAACGGGCGACGCGCTCAGCGAGCGCTATCTCGGCGAGGCGGCGGCGGCGGTTTATCTGATGCGGCCCGATCAGCATGTCGCGGCGCGCTGGACGGCGTATGACGAACACAAGGTGGGCGCCGCGTTGCGGCGCGCGATCGGGAAGGCGTGAATGGCGGCGCTCATCACCACCCCCCATATCGACGGCGCCGACGATCTCTACGCCGAACTGATCGCGCTGCATGCGGGGAAAACCCCGCAGGAGAGCGAGGCGATCAACGCCCGCCTGATTCTGCTGCTCTGCAACCATATCGGCGATCGTCAGGCGCTACGCGAGGCCTTCGCGGCCGCCACCGTCGAAGCGCCGGGCGCCGCCGCGACCAACACGCGGCGATAATAGGCCTCCAACCGGTCGATCATCAGCGCCTGCGTATAGCGTGTCTCGTAGGTCTTGCGGGCGTTGCGGCCGATCTCCTCGCGCAAGGTCCGGTCCTCAACCAGGCGCGCGACGGCCTCGGCGAGTTCGCGCGGCTCGCCGGCGGGGACCAGCCAGCCGTCGACCCCATGCGTGAGGATCTCCGCGGCGCCGCCGACGTCATAGGCGACGACCGGCTTGCCGAAGCACATGGCCTCGATGAAGATGAGGCCGAAGGATTCGTATTTGGACGGGGCGACGAAAATGTCGGCGGCGGCATAGCGCGCCTCGAACTCCCGTGCGCGGCAGGGCGCCGTGGAAGCGCGTGCGCGCCAATTCCTCCGGCCGCGCGGAATTGTCGTCTTCGTAGCGCCGCCGCAGGGTCTTGTCGCCGACGGGAATGTCGTCGTCGCCGACGATGTCGGCGACGAGCGTGGGATGGGCGCGCAGCAGGTCCGGCAGGATCGCCAGCAGCGCGTCGGCGCCCTTGCGCGGTTCCAACCGACCGACGAACAGCAGGTTGACGGCGTCATCGGAGGCTGCGCGCGCGAACGCGCGCGCCGCGAGATCGGCGATCCCGTGCGGAATGATCGTCACCTTCGCGCGGTCGATGGTCAGGCCATGCGCGGCGTCGATGTCGTCGAGGATGGCGTCTGAATTGGCGAGGATGTTTGGACCCTCCGCGATCAGCTTGGCCTCGCAGAGAATCGTCGGCTCGACGTGGCCGGCGAGATAATCCGGGCGCGACAACCAGTCGGGCTTGTGCGGCAACGACAGTTTGTAGGTCGTGTGCAGGCTGACGATGACGGGAATGCGCGCGAGCGCCAGGCTCGCCATCGGCTCCAGATCGGCGATCGGGCCGGAGATCAGATCGAAGCAGCGATGGCCGTCGATGCGCTCGAACTCCTGGTGGAGCGCGAGGGAATAGGCGGTCAGGCTCGCCGGCGCCGGCGCGAATGCGTGCGCGTCCGCCTCCGTGATCGGCGAAACGTCGATGCGATGCACCCAGACGCCCTCGACGAAGTCGATGTTGGGGCGCCCGTCGAGCGCCCGCGCGATCACCGTCACCTCATGGCCGCGCGCGGCGAGCCCGGTGGCGACCTCGCGCGTCCATTGGCCGATGCCGCCGTGGCCGAGCGGCGGATATTCGCGGGAGAACAGGCAGAATTCTGAGCCGCTGCTTCGCCGCCAAACGCGGCGGGAACGGCATGAAGACGTCGCCGGCGGCGCTGGCCAGCGCGGCGGCGGAGAGGGTCGCGGGCGCATCGAGGCGCAGCGCGTCGGCGATCCCGTCCTCGACGCCGCGCTCGACTTCCGCGATCAGACGCTCGACCGTGGCGAGGTCGGCGGCGCCGTAGTCTAGCAGCGCGCGCTTCCAGGCGCGCTCCTTGGCCGTGTAGTCGGCGAGATAGGCGAGAATTTCGCTCAGGCGCCGGACCCCGAGATTGTGCCGCACGCAGAAATAGGCTTTTGAGCGCAACTGCGGATACATCGTGCGCGGCGCCGCCGCGCGGGTGCGAGTCAGGCCCGCCTCATATTTGTGATGGATTTCGGCGCCGGGCGCGACGGCGAATTTGAGGCCGGCGTCGTGCATGCGCAGGTTGACGTCGGTCTCGTCGAGAAACCAGATATATTCCTCGTCGAAGCCGCCGATCGAAAGCAGGCTGGCGCGCCGCGCCGAGAAATTTGTGCCGGTGAGGCTGAGGAAGGTTTCGTCGTCGAGCGAAAAGTCCTCGGGGCTCGCGAAGGCGCGCGTATCGCCAAAACGGTCACAGACGGTGTAGCGCGCTTGAAAGGCGAAGCCGCCGGCGTCGCGGATGAAGCCGCCGACGGTGGCGACTTGCGCATCGGCGTAAGGCTCCAGCAGGCGTTCGAGCCAATCCGGCTCGGGCACGGCGTCGTCGTCGATGAAGACGACCACGTCGCCGCGCGCATGGGCGAGGCCGATGTTGCGCGACGCCGAGATGTTGACCTGATCGGTCGCATACGCGCGCAACCCTGCGGCGTGGATGGCGATCACGTCGGCGGTGTGATCGGTCGAGGGGCCGTTGACGACAATGACCTCGAAATTCTCATAGCGAATCTGATGCAGGCTGGTCAGCGTGCGATCGAGCGAATCGGCGCGGTTGACCGTCACGATGACGAGGGAAGCCGAGAGCTTGCGCGCCATGTCGGCTCCGGTCAGGCGCGGGCGCGCAGCGCGAGGCCGTCGACGGCGGCGGCGAGCAGCCGCAGTTCGTCGCGAAGCCGCGTCGGCTCCCCGGCGGCCGGCGGCGGTGGAACGGCGGCGCGCGCCGCCAGTTTCGGCAGCAACGCGGACATCAGCCTGAGTTTCAGCGCTTCCGTCGGTTGACGGCGGAAGACTTCGATCGCCCGGCGCAGCGGATCGGGGCGAAAATCGGCGTCGCGCTCGAGAAAGCGAAACCACACCTCGGCCGCAACGATGCGCTTGACGATGGCTTCCACCGGCATTTCCGGCAGCGCCAGGACCCCGTTCTCGGCGGCCGCGAACGGGGTGACGTCGACGATGATTTCGTGGACGACGTCCAACAGCACCAGACGGGTCTGCGCGGAATAGAGATCGATCGTGTATTTGCGCCCGATATCGTTGATCTGGAGCACCCCGCTCCAGCTGTGCGAGACCAGCACCAGCCGCCCCGTCGTGCGGCCGTAGCCGCTCTGCGCCGTCGAACCGACGAGCGCCGGCGAAGTCTCCAGGCCCGCGCCTGGCCGCATGGACCTGATTTCCCAGTCGCCATGCGCGGAGAATTCTTCGCCCTGCGCGCGGTCGCCGCGCGCGCCCGGACCGACCGGCGTAAAGCGGTGTGTCGAGCAGCCGACATGCCCGAATACGATGCACTCCGAGCCGCCCGAGCGCGGATTGCTGCCGACAATCGTCATCCGCATGTCACCGCCCCTCGCCGAGCGACGCGCCCCTTCCGAAACCGCGTGGCGGATCCCCAACCTCTCCAAGCTTCGCGCGGGGAGATCGAACGCTAACGGGCGCATCTCCCGCATCCGGCGGTACTCAAATATACATAATCCGCGAAAACTTCGCACTTGCGGGAGAGTACATGGTCGAGATTATATTTCTTCATGCGATGCGACAAACATGCTCTCCTTTGTTCGCATCAACCATACGCGCGATGCGATGTCAACGACGATCGCGGCGGACTTGCATGAGGATGCGCGGCCGGCGATCGGGGACGGAAGTTCCGCGCCCGGCGATTCGCGTGGTAGGCGGCGACGCCATATCCGCGCGGCGGCGCCGCGCTCGCGACCCGAGGCGACGATGGCGAAGCAAGACAATTCTTGGCAAGATAAGTTCGAAATCGGCGAGGGTTTGGCGTTCGACGACGTGCTGCTGCGTCCGGGACACTCCGTGATGCTGCCCGGCCAAGTCGATATCTCGACGCGGCTGACCCGCGCCATCCGCCTAAATCTGCCTATCGTCTCCTCGGCGATGGACACCGTGACGGAAGGCCGGCTCGCCATCGCCATGGCGCAGGCCGGCGGCATCGGCGTCATTCATCGCAACCTCACGCCGGAGGAGCAGGCCGAGGAGGTGCGCAAGGTCAAGCGCTACGAAAGCGGCATCGTCGTCGATCCCATCACCATCTTTCCCGACGCGACGCTCGCCGACGCGCTGAGCCTGATGAAGCGCGCCGCCATCTCCGGCATTCCGGTGGTCGACCGCGGCGCCGACGGCAAACCGGCGGGACTGGTCGGCATCCTCACCAACCGCGACGTGCGCTTCGCCGACGATCCGCGCCAGCTCGTCGCCGAGTTGATGACGCGCAAGGTCATCACCGTCGGCGAGGGCGTCGGACAGGAAGAGGCGCGGCGGCTGCTCCATCAGCACCGCATCGAAAAGCTCGTGGTGGTGGACGAGCATTTCCGCTGCGTCGGGTTGGTGACCGTCAAGGACATCGAGAAGGCGACCGAACATCCCAACGCCGCCAAGGACGCGGAAGGGCGGCTCAGGGTCGCCGCCGCGACGACCGTCGGCGACAAGGGGTTCGAGCGGGCCGAGCGGCTGGTTGCGGCCGGCGTCGACTGCCTCGTCGTCGACACCGCGCACGGCCATTCCGAGTCCGTGCTCGCCCAAGTCCGGCGGCTGCGGCGGGCGACCAACAAGGTCGCCCTCATCGCCGGCAACGTCGCCACCCGCGAAGGCGCGCAGGCGCTCATCGACGCGGGCGCCGACGCCATCAAGGTCGGCATCGGGCCGGGCTCGATCTGCACCACCCGCATCGTCGCCGGCGTCGGCGTGCCGCAGCTCACCGCGGTGCTGGAGGCGGCGGAGGCCGGGCGCAGAGCCGACATCCCGGTCATCGCCGACGGCGGCATCAAATATTCCGGCGATCTCGCCAAGGCGATCGCCGGCGGCGCGGAATGCGCGATGATCGGCTCGCTGCTCGCCGGCGCCGACGAGAGCCCCGGCGAGGTGTTCCTCTACCAAGGCCGCTCCTACAAGAGCTATCGCGGCATGGGCTCGCTCGGGGCGATGGCGCGCGGCTCGGCCGACCGCTATTTCCAGGACGAGGTGCGCGACCAGATGAAGCTGGTGCCGGAAGGGGTGGAAGGCCGGGTGCCGCACCGGGGTCCGGCGGCGGCGATCCTGCACCAACTCGCCGGCGGCCTGCGCGCGGCGATGGGGTATGTCGGCGCTGGCGATATCGCGGAGTTTCAGAACAAGGCGAAATTCACCCGCATCACGTCAGCGGCGTTGCGCGAAAGCCACGTCCACGACGTCGCCGTCACCCGGGAAAGCCCGAACTACCCTTCAGCCGGCTGATCGGCGTCACGCCCGGCGGACGCGCTGCGCGCCGGTCGTGGCGGCGGTCGCCAGTTCGCGGGGCGGCCAGAACTCGTCGACCCAGTTTTCGAATTTCAACGCCGCTCCGCCCGGAAACAGCCGCGACACGACCGCGCGGCGGCTGTCGAGACGGACGCGCTCGTCGATCTCCAGCGCCGCCTCGGTCAACAGCGCCGCGCCCGCCCTGGAAACATCGGTGAGCAGCGCCTCGTGCTTCTGCCCGTCGAGCGTGTAGAGCCAAACTTTCCGATTCGAGAAATCGCGGCCATCGTCGCGGCGATCGCCGCTGTTGCCGAGATCGGCGTGCAAAATGGCGGCGATTCGCTCCTGGACCCGCTCGCCCTTGCGGGTGGTGATCCGCGTCTCCAACGCAAACCATCCCGGCGCCCGGCGCACGATGAAGCCCTCCAGCCGGCCGATGCCGTCGATATAGGCGATCACCCGCGAGCCCCAGGGACCCGCCTGCGCGGCGCGCAAACGCACCCCTCCGACGGAGACGTCGATGCACTCGCAAGGGTACTCGGCGCCGTCCTCGAGCATGTACCGGCCGGACAAATTCACGGCGACGCGCTTATAGCGGCGCCGGTCGTTGACCGTCTCCTCGGCCGCCTCGATCGCGACCTCGCTGCCGTCGTCATTGGTCATGGACGCGCGACCGTCGTTTGCCCTACGGAGAGATCTCGCGAGTTGGCGCGAGCCCTTCCCAAGGGAAACACGATGGCGCCTGTTCCTAAAGATTGGGTTATCATAATTTATCAAGGGGTTAATATCGCGTCTCTTGTTGCGGGATTTTCTGTCGGCCGCGAACCGTTACTTTCCCCTAAACACGAGCTTGCCGCCCTCGACCGCGAAACTTCTGAGCCGCTCTAAAAACGTCATGCCGAGCAGACTCTGCTGAAGGGCGCCGGCTGCGCAACAAGCGCGGGGACGCCGCGCACGACAATGCCGCCGACCGCGACCCAACCGAGCCGCGTCGGCGCCGCGGTGGCTGGCGCCGTTGGCGGTCGTGACGTCGACAAAGAAATCGTCGGCCGCGACCGCGACGCCGGCGGCGGCGGCGTCCTCGGCCGTCAGCACCACCGAGGAAGCGCCGGTGTCGAACACGAACGCCACCGCGCCGGCCGTTGACTTTGCCGGGCACGATGAACTCGCCGCCCAGGCGACGGCGGATGACGACCTCGCCGCCGGGCCCCACCCGCGCGACCGAGGGACCGAACTCTCCATGACCCGGTCGGCGATCTCGGAAAATTCAAATCGGTAGGCGTAGACCGCGACCAGCGCGAGGCCGGTCAGCGCCCAGAACGCGGCGCCTGCGAGAACCCGCGCCGCCCCAGTAGGCCCGGCGCGGGCGAACCCGCTCAGCATCAGCCACAGCGCCAGCGAAACCCCAAACGCGCCGCGCGCGAAATCGCCGTGCGACAGCCCCAACAGCGGCGCTTGCGGCGGCGCGAACCAAAGCGCGGTCAGCGCCGCCGCCAGCAAGGCGAGGGGCGCGAGCGCCCTCACGCGCCCGCGAGCGCGCACGCGGCCGCCGCGCGCGGCGCGCGAACGCGCCGCCATCATGCGTCCCGGCAGTTCCGCCATCACGGCGAGGCGGTGGGATTGCGCCATCTCGGGCCACAGCGAGATTTCGGCGATCGTCCGCCCGCACCCGATGCAAAAACCGCCGAGCGGGTCGACGACGCAAATTTTTACGCAGGGAGACAAAGCGGAAGTCATGGGCTCACTTTAAGCGTCCCGGCCGCCGATGAGAAGCGAAAGCAGTGTCGCGATCTCGCCGAGCGCCGCCGAAGCGCCGCAGACATCGCCGGTTTGGCCGCCGATCTGGCGGCGCGCGATTTCGACGAAAACGCGCATGACGCCCGCGGCGACGGCGCAGGCGAACAGCGCGCGCACGACCTCCAGCGAGATAAGGCCGAGCGTTGCGGCCAGGACGGAAAGCGTCGCCGCGACCGGACCTAGGGTTCGCACGCCCAACGCTGCCGCACCGGCGCCGAGGCCGTCGCTCCGGGCGGCCGGCAGCCAGGCCAGCGGCCCCAACGCCGCGCTGCGCGCGACCGCGCCCGCCAGCACCAGCCCCGCCGCCGCGAAACCGACCGATGGGCGCGCCATGGCGACGATCGCCTCGACACGCAGCAGAATCGACAGGCCGAGCGCCAGGGCCCCATAGGTTCCGATGCGGCTGTCGCGCAGGATGGCGAGTTTCGCCGCGCGGTCGCGGCCGCCGCCGAAACCGTCGGCGACGTCGGCGAGGCCGTCCTCATGCAAGGCCCCGGTGGCGAAGACCTGGACGATCACCGCCAGGGTCGCCGACAGAAGCGTCGGGAAACCCAGCGCGCGGGCGGCGATGAGACCGAGCGCGCCGAGCGCGCCGATGAAGGCGCCGGCGAGCGGCGCCGCCCAGCCGATGCGTCGGAAATCGGGCGCGGAGGCCGCGCCGCCCAGCGGCAGGCGAGTAAAGAAGCGCAGGTTTTCAGCGACGTCGCGTAGGCGCCGCGCCGAGATCGCGGTCTCCTTCACGAAGCCCACAGGAAGGTCGCCGCCGCCGCCAGCGCGATGACGGTCTGCCCATATTCCAAGAGGCCCCATTGCCAGACCAGCGCCCGGGCGGCGCCGATGTCCTTCGGCGCCAGCGTGAGGATCTGGTTGTTGACGGGACCCATCACGAACAGCGTATAGGGCCAGCTCGCCGCCGCGATCACCGCGCCGACGGCGAATCGCACATCGTTGCTAGCGAACCATTGCGAGAGGCCGCAGACGGCGGCCAGCAGCGCGAGCGCCGCCATCAGCGCCACGCCGCGCCGGTCGCTCGGACCCCACTCCTTCAGCATCGCGACGTCGTCGAGCGCCAGCCGCGCCGGCTGTTCGACGCCGTTGACGTAGAGGCCGACGCCGGCGAGCGCGGCGGCGAAGGCGAGAGCGAACGAACCCGCGGTCATGCGAACTCCTGTTTACTCGGGCGGCATGACCCGTGGGCGGCGCTCAAGTCAAGCCGCCGGGGCGGCGGCGATTGACTTCGGGGGGCCGATAACCGATGGCGGCGGCTCGAACGGGCGCTTCTAGGGGTCATGTCGGCGCAGCGGCGGATATGCGTGATCGGCAATTCGAGCGTCGGCGCGGTGCGCGTGGCGCTCTCCGGGCGCGCGCCGCCGGAGAGCTACGACTTCAGCTTCTTTGCGAGCGGCGGCGACAAATACGACAAGATCAGCCTCCGCGGCGACAGGCTCGTCGGCGCGGAAGTCGACAGCGGCGGCGATCCCGAACTGGCGAGCTACGACGGTTTCGTGGTCCACGGCCGCTTTCCCGCCGGCTTCGAGGCGCGGTTGTTCGCGCGCAGCCTGGCCTCGGCGCGCTATTCCGCAAGGGTGCGCGCAGCGGCGCTGAACGACTGGCGCAGCCACTACAAATCCTGGGGATTGGGGCTGCTGCTGCACGAGCGCTACGGCCGGCCGGTGCTGGCGCTTTCGCGCAACATTTTCGCCAGCGAGCGCGCGGGCGAGGCGTCGGAGCGGCGCGAGGGCGACGAGGCGATGGCGCGGCTCGCGGCGCCGTTGCGCTTCGCGCCGCTGCCCGACGCATTGTTCGAGGCGGAGGGTCGCGTGCGGCGTGAGTTTTATTCGCACTACGTCAACGTGCACGGCCGCGAAAGCCGGGCGTCGAACCCGGACGAATGGCACTACAACCGCGAGGGCGGGGGCCTGATCCTCGACAGCCTGCTGGAGAATCTGGAGGCCGCGTTCGCGGTTGTTTGAACGAAGCGGCGCCGTTCGGGCCGGGGGGTCAGCGGGGCTTTGTCGCTCCGGATTTCTGGCCGCCAAGTTCGCGCGCATTGACAGTTCCGCCGCGCCATGTCTCCAAGCGCCGATGAGACGTCCCGCCGATCTGCTCGCCACCCTCGCCGCAATCATGGGCGCCGGCGGCGTGGCGCTGGCGGCGGCCTCGACGCACGCGGGCGGCGGCGAATTCGGCCGCACGGCGTCGCAATTTCTCATCCTGCACGCCGCGGTGCTGCTGGGCGTCAGCGCCGGCGCGCGCGCCGGCGCTCCGCGCCGAGCGCGGCGCCTGCTCGGCGGCGGGGCGGCGCTCGCCGTGGGGACGCTGCTGTTTTCCGGCGATCTCGCCTGGCGCGCGTTCTCTGGCGTCCGGCTGTTTCCGTTCGCCGCGCCGAGCGGCGGTTCGCTGATGATCCTCTCCTGGGCGGCGCTTGCCCTGGTCTTCGCCCTGCCGGAATAAAAAAGGGGCGCCATGAGGCGCCCCAGGTGGGGAGGAACGAGAAACCGGGGCGCAAGCGCGCGCCCCGGAGAGAACGACGCTACTGAACCACCTCGCCGTGCAGGGCGAGATCGAGGCCTTCGCGCTCGATTTCGTCGCTGACCTTCAGGCCGATCACCGTCTTGATGATCGACAGGATGATGAAGGTTACGATCGCGTCGTAGACGATGACGGTGCCGACGCCGATGAACTGGTTGACGACCTGTTGCGGGTTGCCCTCGAGCAGACCGGAATGGCCGCTGTACTCGTTGACCGCGAACACGCCGGTCAGGATCGCGCCGATGATGCCGCCGACGCCGTGGACGCCGAAGCAGTCAAGCGCATCGTCATAGCCGAACATGTGCTTGAGCGCCGGTCGCGCCCCAGTAGCAGCCGACGCCGCAGGCGACGCCGATCACGAACGCGCCGAGCGGACCGACAAAGCCCGAGGCCGGAGTAATTGCGACGAGGCCCGCGACGGCGCCCGAGCAGATGCCGAGCACGGTCGGCTTGCCGCGATGGGCCCATTCCACGAACATCCAGGTCAAGCCAGCGGCGGCGGTCGCGAGCTGCGTGACGGTCATCGCCATGCCCGCTTGCAAGCCGGCGCTGGTGGCCGAACCGGCATTGAACCCGAACCAGCCGACCCACAGCAGGCCCGCGCCGATGAAGGTCAGCACCATGTTGTGGGCGGGGCCCATGTCGCGGCGCTTGCCGAGCATGAGCGCGCAGACCAGACCCGCGACGCCCGCGTTGATGTGCACGACCGTGCCGCCGGCGAAGTCGAGCACGAATTCGGCCGGCAAAGTTGCCCTTCGCGTCGACGTTGACCGAAGAGAACATGCCGTCGGGTCCCCACAACCAATGTGCGACCGGCGCGTAGACGAAGATCGCCCACAGACCGATGAACCACAGCATCGCCGAGAACTTCATTCGCTCCGCGAAAGCGCCAGCGATAAGCGCCGGCGTGATGATCGCGAAGGTCATCTGGAAGCACATGTAGACGGTCTCGGGGATCGTCGGCGCCAGCGCATTCGGGACTGTTCGAGCCCGAAGCCAGGTCGTAGTGAATGCCCTGGAGGAACACTCGACTGAAGCCGCCGACGAACTCGTTGCCGCCGGTGAACGACAGGCTGTAGGTGACGGCCGCAATAGAGCACGGTCACCAGGCAGGTGATGGCGAAGCTCGTCATCACGGTGTCGCCGACGTTCTTCTTGCGCACCATGCCGCCGTAGAACAGGCCGAGGCCCGGGATCGTCATCATCGAGCACGAGCGCCATGGAGGTCAGCATCCAGGCGGTGTCGCCGGAGTTGCCGACGCACTTGTCAGTGACGCTGCCGGAGCACGACGGCGGAGGCGCCGGCGTGGGCGAGGCCGCGGGGGTCGCGGCGGCGGCCGGCGACGCCGCAGGCGCGGCGGCGGCGGCGGCGGCGGCGGGACTCGCAGAAGCGGAGGGCGCGGGCGTCGCCATGGCGGAGGCGGACGGCGCGGGCGTGGCCATAGCGGAGGCTGAGGGCGATGGCGTCTGCGCCATGCTCGGCAGCCCGAACCCGATCAGCGCGGCAATCGCCAGCGCCGGCGCGAGGCCGGAAAGATACCTGGACAGTTTCATATTTCTGAACTCCACGAAAGGAAAGGATCAAAGCGCGTCGTCGTCTTTCTCGCCGGTGCGGATGCGCACGGCCGACTCAAGCGCGTAGACGAAGATTTTGCCGTCTCCGATCTGCCCGGTGCGCGCCGAGGCGACGATCGCGTCAATCACCTTGTCGACCAGCGGGGCCGAAACGGCGACCTCGATTTTCAGTTTTGGCAGAAAGCTGACGGCGTATTCCGCGCCGCGATAAATCTCGGTATGCCCCTTCTGTCGCCCGTAACCCTTGACTTCCGTCACTGTCAGACCGTGAACGCCGAGCGCGGTCAGCGCGTCGCGGACCTCCTCGAGTTTGAACGGCTTGATCACCGCCATTACGATTTTCATGTGAACGCCCCTTGCGTACAGCGCTCCCGCATCGAAGACTGGCCTCCGCCCGAGCGCGCCGCGTGGTGATCAGGCGCTTGCGCACCCGTTCCGGTTGTCCCTTACAAAGGCCGTGCCAACGCCGTGCGTGCGCCGCAATATAAGGAGAAAATAAGGGAAGGGTCCGCGGCCTGGGCGTGAGCCGCTTTCTTCGCGGCAGGCGCCTAAAAATTAAGTGATTAAATTTTAGGCGCCGTCGGTCGGCTTTCGCCGCATGCGCACCAGGCCTTCTTGCGTGGTCGTCGCGGCCAGCACGCCGTCGCGGGTGTAGAGCAGGCCGCGCGTAAGTCCGCGCGCGCCTTGAGCGGTCGGGCTGTCCTGCGCGTACAGCAGCCAATCGTCGGCGCGGAACGGGCGGTGCAGCCAGACCGCGTGATCGAGGCTGGCGGTCTGGAATTGGCCGCGAGCGATCGAATAGCCGTGCGCCACGAGCACGGTGTCGATCAGCGTCATGTCGGAGAGATAGACGAGCGCGGCGCGATGGATCGCGGGATCGTCGGGCAGCGGTCCCTTGAGGCGGATCCAAAGGTTCTGCCGGGGATCGCCGAACGCCCCTGGCGTCGCCGGGCGATAGCGGCGGGGATCGAGCGGCCGCAACTCGATCGGGCTGATGCGCTCGAAAAACTGGCGCGCCCGCGCCGCTTGAGGCTCCGGCAATTCGGCGGCGAGCGCTTGCGGGTCGGGCGTCGCTTCCGGCGTCGCGACGTCGGGCATTGGCAGCGCGTGGTCGAGATCGCCGTCCTCGTCGACCTGAAACGACACCGACATGACGAACATGATCTCGCCGCGCTGGCGCGCGACGACGCGCCGGACCGAAAAGCTGCGTCCGTCGCGCACCCGCTCGACTGAAAGATCGATCGGCTCGGTGGGATCGCCGCCGAGGATGAAATAGGCGTGCAGCGAATGCGGCGCGCGGCCCTCGACGCTGCGCTCGGCCGCGATGAGCGACTGGGCGACGACCTGGCCGCCGAACACCCGCTTCCAGCCGTTATCCGGCGAGTGCGCGATCCAGCGGTCGGCGCCGGCCGGCTCGAAGTCCATCAGCGCGAGAAATCCGGCGATATCCATGCAAATCCCCTCGGACCTTTTTGTGCGGCGCGGCGCAGCCAAGGTCAAGCGCAGCCTGCCGCTCCCTGCGACATTGTGCAGCGCACACAAATCATTGCCGTCCGAACGCCGGTGGCTTACATGCTTATCACTAGGAGACGGCGAGGTTATGAGCAACTTCCATACCGAACGCGTGATTAACGTACGCCATTGGACCGAGCGGTTGTTTAGCTTCCGCACGACGCGCAGCCCGAGCCTGCGCTTTCGCAGCGGCCAATTCGTGATGATCGGGCTTCACGCCGAGGGCAAGCCGCTGCTGCGCGCGTATTCGCTGGCGAGCGCCCCTTACGAAGACGGGCTGGAGTTTTTCTCAATCAAAGTTCCCGACGGACCGCTGACTTCGCGCTTGCAGCACTTGAGCGCCGGCGACGAAGTTCTCGTGGGGCGCAAGCCGACGGGCACGCTGGTGCTCGACAATCTGAAGCCCGGCCGCAACCTGTTTCTGCTCGGGACCGGCACGGGGCTTGCGCCTTATCTCAGCCTCGTCAAGGACCCGGAGACCTATGAGCGTTTTCAACGCGTCATTCTCGTGCACGGCGTTCGCTTTGTTCGCGACCTCGCTTACAGCGACTACCTCGCGCAGGACCTGCCGCAGGACGAGTTGATCGGCGAATTGGCGGCGGGGCAACTGACCTACTACCCGACCGTCACCCGCGAACCCTTCCGCCACAGCGGCCGTATTTCGGCGCTGCTCGGGAGCGGCCGGCTGCACGCCGACCTCGGCCTGCCTGGTTTCGACCCCGCGGCCGACCGCTTCATGCTGTGCGGCAGCGAGGCGATGATCGGCGACCTCAAGGCGATCTTTTCCGCACGCCGGTTGCAGGAGGGAAACACCGGCGAGCCCGGCGATTTCGTCATCGAAAAAGCGTTCGTCGAGAAGTAGCAACGGCTCCGCGACGGTGAGAATCGCAATCGCCGAGACGCTGGCGGCTGTGACGGCCGGCGAACAGCCGAGTCAACCGCGAGGCGGCCGCCGTTCAGGCCGCCGCCGGCGAGGCCACGCGATGTTTGGCGCCGGTCAGAGCGGCCGCCGCCGCCTTGCGCGCGGATTTCGCCGCGGCGTCCGATAACATCGCGCCTTCGCCGACCCAATCGCCGCAGATAAACACACCCGGGGCATCGTCGAGGCTCACCGGCGCCATCCGGCCGCCGCGCTCGGCGCGCGGCGTGTCGAACGCGACCGGCATCCCCAGCAGGCGGTTCGAATGCACGATTTCGCGTTCAAAGCCGGGCTGAAGGCGGCCGACAAACGCTTGGACCTCCTCGACAAGCCGCGTGCCTACCGCCTCCTCCGGGCCTAGATAGCGCGCGGCGTGCAAAAGCGCGCCGCCGTTCGGGGCCAGACGGCCGGATTCGGAATGAACGGAAAAGTAGAGCGGCGCATCGACGCCGAGAACAAAGGTCGTCTGCGGGCGCGGAAGACGGCGCAAGCCATAATCGAGCGAAATCGCGCGGATGGGCACGGCGTCGCGCGCAGCGGCGGCGAGCGACTTGGAAACGGGCAGCAGCGAAGCGCAAGTTTCGGGCGGCGCGGCGAGCACGACAGCATCAGCCATGAGTCCGCCGACGCGCCAGCGGCCGTCCGCCCGTTCGATCTTCGCGATGGGCGCGTCGAGACGGATCTCCACCCCGGCTTGCCTCGCCACGCGGGCGAGCCCGTCGACGATCACGCGCCAGCCGCCGTCGAGGTAGGTGACGCCGCGCCCGCCCATCCGCAATTGCGCCAGCGCGGCGGCGGCGTCGAGACGATCCGGCGCGTGCGCATAAGTCGTGACGCGCATCAGCGCATGCATCATGTCGCGCAGGCGGGCGGGCAGAGGCGCCGTGAATTCGGCGAGCGGCCGGCCGCGCCAGGGCGCCAGATCGAGCCGCGCCATCGAGAGGAAGAACGACAGCAACCGCCAGCGCTCGGCAAGACTGAGCGGCGCGGCGGCGAGGATGGTCCGAAAATTGAGCGGCAGGGGAAAGCGCTTGTCGCCCCAAAGCGCCGCGGGCTGGCGAAACGGCGGCGGGCCGCCCGACGTCTGCACTTGGAATTCGGCGAGCGTCTGGCGCAAGACGCCGCCATTGTACAGCGCATGCGGACCCTGATTGAAAACGAAGCCGTCCGTCTCGCGGCTTAGCGCCCGGCCGCCGAGCGCCGGCGACTTTTCGAACAGTTTGACCCGCGCCCCTCCGCGCGCGAGGTCGATCGAGGCGATGAGCCCCGCGATACCGCCGCCGACGACGAAAGTTTCCATGGCCTGAGACATGCGCGCCTCCTATTCCAGATAATTTGTATCCGGAATATCCTATATGATATCGCGACGCAATGGCTTTGAGCGAAGGGATCGAATGGGCGGCGCACGCTTGCGCGGTATTGGCCGCGTTGCCGCCGGGTCGGACGCTGAGCGTCGCCGCGCTCGCGGAATTTCACGAATTGCCGACCCCTTATCTCGCCAAACAGATGCAGGCGCTCGCCCGCGCGGGGCTCGTCCGCTCGCAGCGAGGCCCCAACGGCGGCTACTGCCTCCAGCGGCCGGCTTCCGAGATCAGCCTGTGGGACGTAAGAGCGGCGCTCGACGGCGACGGTCCGCAGTTCCGCTGCCAGGAAATACGCCGCCGCGGCCCCTGTCCCTCACACAAGGACGACGCCACGCCGTGCGGGATTGCGGCGGCCTTTTGGGAGGCCGAGCGTCTCTATCGCGAACGCCTGCAAAAAGTGACGATCCTCGACATTGTGCGCCAGACGGCGGCGCGCGCGAGCCCGGAGCGGCTCGCACAACTTCTCGCCTGGCTGGAGACGGCGCGTTGACGGCCGCGGGCTATGCGGAGTTACCGCCGACCGTCACGTCCGGCGCATCCGGATGCTTCATGCCGACGACATGATAGCCGGCGTCGACATGCAAAATCTCCCCGGTCACGCCCAGCGACATCGGCGACAGCAGATAGACGGCGGACCGCCCGACCTCCTCGATCGTCACCGTGCGCCGCAGCGGCGAATTATACTCGTTCCAGCGCAGAATGTAGCGGAAATCGCCAATCCCGGAGGCGGCCAAGGTCTTGATCGGGCCGGCCGAAATGGCGTTGACGCGGATATTCTGCTGGCCG
>CAWIEP010000047.1:0-16798 GCA_963835115.1 uncultured Pseudomonadota bacterium
CGCTGGCCGCCAGCGGCGAGCAGCGCGCGGCGTTCTGGTCGCTGCGCGAAAGCATTTCGGATGTGCAGAAATTCGAGGGCGGTTCGATCAAGCACGACGTCGCCGTGCCGATCGGCGCCGTGTCGGCGTTTTTGGCGGAAGCCGGCGCTGCGGTGATTCGACGCACCCCGGGCGCGCGTGTGGTGGCGTTCGGCCACATGGGCGACGGCAACATCCACTTCAATGTCAGTCAGCCGCTCGACGTAGGCAAGGCGGCGTTTCTTGACGACTGGGAGGGCATGAACGAGGTCGTGCACGACATTGTGGAAAAATATCAGGGTTCGTTCTCCGCCGAGCACGGCGTCGGGCGATTGAAACGCGAGTTGCTGGCGCGCAAAAAAGATCCCGCGGCGCTCGACGTGATGCGCCGCGTGAAGGCCGCGCTCGACCCGCTGGGCCTGATGAATCCGGGCAAGGTGCTTTAGCCTCGCGCGCCCTCGATCTCGCGGCGACAAGCTGAATCGTTCGCAAATCCGGCGGCGAAAAATCGGACCCTGCGGCTGGTTAACCCTTTCCGGTTTTCTCGCGCCGGACTTGAACCGCGAGTCTTTCCCCGTATCCTGCCGGGAACATACGAATCATGACTGCGTTAAAGGACGAATCCCGGCCCGCGGCGTCGCAGGCGAGGCTCGCGCAAGGCGTCGCTGTCACATCAAAGCGCCGCGCGCCGGTCATAATGGCGTCACGACTGCGATCAAAAGTGATTGTACGTGAGCGGATGTTCCTTGTTGCGGTGCAGCAATAGCGTTATACCGGGTGAGAGATAGGTCTGCCGCGGCCACCGGCGATCCGAAGCAGGAACGCAATGAACACGACGTGGAAGACGAAATGGGGGACCCGGCGGGTTCGTAAAGAGCCGCCCACCCTCGACGAGGCGCTGATCGCGGCGGAAGCGATGGCTCCGGACGTGAACGCGCGCGCCGAAATCGCCTCCCAATTGATGGGCGTTCCGGTCGACGAAGTGCGCGCGGCGCTCTCGCGTCAGCAAGCCCAGACGCGCGGCCGCGCGACGCTCGTCAACGGCCGCAGCCGTGCGGTCGTTGTCGAATACAAGCGCCCGCGAACCCTCTCGCGGCCGATGGCCGGACCGATGGGACGTCGCTGAGAGGCCGAACGTCCGCGGCCAAATTGCGGCGTCCGGCGCACCCGTGTAAGAGCCGAGTTCGATGAGGGACCGGCCTGACACGAATTTTTCAAGCCTGGCCGTGCTTTGGCGGCTCCTCCGCGAGTTCGGCCGCGACCATGTGCGCGGCTATATCTTCGCCGCCATTCTGCTGGCGCTGATCTCCGCCGCCAATGTCAGCGTCGCCTGGCTGCTGCGCCCTGTGCTCAATGGAATGATCAACGCCTCGGCGCTCGGACCGATGCGACTGCTGGCGGTCGAGGCGCTGGGGCTGTTTTTCCTCCGCGGCGCCGCGACTTACGGTTCGCAGGTGGTGCTGTCGCGCATCGGCAACCGCATCGTCGCCACCGCGCAAAAGCGGGTGTTCGACCGGCTGCTGAAGCAGAACATCGGCTATTTCCAGGACCGACATTCCAGCGAGTTCGTAGCGCGTCTGGCGTTCGCCGCCAATGGCGTCCGCGATTGCCTGCAACTGGTCGTTCAGGGTTTTGCGCGCGACCTCGTTTCCGTTCTCGGCCTCGTCTTCGTGATGTTCGAACGCGATCCCGGCATGGCGACGGGCGCCTTGTGCGTGCTGCCGATCGCCGTTCTCGTGATCGGCCGCATCCTCAGACGCGTGCGCAAATTCTCGAAGCGCTCCTACGACGGCTCGACGCTGATCGTGCAGACGATGGGCGAAACCGTGCTCGGCGCGCGCATCGTGCGCTCGTTTAACCTGGAATCGGTGATGCGCGAGCGCATGTTCGCCGCGATCCGCACCGTCGAGCGCTCCGCCAACCGCATCGCCGCCGGCGGCGGCCTCGCCACGATGATGGCCGACACGCTGGCCGGCTTCGCCATCGCCTTCGCCATTTTCTACGGCTCGTGGCGCGTGGCCGTGCAGCACGCCGATGTCGGCGCGTTCGCCTCCTTCCTCGGCGCGCTGCTGCTCGCCTACGAGCCGGCCAAACGGCTTGGCCGCTTTCCCGTCGACGTGCAGAACGGCCTCGTTGGCGCCTCGCTCATCTATGAAGTGCTGGACGCGCCGCTGAAGGACGCCTCGACCCATGGCCTGCCGGCGCTGGAGGTCCGGCGCGGGCGGGTGCGCGTGGAGGGGGCGGCATTCGGCTACCGACCCGGTCAGCCGGTGATCCGTGGTCTTGAACTCGTCGCCGAGCCCGACCAGACAACGGCGCTGGTCGGTCCCTCAGGCGGCGGCAAATCGACAATTCTCGGCCTCATCCAGCGGTTTCACGCGCCCGATTCCGGCCGCATCACGATAGACGGCCAGGACGCCGGCGAAGTCGATCTCGCGTCTTTGCGCGATTCGATCGCCTTCGTCTCGCAGGACGTGTTCCTGTTCCGCGGCGCGATCCGCGACAATATCGCGCTCGGACGCCCCGGCGCGGCCCAAGGCGAGATCGAAGCAGCGGCGCGCAAAGCCAACGCGCATGATTTCATCATGCGCTTTCCCGACGGCTATGACGCCAACGTCGGCGAGCAGGGCCTGCAACTCTCCGGCGGCCAGCGCCAGCGCATCGCCATCGCTCGCGCGCTGCTGAAGGACGCGCCGATCCTGCTGCTCGACGAGCCGACCGCCGCGCTCGATTCCGAATCCGAGCGCGAGGTGCAGAGCGCGCTCGACGCGCTGCGGCGCGGCCGCACGACGATCGTCGTCGCGCATCGCCTGCAAACGATCATCGGCGCCGACCGCATCTATGTGATCGAGGACGGCCGCGCGGTTGAAAGCGGCTCGCACGACGAACTCATCGCCAAGGACGGCGCCTACCGTGCGTTCTTCGCCGCGCAATTCGGCCTCGGCGCCCTGCGCGAGGCCGTCTGACGCTGCGAAAGATAAAATGCGGCGCATTTCCTTTGCGCCCCGCTAGCATTGACCTCCGAAAACGACGGTGGACACCCGTTCCTGAGCCCCCGCATTAGCGGCTTGTGGCGCCTGGCGCCGCATCTTGCCGATGTGGGGCGATTTGGGGGCGGCGGTATGACGATGACGGCCATAATCGAGGCGTTCGACGCGCGCGCCGATGGCGGGCGGCGCTGCGTCGAGGTGTCGCGCGAGCGTATCGTCATCGCGCGCCGCGTCGGCGGCGTGGAGATGCGGGTCGGCCTGGAGCCGCGCCAGTATTGCGGGGTGGCGCTCGCCGTGCTGGTCGCCGAGGCGACCGATTTTCTGTTTTGTGTGCGCCTCGTCCACGCCGATCCCGATCTCGACGTGACGCTGGCCCAATGCGACAGCGAAGACGCCGCGCGCGCCCTGTGGCGGCGCTGGGCCTCGGCGCTGGGCCTGTCCCGGCTGGTCGAGCGCGCCGACGACGAATACGAAATCGACCGCGCGCCGGGCGGCGCTCCGATCGGGCGCCGCCACGGGCGGGCGACGCTCAGGCGCCGCAACCGATTTCTCGCCCGCCGCAAAATGGGCCGTCCCGGCGCCGCGGCTATGATCGCGCAAGTCGGCGAGATTTAGGGCGCCAGCCCCATTTCGGCGAGCGCGATCCGCACGTTGGCGCCGACGGCGGCTTGCGAGAAACGCGCGAGCGCCCATTGCCGCAAGGCCGCCGCGCGCTCGCGCGCCGCCTCGGCGTCGGCGAGCGCCTGCTCTACCGCGCTGGCGAGCGAGGCCGGCGAGCGCGGGTCGAAATAGAACGCATTTTCACCCGCGACCTCGCGAAACACGTCGATGTCGGAGCAAATGACCGGCAGCCCCAACACCGCGCCTTCGACAATGGGAATGCCGAAGCCTTCGCTCAAGCTGGCGAACACCGCGCCGTGGGCGTTGCGAAAAAAGGCGAGCTTGTCGGTCTCGCTGACGTAACCGGGGAAATAGACGTTGGCGTCGGGGCCGGTTTGATGGCGTCGCGCGTCGATGTCGCCGAGAATGACGACGTTCGCGCGCCCCCGCAGGCCCGAGTTGAACGCGCGCACGATGGTGGCGATGTTCTTGCGCGGTTCGTCGGAAGCGACGGTGACGAAGTAGGGCAGGGCGGGATCGAAGCCCCGAGGCGGCGCCCGGTCGGGCTTTGCTTTCTTGTCCTTCCTGCCGGGCGGCGGATCGTCGACTTCGCCCCACGCCATTGCGGACGGCGGAACCGCGCGCGCCTGCGGCGCCGCCGTCCGTTCGGCGTCGCGCATCAGCGCCTGACGGATCGCGGGATAGATGATGAACTCGCGCGAAGCGGCGTGGCGCGGGAACGCCGCCCGGAATTCACGCTGCGTGTGGCGCGACACGAACGCGAGATGGGCGCGCATCGCCAACGTCGCCTCGAGCTTGCGCATGAACAAATAGCGCCAGTTCGAGTCCATGGTCGGATCGCGAAGCGGAATGAGGTCGTGCAGGACCGCAAGAATCCGCTCCGGACCAATACCCTCGATCCTCAGGAAATGCGGCGTGTCGACGATCGCGAGATCGTAGCCGGCGGCGTCGAGGACTGGCGGCGCCATGCCGAGATTGGCGCGCGACATCGACGAGGAATAGAAACCGCGCTTGACGATGAGGAAGCGGAAAAGGTTGAGGTGCTGGCTCTTCTCCGGCACGAAATCGACTTGGCGTGCGTCGTTCTCGATCGGCGTCGCCGCGTGGCGGCCGAGGAGGTCGCGCAACGCCAGTCCCAATCGCAGCCACGGCCGCGCGACGGCGAACATCATCTGGTAATGGCGGCTCTTATAGTTCCAGCGGAAGCGGAAGACGCCGAAGCTGAAATAGCGATGCACCTCCGCCAGTCGCACGGCGTTGACCGCGTCCGGCGCCTCATCGGCGAGCGCGCCGAAGCGGCCTTCGAGCCCGAAATCCGAGCCGCCCTCGACCACGAGGTCGACGCGCGCGCCCATCTCGTTGAGGATCTCGACCAGCGACACGCTGAAGTTGAAGATGCCGCGCGGATGAATTGGCGTTCCCAAGCTGTCGCTGATGTAAAGGACTTTCAGTTCCCGGGGCGTCGCTCGCGGTCGCATCAAAGCGTGCTGTAAATCTGCAAGGCGAAATCGAGGTCTTCGATGACTCGTCCGCGCCCGGATTTAAGGATCAGCGCCTTGTTGCAATATTGCCTGACGATATTCGCGTCGTGGCTGACCAGGATCATCGCGCAATGGCGGCGGCGCACGAACAGCGCGTCGTAGCATTTCTGCTGGAAGCGCGCGTCGCCGACCGAGATCACTTCGTCGACCAGAAAACACTCGAAGTCGACGGCGAGCGTAAGCCCGAACGCCAGACGCGCCCGCATGCCCGAGGAATAGGTTTTTACGGGAAGATAGAGCAGGCGCCCAAGCTCCGCGAAATCGTCGACGAAGGCGACCGCGTCGGCGATCGGCACGTCGTAGATGCGGGCGATGAAGCGGATGTTGTCGAGCCCGCTCATCGACGCCTCGAAGCCGCCGGCGAAGGCGATCGGCCAGGACATGAACAGATTGCGCGCGACGAAGCCGGCGGTCGGCGGCTCGACGCCGCCGATGATTTTCACCAGCGTCGATTTGCCGGCGCCGTTCTTGCCGAGCACCGCGATCTTCTCGCCTGCCGCGACCTCGAAGGAGACGCCGTCGAGCACGCGCCGGACGCCGACGGCGGTGCGATAGTCCTTGACGATCCCTTGCATGACGACCTTGCGTCCCCCGTGCGGGCGGCCGGGCTCGCCTAAATCCCGCGGCCGCCGGCGCAGCCAGTTCAGCGCGACGCGGCCCGGCAGGGTCAAGGAACGTGCTCGCGCACGTTCTTCAAAAGCGCGCGCAGGATCGAATAGCCGCAGAGGCTTACCGCGCCGATCAGCGCGATGTTGAGAAAGCGGCGCGGCAGCGCGGGCTGGTCCGGGGTTTCCGGGTCAACCACAGTTTGCAAATAGAAATGCTGGCGCGACAGATCCTGACGCGCCTTGGCATATTCGGCGAGCGCCGCCTCCAGCTGTTTGGAGGCGAGCGCGCGGTCGAGCATGATACGGTCGAACTCGGCGAATTTGGTCGACAGCGAATTGTGCTGGCCGGCGAGCCGCAGGCGCTCGCGCGCGACCTGATCGCGCAGCGCCGCCACTTCGCTGGCGAGCCCCGCGATCTGCGGCGCGTGCGGCGCCAGCGTCGTCGTCTCGGCGAGATCGCTCTCGGCTTTGGAAAGTTTGATCATCAGGGCGCCGATGCGCGTCAGCACGTCGGCGACCTCCTTGTTGGGGTCAAGGACGTTCTCGGCGTTGCGATAGACGGTGAGACGCGTCTCGATATTGGCGAACTTCGCCTTCTCCGCCTCGACCTCGCGCGCGGCGACGCTCAGCGAATCGTCGAATACCCGGCCGTTCAGGCGATTGACGAAGGCCTCGGCGTTCTTGAGCAACGCCTTGTTGAGCGCGGCCGCGTCGTCGGGCGTGAAGGCGATCGTGCGCAGCCGCGCGATGCCGCTGTCGGAACTGACCGAGAGGTCGACGAAATTCTGGAAGTGGCGATAGAGCTGTTCGCGCGTGTCGCGCGAAAACATGTTGGGAAAGCGGTTGATGAAATCGCCTTGCGGGCGCGACAGCATGGCCTTCAGGCCGTCCTGCGCGGCGAGCGCGTCGACGGCGTCGCGCGAAGTCAGATATTCGCTGACCGCGTAGGTTTCGTCGCTGGCGCGGGTGACCTTCTGGTCGGTCAGCAGCGTCGCCAGATTGCCCATGTCGTTGGAGGCGAGCGTGCGCACCATGAACTCGGATTCCGAGACGTAGCGCGGCGCGGCGATCGCGAATTGATAGATCACGCCGAGCGCCAGCGGCAGCGCGAGCGCGAAAAACTCCAGCCCATAGCGTCGGCGCCAATGTGCCGACAGCGGCGCCGGCTCCGGCCGCCACCAATTGTCGACAACCAGTTCGCCCTTCGAGTGGACGGGTTGCAATTCGAGTTCGTTGACGCGCAGGGGATCGGAGATCATCGGCGGTTTCGCACGCGGGCGGGCGTCGTCATTGTGCGTGGTCCTTCGATCCCACGCTGAGGATCCACAGGATGGCGAAGGCGAGGAAGCCGACGACGCTGACGGAGACGATTTCGCGCAAACGCTCGGGCCGGGTCGGCTCGTCGGCCAGGTTCGGGCTGACGATCTCCTCGATATAGATGCGCTTGCGCTGCGCCTCGCTCTCGGCGCCCTGGAGCGAAACCAGCGCAGCGGCGTAACGCTTCTGCGAGAGATCGCGCAACAGGCTGAGCCGCTCGTAATTGGCGACTTTGCTGGCGAGCGCCGAATTGTCGCCGGCGAGCTTGGCGCGCTCTTCCTCCACGCCGCGGTCGAGCGCGTCGGCGGAGGCCCGCAGCGAGTCGAGCGCCGGCGCGTTGGGCGAGAGAGTTTCGGCCTCGGCGATCTCCGCCTGGGTGCGGGCGCGTTCAAGCGACAGCGACCCGATGTCGCTCAACATGGCGCCGGCGAAGGCGAGCGGATCGACGAGCAGGGTCTGATCTCGGAAGGCGGTGAGTTCGCCTTGCGTTTTGACGACGTCGTCGCGCGCTTCGCCGAGTTCGCTTTCCGCGGAATCGATCATGTCGGCTTCAGCGCGCGCGTTGAGGTGGTTGGCCATGTCGCCGGCCGCCGCCAACATCGCGTCGGCGATCGTCTTGGCGTCGCGGGGATCGAAGGCGGCGACGTCGAGGCTGGTGACCCCGGTCGCGGCGTCTTTGCTGACAGTGACGAACGAGCGTGTGTAGGCGTAGAGGTTTTCGAAGGAGGAGCGCTCCCAGAAGCGGGGGAAGCGCGACAGCGCGTCGGCGGCCGGCGATCCGTAAACGGCGCGCAAGTTTATGCGCGCGTTCAGCGTCCCCAAAACTTCGCGCGACTTCAGGAAACTTTCGATCGCCGAAATCTCGTCGGCGGCGCGGGAAACGCCGAACGTGTTGAGCAGCGCCGAAAAGCCCGACGCGCGGTGCTCGTCGACGCCGCGAACGATGTATTCCGTATGCGAGACATATTGCGGCGCAGCGACAAAACCGAAATAGACCGTCGCCGCCAGGGCGGGCGCGGCGACCAGCGTGGCGAACCGCAACCGCGCGTCGGCGAAAAGCGCCGCGGCGCGACGCCAGGGGATCGGCGCCGTCGCCGACAATCGCCGCGCTTCCGGCGGAATGTATCGCTGGTAAATTTCGCTCATCGCCGTCCGGAGATGCTTGGTAGATTCTATAGCCGTGCACAGCGATATACGCAACGCAGTCGAATTTGTCTGCGTTGCGATTGACGTTGCGTTATTCAGTCAGGGCCGGCCGGCCGCTCGCGCGAGCTCTTGACGCGACTCGACGAGGGCCCTATCTAAATGTTCACTTTTTGTTCTGGAACGCCCCAATGCGCGCCGCCTCTTCGCCGCCCCTCTCCCGAGACCCCGTCAGCCAAGACCCTCGCGTTCAAGACCGTCGCGGGGCGATTGCTCGGGAGGTCGGGCTCAAATTCGCCGATCGACTCGCGCGGTCGGAGCCGCGGCGCGGCCGTGGCGCGCCGTCCAACGCGACCGGCCGTTTCGAGACGCTCCAGCGCGACGCCTGGGACGACGGCTGGACCGCGGAAGAGGTCGCGCCGTTGCGCACCGAGGTCACGTTCGAGCGGCCGCGCACGATCATCACCCGCAACGAGTCGCCCGACATCTCGTTCGACCGCTCGATCAATCCCTACCGCGGCTGCGAGCACGGTTGCGCCTATTGCTACGCCCGCCCGACACACGCCTATCTCGGTCTGTCGGCGGGGCTGGATTTTGAGAGCAAGCTGTTCGTCAAGGAGAACGCCGCCGCGCTGTTGGAGCGTGAGCTGGCGGCGCCGAAGTACCGGCCGGCGGTGATTGCGCTGGGCGCCAACACCGACGCGTATCAGCCGATCGAGCGGCAATACCGCGTCACCCGGGCGATCCTGGAAGTCCTGGCGCGCGCGAACCACCCGGTCGGCATCGTCACCAAATCAAATCTGGTGGCGCGCGATCTCGATATCCTGGCGCCGATGGCGGCCAAGGGGCTGGCGAAGGTCTATGTGTCGGTGACGACGCTCAACCGCGACCTCGCCCGTCGCATGGAGCCGCGCGCGCCGACGCCGGAGCGCCGGCTGGAGGCGATCGCTCAACTCGCCGACGCCGGCGTACCCGTGGGCGTGATGACCGCGCCGATCGTGCCGGCGGTCAACGACGACGAGATCGAAAAGATCCTGACCCGCGCTTATGCCGCGGGGGCGCGCGAGGCCGGTTACGTCACGCTGCGGCTGCCGCTGGAATTGCGGGAACTGTTCCGCGAATGGCTCGCGGTGAATTTCCCGGAAAAACTCAAACATACGCTGTCGCTGGTGCAATCCATGCACGGCGGCAAGGATTACGAGTCGCAATGGGGCCGTCGCATGGCGGGCTCTGGCCCCTATGCCTGGATGATCGGCCGTCGCTTCGAGATTGCTTCGCGCAAACTCGGCTTTCGTGAAAAGGCCTATCTGCTGCGTAACGACCTGTTCACGCCGCCCACGCCGGAGGTCGAGGGACCGCGGCAATTGTCGCTGTTCTGACGGCGCCTAAGCCGTTTGGCGCCGCGAAGCCGCCGAAGGCGAATCCAGCCTTCGCAGCGCCTCCTCGCGAACCCCAACGTATTCGCGGGTTCGCGGAACAACGTCCTGCCGTTTGGCGATCTGGATCTGAAACACCATGTTGCCGGCGATCCGGAACGACGCCTCGGCGCCGGCGAGATAGAAATCCCACATGCGGCAGAACCGTTCGTCGTAAAGCGCGCGCGCCTCGTCGCGCCGCGCGTTGAACCGCTCGCGCCAGGCTTTCAAAGTGTCGGCGTAGTGCAGGCGCAGCATTTCGATGTCGGTTACGAAAAGTCCGAATTTTTCGATCGACTGCAAGACCTCGGAAACGGCCGGAATATAGCCGCCGGGGAAGATGTATTTCTCGACCCACGGGTTTGTGTATCCTGGGCCCGTGCTGCGGCCGATGGCGTGCAGCACCATCACGCCGTCGTCGGTCAGCAGCCGGCTGACATTGGAGAAAAACTCGTCGAACCGGGCGAGGCCCACATGTTCGAACATGCCCACCGAGACGATGCGCTCGAACGGCCCCTCCACATCGCGATAGTCCCGCAACCGGAAGTCCGCGCGCTCGGCGAGGCCGGTTTCTTGCGCACGCTTCTGTGCGATCGCGTGCTGCTCCTCGCTCAAGGTCACGCCGGAGACGCTCGCGCTCGTGTGCCGGGCGAGATATAGCCCCATGCCGCCGAAACCGCAGCCGATGTCGAGAACGCGATGGCGTTCGCCGACCAGCAGCTTGGCCGCGATATGACGTTTCTTGGCGAGCTGGGCGTCGTCGAGCGTCTGGGCGGGATGCTCGAAATAGGCGCAGGAATATTGGCGGTCGGCGTCGAGGAACAGGTCGTAGAGCCGATGGTCGAGGTCGTAATGCGAAGCGACGTTCTTGCGCGCGCGCAGCTTATCGTTGCGACTCTTCAAGCCCCTGATGCGATCGCGGGCCTTCTCCATCACCTTGATCCAGGCGAGCCCCTCGCTCTTCCACAGATTCGCCGAGCCGATCGCGAGAAGGTCGTAGAGGTCGCCCTGCGTGACGAGAAGGCGGCCGTCCATATAGAGTTCGCCGAGCTTGAGTTCGGGATCGCGCAAGAGCTCCCAAACCGATGAACGATCGGCGAAACGGATCGCGATCGGCGGCCCGGAGCCGTCGCCAAAATGGCGCACCGCGCCGTCGAAAAACTCCACCCGAAGCTGGCCGAAGCGGACGAGCCTAGAGATTATCCGTGAGATCAACGCGCTCATTGTCGACTATCCGACACGCGATACTTGCGCGCGCCGCCCTGCATCCACGTTAACTAAAGACTAAGAAGCCGTTCATCGTTTGGCAAGGTGGCGGCGCGTCCTCAGCCGAATAGGTTTCGCGCGGCGCGCCGCGCGGCTGCCGCTTTCGTTGACAAGGGGCGCCCGCCTGCCTATCTCAGCGCCGCCCCGGGGCGGCGCAGCGACGCCTGGGCTTTGCGCCTTTTTCAGAGGGCGCGCGTGGGGTCTCCCTGGCCCCGGGGGCGGAAGGGTCGTTCATGTTAGGCACGGTTCTAAAAAAGGTTTTCGGCTCCGCCAACGATCGCCGCCTCAAGGCTTATCGGCCGCAAATCGCCGCCATTAACGCGCTCGAACCGCAGATCCAGGCGCTGACCGACGAGCAACTGCGCAATAAGACGGCAGAGTTCCGCGCCGCGCTCGCCGCCGGCAAGACGCTCGATGATATTTTGGCCGAAGCCTTCGCCACGGTCCGCGAAGCCGCCAAGCGCGCCCTCGGCCAGCGCCATTTCGACGTGCAGCTGATCGGCGGCATGGTGCTGCACGAGGGCGCGATCGCCGAGATGCGCACCGGCGAAGGCAAGACCCTCGTCGCCACGCTGCCGGTCTATCTCAACGCGCTCGCCGCGCGCGGCGTCCATGTCGTGACCGTAAACGACTATCTCGCCAGTCGCGACGCCGCCTGGATGGGCCAGATTTACAATTTTCTCGGGCTCAGCGTCGGCGTCATCGTCCATGGGCTAGACGACGAGGAGCGCCGGAAAGCCTACGCCAGCGACATCACCTACGGCACCAACAACGAGTTCGGCTTCGACTATCTGCGCGACAACATGAAGTACGAGATGTCGCAGATGGTCCAGCGCGGCCACGCGTTCGCCATCGTCGACGAGGTCGATTCCATTCTGGTCGACGAGGCGCGCACGCCGCTCATCATTTCCGGCCCCTCGGAGGACCGCTCCGGCCTCTACGCCGCCGTCGATACGCTGATCCCCAAGCTGGCGCGCGAGGATTTCGACATCGACGAGAAGCAGCGCACGGTCAACCTCACCGAAGCCGGCAACGAGCACACCGAGGCGCTGCTGCGCGATATGGATATTTTGAAGGAGGGCTCGCTTTACGAGGCGGCCAACGCGACCCTGGTGCATCACGTCAATCAGGCGCTCCGGGCGCACAAGCTGTTTTCGCGCGACAAAGACTACATTGTCCGCAACGACGAGGTCGTCATCATCGACGAATTCACCGGCCGCATGATGCCGGGGCGGCGCTATTCGGAGGGGCTGCATCAGGCGCTCGAAGCCAAGGAGCACGTCACCGTCCAGCCGGAAAACGTGACGCTCGCCTCGATCACCTTCCAGAACTATTTCCGGCTTTACGAAAAACTCGCCGGCATGACGGGCACGGCCGCGACCGAAGCCGACGAATTCCAGGAGATCTACAAGCTTACCGTCGTCGAGATTCCCACCCATCGGCCAATTTCGCGCCTCGACGAGGACGACGAGGTCTATCGCACGGGCGAAGAAAAGCTGAAGGCGGTCGTGCGCGAGATCGAAACGGCGGCCGAACGCCTGCAGCCGATGCTGGTCGGCACCACCTCGATCGAGAAGTCCGAGCAACTCGGCGAATTTCTGGAGTTGCACGGCTACAAGCGTATCGATTTCTCTGACTCCGCCGCGCTGAAGCCGCTTTACGAGGCGGCGCGGGCCGGGCGGGCGTCCAAGTCGTTCGCCATCCTCAACGCCCGCTTCCACGAGCAGGAGGCGTTCATCATCGCCGAGGCGGGCGTGCCGGGGGCCATCACCATCGCCACCAACATGGCCGGCCGCGGCACCGACATCCAGCTCGGCGGCAACGTCGAGATGCGGGTCAAGCAGGAGGTCGATCCCGACGCCTCCGAGGCCGCGCGTGCGGCGAAAGAGGCGGAAATCCGCGCCGAAGTCACCGATTTGAAGGAAAAGGCGGTGAAGGCGGGCGGGCTCTACATCATCGGCACCGAGCGCCACGAGAGCCGTCGCATCGACAATCAGCTGCGCGGCCGCGCGGGGCGGCAGGGCGACCCCGGCCGCTCCAAATTCTTCCTGTCGTTGCAAGACGATCTCATGCGCATTTTCGGCTCCGAGCGCATGGACGCGATGCTGCGTCGGCTCGGCCTGAAGGAGGACGAGGCGATCGTCCACCCTTGGATCAACAAGGCGCTTGAGAAGGCGCAGCAGAAGGTCGAGGCGCGCAACTTCGACATCCGCAAGAACATTCTCAAGTTCGACAACGTGATGAACGACCAGCGCAAGGTCATCTTCGAGGACCGGCGCAAGATGATGGCGCAGGAATCGCTGGAGCCGACGATCGCGGAGATGCGGACGGGCGTCATCGACGACATCGTCTCCAAACACATTCCCGCCGACGCCTATCCCGAAGCGTGGGACATCGAGGGCTTGAAGCAGGAAGTCCAGGCCAAGCTGAACCTCGATCTGCCCGTCGGCGCCTGGGCCAAGGAGGAGGGCATCGCCGACGAGGAGATGGCCGAACGCCTGCACAAGGCGACCGACGCCGCCTATGCCGAGCGCGTCGAGCGCAATTCGCCCGACGCCATGCGCTATATCGAGAAGCAGGTCATCCTGCAGACGCTCGACCACCTTTGGCGCGACCATCTGGTGACGCTCGACCATCTGCGGCAGGTGATCGGCTGGCGCGGCATGGCGCAGCGCGATCCGCTGAACGAATACAAGTCCGAGGCGTTCGAGCTGTTCCGCACCCTCATCACGCAATGGCACGAGGGGGTGATCGCCCAGATGATGCGCATCGAGGTGCGCTTCCAGCCGCCGCCGGAGGCGGCGCCGGCGATGCAGTTCCAGCATCTCGATCCCGTCAGTCACATGAACGGGACCGAACTCGGCGCGATCACCGAACCGATCAATGCGGCGTTCTCGGCGGCGACTTCTGCCTATCAGGATGCGTCGGAGGAGGCGGCGGGTCGCAACCCGCAAGATCCCAAGACCTGGGGCCGCACCGGCCGCAACGAACCCTGTCCGTGCGGCTCGGGCAAGAAATTCAAGCACTGCCACGGCGTCTTGGTGTAGGCGCCCGTAGAGGGGTTCATGCGGCGCGGGGGGGGATACGTGCGTCTGCCGCCGTTCGGGGCGGGGCAGACGATCGGGCTGTTCGGGGGATCGTTCAATCCGCCGCACCGCGGGCATCTGCTGGCGTCGCAGCTGGCGCTGAACAAGGCGCGGCTCGACCGCGTCTGGTGGCTCGCCACGCCCGGCAATCCGCTGAAGTCGCGCGCGGACCTGGCGGCGCTGCGCGCCCGGCTCGACGCCGCCCGCGCGCTCGTCCACGATCCCCGCATCGCCGTGACCGGCTTCGAGAGCGAGATCGGCTCGCGCTTCACCTTCGACACGCTCGCGCTATCTGCGCTCCGCGCGAGCGGCGCGCGTTTCGTCTGGATCATGGGCGCCGACAATCTCGGCGCAATTTCACCGCTGGCGCGAACTGGCGCGAAATCGCCGAAACCGCGCCGATTTTGGTGGTCGACCGGCCGGGGTCGAGCTTCGCGGCGCTATCGAGCCGGGCGGCGCAAGCGCTGGCGCGCTGGCGCCGCCCGGAAAGCGACGCGGCGCGGCTCGCTTTTCTGGCGCCGCCGGCATGGGTTTTTCTGCACGGGCCGAGGTCGAACGCGTCATCGACGGCGCTGCGGGGCCGTGTTCGTTAGCCCGCGGCGGAGCGGATAACTGCAACCAGGATCCGCCCTACAGCCGTTACTGAGACGGGCGCCCGAAGGCCGCCGACGGCGACGCAAAATTGGGATCGTGCGCGAACGGCAGCGGCGCGCGGTCCCGCAGAGCCGCAAGCACCGCGGCGAAATCGGTGCGCGCTCGAAAGCCCAACACCCGCTCGGCGAGCCCGGCGTCATAGACGCGGCCGATGCGCGCCGGCAAACGCCAGCCGTTGCGCGCATAAAGCGCCGGCGCCTCGGGAAACAGCTTGGCGATCACCGCCGCGGCGTCGTGTTTGAGCGCCGCCGCCTGTTCGCGCCGAAACGGCGTTGGCGCGGAGATCACGAAAAGCCCAAATCCGACCTCCGCCGCGCGCTCCAAGGCGACGATATGCGCCTCGGCGCAATCCTCCACCGACAGCCGGCGGCAGAGGAACTCGTCGGCCTTCAGATTGGCGCCGTCGATGTCGGCGTGAGTGTCGTCGGCTTCGGGGAAAAAGCGGGCGGTGCGCAGGATGATGCAGGGCAGGCCGCGTTCGAGATGGGCGATGCGGCAAAGCCCTTCCGCCGCTAGCTTGGTGACGCCGTAGATATTGCGCGGCTCCAAAGGGCCGGCGCGTTCGTCGAGCCACACGGCGGCGTCGCCCTCCTCGGCGCGGATCGCCTGACTGATCATCAGCGAAGTGGTCGAAGTGAATACGAAGCGGGCGCCGGCCGCGGCTGCCTCCTCCAAAAGGTTCAGCGTGCCGGTCACGTTCGCGTCCACGAACGCGCGGGCTGGAAAGCGCACGATGTCGGGCTTGTGCAGCGCGCCGGCGTGGATCACCGCCTCGAAGCGGTTTTCGCGAAACAGCCGGCCGACGAGGGCGCGGTCGGCGACCGTCCCCTGGACGTCGGTCCACGGCGAGGGCGCGATGTCGAGGCCGGCGACGGAATGGCCGCGCTCGGTCAGGCGCGGCTTCAGATGGCGGCCGAGCCAGCCTGCCGCGCCCGTCAGCAGCAATCGCATCAGAGCGCCGCGACGCGGACCTTGGCCGGCTTGGCGATCGTCAATCGGTTGCGCAGCGGCAAACCGAACGCTTCCGCCTCGATCTCGAACACATCGCCCTTTTCCGGTTTGATCCCGTCAGAGAACTGACAGCGTCGCGGTGCCGAAGAAATGCACATGCACGATCGCCGGGGCGGCGAAACAGCGCATATTTGAAATGATGCGCCTCCAGATTGGCGATCGAGTGCGACATGTTCTGCTCGCCGGAGAGGAACGGCTTTTCCCAGATCGCCGCCTTGCCGCGCTTGATGCGCGAGACGCCTTGCACGTCGGCGGGCAGGTCGCCGAGCAGCAACTCCGGGCCGAAGCTCGAGGGGCGCAGCTTGGAATGGGCGAGATAGAGATAGTTCTGCCGCTCGGTGACGTGGTCGGAGAACTCGTTGCCGAGCGCGAAGCCGAGCCGGCGCGGCGCGCCGTCTGGCGTCGATGAGATAGACGCCGACGATCTCCGGCTCCTCGCCGCCGTCGAGCGCGAAGGCGGGACTGACGAGATCGCCGCCGGGGGCAACCAGGGTCGAGCCGTCGCCCTTGTAGAACCATTCCGGCTGCACGCCCTCCTGACCTTTGCTGGGCTTGCCGCCCTCCAGGCCCATCTTGAACATTTTCATGGAGTCGGTGAGCGGCGGCGGGGTCTTCGAGCTTCTTGTGCATCTTGTCGCGGCCTTCGGCCGAGCCGAGATGGGTGAGCCCGGTGCCGGTGACATAGACATGCGCGGGATCGGGATGATCGACGGGGGCAAGCACGCGGCCCTCCTTGTAGGCCGCCGCGAGATCGACCGGCTTGCCGACGCCGCGCTCGGCGACGAGTTTCTTCAGCGTGGTTCCGGCGGCGATGGCGGCTTCGGCGAGTTGCAGCGTCGTGCGCGCGCCCTTCACCAGCCGGCTTTCTCCGCGCGCCGTCGATCACAAGCGCGCGCTTGCCGTTTTCGTCGGTGATCTGGCTTAACCGCATACGCCCCTCCCCCGATATGTCGACGCCGGATAGCGCAGAGCCGCGACCAGGGATAGTCTGAAAGTCGCCTTGCGCCGCTCACGCGCGCGGCTCCGACAATGGCCGGCTCCAGCGGCAAACACCTAATCCGACATGTCAAAAGACAGCGTAGCGCGCCGCGATTCGATACGTCGGTGCCGAGGCGCTGAAAGGGGAAG
>CAWIEP010000048.1:0-35615 GCA_963835115.1 uncultured Pseudomonadota bacterium
GCGCACGAGACGCGTCGCCTGACCGATCGAAGCGAGCGAAGCCAAGCCTCAGAGCTTCCAGCCGGAGTGGATGGCGACGATCGCCCCCGGTAGACGCGCTCGTAGCCGACCCGCGCAAAACCCGCCGCGGCGATCATGTCGGCGAAGCGCTCGGGGGTCGGAAAGTGGCGGATCGACTCGACGAGATAGCGATAAGGCGCGCCGTCGCCGGTGACGACGCTGCCGAGCGCCGGGATCGCGGCGTCGGAATAGGCGGCGTAGAGGCGGTCGAGCCCGGGAGCGTCGACCGTGGAGAACTCCAGGCACAGGAACCGGCTGCCGCGCCTCAGCACGCGATAGGCCTCGCGTCAGCGCCGCGTCGATGCGCGGCACGTTGCGGATGCCGAAGGCGATCGTATAGCCGTCGAAGCGTCAAGTCGGCGAACGGCAGCGCCTCGGCGTTGCGCCTCGACGAATTCGAGCCGGTCGCCCTCGCGGCGCCGCCGCGCGCGCTGCTCGCCGACGCGCAGCATCTCGGCGTTGATGTCGGCGACGGTGACTCGCGTCAGCGCGCCGCCCGCCGCGCGCGACCCGGAACGCGACGTCGCCGGTGCCGCCGGCGACGTCGAGATGGCGGTAGGGCCGATGGCGGGGCGGCGCGACTTTGGCGACCAGCATGTCCTTCCAGAGCCGGTGCAGGCCGCCCGACATCAGGTCGTTCATCAGGTCGTAGCGGTCGGCGACCTTGTGGAACACGTCGTCGACGAGGCCTTGCTTGGCCTCGAGCGCGCACGCGGCGGTCGCCGAATTGGGTTTCTGGAGCGTCGCATGGCGGTTCTCCAAGACGAGCCGCCGCGACCATAGCCGCTGAGCGGCGCGCGAGGCCAGTTCGGCCGCACGCGACCGTCGCGGCTCGTAGACCGCGCTTCGCGGCTGCATGGTATCAACTCTGCAAGGCCCCCGCGATCGCTTCGAGGGCCGAACACAATGGGAGGAGACAGGGTGAAATTCATCGTCACGCGTGGCCGTTTTCGCGGCCGCTTTGGTCGCTGCAAGCGCTGCGGCGCGAGCCGACGGCGACCCCGGCGCCGGAAAGCAGGTGTTCAAGAAATGCCACGCCTGCCACAACATCGGCGAAGGCGCGAGAAACGCGGTCGGGCCGGTTCTGAACGGGGTCGTCGGGTCGCAAGGCGGGAACCTATCCCGACTACAATTATTCCGACGCCAACAAATCCTCCGGGATCACCTGGGACGTCGCGACGCTTCAGAAATCTATCTGAAGAACCCGCAAAGCCAAGGTCCCCGCGCACCAAGATGGTGTTCCCGGGCCTGCCGAGCGATAAGGACGACGAAGACGTCATCGCCTATCTCTCGACGTTCGGGCCGGACGGCAAGACGAAGTGACGTTAAGCTAACGCTCGATGTAATGATGTCGCGTCCTTGCGCGGGCGCTCGCCGCGCAGTCATATTGTCCCCCAGGCGACTGGCGCGCGCTAGCTGCAAGCGTCCGCTCGCCGCGTAGAAGAGGTTTCCATGTCCGACTATGACCGCTTTGCGTCAGCGCGCTAAGGCGCTGGCGTCGCCCGGTCCGGGGCTGGCGCGATCGACCAGGGTCTGCGCGCCTATATGCTGGGCGTCTACAACTACATGACCCTGGGCCTCGGCGTGACCGGGCTCGTCGCCTTCTTCGCCTACAAGGCGGCGGTGGTGGAGAGCGCCACCGGCCACATCGTCGGCCTGACCGGCTTCGGCCAGGCGATCTATCGCTCGCCGCTGCGCTGGGTGATCATCTTCGCGCCGCTGCTGGTCGTGTTCGGCCTCTCCGGCCGGCATCGACCGGATGTCGGCGAGCGCCGCGCGCGGCTGACCTTCCTGGCGTTCGCCGCGCTGATGGGTCTGTCGATGTCGATCGATGTTCCTCGATCTACACGCAGGCCTCGATCGCGCTCGTGTTCTTCGAGACGGCCGCCGCCTTCGGCGCTCTGAGCCTCTACGGCTACACGACCCGTCGCGATCTCTCGGCGATGGGCTCGTTCATGATGATGGGCGTGTTCGGCCTGATCATCGCCAGCGTGGTCAACATCTTCCTGCACTCGACCGGCCTGCAATGGGCGATGTCGGTGCTCGGCATCGGCATCTTCGCGGGTTTGACTGCATGTGACACGCAGTCGATCAAGGAGAGCTACTACGCCGGCGGCGCAGGGGCAGTTGCGGAGAAGCAGTCGATCTTCGGCCGCGCTGAAGCTCTATCTCGACTTCATCAACATGTTCCAGTTCCTGCTGATGATGTTCGGCGACCGCCGCAACTGATATCGGGGCGCGATTTTTCAGGCCCGGCCGCGCGACGCGCGGCCGGGCTTTTTTTGTTGGCCTCCTGCAAAAGCTAGCGGCCGTAGACAGCGACGAACTCCGTTTTCGCCAGAGTGTGGAAGTGGAGGTTGAAGCCGACGTAGGCGGCCGACGCATTCGCGTCGGGACCAAGTTTGGCCGCGTCGACCGCGAAGAGCATGAAGTGGTAGTGGTGCGTCGGATCGCCCGCCGGCGGGCACGGGCCCACATAGCCGGGAACGCCGAGATCGGTGCGCGTTTGGATCGCCCCGGCCGGCGTCTTGCCCGACTTGAGATCGCCGGCCCCTCGCGGAAGTTCCATAACGTTGGCGGGAATGTCGATCATCGCCCAGTGCCAGAATCCGCTGCCGGTCGGCGCGTCCGGGTCGTAAATCATCAGCGTGAAGCTCTTCGTGCCTGCCGGCGCGCCGGACCATTTGAACGCAGGCGATATGTTCGGGCCCGTGCAGCCAAACCCGGAAAATAGAAACTCGTCGGCGATCTTCGCGCCGGGGGCGATGTCTGGGCTGGAGATTTCGAACGCTGCGGCGGCGACTGGCGCGAGAATCGCGGCGACGGCGACGGCGACGGGTAATTTCAACATAGCGGCTCCCTAGACGGCAAACCCGTCCGCAGCTGAAAATGCCCAATCGTTCGCCATCGCGCAACCGCGGCCCCGCGAAAGCGCTTCGCCTATCCCCACAGCAGCTTCGGCGATACAAGGGCCGATGTTCCGCGCGACCGTTTTGAGCCTTTTCCCCGAGATGTTTCCGGGGCCGCTGGGGCTGAGCCTCGCCGGCGACGCCTGCGCGCGCGGCCTGTGGTCGCTGGAATCCAGGGATTTGCGCGCGCACGGCCTCGGCCGCCATCGCGCGGTCGACGACACCCCCGCCGGCGGCGGCCCCGGCATGGTGATGCGCGCCGACGTGCTCGCCGCCGCGCTCGACGCCATCCCCGACGACGGCCGCCCGCGCCTGCTGATGAGCCCGCGCGGCGCCCCGTTCCGGCAGGCGTTCGCGCGCGAATGGGCGGCGGGGCCGGGGCTGATCTTGCTGTGCCCGCGCTTCGAGGGGGTCGACGAGCGCATCATTGCAGCGCGCGGGTTGATCGAGGTTTCCATCGGCGATTACGTGCTGGCCGGCGGCGAGATCGCCGCGCTTGCGGTGCTCGACGCCTGCGTGCGGCTGATACCCGGCGTGATGGGGAAGATCGAGTCGGGCGCCAGCGAAAGTTTCGAGGGCGGATTGCTCGAATATCCGCAATACACGCGCCCGCGCGAATGGGAGGGCCGGGAGATTCCCGAGGCGCTGCTCTCGGGCGATCACGCCCGCATCGCGCGCTGGCGGCGCGACGAGGCGGAGCGGATCACGCGCGAGCGGCGGCCGGATTTGCTTTAGCGAAGCTCGCGGAAAAACGCCCTGACGTCGCCCGCGAGCGCCTCCGGCTGCTCCATTGCGGCGAAATGGCCGCCCTTCGGAAAGACCGTCCAGCGGCGGATATTGGTGTAGACCTTTTCCGCAATCGAGCGCGGCGGCCGCAGAATTTCCTTGGGAAACTCCGCGTAGCCGACGGGCGCCGTCGCCGGCGTTTCGGCCGTCACCGGCCACTTCCGCCGCCTGCGGTAGTAATAGGGATAGAACGAGGAGCCGATGGCGCCGGTGAACCAGTAGAAACTGATGTCGGCGAGCATCTGGTCGCGCGTCAGCGCCGTTTCGACGTCGCCGCCGCAATCGGTCCAGGCGCGGAACTTCTCGACGATCCAGGCGGCGAGGCCCGCCGGCAAATCGGTCAGCGCGAAACTCAGGGTTTGCGGCTTGGTGCCCTGAATGACCTGATAGCCGGTCTCCTCGTCGAGCCAGCGCTTGAGGTCGGCGAGATAGACCTTCTGTTCGGCGTTGGGTTCGACGACGGCGTTGGGGTCGCGCGGCGCTGCGAGAAAATTGACATGCGCGCCAATCAACCGGTCCGCATAGGCCGCCGCCATCACCCCCGCCGTGATGCCGCCCCAGTCGCCGCCCTGCACGCCGAACCTTTCATAGCCCAGCGACCCCATCAGTTCGACCATGCACGCCGCGATCTCCTCGACGCCGTAGCGTTTCTGCCCCGGCCGGAACGACAGCCCGTAGCCCGGCAGCGACGGCGCGACGACGGTGAAAGCGTCGGCGGGATCGCCGCCGAACGCCGCCGGGTCGGTCAGCCGCGGAATGAAATCGAGGAACTCGAACACCGAGCCCGGCCAGCCGTGCAGCAGCAGCAGCGGCATCGGCTTCGGCCCCTTGCCGGGAACGTGCAGGACATGCAGGTCGATGTCGTCGCGGGATTGTTTGAACTGGGGAAAGGCGTTGAGCCGCGCTTCTTGCGCGCGCCAATCGAAGCCGTCGCGCCAATAGGCGACGAGATCGCGCATGTAATCGACGCTCGCGCCATAGGCCCAGGGCTCGCCGGGGGCGGCGTCGGGGAAGCGCGTGCGGGCCAGCCGCTCGCGCAAATCCGCGATGTCGGCGTCGGGGACGTGGAGCTTGAAGGGAGTCATGGCGTCTCCCCGAACCCGCGCCCGTCCACGACGCCGCGCCGATGCCGGCCCTCGCCGATCAGCTTCTCGCCGTCGTGCGCTTGAACCGCGAACAGCACGCTCGTGCGCGTCTTCTCGATCACCCGCGCCGTGGCGACAACCCGCCGCCCGAGCGGCGTGGGCGCGAGATGGCGGACATCGACGTGGCTGCCGACCGACACGAAACCCTCCGGCAGATGCGCCTTGATGGCGCGGCCGGAGGCGACCTCCATCAACAGGATCATGAACGGCGTGCCGTAGACCATCGGCATCCCCGGCACTTGGCCGCCGACCGTGATCTCGGGCGTCACGATAACCTCGGCTTCGCCGGTCATGCCGAGGGATATGTTGGCGAGCGCGTCCTGCATGACCGTCACTCTGCCCGCCGCCCGCGGTCGCGCGCAAGCCCCTCGTAAAGCGCGGTCTCGAAGGCGAGGGCGCCGCCGAGCGCAATCGGGTCCATGAACGGAAACAGTTGCGAGGCCCAGAAGCCGGCGACGCCGTTCCGGCGGTCGATCCAGAAATACAGATTGCCGAGGCCGCCCCAGGCGAGCGAACCGGCGGCGCGCCCGGTCGGCGCGTCCACGTCGTTGACCAGAAACGAATAGGCCCAGGATTTCGACTGGCCGGGGAAAAAATCGATGGGGCCGGAAATACGCGGCGCGACGGTCGGCAACGGCTGAACTTTCATTCCGTCGAGCCCGTCGCGCGCGGCCCAGGCGACCGTCTCCGGCTTCAGCACCCCGGCGCCGTCGTTGAGCCAGAGCCCGAGAAACCGCATGTAATCGCCGACCGTGCCGTACATGCCGCCGCCGCCGGGGACGACCTCCAGCGTCTCGCGCGGCCCCATGTCGAGCGCCGTCAGCCGCCCGTCGTCCTCGCGCTGGTGCATCGAGGCGAGCCGCGCCCGCATCGCGGGCGTCGGGCGGTGCGCGGTCTCGCTCATGCCGAGCGGCGCCAGCACGAAGGTCCTGCAGACATCGCGTCGAGCCGCTCGCCGGCGACCGCTTCGATCACAAGCCCCAGCCAGTCGAGGGAGAGCCCGTATTCCCAGCGGTCCCCGGCTCGTTGACAAGCGGCTGGCGGAAGCCGGCGTAAGTCGCCGTGCGGTGCGGCGTGAGCCGTTCCTCGTCGAGCAGCCGTTTGATGACGGGGTTGGCGAAATCGTAGCCGAAGCCGGCGGTGTGCAGCATCAACATGCGCGCGGTGATGTCGCGCTTCGGCGGGCGCAATCTCGCGCGCGCCATCGCGATCAAAACCGTCGAACACGCCGATCTCTCCGAGCGCCGGCAGATAGGCTTTGGCCGGCCGGTCGAGATCGAGCAGGCCCTCCTCGACCAGCCGCAGCGCCGCCGTCGCGGTCAGCGGCTTGGTGCAGGAAAACAGCGAGAACACTGTGTCCGCGGTCATCGGCGCCGGCGCGCCGAGCCGCCGCACGCCCGCCGCCCCGGCGAAAATCACGCCTTGCCGATCGCGCGCCATCGCCACGATCCCGGGAACGCCGGCGGCGACCGTGGCGCCAAGAATTGTATCCGCCTGCGATGCAAAGCTTGCGTTCATCGTGTATCCCGTCAGCCGGCCGTTCCGGCCCAGGGTAGAGGAACGCTCATGACGATCAAGGTCGGCGACAAGATTCCGCATGCGACGCTCCGGCAGGTGACGCCCGACGGCGCCGTTCCCGTCACCACGGAAGATTTCTTCGCCGGCCGCAAGGTCGTGCTGTTCGGCTTGCCCGGCGCCTTCACGCCGACCTGTCACAAGAACCATCTGCCCGGCTTCATCGAGCACGACAAGGCGTTCAAGGCCAAGGGCGTGGCGGAGATCGCGATGACCTCGGTCAACGACCATTATGTGCTCGACGCCTGGGCCAAGGCGACCAACGCGACCGGCCATGTGACGTTCCTGGCCGACGGCAACGCCGAATTCGCCAAGGCGCTCGGCCTCGAGTTCGACGCCGGCATGGGCGGCCTTGGCTTGCGCTCGAAGCGCTATTCCATGCTGGTCGAGGACGGCGTGGTGAAGCAGCTCAACGTCGAGGAATCGCCGGGCAAGGCCGACCTCTCCGGCGCCGCGCATTTGCTCACGGCGATGTGACGCCGACGGCCTGGGAAATCAACCGCCGTCGTGGCCGGGCTTGTCCCGGACATCCACGTCGTCGGGTTTTGGCGCCTTTCGTGTAAGACGCGGAAACGTTGGCGCCAAACTTCGCCGATCGCAGAAGCGGCGCGCGTGGATGCCCGGGACTAGCCCGGGCATGACGAGTCAGTGGCCCCGCCCTCACCGCTCCGCTTCGGCGACTATTCCGCTCGGGCATTTGGCGTCGACGGCGGGGGCGGCGCGGATGAGGTCGGCGAGCGGCGCCGAGCCGTTCACGTCGCCCGCCAGCGAAACGACGATCTCTGAGATTTCGCGCTCGTCGCCGTCGCCCTGGCAATGGACTTCGACGCGCTCGCCCGCGCCGGCCCCGAATGTCTGATCGAAGGCGGCGCGAATTTCGTCGGCGCTGACGCGCTGACCGATGCGCTTCTCGAACAAAGCCTGCGCCGCCGAAGCGTTGACCGCCTCCACCAACTGGGCGGCGCGATTGAAATAGGCGTTGGCGTCGGTGTGGAAACACGTGCCGTGTTTGATCCATTCGTGGCGTTCGAGGCCGGAGAACACGCCCGGCATCACCGCCGTCAGCCGTTCGCGCGTCGCGGCGGAAAGGTCCGGCTCCGGCAGCTCAAACCAATGGCTGTGCCGGTCGGCCATCTGTAGGCTGCGGTCCACGCCGCAATAGAAATTGCCGATCGGCTGCGGCCACAGGCCGTGCAGAATGAAATGCGTGGCGTCGAACGATTGCTGCGTCTCGCGCTGGCATTCGGCCTTGTCGCCATGCTCCTCGCAGAAGGCCGGCTCCCAGCCGAGCGCCAGCACATGCGTCGCGTCGCCCGCGACGGCGGCCGACGCCGCCGCCCCGCCGGCCGCCGCGGGGGCCGAAACGCCTGCGACTTCGCCGCAGCCGATCTCGACCCAGCGCTCCCGCGGGCTCGCGCCTTCCACAGCGACGCGATAGTGCGTGGCGTCGGGCCGGTTCTTGGCCAATAGCGGATAGGCGTGGCCGGGCGCGAGCTTGATGTCGCCGGGGTTGGTTCCCTTGCGGATCGATTGCACCGCGTCGCAGGCTTTTGTGGCTTTGAAATCGCCCGACATGGCGATTTCGGCGCGCGCCCGCGCTGTCAGACAGATCGCTGCGATTGCGGCGAGACGCCAGCGATTCATGGGGGCCCCTCTTGTTGCGGGAGAGTTTCGCTGTCATCGCCCGTGATCTTCCGGCTTCGATTTGGGCCGTAGGTCGAGCGCTTGAACGCCTCAAGCCGAATAGAGCCGCGCCGGCTCGTCGAAACCTTTGAGCGCATATTCGCGCCCGGCGCCCAAGTCTGACGACAGTCGTCGCCGCACGGCGTCGGTAATCAGGATCTCGCCGGCCGCCGCAGCCGCCTGCGCGCGGGCCGCGAGGTTGACGACGGTGCCGATCGCGGTGATGTCGTGATGGCTGCGACCGAACTCGCCGAAACTGACCGTGCCGCAATCGATGCCGATGCCGACAGCCAGGCCTTCGGAGTCCTTTCCGTTGATAGAGGCGCGCAACGTCTTGCAATGATCCTGAATCAGTCGCGCGGCGAGCACGGCCTGCTCGGCGTGGTCGGCGCGTTTGATCGGAAAATTGAAGACCGCCATCACCGCGTCGCCCATCGTCTTGTTGAGCAGTCCGCTATGTTCCCAGATCGCTTCGGCGCAACAATCGTAAAACGCGTCGAGCATATCGCTGATCGTCGTCGCCGACTCCGATTGCGACAACTTCGTATAGCCGCGCAAATCCGCAAACAATACGGTCGCATCGATGGAGAGCTGGCGGGCCTTCATAAGCCACTCGAACATCGTCTCGCACATCGAGCAGGTGTTCGGGTTCATTCGGCTTGGCTTGATGCCGAACGCCCGAAACGGCAGCGAGGCGACGCCCCGTAATGGCACGGGCAAGCGCTTTTGCGCCCAGCATCCTTGACAGATCATAGTCCGGGCTTTGGCCACGAGACGCGCCTCCGGGAGCGGAGCGCCGCAGCATGGCGCGCGCTTGTTGTTGACTTCATCCGAGAGTCTTCGGATGCTGGGTTCGATCCGGCCAAGATTGACGGCAACGGCGGCGCTTTACAAGCCGTTTGCTCCGATGGGTTCGCGCAAGATCGCGGGACGCGCGCTGCGGCGGGGCGCCGCTCAGAACGTCGGCGGCGTGCAGGCGGACACAAGGACAAGCTCCCCCTCGCCGGCGTTGGCGAAACTGTGCGGCCGGCGGCTGTCGAAGCGATAGGCGTCGCCGGTCCCGAGTTCGTAGCGGCGCCCGTCGACTTCGAGCGCCAGCCTGCCCTTGACGACCAGCCCCGCCTCCTCGCCCTGATGCGAGAGCTGATGCGGGCCGGAGCGCGCGCCCCGCCGATAGCGTTCGTGGATCATCTGCAAGGCATGGCCCTGCAAATTGGCCCCGACCTGACGGTAGGACACCGCGCCGCCGGCGATCTCGGTCAATTCCTCGGCGCGAAACACGACCTGCTCGCCGCTCGGCTCGCGATCCGCGAAAAATTCACCCATCGACAGTCCCAAGGCCGAGAGGATTTGCCGCAGCGCCGAGACCGACGGGCTCACTTTGTCGGCTTCGATGGTCGAAATCGCGCCGTTCGAGACCCGCGCCCGTCGCGCCAGCTCCCGCTGCGAAAGCCCGGCCCGGCCGCGAAGCTCGCGCAGCCGCGCCCCCAGTCTGTCCTCGGCCTTGTTCATGCGTTCAAGATTTAGAACGGTTTGAACACCCGAACAACTGGACTTCGCCGCGCCGCAACGTCAATGCTCAGGAAATCGAGCACACGCAAGGAGCCGCTTATGTCCGCCGTCGCCCGCGCCGAAGTCCCCAACGACCTCGAAGCCTTCTGGTTGCCGTTCACGCCCAACCGCGCCTTCAAGAAGCGCCCGCGTCTGCTCTCGCGCGCCAAGGACATGCACTATTACACGCCCGAGGGCCGCAGCATCCTCGACGCGACCGCCGCGCTCTGGTGCTGCAACGCCGGCCACAATCGCGAACCGATCGTGCGCGCGATCCAGCAGCAGGCGGCGGAACTGGATTTCTCGCCGACCTTTCAGTTCGCCCATCCCAAGGCGTTCGCGCTGTCGGCGCGCATCGCGGCGCTGGCGCCGGGCGATCTCGATCATGTGTTCTTCTGCAATTCCGGCTCGGAGGCCGTCGACACCGCGCTGAAGATCGCCCTCGCCTATCACAACGTCACGGGCGCCGGCTCGCGCCAGCGTCTGATCGGGCGCGAGCGTGGCTATAACGGCGTCGGCTTCGGCGGCATCAGCGTCGGCGGCATCGTCAACAACCGCAAGTTTTTCGGCTCGCTGCTCGCCGGCGTCGACCATCTGCCCACGACCTATTCGCGCGAGCATCAGGCGTTCACCAAAGGCGAGCCGGAATGGGGAGCCCATCTGGCCGACGATCTCGAACGCATCGTCGGCCTGCACGACGCCTCGACCATCGCCGCCGTTATCGTCGAGCCGATGGCGGGGTCGACGGGGGTGTTGCCGGCGCCGAAAGGCTATCTGAAGCGGCTGCGCGAAATCTGCGACAAATACGGCATCCTGCTGATCTTCGACGAGGTCATCACCGGCTTCGGCCGGCTCGGCGCCGCCTTCGCCGCCGAGCGCTACGGCGTGATCCCCGACATGATCACCTTCGCCAAGGGCGTCACCTCGGGCGCCGTGCCGATGGGCGGGGTGATCGTGCGCAAAGGTATCTACGAAGCGTTCATGAAGGGGCCGGAGCACGCCATCGAGTTGTTCCATGGCTACACGTATTCCGGCCATCCGCTCGCCTGCGCGGCGGCGCTGGCGACGCTGGACATCTATCGCGACGAAAAACTGTTCGAGCGGGTGAAGACGCTGGAGCCGAAATGGTGCGACGCGCTGATGACGCTCAAGGGCCTGCCGAACGTGCTCGACATCCGCTGCGTCGGCCTGACGGGGGCGATCGACTTGGCGCCGATCGCCGGCAGCGTCGGGCTTCGCGGCTACAAGTTGTTGGAGCATTCGTTCCACGAGGAGGGCATCATGCTGCGCCTCTCCGGCGACTGCATCGAATTGACCCCGCCGTTCATTATCAGCGAGGAGCAGATCGGCGAGATCGTCGACAAGGTGGCGGCGTCGATCAGGGCGGTGGCGTAGCCTGCCGTTTGATTGGCGTTCATGGCGGTGAGCGCGCCCGCGCTCGCCGCCCGCGCGTTATCGGCCGCACGGAGTTTGCGTGAGGCGGGTCGCCCAAGTCCAAATTCCAAATGTTGGACAGGACATCAAGCGTCGTGATGCGGGCAATCGTCAAATGTGCCTTGGGATCTCCAACCAAGAAAGTTGACAACTGTTTTGAAGACCGATCGAATTTGACATTCGAGCCGGCCAGGACATAGTCTCCTGGAAAGTAGCGAAATCTCCATCGTTTTTTCTGGAACCGATGATGTTGCGGCGGCGTTTGGAGCTGCAGCAGCAGAGCGAATTAGAACTTAGCTCATTCCATCTTTGATCGGGCTTAGGCTCGATGCAATCAATCAAGCCGGAAAATCAATTTTTCCTAATAGGTTGTCTAGAATGAGTATTCTATCAAAAGCCTTGGCGCCGATTGCCGCCGTGGGATTTTTCGTCCTGTCCCCATTGGCTCAGGCGGAAGTGTACGTCGAAGTCAACGGCCTGCCGTGCGGAGAATTCTGCCGAGCGTGGCTGGGCATAAAACTTTCGCCGCCGCACACTACGAGTCCAAACAAAGAAAAGCCGTCGACCTCGCACGCGCTTGCAGAGGACGGGAAGCGACACGGCGTGCGGAAAGCGCATAGCCTGTTGAACGCACGCTTGGCGAAGAAAACTGCGCATCCCTCTGCGCGGGCGTACGAAGAGGCGCGCACGGCGCGGCCCCGGTCGGCGCCGCTCGCCGACATCTCGCAGAATTCCGAAGACGCCGTCAAAAGCGCCAAGTCGCCGCCCACGTCTCAGACGCCGTCGGCCGGCAAGGCTCCCGACCAAGCGCCGGATGCGCTCGGCGCGATCGCGACGCCTCCGGCTCCCGGCGCCGAGCGCGCTGGCGAGGCGGCCCAACAGGTGCTGCCGACCCCCACCGCTAGCGTTGCCGCCGCGCCGCCGACCCCCTCCGAGACGCCGCAAAGCGCCGCCGCCGCAAGCGCGGAACGCCGCCGGCGGCGGCCGAGGCCGTACGTCCCGAGCCAAGCCCCAGCGTCGTCGCTGCGCCCTCGCCTGCCCCGTCTGAGACACAACAGGCCGCCGCCGCCCCAAGCGCGGAAAAGCCCGACGCGGCGGGTCCCGAGCCAAGCCCCAGCGTCGTCGCTGCGCCCTCGCCTGCCCCGTCTGAAACGCAACAGGCCGCCGCCGCCCCAAGCGCGGAAAAGCCCGACGCCGCGGGTCCCGAGCCAAGCCCCAGCGTCGCCGTGGCGCCATCGCCGCCCCCCGCCACCCCAAGTGCAGATAAACCCAGCGCAGCCGCCGAAGCCGAGGCCGCCGCGCCAACGCCGAGCCAACAGGGGCCTGCAACCGCCGGGGATGACGGCGATCGCGCCCAATCGCCAACCAGCCGGCCTTCGCAAACCAATGATCGGCTGGACCGGCCCCGCACAAGTCGCCAACGTCGGCCCGACGGGGCCGTCGCAGCAAGTTCTGATCGTGCTCGCCAAGCCGGAAGTGAAAAGCGTCGCCGACCTCCACGACCAACCCATCATTGTCGCGGGCGTCTCGCTCTCCGGCGAGCAGTTGAAGCGGTCGTTCGCCGCGGCGGGGGCCAGCAACTTGTCGATCACCGAAGGCGTGACCAGCGACGTCTCGCAACTCTGGAGCGGCCAGGTCGCCGCTGCGGTCGTGGCCGTCGCCGAGCCCGAGATCGCCGCGTCGTTTCGTGAAATTCCGGGTTATCGATTGCTGTTGATCCCGGTCCAGCCGAGGGGCGATGGTTCCTAAGCGGCCCCGGTAGACTTGGCGCCGCCCCCGCCGCCCCCCATATCGCCGGGATGTTCGACAATCTCTCTTTCGCCCTTAACGCCGACGCCGAGTCCCTCGGCCCCGGCGCCGTTTCGCAAACCACTGACGACGAAGCCCTCGACGCCTATTCGCGCGCGATCACCCGCGCCGTCGATATCGTCGGCCCGAGCGTCGTGCGGGTCGACGTGCGCGGCGGCGCCGGCTCCGGCGTCATCGTCTCGCCCGACGGGCTCGCGCTCACCAACAGCCACGTCGTCAACGGCGCGCGCAGCGTCAGCTTGACAACGGTCGACGGCCGCCAACTGACCGCGCGCGTGCTCGGCGACGACCCCGACACTGACTTGGCGCTCTTGCGCGTAGAGGCCGACGTCGTGCTGCCCGCCGCCAAGCTCGGCGACAGCGGAAAACTGAAGCGCGGCCAGATCGCCATCGCGATCGGCAATCCGCTCGGCTTCGACGCCACCGTCACGGCCGGCGTGGTCTCCGCGCTCGGGCGATCGCTGCGCTCGAAATCCGGGCGCAGGATCGAGGACGTCGTGCAAACCGACGCGGCGCTCAACCCCGGCAATTCCGGCGGCCCGCTGGTCTCCTCGGCCGGCGAGGTCATCGGCATCAACACCGCGATCATCATGGGCGCGCAGGGCATCTGCTTCGCCGTCGCCGCCAACACCGCGCATTTCGTCGCTGGCGAGATCTCCCGCCACGGCCGGGTGCGGCGGGCGTATGTCGGCGTCGCCGCCGCGACGACGCCGATCCCTCGCCGCATCGCGCTCGCGCAGGGCCTCACGCAAACCCATGCCGCGCAACTCGTCGAGATCGATCAGGCGGGGCCGGCGGCGCAGGCGGGGCTGTTGACCGGCGATCTCGTCTTCGCGCTCGACGGCAAGCCTGTGACGGGCGTCGCCGACCTCATCCGCGCGCTCGATGGCGAGACCATCAACCGCGCCGTCAGCGTCGACTTTCTGCGGCGTTCGCAGCGGCAGCGGCTGTGGGTCGGCCCGGCCGAACGCCACGCCTAACGCGGCGCCAGCAACGGCCCCGGCAACGCCTTCTCGGCTTCCTCGCGCAGCGATTCGGCGTGATGGGCGACGAAGCGGCTCGCCACAACCGCGCCGACGACAGCGCAGATCAGCGCCCCGATTCCGACGGGGCGCGCGTAAGTCTCGAAGGCGATCCCCAGGAAATAGCCCCCTAGTCCGAAGATCGTCGCCCAGATCACGCCGCCGAGCGCATTGAACAAGAGAAAGCGCGGGTAAGCCAGCTTGTTCACTCCCGACAGGAACGCCGCGAAAGTGCGCAGAATCGCGACGAACCGGCCGAAAAACACGATCTTGCCGCCGTGGCGCAGGAACAGGTATTGCGCGATTTTCAGCTTGCCCTCGTCGATGCGCAGGACGTGGCCGTAGTGAAACAGCAACGGAAAGCCGAATTCGCGCCCGACCCAGTAGCCGCAATTGTCGCCGAGAATCGCGGCGGCCGCCGCGGCGGCGATCACCGCCTCTATGTTCAGCGTGCCCTGGCCGGCGAAAACCGCCGCGGTGAGCAACGCGGTCTCTCCCGGCAGCGGAACGCCGGCGCTTTCCAACGCCACGACCACGAACACGGCGAAATAGCCGTAGTGCGCGACAAAATGATGCAGGGATTCGATCAGCGGCATCGCAAGCGGGTCAATGCGCCCGTTTGCTCAAGCGCCGCGCGTTGGCGCGCACTTTGCGCCGCGCCGGTCCCGCAGCCGCCTCCGCCACATCGATGAGCGCATGGGAAAGTTGCGCCGCCGTCGCTCCGCCGCGCCACGCCGAAGCGAAATAGGAATGCGCCCCACGCCATCGAGGCGCCGAACGCACCCTCATAGGCGGCGACAACCTTCTCCTCCACCATGCGCGTCGCCTCCGGCGCGTGCGTTCCGCCCGGTTGCAAAAGACCGAACGTCCGGGCCGCGATCGTCACGGCGGCGTCAGCCCCAGACTCGGCGGAGAGCGAAGCGAAGCGGGAGACGCGGTGCGACAGCGAGCTCATGAGGATCTTCTCTGTTACGGTGGGAACTGTCGTATCAACGCGCAAACAAAGCAATTGTCCCTTCGTTCGGAAAAAAACACAAAATTCCGGGCGAAATGAGTCTAACGTGCCGTAAGGAAGTTCACCCACCTTACCCACAATTTCCAAAGTGTGCATCGCGTTCACATTTGCCGAAGACTTCAACTATGGCTAATATGTTGCGCAAATGTGCAGGAGCCAGCCATGCCGGAAGCCGCACAACGGGCGATTGGTCAAGGAAATAGAACCGAAATCAGAACCTTAGCGAAGGTCCCCATCTTCGCGGGGTTGTCGCCGGAGGACATCCGCGCGCTCGACGGCCGGTGCCTGTGGCGCAGGGTTGGTTCAGGCGAATGGGTGATCGACTACCAGGCTGAAGGCGCGGACGTCTATTTCGTGTACAGCGGTCTGGCGCGGGTGGTCATCGTCAGTTCGGGCCGCGAGATGATCTTGCGCGACATCCGAGAAGGCGAATATTTCGGCCATTACAGCGCCATAGACAGTAAGCCGCGCTCGGCGGCCATTGTCGCCGTCAACGATTCCGTCGTCGCGCGAATGTCGGCTGCGGTGCTGTGGGAGGCGGTCAACACCCATCCCAGCGTAAGGGAACGCCTGCTCAAGGATCTCGTCGCCGACATCCGCACCGCCAATCAGCGTGCGCATGAACAGGCCAATTTTGACGTCAGAAAGCGCCTGTGCGCTGAATTGATACGGCTTTCTCGCACAACTGGCGAAGGCCGGGTCGTAGTCTCGCCACCGCCTACTCATGCCGAATTCGCGGCGCGCATTAGCACGCACCGCGAAGCGGTCACAAAAACGTTATCTGCGCTGGAGCGCGAGGGCATGATCGCTAGGAGCCCATCGGCCATCGTGCTCTCCGACGCCGCAAGGCTGCGTCGGGCGCTGGCTGCGGACACCTGAGATCAGGCGGCGCGACGCAAGCCCACGGTGAATTGGGCGAGATCGTCTTCGAGCGCCTGCATCACCTCTTCGCGCCAACCTTCGCGCGGCGAGGCGGCGGGCGTGGCGGCTGCGCGGCGGCGTCCGCCAGCGAGGCCGACTGCCACAAACGCTCCGGAGGCGAGGGCCAACGCGCCCAGCGTGATGAACATGTCAGCGTCGAAATACCGCTGCGCCATCGCGGAGGACAGCTTCCGCGCGAGCCGTCGCGACGCGCGCCGAAACTCCGGCGATCGTCTCATGGCCCTGAACGAAATCAGCCTTCATGACGACAGGAGTCGCATGAGAGAAGTCTGCGAGCGCCTTCGAATTTGAAACCGAAGCGACTGCAGGCGTGGCGACCAACGCAATTAACACGGCGGCGGAGGCAAATGCGGTGGACGCGTTCATGGCGGGCTCCCAATCCCTGAGGAACGCCCGACTCAGTCCGGTGCGCCTCACTTGTCCGTTCATTAACACTTGGTTTACTTCTTGACTGTGGCAAAACTCACACGCCGCGGTTTAGGTCCGTCACGATTTCGTGATCTGTACGAATTTCGCTGGACTGTGTCTTAGCGTGGGTCCCGTCGCTTCTATAACCCGCCGGGATGCGGTTGCGTTCCATCCCGCAAACGAAATTTGCCGGCTCGGTATATGAGTATGGTGAACCGCGGCGGGACGGCTCAGGCGGCGCGACGCAGGCTATCCGTGAACTGCGCAAGGTCGGCCTGGATCGCCCGGAACACAGACTCGCGCCAGGCCGGATCGGCCGACTCCGCCTCTTCCGGCGCCTTGCGGCGGCCCGCGCTGGCGCCGAACGCCGTCAGCCCCGCGCCCGCAAGCGCAAGCGCCCCAAGGGTGATCAGCGCGTCATAGTCGAAATAACTCTCGACCGCCGACCGCGCCGTCTCGGCGTCGACCCGGTCGAGCCGCGTCGGGCCGCCCGGAAGCAAAGGCTCGGCGAACAAGAAGGCCGCGGGCGCGGCGACGGGCGCCGTGGCGCTACCGAGATTGGCCACTTTCATGGCCGACGCGGGCGCGGCGGCGCTCAGCGAAACGGCGGCGGCGAAAGCGAAAGTGCGGATGGCGTTCATGGCGAACTCCTGTACCGTTTTCAGTCGGAAAGTCTGTTGCGGTGCTGAACCTGAGTTAGGGGTTCGTTAGCGAATTCTTCTGTGGGGAAACTCACAGTCCGGATTACGGGATGAATTCGCGGCCGCAATCCGCTCAGCCACGCGGCGACCGCCGCCGGCGCCTCGAAGCTCAGCATGACTGGCAGCGCCTGCGCCGTCTCGACGAATTCCGCCGGCAGACGCACGTGATCTTTCTCGGTGCAAACGAGGGTCAGGCCGCCGCGCTCGGCGCGGGCGACCAGGCGCTCGATCTCGCGGGCGCGGAACGGCCAGTGGTCGGGAAACACGGCGGTTTCGACGACTTGCGCGCCGACCCCGGCGAGCGTCGCAAAGAATTTCTGCGGGTTGGCGATGCCGGCGAAAGCGAGCACCGGCCGGCCAATCAGGCTCGAGGCGGCGATGGCGTCGGCCTTCAGGTTCGCCCGGAACAACGGCTTCTGCGGCGCCCGCTCGGCCAAGAGCGCCGCGCCCTGGGCGTCGCCGCCGATCATCAACAACGCGTCAACGAACGGCATTTGCGCGGCGACGGGCGCCCGCAACGGGCCGGCGGGCAGACAAAGACCATTGCCGAACGGCGCTTCGCCGTCGACCGCCGCCACCGTCAGCGTTTTGACGAGCGTAGGATTCTGCAACCCGTCGTCCATGATGAGAACGCTGGCGCCGTCTTCGATGGCGAGCCGCGCCGAGGCGACCCGGTCCGGCCCGACGTAGCAGGGCGCGATGCGGGCGAGCAGCAGCGGCTCGTCGCCAACGCGGCGGGCGGCGTCGGTGCGTGCGACGCGCACGCTTTCGGCCCGCGTTTCGCCGCCGTACCCGCGCGACAGGAACGCCGGCCGCTCGCCGCTCGCGCGCAAAATTTTGGCGAGCGCGATCGCCGTCGGCGTCTTGCCGGCGCCGCCGACCACGAAATTGCCGACGCAAAGCACCGGCGCTTCGACCCGCGTTCCCGGCCGCGCCATCCGTCGCGCGGTCGCTGCGCCGTAAAGCGCGCCGATGGGACTAAGCACGCGGGCCAAAACGCCCGGCCGCGCCCGCCGCCAGCTGCGCGGCGCCCTCACGGCGCGAGCGCCGCCAGATGCGTCGACAAGGCGGCCAGCGCCCGCTCGACCGCGCCGCCGCGCTGCTCGACCACCTCGGCCGCGCGACGCGCCATCGCGCGCAGCCGGCCGGCGTCGGCGAACAAAGCGGCGAGCGCGCTCGCGAATTCCTCGGCGTCGCGCGTCGCCAAAGCCCCGCCTTCGGCGTCGAGCGGCGCATAGACGTCGGCGAAATTGCCGACATGCGGCCCATGCAGGATGGCGCTAGCGAGCTTGGCCGGCTCGATCGGGTTCTGGCCGCCGCCCGAAAACAGCGACTTGCCGACGAACACGACGCCGGCCAGCCGATAGAACAGCCCGAGTTCGCCGATCGTGTCGCAGATATAGACCGCGCAATCGCGCTCCGGCCGCTCTCCGTGCGAGCGCAGCCGGCAGGACAGCCCCAGCTCGCTGAGTTCCTCGGCGATCTCCGCCCCGCGCTCGGGATGGCGCGGCGCGATCAGCGTCAGCAGGTCGGGAAATCGCGCGACCAGCTTCTGGTGCGCCTCGGCCGCCGCGCGCTCCTCGCCCGGATGGGTCGAGGCCGCGATCCACAGCCGGCGGCCGGAGACGAGGCCGGAAAGCTCGGCGAGTTCGCGCGGGTCGGCCGGCGGCGGCGGGGCGTCGAACTTCATGTTGCCGACAACCGGCGCCGCCCGCGCGCCGAGCCGCAGAAACCGGTCCGCGTCGGCCGCGCTTTGCGCAAGCATGAGGTCGAAGCGTCCGAGTAGCGCGCGCACAAAGCCCGGCGCGCGCGTCCAGCGGCGAAGGAGCGCTCGCTCATGCGCGCGTTGACCATCGCCAGCGGCGTGCCGGCGGCTTCGACGATCATGTTCGGCCAGATCTCGCTCTCGGCGATCAGTCCGAGATCGGGGCGCCAATGCGCGAAGAAGCGGCGGATGAACGACGGCGCGTCGAGCGGCGCGAACTGATGCTGCGCGCGCGGCGGCAGGCGCCGCGCCATCAGCCGCGCCGAGGTCACCGTGCCGGAAGTGACCAGCGCGTTGAGCCCGCCCTGGGTCAGCCGTTCGACCAGCGGCAGCAGCGACACCGTTTCGCCGACGCTCGCGCCGTGCAGCCAGACCAGCGGCCCCTCCGGCCGCGCCCGGCTGGCGATGCCGCGCCGCTCGTCGAGCCGGTCCGGATCTTCCTTGCCGCGGTTGAGCCTCAGCGACAGCAGCGCCCCGGCGAACGGCGCGACCGACTGGGTGGCGATACGGTAGAGGCCGAGCGAAAGCGGCCCCATCATGCCGGCGCGCTCGCGCGTCCGCGCGCCTCAGGTCGGCGCCGGGATCGGCGGCGCCGACGCAGGGCATAGGCGCGGGCATGCGCCGCGTCGAGCCCGTCCTGCACGGCGAGCCGCGCCGCCTCCATCGCCGCGGCGTCGGCGTCGGCGGCGACGCGGATCGGCTCGCCGATGACGATCGCGCCGCGCCCGAACGGCAGGCCGAGGCTCGCCCGGTCCCAGGATTGAAGTCGATGCGCCGGCTGGTGACGACCGCGATCGGCACGATCGGCCGGCCGGAAATGCGCGCGAGCGTGACGATGCCGAGCCCCGCGACGCGCGCGACCTTCGGCACGTCGGCGGTCATGGCGATGGTCGCGCCCGCTTCGAGCTGTTGCGCGAGCGCGATGAGCGCCCTCGCGCCGCCCTTCTCGCGCACCTTGTCGCCGCGTGCGCCCGAGCCGCGCACCGGCTCGACGCCGAGCCGGCGCAGCGCCACCGCCTGCAGGCCGGCGTCGCCGTGGCGCGAAACCATCGCGCACACCTGCGCCATGTTCGGCGCGCGGGCGTAGGGGATCATCGATATGCTGCCCGTGCCACATCGCGACGATGGCGGGATGATGCACGCCGAGCGACGACGTCGAGGTCGGAGGGCTCGACGACGAAGCGGTTGGAGCGCTGCACCAGCCTCAGATATTGCGCCAGCGCGAAGCCCAACGCCTCCTCGGCGAAACCGCGCCTCCTCCCTCGTCGCTCATGTCGGCGTCAGCCGACCTTCCGCGACAGGCCCGTCGGGCTCCAACATGCGATGCAGATGCACGATGAAATAGCGGGTCTGCGCGCTGTCGACCGTCGCTTGCGCCTTGGCGCGCCAGGCCTTTCGGCGCTTTCGTAGTTGGGGAAGACGCCGACGACGTCGATCTGGGCGACGTCCTTGAACTCCATGCTGTCGATATTCTTCAACTCGCCGCCGAGGACGAGATGCAGCAATTGCTGGGATTCGCGAGCGGGGACTTCGGTCATGGCGGGAGCCTCGATTGAGCAGGGCGGCGTCGCGCGGCGACGCGCGCGACGGGGCTTTGCGATTTTCATGCCCAAGACGATTTTCATGCCCATGTTGATTTTCATGCCCGCCGTCCCGACGCCGCGAGCGCGGCTTGCAGCGCCGGCGCGAGCCGGGGCAGCCAATCCGCCGGCGCGGCGAGCAGCGCATCATGGCGCGTGCGGGATTGATTGTAGCTGACTTCACGTCCGGCTTCGAGCAGCCCGCCGCCCGCTTCGCGCAAGATGACGTCGGCGGCGGCGATGTCCCAATCGTGCGAATTGGCCCCGGCGAGGCCGACGGCGATGCCGCCGGCGGCGACGCGGGCGAGCCGATAGGCGAGCGAGGGCGTGCGCGGCGCGGGTTCGGGCCGGAAGCCGGCGGACGCGGCGAAAGCATTGACGAGCGTGCGCGGTCCCGCGACCAGAGCGCCGTCGAGCGTTGCGAGGCGTGCGGCGTGGATGAGTTTCGCCGTTGCGGCGTCGCGCCGCGGCCGAGCGAGGCGGCGTAGGTTTCTTTCAGCGCCGGGGCGTGCACGACGCCGGCGACCGGGCGGCCGTCCTCGACGAGCGCGACCGCCACGGTCCAGCAGGGATCGCCGCTCAAATAGGCGCGGGTGCCGTCGATCGGGTCGAGGACGAGCAGGCGCGATTTGCCGAGCCGGTCGGGCGCGTCCTCCGTCTCCTCCGACAGCCAGCCGGCGTCCGGGAAAGCCGGGCGCAGCGCGGCGGCGATGATCGCATCGACTTCGAGATCGGCGGAGGTGACCGGCGAGTCGCCGCTCTTGTAGGCGATAGTCGCGCTGGTCGGGGCGCCGAGGCGGAAGCTGCGCAGCGCCGCCTCGCCGCCCAGGCGCGCCGCCGCTACGAGCGCCTCTAGCGCTTCGGCGGCTCGGCGCTCTTTCGAGCCGGGAGTGATCGATCCGGCGTCGTCCATCCCCGGCGGCCTTACGAAGGGCGGGGGCGGCCGTCAATGCGGGTTGCGCCGGCGCCGAGGTTTTGGCGCGGCGTGGGCGTAGGCCGCGCTGAGCGCGGCCGCGAGTTCGGCTTCGCTCAAGGCGGCGAGGCGGGCCTCTGTCCAACCTCGCGCGCCCCAGGCGTTGGGAAGGCGCGAAAAGGCGTCCGGCGCGACCTCGCATTTGAGCGCCTGCTCGTCGGGGCTGAATTTCAAATTGGCGGTCAGCCGGTCGGCGCTGAGCGTGGCGAAGGTGACGCGCGCCTTGAAGGCGAGGCGGTCGAAATGCGGATATGCCGCTGCGCCCGGCAGCCCCAGCGCGAGACGGATGAGATCCTCGGCGTCGGCCATGGCGAAGCCTCGCGGAGCCGCTATAAGCGGCGAACGAGGAGAGTTTAGCATGACCTGGCGCGCCGATCCCTTGTCCTGGGGCCATGGACCCCGCGTGTTCGAGATGTTTCTGGAGCCGACCTGCCCGTTCTCGGCCCGCGCTTTCGGCAAGATCGACGAGACGCTGGGAACGGCCGGGGAGGACCGGATCACGTTGAAAATCCGCCTGCAATCGCAACCCTGGCACCTCTATTCGGGCGTGGTGACGCGCTGCGTGATCGCGGCCTCGACGTCGCCGGAGGGCAAGGCGGCGGCGCGGCGCGTGCTGGCGGCCGTGGCCGAGCATCGCGACGAATTCGAGTTCGAGAAACACGCCGGCGGGGCGAACATGGACGCCACCCCGCGCGAAATCATCGCGCGGCTTGAGCGCTATAGCGAAGTGAAGCTCGCCGAGGCGTTCGCCATTCCCAATCTCGACCGCGAGATCAAATGGCACTGCAAATACGCACGCCAGAACGGGATCCACGTGTCGCCGACGTTCATGATCGACGGCCTGGTGCAGACCGACATGAGTTCGGGCGATCCGGTGTCGGCGTGGGTGACGAAGCTGACGCGGTGAGCGGCGCTGGCGCCGTCACATAGCCCGCGCCGCCGCGTTTCGCGTCAAGGCGCTCGTCCCGCGACCTCCCGCAACTCCCGTTTCAACACCTTGCCGATGGCGCTGCGCGGCAACGCCTCCACGACATGCAAAGCCCGAAGCCGCTGCATTTTGCCAAGCAAGGCGTTGGCGGCGGCGCGCAACGCCTCCGCGTCGGCGGAGGCGCCCTCCTTCAACGCCACGAAGCCGACCGGCGTCTCGCCCCATTGCGCGGACGGCGCGCCGACGACCGCCGCCTCCCTCACCTCCGGCAACGCCGTCAGCGCCGCCTCGATGTCGCTGGGATAGATGTTGAAGCCGCCCGAAATGATCATGTCCTTGCGGCGGTCGAGCAGCACGAGAAAGCCGTCTTCGTCGAAGCGGCCGTTGTCGCCGGTGCGAATGAAGCGGCGGCCTTGCGGGTCGCGCCATTCGGCCTCGGCCGTTTTCTCCGGCGCGTTGCGATAGCCGTTCATCATCGCCGGCGACCGGCCGACGATCTCGCCGACTTCGCCGCGCGCGACTTCGCGGCCGTCCTCGTCGATCAGCCGGATGTCGTGGCCCTCCGAGGGCTGGCCGACGGTGTGCAGTTTTTCCGGATGTTCGTGCGCCAGCAGCACGCAGGTTCCGCCGCCCTCCGTCATGCCGTAATATTCAATGAGCCCGCCCGGCCAGCGGGCAAGCGCTTCGCGCTTGAGCGCGGCGGCGAACGGCGCGCTGGTGCCGAGCTTCATGCGGAAGCTTGAGAGATCGAAACGGTCGAAGTCCGGCGACCCCAGCAGGCGGGCGAATTGCACGGGCACCAGCATCGCATGGGTGACGCGCTCGGCTTGCGCGATTTCGAGAAACCGGCGCGCGTCGAATTTTTTCATCAGGATCACCCGACCACCGCCCGCAAGCGTCGGAAAGACGCTGACCAAGGTCGTGTTGGAATAGAGCGGCGTCGAGATCAGCGTCGTAGCCTGCGCGTCGTAGCCGGCGACCAGCCGTCGGCGCGTGTGGACGAAGCGTTGCAGATGCGACTGGTCGATGCCTTTCGGGACGCCGGTCGTGCCGGAGGAATAGATCGTGTTGAACACGGCCTCGGGCCGGATTTCGACCGGCGCCGGCCGCGCGCCGACCGGCGCGAGCCACGCTTCGAGGCCGTCGTCGAGCGAGATGGCCGGCCCCTCGAACAGCGCGCGGGTCGCCCCGTCGAGGAACAGCCGCTTGGCCTCGCAATCGGCGCGCATGGCGGCCAGCGCCGCCGGCGTCGCCGAGGGCGGCAGCGGCGCGACGGCGACACCGACGCGGAGCGAGCCGAGAAACACGGCGAGATAAGCGAGGCAGGACGCTGCGCAAATCGCGATCGTGTCGCCTTGAACGCAACCATCGCGCTGGAGCGCGGCGGCGACGCGATCCATCAGGGCGTCGAGTTCAGCGTAGGTCAGCGCCCCGGCCTCGTCCTGCACGGCGACCTGGTTCGGCGCCGCGCGGGCGTTGGCGGCGATTGTGTCGGCAAGCGGAGTGAAGTCGTCGGTGTCGGTCATGGCGCGAGCCTAGCCCGCGCGCCTCTCGCGCCTCAAGCCCAAAGCGCCAACCCCGCCACCGCCCCAAACTGGATCGCGCAGGCCCGGACATAAAGCCACAGCGCCGCGCGAATATCGGCGCTGTCCGCGTCGCGGCGGCCGTCTCCCATGAAGCCGTCGTCGACCGTAACGCCGCCGTAGACGCGCGGACCGGCGAGCTGCAACCCCAGCGCGCCGGCCATCGCCGCCTCCGGCCAGCCGGCGTTGGGCGAGCGATGCCGACCCGCGTCGCGGCGCGCGGCGGTCCAGGCGGCGCCGAGGCGCCGAGCCGGCCGCCAGCCCCAGCCACAGAGCCGCAAGTCGCGACGCCGGCAAATTGACGAGATCGTCGAACCGCGCCGCCGCCCAACCGAACTCGGCATATCGGGCATTGCGATGGCCGATCATCGAATTCGGCGGTGTTGGCGGCCTTGTAGGCCGCCGCCCCCGGCAATCCCGCGACGGCCAGCCAGAACAAAGGCGCGACGACGCCGTCGGAAAAATTCTCGGCGAGGCTTTCGATCGCCGCCCGCGCGACGCCGGCCGCGTCGAGCGCGGCCGGGTCGCGGCCGACGATCTCGGACACCGCGCGCCGGCCTCCCTCCAGCCCCTCCGCGTCGAGCGCGTCGGCGACGGCTTTGACATGCGCATAGAGGCTTCGCTGCGCCAGCGTCGACGAGGCCAGCGCCGCCAGGACGACGAAGCCGACCGGCGAGCCGATCAGCAGGTTTTGGAGCGCCAGCGCCGGCAGGATCGAGGCCCCTAGCACCGCGACAAGCGCCGCTGCGCCTACGACGCGGCGACGCCCGCCGTGATTGAGCCGGGCCTCCAGCCAGGACAGCAGCGCGCCGATCCAGGTGACGGGGTGGCCGACGACGCGGTAGAGCGCATCGGGATAGCCGAACGCCGCCTCCATGCAGAGCGCTGTCGCGGCGAGCAAAGGCAGGGCTGACAAGTGGAACCCGGGGTTTCGAGCGCGTTCGAGCGCCTATTCCAGCACGGCGGCGATATCAACTCGGCGCATCTCGTCTACCCGCAAGCGCCGACGCCCTGGATCGATCTCTCCACCGGCGTCAATCCCGTTCCCTACCCCATCCCTGCGCTCGAACCAGAGACCTGGACGCGACTGCCCGCGCCGGCCGAGATCGAATCGTTGCAGGCCGTCGCCGCCGCCCGTTTGGGCGCGCCGGCGGAGACTGTCGTCGTCGCGCCGGGCGCGCAGGCGCTCATCCAATGGCTGCCGCGGCTGTTTCCGGCCTCGGCGGTCGCCATTCCCGGCCCCACCTATGGCGGCCACGCCACGGCGTGGCGCGCCGCCGGCGCCAAAATCCTCGACCGCGTGGAGAGCGGATCGCCCGCCGTCGTGGTCAATCCCAACAATCCCGACGGCGCCCGGCGCTCGCTGTGGGGGCTGCGCGCGCTCGCGCGCAGTGCGAGCCTGCTCATTGTCGATGAGGCGTTCGCCGATTTCGACGACGAGTCGCTCGGCCGCGATCCGCCGACGGCAACGATCGTGCTGCGCTCGTTCGGCAAGGCCTATGGGCTCGCCGGCCTGCGGCTCGGCTTCGCGGTCGCGAGGCCCGAGATCGCCGGCATCCTCCGCGCGGCGATTGGCGCCTGGGCGGTGTCGGGCCCCGCGATCGAGATCGGCCGGCGCGCGCTCGCCGATTCCGAGTGGCTTGCGCGCGCCCGCGCGCGCCTCGAGGACGATGTCGATTGGCTGGACGGGAAGCTGATCCGGGCCGGTTTCGAGGTGGTCGGCGGGACGCTGTTGTTCCGCCTCGCCCACCGCGCCGACGCAAGCGCCGCATTCGCGGCGCTGGCGGCGCAGGGCGTGCTGACGCGGCCCTTTCTGGCGAGGGCCGATTGGCTGCGCTTCGGCCTGCCACGGCCTGGGGATCGGGCGCGAGTCGCGGCGGCGCTAGAAAACCTCTAGACCGCCGTATTCACGTCGAGCGCGTCATAGCCTTTGACGCGGTAGATCAGCACCGAGGCCAGCCAGCTCAGCCCAAACACGCCGATGATGACATAGCCGAGCGTCCCGAAATTGTCGTTGAGCGCGCCGACGGCGCCCCAGAACGGCCCCCCCAGCTTGAACGTGTCGCCGATCAGCCCCAGCGTCTCGACGCCGCCAATCAGCACCGCCACCACGACCGACACGGCGGTGATGGTGATGTTGTAATAGAGCTTGCGGATCGGCTTCATGAACGCCCAGCCATAGGCGCCGAGCATCAGCACGCCGTCGCTGGCGTCGATCAGCGCCATCCCGGCGGTGAACAGCGCCGGAAAGACCAGCAGGGTGGCGAACGCGGCGCCGTTGGCGGCTTGCGTCGCGGAGATGCCGAACAGCGCCACCTCCGTCGCCGTATCGAAGCCGAGGCCGAACAGGAAGCCGATCGGGAACAGATGCCAGCTTTTCGTCACCAGCATGAACAGCGGGCGGAACAGGCGCGCAAGAAAGCCGCGACTGTTGAGCAGGATGTCGAAGTCATCGTCCGAAAACCGCTCGCCGCGTTTCACCGCCTGGAACGTGCGCCAGACCGAGATCAAGACCATGATGTTGAAGGCCGCCAGCAGGAACAGGAACAGCGCCGACGCGAGCGTGCCAATAACGCCGCCGACCGCCTTGAGACCCGCGAAGTTGGCGCTGACCTTCGCTGCGGCGAAGCCGACCGCCACTGAAAGCAGAAGCACGACCAGCGAATGGCCGAGCGAGAAGAAGAAGCCGACGGCGACCGGCCGGTCGCCCTGCTGCATCAACTTGCGGGTGGAATTGTCGATCGCCGCGATATGGTCGGCGTCGACCGCGTGGCGAAGACCGAAGGTGTAGGCGAGGAAGGCGGAGCCGAACAGCACGGCGTTGTTATGCAGCGCGGCGAAAGCCCAGATCCAAACCGCGACATTCGCCGCAGCGAGGAAAGCGTAGAGCGCGATCAGACGACCGCGCACTGAGGAATCGCTTTCGTTCCAGATACAAGACAGAAATCCAGGCCATAAACCAAATAGAAAACCGCGCATGCTTTTGGCCCCACGATCCCTTTTCATCTCTTCTCAAAGAGCCATCGCCATTAGGAGTATCGGCCGGCGGCCGGCGGCGCAAGCGCGCGGGATCGTCTCCGGGCCCAGCGTTTCAGGCCCCTCTGCGGGTTCGCCGCCCGTCGTTTTTCAGCGGCAGCCCCATCGCCGGCGCGGCTGTCGGGAACAAAGCGGTTAATGACCCGTTAGTAAGCATCGGAGGGCCAAACGATGTCCGACACAACGATGCGCGCCAAAACTGCGGTTCGATCTCAGGTTCTGGCGCGAAGCGCCGCGCACGACGGCCTCGTCGGCGCCGGCCTTGGTTTGTTGCTGGCGTCGGGGCTCATCGCGAGCGATCTCGACATCTGGCGGAACTTGGCGGACAGCGGGCGGCCGGTCTCCTCGCTGGCGATTCTGGTGGTCGGCGTCGTCGTGCAAAGCGCGATCGTCTGCGGCCTCGGCGGCATGGCGCTGCGCAAGTTGACCAGCGCCGAATAGGCCGCGAGTCCACTACTTCGGAGCCGGCGCCTACATAGACGAACGGCTACGCGCCGGGCTTTCGTTTGCCGCCGCGTTGAGCCAGACCACCCATTTTGCAGACGATCGCCCATTCCTCCTCCGTCACCGGTTGCACGGAGAGACGCGAATTGACGACGAGCGCCATTTTGGCGAGCCGTGGTTCGGCCTTGACAGCCTCAAGCGTCACCGCTTGCGGCAACGGCTCGACGGCCCTGATGTCGACCATCCCGAACTTGGCCGTGACGTCGCTGGGGTCGGCCCGGAACAGCGCCGAGATTTCGACGATTCCGACAATCGCCTTTTCCTCGTTGGAATGGTAGAAGAATCCGCGCTCGCCGAGCTTCATCGCCATCATGTTGAGCTTGGCGGAATGGTTGCGCACGCCGCTCCAATCCGTGCTCGTCTCCGCGGCGAGCCGCGCGTAGGAAAATACGGACGGTTCGCTCTTGAACAGCCAATGCGCCATGTCTCGCCTCGAATGCGTGGCCCAGCATAGCCGCGAAGCGCCGTTCGACCTAGGGCTCGGCGAGATCGGCGCCGCTTTTTTCGCCCCTCGTCGAAATGGATGAAAAATAAGCGCGGCGCCGCCGCTTAGCCCTTTGCAAACGTCTGACTTGACGCTAACATGTCAGCGGGAGGAATTCAACGCTCGATGGCTGAGGCGGCACCGCATAGCGCCGTAAACGGGGATGGCGGCGCGCACGGCGGCGTCGTCGTCGAAATGCGCCGTATCGACAAGTCCTTTCCAGGCGTCCACGCGCTGCGGGGCGCGCGCTTCGATCTGAAAGCGGGCGAGGTCCATGCGCTGATGGGCGAGAACGGCGCCGGCAAATCGACGCTGATGAAAGTGCTCACCGGCGTCAACCAGCCGGACTCCGGCGAAATCCTCATCGAAGGCAAGCCGGTCACGATGCCGAACCCGCGCGCGGCGCAAACTCTCGGCGTCAGCATCATTCATCAGGAACTGCAACTGATGAACCATCTCTCGGCGGCGCAAAACATTTTCATCGGCCGCGAGCGGCGTCGCCTCTTTGGCTGTTTCACCGACGAGGGCCGCGCCAACGCCGACGCCGCCGCGCTGTTCAAGCGCATGAAGATCGACATCGACCCCAAAGCGGAAGTCGGCCACATGACGGTGGCGCGCCAGCAACTCGTCGAAATCGCGAAGGCGCTGTCGTTCAACTCCAAAGTGCTCATCATGGACGAGCCGACGTCGGCGCTCAACGACACCGAGGTCGCGCATCTCTTCGCCATCATCCGGGACCTGAAGGCGCATGGCGTCGGCGTGGTCTACATCACCCACAAGATGGACGAGGTGAAGCAGATCGCCGACCGTGTCACGGTGATGCGCGACGGCCAGACCATCGACACGCTGCCGGCGACGGGCACCCCGATTTCGCAGATCATTTCGCTGATGGTCGGGCGCGAACTCGCCGACGCTTCGCGCGCGACGCCGGGCCGTGGCGGCGAGGAGGCGCTACGCGTCGAAAACCTCAACCGCGCCGGCGCAATCAAGAACGTCAGCTTCGCCGTGCGCAAGGGCGAAATCCTCGGCTTCGCCGGGCTGATGGGCGCGGGCCGAACCGAGGTGGCGCGAGCGATCTTCGGCGCCGACCGGAAGGACAGCGGCGACATTTACATCCACGGCCAGAAGCGGCGCATCGACAGCCCCGCGGACGCCGTGCGTCACGGCGTCGCTTATCTCAGCGAGGACCGGAAGCGCTTCGGCCTCGTCACGCCGATGTCGGTCGGCGCCAATGTGACCATGGCCTCGTGGCCGCGCTTCGTCTCCGGCGCCATGTTCATGCGCGACGCCGCGCTGCGCGAGACGGCCAGCGAATATGTCAACCTGCTGAAGGTCAAGACGCCTTCGGTCGATCAGGAAACGCGCCTGCTCTCGGGCGGCAATCAGCAGAAGGTCGTCATCGCCAAATGGCTGTTGCGCGACTGCGACATCCTGTTCTTCGACGAACCGACGCGCGGCATCGACGTCGGGGCCAAGGCGGAAATCTACAAGCTCTTGCAAAGCTTGGCCGATCAGGGCAAAGCGATTGTCGTCATCTCCTCCGAATTGCCGGAGGTGCTGCGGCTTTCGCATCGTATCGTGGTGATGAGCGAGGGGCGCATCACCGGCGAACTCGACGGTTCGACGGCTACGCAGGAGGCGATCATGACCTTGGCGACGCAGCGCCAGACGCCGACTGCGGCTGAATTTGCTGAGGCGCCATGACCAACACCGTTCTCGAACAAACGGCGCCGTCGAGATCGACGCTACTGACGGTCGCGGCGCTGCAGAAGGCGGTCGCCTTTGTAGTGCTGATCGCGCTCATCGCCTATTTCGGTTTCGCGGCGCCCAATTTCCTGACCGAAGACAACATCGTCGGCATCCTCCAGTCGACCTCGGTCAACGGCGTGCTGGGCGTCGCCTGCACCTTCGTCATCATTTCCGGCGGCATTGATCTCTCGGTCGGCACGCTGATGACGTTCTGCGCGGTCATGTGCGGCGTGTTCCTGACCAATATGGGCCTTCCACTGATCTTCGGCGTCGCCGCGGCGATCGTGTTCGGGGCGCTGTCGGGCGGCGTATCCGGAACCATCATCGCGAAATTGCAGGTGCCGCCGTTCATCGCGACGCTCGGCATGATGCTGCTGCTCAAGGGCCTCGCCCTGGTCATCGCCCAGGACAAGCCAATCTACTTCAATGACACCCCGAATTTTTCCGTCATCTCGAACAATTCCCTGATCGGCGATTTTTGGCCGTCGTTCGCGATTCCAAACGGCGTGCTGATCCTGTTCGCGGTCGCGATCGTCGCCTCGATCGTCCTCAACAAGACGCTGCTCGGGCGCTATGTCTTCGCGCTCGGGAGCAACGAGGAGGCGGCGCGGCTCTCCGGCGTCAACGTCGATTTCTGGAAGATCCTCACCTATGCGCTCGGCGGCTCGATCTGCGGCATCGCCGGCCTGATCATCGCCTCGCGGCTCAATTCCGCACAGCCCGCGCTCGGCCAAGGCTATGAGCTGGAGGCGATCGCCGCCACCGTGATTGGCGGCACGTCGCTCAGCGGCGGACGCGGCACGATCCTCGGCACCATTATCGGCGCTTTCATCATGAGCGTTCTGACCAACGGCCTGCGCATCATGGGCGTCGCCCAGGAATGGCAGATCGTGGTGACGGGCGTCATCATCATCGTCGCGGTCTATGTCGACATGTTGCTGCGACGGCGAGCTTGAAAGGAAAGGGGAGCGTCAAGGAAACGGCGAAACCACGTCACGGAACCGCTTTCTTAAGAGCGGCAAACTTCAACTGAAAGGGAGAAACGGATGAAAAAGACTTTTCTTATCGGCGCGCTGGCGTTTGGCGCGTCGGCGGCGCTCGCTGCGCCTAGCTACGCCGAAGACTATTTTCCGATCATTTCGAAGGGCTTCCAGCATCAGTTCTGGCAGGCGGTGAAGGCCGGCGCCCTGGAGGCCGCCAAGGCCGACGGCGTGCGGATCACCTTCGAAGGGCCGGAAACCGAGGCGATGGTCGACAAGCAGATCGACATGCTCTCGGCGGCGCTCGCGAAGAAGCCGCAGGGCCTCGGCTTCGCCGCGCTCGACTCCAAGGCGGCGATCCCGCTCTTGAAGAAGGCGCAAGCCAACAAGATTCCGGTGGTCGCGTTCAACTCCGGCGTCGACAGCGACATTCCGCTCGCCACCTGCACCACCGACAACATCAAGGCCGCCGGCGTCGCCGCCGACCATATGGCGGAGTTGATTGGCGATGCGGGCGAGGTCGCGGTCGTGGTTCACGACCAGACGAGCAAGACCGGTCAGGACCGGCGCGACGGCTTCGTCAACGAAATGAAGGCCAAGCATCCGAACGTGAAGATCGTCGATATTCAATACGGCGCCGGCGACCAGTTGAAGTCGACGGAGATCACCAAGGCGATCCTCGAGGCTCATCCCAACATCAAGGGCATGTTCGGCGCCAACGAAGGCTCGATCATCGGCGTCCTCAACGGCGCACGGGAAACGAAGCGCAAAATCGTCATCATCGGCTACAACTCCGGCAAACAGCAGAAGCAGGCGATCTTGGACGGCCAGGAGGCCGGCGCGATCACCCAGAACCCGGTCGGCATTGGCAAGTGCGTCGTCAATTCGCTCGCCAAGGCGCTCAAGGGCGAGACGTTGCCGAAGGTCATCGACACCGGCTTCTACTGGTACGACAAGAGCAACATCAGTGACCCGAAGGTCGCGGCGGTGCTCTACGATTGAGAGCGTAGTCTAAGCTGAGGCAGGCGCCCCGGGCTTCGCCTGGGGCGTTTGTTTTAGCGGGCCACGCGCATGCGCGGCGAGAGCCGCTCGGACACGCGCAGGAACACCTTGGCGACGAGCACGAGCCAAAGGGGTCCGAGGAAGACGAAGCCGATCATCATGATCAGCCCCTTGCGAAATTCGTGCGCCGCCCGCTTGCCGCCCATGCTGCCCCCGGCGAACGCAAAGTTGTTCTCCGGCGCCGCGAGTTCAAAGGAAACGTTGACGCGTTCGCCGACGCGCAAGTCTTGACACGGGGCGTCATCGACATGATGCGCCGCACCAGGATACGTCACCCCTGCGACTTCTAACGTGTAGTCGACGCGGCCGTGGTTTTGGCAATCCAAGCCCGTGACGACGCCAACCGTCGCGCCGGGCGCTTGCGCCACATGCCACAGTCGCCACATGTCAGGCCCGGATGTCGACGCGGTCATCAGCGCGCAGACCGCGAGAAAGACGACGTAAAGCCGACTTTTTGGCTGCGCGAGAATGTTGCTTTGCGGCGTGCCCATGTTCGTTGCTCGGCTAGGAACGCCTATGTTTACGGGATGGGGCGGCGCCCTTCCTATTCCTGGACCCTGGGAAACCGCGCCATCGCTTCGAGATCGTCGAGCGGGATGGTGTTGCGCACATAGGATTTCGCGGCGTCCTTGAACGGCTGGAAATCCCAACTGCGGCGCTCGCCCTGGGTCAGCGCCGCGTCGACGATGCGGCGGCGGCGCTGGCTCGCCCGCACCTCCGCATCGAGCGCGTCGAGGCGCCAGCGGCGCGCGACTTCGTCGCGGAACGCCGCAACGACGCCCGCATGCTCGGGCGCGGCGGCGAGGTTGTTGCGCTCGCCGGGATCGGCGCCGAGATCATAAAGCTGGTCGGGATCGGCCGGCGAGTGAATGAACTTCCAGGGGCCGCGACGGATCATGACGATCGGCGCGATCGCCCCTTCGGCGAGATATTCGCCGAAAGTCTCGTCCGGCGCGGTCCCGCCTTCGAGATGCGGCAGCAGCGAGCGGCCGTCGACGTCGAGATCGGCGACGCGTCCGCCGGCGAGTTCGACCAGCGTCGGCGTCACGTCCAGCAGCGAGGCGGCGGCGGCGACGCGGCGCGGCGCGAACCGGCCCGGGGCATTGACGATGAGCGGGACCCGCGCGGAATTCTCGAAAAAGCTCATCTTGTACCAGAGCCCCTTGTCGCCCAGCATCTCGCCGTGGTCGGCGAGCACGACGACGACGGTGTTTTCGCGCAAGCCGCCGTCTTCGAGCGCCTTCATCAACCGGCCGGCGTTGCGGTCGACATAGGAAATCTCGCCGTAATAGGCGCGCCGCGCCGTGCGGATTTGCGCATCGGTCAGCGTCGCGGCGTCCATCGCGCAGACGTGGCGCAGGCGGCGCGAATGCGGGTCGAAATCCGCGAGCGCCGGCCCCGGCATGTCGATGTCTTCGTCGCGGTAGAGATCGAAGAATTCGCGCGTGATGGCGTAGGGATCGTGCGGATGCGTCAACGAGGCGACGAGCAGCAGCGGACGTTTGTCCAGTCCGCGCGCCTTGTCGAAGATTTCGCGCTCGGCGGCGAAGGTCACTTCGTCGTCGAAATCGAGCTGGTTGGTGCGCACCGCCAGCCCCGCTTGGCGGACCGAACTCATGTTGTGGTACCAGCTCGGGCGATCTCCAGGGCGGTCCCAGTCCGGCGTCCAACCGAAATCGGCGGGATAGACGTCGGTCGTCAATCTTTGCTCGAACCCGTGCAACTGATCGGGGCCGCAGAAATGCATCTTGCCGGACAGCACCGTGCGGTAGCCGAGCGTCCGCAGGTGGTGGGCGAAGGTCGGGATGGCGGCGGCGAATTCGGCGGCGTTGTCGTAGACGCGCGTGCGCGACGGCAGCAGCCCGCTCATCAACGACGCGCGCGACGGAGAACAGAGCGGGCTCGCGCAATAGGCGTTGTCGAACACAACGCCGCTCGCCGCCAAGGCGTCGAGGTGCGGCGTCTTGACGAGTTTGTGGCCATAGGCCGGCAGGAAAGCCGGCGCGAGCTGGTCGGCCATGACGATGAGAATATTGGGTTGACCGGACATGCGGGGCTCGACGGGTTTGGCGCGTCGAGGAAGCACGGCGGCGGCGCGAAGCAAAGAGCGAAATTTTTGCGGCGCCATGCGAGGGGCCTGGCGCGCCTCCGCTTTGCGGTCTGTGCCGAAGGGAACAGCGCCATCCGGGTTGGTTCGTCATTTTGACGATCATACCCGCCGCAACTCGCTATTCTCGGGGCCGACCATGAAATCAGACGTAACCGCCTTCCTCATGTTCGTCGGGGTGATCGTCCTTGAGTCGTTGGTGATTTGGCGTTCGGTGAAAAGCGGCCGTTGGAGGTATCGGGGCGGCGTCGTGCGCCGTGAAAGCCGGCCTCGCATTTTCTGGGGCATTATCGCATTCGCGGGCGCTACCGTCGTTTTCGCGATGCTCGCTTTGCTCGCGATGCTCGACGCCGATATCGCATGCGCTGGCCGGGGCATTCCCGCCGATTGCTATAGGACGCAGATTCAGGCGTTGAGAGCCTGGGCGCACTAAAGCCGCAGACCCCTCTCACTTCGCCGACGTCAACCGCTTCCATTCGTTCTGCATCGCCGCGCTCACCGCGGCGTCGAACGCCGGCTCAGGCGTCAGACGCTTCAAGGGATCGAGGTCGGTCGCCTCCTCGGCGCCCATGACGCCGGCCGAGGCGGCGTCGCGGCGCGCGTTATCGGGGTCGAGCAGGGCGTTGAGCAGCGCGTAGGCGGCGTCGGGGGAAGGCGCGTCGGCGGGAATGGCGAAGGCGTAGAGCGTCAGCGGCGCGCCCTCGCGAGGATAGGCGAAACGGATATTGGGCGGGTTGTCGAAGCCCCGCGTGGCGACCGCCGCGGCTTCGCCGGCGGAGCCCGCGCCAAGGCACGCCGCGCCCTTCGCCAGCGCGCCGACTTCGTCAGGGACGGCGAAGCCGACATAGGTGCCGCGCGCGCGATCCAGCAGCGCCGCCGCGTTTTTGACGTCGGCGGGTCTGGCGCGAGCGGGATCGAGGCCGAGGAGCTTCCAGGCGGCCAGAAAACTCTCCTCGCGCGCGTCCGGCCAGACGATCCCGCAATCGCCGAGCCGCCGCGCCTCCTTGGTGGTGCCGAACATCTGGATCCAGGAGACCGGCGGCTCGCGCAACTTGTCGGAATCGTAAAGCAGCCCGAACGCCGACCACCCGAACGGGACGCCATGGGCGCCGTCACGGTCGTAAGCCGCATATTTGGCGGCGACGAGGGGTTCCACATAATGCGCGTTGGTCAGCCGGCTGCGGTCGAGCCGCTTCAGCGCGCTCAACCGGCGCGCCAGCGCCGGCCCCCGCAGGATGACGAGGTCGTAACGCCGCTCGCCGCCGATCTCCGCGAGTTCGGCCGGGCTCGCGTAGGTGTCGAGCGCGACCGTCAGGCCGCTCTCCTTCTCGAACGCCTCGACGACGGCGCGGTCCAGAAATTCGGGCGGCGTCAGCGCCTCCACGACTTTTGGCGCCCGCGCCGGGGCGGCGAGAACGGCGAGGGCGATTGCGCCGAGGCGGCCCGCAGGCCGATCGCCAGAACCAAAGCGGTCGCCAACCCCCTCATGTCGGCGCGTCGACGCCGAGCCTGACCGGCGCCCCGAGATAGCGCGGCTCGGTCCCGAGCATCAGATCGAGCAGCGCCGCGGCGCGCGCGGCGACCTCGCGCAGGCGGGTGCGGACGCTAAAGCGCAGCGGGACGTCGGCGGCCTCGAAGCCGTCGTCGTCGAGGCCGTGCCAGCGCGCCAGAAACAGCGCGCGAGCGAGATGGAACTGCTGGGAGACGACGATGACGCGGTCCTGCCCGAAAATCTCCTTGGCGCGGACATATTGAATCAGGGTGCGGAAACCGGCGTAGTCGCGATAGATGCGCGCCGCCGGCACGCCCTCCGCGATCAGCGCG
>CAWIEP010000049.1:0-13056 GCA_963835115.1 uncultured Pseudomonadota bacterium
CGCGGTTGGCGTCATGGCGCGCGAGGGCGCGTTCACCGGCATCGAAACCGGCGCGCTGCCGCCGTTCGCGCGGCCGATCATGTCGCGCTCAAACTGATCGCGCGCCAAGGCGACGGCCGACACGGGCTTGTCGCGCGCGATCGAGCGGCTCGGGCCCTCCTATGTCAAGCTCGGCCAGTTTCTCGCCACGCGGCCTGACATCGTCGGCGCCAGAGTCGCGAACGAACTGGAGCGCCTGCAGGACCGCATGGCGCCGCTGCCGCGCGAGATCGCGGTCGAGCGCGTCGAGGCGGCGTTCGAGCGCCAAGCGGACACGCTGTTCGTCGAATTCGGCGAATCCGTCGCCGCCGCCTCGATCGCGCAGGTGCACAAGGCGAAGACGCCAGGACGGCGAGAACGCGGATCGTCGCGGTCAAGGTTCTGCGCCCCGGCGTCGAGCGCCGCTTCGCGCGCGATCTCAACGACATGTTTTTCGCCGCGCGGGCTCGCGGAACGGCTGTTTCCGGAATCGCGCCGGCTGAAGCCGGTGCAGATCGTCGAGACGCTGGCGCGCTCGGTGCGGATGGAGATGGATTTCCGTCTCGAGGCGGCGGCGGCGGCCGAATTCGGCGAGAATCTCGAGGGCGACCCGAGCATTCCGCGCGCCCACGATCGACTGGGACCGCACCACCCGCGAAGTGCTGACGATGGAATGGATCGACGGCACGCCGCTCAGCGATCCCGAGCCGCTCGCGGGCGCTCGGGCTTCGACGCGCCCGCGCTCGGGCGCCGGCTCATCCAGTCGTTTCTGCGCCACGCCCTGCACGACGGCTTCTTTCACGCCGACATGCACCAGGGCAATTTCCTCGTCGACGCCGAAGGGCCGCATCGTCGCGCTCGATTTCGGCATCATGGGCCGGCTCGGGCGCGAAGGAGCGGCGCTTTCTCGCCGAAATCCTCTTCGGCTTCATCCGCCGCGACTATCAGCGCGTCGCCGAGGTGCATTTCGAGGCCGGCTACGTGCCGCGGCACTATCGCGTCGAGGATTTCGCGCAGGCGATCCGCGCGATCGGCGAGCCGATCCACGCCCGCCCCGCCGAGCAGATCTCGATGGCGCGGCTGCTGACGCTGCTGTTCGAAGTCACGGCCTTGTTCGACATGACGACGCGGCTGGAACTCGTGATGCTGCAAAAGACGATGGTCGTGGTCGAGGGCGTGGCGCGCAAGCTCGACCCGCAGCTCAACATGTGGGCGACGGCGGAGCCGGTGGTCGGCGACTGGATCGCCGAGAATCTCGGTCCGCGCGGCCGGCTCGAAGACGCCGGCGCGGCGCTGCGGCAGGTCGGCCGCACCCTTGCCGACATTCCCGGCCACGTCGAGCAGGTGGTGCGCGCCATCGCCGCCATCGAGCGCGGACTGGTGCCGTCCCTGTCGGGCATCTCCAGCTTGCCGTTGTGGGTGATCGCCGTCGCCCTCGTATGGATCGCGATTTGGCTCGGGCTACATTGACGACGTGTCAAATAATGTTGTGCCGGGTCCTGGAATGGGCGATAGCGGGCGCGGCGGCGCTCCGGTAGGCTTGCGACCCACCCAAACCACGAACCTCCTGTAGATCCTCCGATAGAAATGGCCGAATCCGACCTTGCTAGCGCCCGCATTCTCCTCGTTATTGGCGGCGGCGTGGCGGCGTTCAAATCGCTGGAGCTGATCCGGCGCTTGCGCGAGCGCGGCGCGCGCGTGCAGGCGCTGCTGACGCCGGCGGCGGAGCGTTTTGTTACGCCGTTGTCGGCGGCGGCGCTGAGCGGCGCGCCGGTGCGCCAGGACCTGTTCAGCCTCGATGACGAGGCGCAGATGGGTCATATCGAGCTGTCGCGCTCGGCCGATCTCATCGTCGTCGCGCCGGCCACCGCCGATTTTCTCGCCAAGATGGCCCATGGCCTCGCCGACGATCTCGCCTCGACGACGGTGCTGGCCACCGACAAGCGCGTGCTCGTCGCCCCGGCGATGAACGTGCGGATGTGGACCCATCCGGCGACGCAGCGCAACGTCGCGCAATTGCGGGCCGACGGAATCGTTTTCGTCGGTCCCGAGGACGGCGAGATGGCCTGCGGCGAATTCGGGCCGGGCCGCATGTCGGAGCCGGCCGCCATCGTCGTCGCGGTCGCTGGGATGCTGGGCGGCGAGCCGGCTGGGCCGCTTTCCGGACGGCATGTGCTGGTGACGGCGGGGCCGACGTTCGAAGCCATCGATCCCGTTCGCTTCATCGGCAATCGCTCCTCGGGCTTGCAGGGCTATGCGATCGCCCGGGCGGCGCGGCGGGCGGGCGCGCGGGTGACTTTGGTCAGCGGTCCGGTCGCGCTCGTGAAACCCGAAGGCGTTTCGCTCGTAACCGTAGAAAGTGCGCGCGAAATGCTCGCCGCCGTGCAAGCGGCGCTGCCCGCCGACGTGTTCGTCGGCGCGGCGGCGGTCGCGGACTGGCGGGTCGAACAAGCCGGCGCGCAGAAATTGAAGAAGACGAAGGAGGGCGCTCCGATCCTGTCCCTGGTGGAAAATCCCGACATCCTCGCAACCGTCTCAAAATCGCAAAAGACTCGACCGCCGCTCGTCGTCGGCTTCGCCGCCGAGACCGAGCACGTCGTCGAATACGCGCGCGAAAAGCTCATTCGCAAGGACTGCGACGTCATCGTCGCCAACGCGGTCGGCGAAGGCGCCCGCGTGTTCGGCGCCGATGACAACCAAGTTCACATTGTCACTCGCGACAATGTTATATCCTGGCCGCGAATGAAGAAGGATGAGGTCGCCGAGCGGTTGGTGGGTTGGATCGCCGGGAAGTTGGGCGCTTCGGTATGATCGCCGTCAGATTTTTGCGACTTTCCCACGCGGAAGGCCTGCCGCCGCCAAGCCGCCAGTCCGCTGCGGCCGCCGGGCTGGACCTGGCGGCCGCGGTGCCGATGAGCGAACCCCGCACCCTGGCGCCCGGGGAGCGCGCGCTCATTCCCACCGGATTCGTCCTCGAACTGCCGCCCGGATTTGAAGGTCAGATTCGGCCGCGTTCGGGTCTGGCGTTAAACAACGGCGTGACCGTGCTCAATGCGCCGGGAACCATCGACTCCGATTATCGCGGCGAGATCGGGGTTCTGCTCATCAATCTCGGCGACAAGCCGTTTGTCGTCGCGCGCGGCGCGCGCATCGCGCAACTCGTCGTGAGCCCAGTGGAAATCGCAGTTTTGACCGAGGCCGACGAACTTAAGGGAACCGACAGAGGCAAACAGGGATTTGGTTCTACGGACGTCAAAATTCGCGCAGATCAAGGAGAAAGATAAATGAATCTGCTTTCTCGTCGCAGCATGCTCGCCATCGCCGCGGTCGTCGACATCGCGTTGCACTCGCGCTCCGCGCCCGTCGCCGCCAAGGCGCTCGCGGCCGGCATCGCCTGCCGCCGCGGCATCTGGAGACGCTGCTGCAAGGCCTCGTGCACGCCAAGATCCTGAAAGGCGTGCGCGGCCCGCGCGGCGGCTATGAACTGGCCCGCGAGCGCCGGCGCATCACCCTGGGCGAAATCGTGCGCACCGCCGTCAGCCTGTCGACCGCCGATCCGCTCGAAATCGACCTGCATTCCCGGCTCATGGAAAAGGTCATCGAGCCGAGCGTGCGCAAGGCGGGCGAGCCTTTCCTCGCCAATCTCGACGCGATCACCGTCGAGGAACTCTGCGACCAGGCCGAAAAAGCGCATGTGCTCGACGACGAGAAAGCGCCGGCAGATTTTGCGATATGAAAATGTGAATACCGGAGGTTCCCTATAGCGCGTTTGTCAATATGGGTTATGATGCGGCCCTGAGGACAGTCGCTTAGGAGATCTCGCGATGACGACAAAAGCGCCGGGACGGGGACGCATCTACGACTCGATCACCGACACGATCGGCGACACGCCGCTGGTGCGGCTGGATCGCCTGGCCAAGGAGAAGGGCGTCGGCGCCCAGATTCTCGCCAAGCTTGAGTTCTTCAATCCGCTCGCCAGCGTCAAGGACCGCATCGGCGTCTCGATGATCGACGCGCTGGAGAAGGCGGGCAAGATCTCGCCCGGCCGCGGCGTGCTGGTCGAGCCGACCTCCGGCAACACCGGCATCGCGCTGGCGTTCGTCGCCGCCGCGCGCGGCTACAAGCTGATCCTGGTGATGCCGGAATCGATGTCGATCGAGCGGCGCAAGATGCTGGCGCTGCTGGGCGCGGAGCTGGTGCTGACGCCGGCGCCGCAGGGCATGAAGGGCGCGATCGCCAAGGCCAACGAGATCGTCGCGGCGACGCCCGGCGCGGTCATGCCGCAACAGTTCGAAAATCCCGCCAACCCGGAAATCCACCGCCGCACGACGGCCGAGGAAATCTGGAACGACACCGAGGGCGAGGTCGACATCGTCGTCTCGGGCGTCGGCACCGGCGGCACGATCACCGGCGTCGGTCAGGTGCTGAAGGCGCGGAAGCCCGGCCTGCGGATGGTCGCGGTCGAGCCCGAGGATTCGCCCGTGCTGTCCGGCGGCGCGCCGGGGCCGCACAAGATCCAGGGCATCGGCGCGGGCTTCGTGCCCGGCATTCTCGACCGCGGCGTGATCGACGAAATCGTCACCGTCGGCAATCAGACCGCGTTCGACACCGCGCGGCTGGTCGCGCGGCTGGAGGGCCTTCCGGTCGGCATTTCGTCCGGCGCGGCGCTGGCGGCGGCGATCGACGTCGGCCGCCGGCCGGAAAACGAGGGCAAGAAGATCGTCGTCATCATCCCCTCGTTCGCCGAGCGCTATCTCTCGACGGCGCTGTTCGAGGGCCTTTAGCCGCCGACCCACAGCGCCCGCGCCGCGCCCGCGGCGAGGGTCAGGCCCGAGAGCGCGATCGACGCCAGCACCAATTTTGCAAAGCCGCGCTCGCTGAACCGCTTGTAGACGCGAGTTCCGTAATAGCTCGCGACCAGCAGCAGCGGCGCGGTGACGCCGAACAGCTTCCATGATGTCGCGTTGAGCGCGTGGGTGCGGGCGTAGATCGTCAGCGTCAGCACATGCATCGCGATATTGTAGACCTGCATGGTCGCGCGCCGGAGGTCGCGCTTCCAGCCGCGCAACTGCGTCCAGATCGCCGGCACGGTGCCGGACATGCCGCCGAGGCCGCCGAGCGCGCCGCCGATGCCGCCGACCAGCGCGTCGAGCCCCGGCCGCCGAATTTGACTTCGCCGCGTCCGGCGCCGCCAGCCCATAGACGCCGTAGAGCGTGAACAGCGACGCCGAGCGCCAGCCGGAAGCGCACGGGATCGACATTGTGCAGCGCGAACACGCCGATCGGCACGCCGACCACGCCGCCGAGCACGAACGGCGCGATGCGCTTCCATTCGAAGCCGCGCCGAACGGAGAAAGCTGAGGAACTGGCCGATCAGCGCGCCGAACACCGCCAGCGGCGCCGCGACCTCGGCGGCGAAGCGCCCAGGCCCAGAAGCTGAGCGCGACCATGCTGAAGGCGAAGCCCGGACATGCCCTGCACGAAGCCCGCCAGAGCGCCGCCGCCCGCCAGAATGGCCAGCGCCCAGACCCTGGCCGATCGTCAGGCACGTTTGCGCGAGCGCCGCTTCGCGGATCGCCGTCAGCGTCGTCGTCGGCGTGATCGCCTCCGGGATCGACCTTGACGTGCAGGATCGCCGGCGCTCGCGCCGCGAGCGCGCGCTCGAACGCCGGCTCGAACTCCTCCGTCTTCTCCACCGTTTCGCCGTGGCCGCCGAAGGCGCGCGCGTAGGCGGCGAAATCGGGATTGCGCAGCTGCGTGCCGACGACGCGGCCGGGATATTCGCGCTCCTGATGCATGCGGATCGTGCCGTAGATGGCCGTTGTCGATCACGATGACGACGATACGCGACGCCATATTGCACGGCGGTGGCGAATTCCTGCCCGTTCATCAGGAAATCGCCGTCGCCGGAGAAGCAGACGACGACGCGATCGGGATAGAGCTGCTTGGCGGCGATCGCCGCCGGCAGGCCAAAACCCATCGAGCCGCCGGTCGGCCCGAGCTGCTGCTCGAGCGTGCGGAAGCGCAGGAAGCGGTTGACCCAGATCGCGAAATTGCCGGCGCCGGTGGTGAAGATCGCGTCCGGGACGCGTCGGCGCAGAGAGAACATGATCTCGGCCAGCTGCACGCGCGCCCGGCGTCGCGCGGCGCCTGCGTCGCTCCAGGCGAGATAGTCCGCGCGCGCCTGTCGGGTCGCCTCGCCCCAGGGGATCGAGGTCGGCGGCTGCACGCCCTCCAGCGCGGCGGCGAAGGCGGCGGAGGTCGCGATGATGCCGAGCGTCGGGGTGATAGTTGCGGCCGATCTCGTTGGCGTCGGCGTGGACGTGGATCGAGCGTCTGCTGCGGCGCGGGAATGCCGAACAGCGTGTAGCCCTGCGAGGCCGCCTCCGACATGCGGCCGCCGATCAGCAGCACGAGATCGGCGTCCTCGATGCGCGCTTTCAGCTTCGGATTGGCGGCGAGGCCGATCTCGCCGCAATAATTGGGGTGTTCGCCGTCGAGCGCGCTGGCGCGGCGGAATTGCGCGGCGACCGGCAGATCGAACCGCTCGGCGAAGCGCAGCACGGCGGCGGTCGCCTTCGCCGTCCAGCCGGGGCCGCCGACGATGGCGATCGGGCGCTCGGCCGCCCACAGCCTCTTCTGCAATTCCGCCATCTGCGTGAGGCCCGGCCAGATCGGCGACCGGCTTCGACGCGCGGCGCGTCGACGACCTCGGCGAGCTCGGTCAGCACGTCCTCGGGCAGCGCGATCGACGACCGGGCCGGGGCGGCCCTGCATCGCGACGTGATAGGCGCGCTGGACGACCTCGGGGATTTGCGCGGCGCTGTCGATCTCGGTCGCCCATTTCGTCGTCGAGCCGAACAACGGCGCGATAGTCCATCTCCTGGAAGGCGCCGCGGCCGCGCATTGCGCGCTCGACCTGGCCGACGAACAGGATCATCGGCGCGCTGTCGTGCTCGGCGATATGGACGCCGTGCGCGGCGTTGGTGGCGCCGGGGCCGCGGGTGACGAAGCAGATTCCCGGCCGGCCGGTCAGCCGCCCGGCGACGCCAGCGCCATGATCGCCGCGCCCGCCTCCTGGCGGCAGATCGTCACCTCGACGCCGGAATCGTAGAGCGCGTCGAGCGCGGCGAGATAGGATTCGCCGGGCACGCAATAGACGCGGTCGACGCCCTGCGCGACGAGCTGATCGACCAGGATTTGGCCGCCGGTGCGCGGTTTCGGGGTCATGGGCGTCGTTTCCCTCGGTTCCCGCGCTGTTTGGCAGGTCGCAGGCGCGAATTCAATCGCCGCCGGCGCATCCCGAAACCGTGTATGGACGTAACAGGCGATAGCGTGTTCCCGAAGGAGGGGAACGCCTGCCTCCGGAGTGCGCCTCATGCTTTCCCGTCGATCCCTGCTGAGCTTCGCCGCTTTCGCCTTCGCGCCCTCGCTCGCCGCCGCCTTTGAAATCCAGCCTTACGACGCCGCCAAGGCGCAGGCCGCCATCGCCTCGGGCAAGCCGGTGGTGCTGCACGTCTACGCGTCCTGGTGCCTGCAATGTCACATGCAGAAATCCATTCTCGAAAACTTGAAGACGACCGGGACTTACGATTCCATCGCCTTCTTCCGGGTTGACTACGACGACCAGAAGGACGTCGTCGCAAAGCTCGACTGCCCGCGTTCGACCGTGATCGCCTACATCGGCGGCAAGGAGGTCAAGCGGATGTCGTGGGGCGTGACGCAAGGCTCCGTCGAGGACGTGCTGAAAGCCGCGCTCAAGCCGTGACGACGCTAACGCTTTCGTTTCTCGCCGGACTTCTGACGATCCTCAGCCCCTGCGTGTTGCCGCTGGCCCCGATCGTCGTCGCGGCGAGCCGCGCCAAGGGCTTCGCCGGTCCCGTGGCGCTGGCGGCGGGCCTGGCGCTGACCTTCGGCCTCGTCGGCGGCGCGCTGGCGGCGGCCGGGATCGAGGCCGGCGATTCGCCGGTATTGCGGGCGATTTCGGCGATTCTGCTGGCGCTGGCGGGCGCGGCGCTGCTGCTGCCCTCGCTACAAGCGCGGCTCGAACACGCGCTCGCTCCGCTCGCACGCGGCGCCGGCGCGCTGGAACGGCGACTGCCGGCAGGACAGATCGGTCAGTTCGCGCTCGGCGCGGTGCTGGCGCTGGCCTGGGCGCCTTGCGCGGGGCCGACGCTGGGGGCGGCTTTCGCGTTGGCCGCGAGCGCGGGGTCGCGCGGCTTCGCGATGCTGTCGATGGGGGTTTTTGCGCTCGGCGCCGCGGCGGCGCTGTTGGCGGCGGGATTCGGGGTCGGCCGGCTCGCCGCGCTCGGACGCGCGCGCACCCGCGCGGCCGCCGAAGCCGGGCGCTGGATTTTGGGCGCGACGCTCGTGGCGGTGGGTTTTGGCGTGCTCACCGGCCTCGATCATCGCGTCGAGGCGTGGGCGCTCACGGTGACGCCGGATTGGCTCAACGGCTTCGCATCCGCGCTTTGAGCCGCCCAAATTGTGGCGAAGCTCACCGCAATTTTAACGGATGTCGCGCATTTTGGCCTGGAGCCGCGGTCGGGGTTGCCATAACCGCGCTATGTGCGGCAGGCTACGGTCTGGAACCGGCGTCCGTCGTAGCGGGCGCCGGCCGAAGGCCGCGGTTGAAATTCGGGGGTTTTCGTTATGCGCTTTGCTTCGTTCCTTCGCGCCGGCCTTGTCGCCGCCGGCCTCGTCGCCGCCCCGTCCGCCTTTGCCTTGTATGTCCCGCAGGCGCAGACGGACTGGTCCTATTCGGGCCGCCCGATGGTCAGCGCGATCCCGCGCGAGACCGTTTCCTATGACGGACCCTATGCGCCGGGCACGATCATCGTCTCCACCAGGGAGCGCCGGCTTTATCTTGTGCTCGGCGATCATCAGGCGCTCAAATACGGCATCGGCGTCGGCCGGCCCGGCTTCACCTGGGGCGGCAACCTGCACGTCAGCATGAAGAAGGAATGGCCGGACTGGACGCCGCCGGCGGCGATGCTGCGGCGCCGTCCCGATTTGCCGCGCCACATGAAGGGCGGCATCGACAATCCGCTGGGGGCCCGGGCGCTCTATCTCGGCAGCTCCGAATATCGCATCCACGGCTCCAACGAACCCGACACCATCGGCACCGCCGTATCCTCCGGCTGCATCCGCATGACCAACGACGACGTGAAGGATCTCTACGATCGCGTGCCGGTCGGCGCGAAAGTGGTCGTGCAGGAGTAAAAGCGCTGTATTCTTAAGATCATAACGCCAAGCGGCTTTCTTTTCCCCCAGCCGGCGCCTACATTGGCTCGATGAACCCGCTTGTCGACCCCTTCGGGCGCGCCATAACCTATATTCGCGTGTCGGTGACGGACCGCTGCGATTTTCGCTGCGTCTATTGCATGTCCGAGGACATGACGTTCCTGCCCAAGCGGGACCTTCTGTCGCTCGAGGAACTCGACCGGCTGTGTTCGGCGTTCGTGCGGCTGGGCACGCGAAAAATCCGCGTGACCGGCGGCGAGCCGCTGGTGCGGCGCGGCATCATGACCCTGTTCCGCTCGCTGTCGCGCCATATCGGCGCCGGCGCGCTCGACGAATTGACCGTTACCACCAACGGCTCGCAACTCGCACAATACGCCAGCGAATTGAGGGACTGCGGCGTCGAGCGCGTCAATGTGTCGCTCGATACGCTCGACCCGACGAAATTCCGGGCGATCACCCGCTGGGGCGATTTTTCGCAGGTGATGGAGGGGATCGACGCGGCCGACCGCGCCGGCCTGAAAGTCAAGATCAACGCCGTCGCGCTGAAAGGCTTCAACGAGGCCGAGGCGCCCGCGATGATCGCCTGGGCGCACGGGCGCGGCTACGATCTCACCTTCATCGAGGTGATGCCGCTCGGCGAGATCGAGAAATCCCGCTTCGACCAATATCTGCCGCTGACCGAACTGCGCGCGGCGCTGTCGCGGCGTTTCACGCTTGTTCCGTCGCTGCACGCGACCGGCGGCCCCGCGCGCTATTTCGACGTCGCCGAGACCGGCGGCCGGCTCGGCTTCATCACGCCGCTGACCCACAATTTCTGCGAAAGCTGCAACCGCGTCCGCGTCACCTGCACCGGCACGCTCTACATGTGCCTGGGCCAGGACGACGCCGCCGACCTGCGCATGGCGCTGCGCCGCTCGGAGAGCGACGACCCGCTCGAAGCCGCGATCCGCGCCGCGATCGCCCGCAAGCCCAAGGGCCACGACTTTCTCATCGAGCGCGCGCAAAGCCACGCTTCGACGCGCCGCCACATGAGCGTCACCGGCGGCTAGGCGGGCGCCTAGCCGCGCGCGCTTCGGCGCCTTATATCGAGGTTCCCGCGGGGCCTTGACCCCCGCCCGAAGAGGTGACGCCATGGCTGACGCACGCGAACGCATCGAGAAGCTGATCAACGACAATCCCGTCGTTCTGTTCATGAAGGGCACGCCGCAGTTTCCGCAATGCGGGTTTTCCGGCCGGGTCGTGCAGATCCTCGACTATCTCGGCGCGCCGGTGGTCGGCGTCAACGTGCTCGAAGACCCCGACATCCGCCAGGGCGTCAAGGAATACGCCAACTGGCCGACCATTCCGCAGCTCTACGTCAAGGGCGAATTCGTCGGCGGCGCCGACATCGTGACCGAGATGTTCCAGTCCGGCGAATTGGCGGCAATGCTGAAGGGCGCGGGCGTCGATGTGAAGGCGCCGGCGCGGGCGTAACACCAAATCTCGTTAAGCTTGAACTCGTCGCGTCAAGTTGGACGGCGAGAGGGACGCCAATCAAAGCCGCGCACTCTCCGTCATGGCCGGGCTTGTCCCGGCCATCCACGCCGTGGTGCGCCTCCAAGTTTGCAGAACCTTCACGAAGCCCCGCGCAACCGCCACGAAAACATTCGCCGTTTGCTGCCTGCGCAACCGCGTGGATATCAGGGACAAGCCCGGCCATGACTGCGGTCCGCGCCGGGCGCCTCTTCACCATTCGATGATCGGTTCCGACCAAAGAGATTTGGCATAACGAGGCGTTCTGCGCGCGTCGCGACGGATAGCGTCGCGCTAACCTCCGACGCGCGAAAAATCCGCGACCGTGCGCACCGCGTCGCGCAGCTCGCCGAGCAGGCGCAGGCGGTTGGTCCGCAGCGCCGAGTCGTCGGCGTTGACGGTGACGGCGATGAAGAACGCGTCGACGGGCGCGCGCAGGGCGCGCGAGCGCGCGCATGGCGCCCTCGAAATCCTCCTTGGCGACGTGCGCGGCGCGCGTCGCGCTGGCCGCAGTCTCCAGCGCATCGGCCAGCGCCTTCTCCTCGGGTTCGCGCAGCAGCGCGGGATCGTAGGCGCCCGCGAAGGCGCCCTCGCCGTCCTTCTTCTCTTCGGCCTTGAGGATGTTGGCGGCGCGGCGGTAGCCGGCGAGCAGAGTTCTTGCCGTCGTCGGTCGTCGAGGAAGCGCGCCGAGCGCCTCGACGCGGCGCACGATCATCAGGAGATCGTCCTGGCCGGGCAGGGCGAACACCGCGTCGATGAGATCGTGCCGCGCGCCCTTGTCGCGCAGGTAGACTTTCAGGCGGTCGGCGAAGAAGGCGAGGAGGTCGATGGCCTCGGGTTCGAGCGTCGCGGGCGCCAAAAGGCGTCAAGAGAGCCTTGTCGAGACTTCTACGCCGTCCCGACGTCGCCGTCTTCAGCCAATTCGCGAGCGAGCGAAATCTGCACGACGCTCAGCCATTTGCTTGGTCGAGCACCTCGAATTGTCGGCTGGCGATCAGACGCCAGCGGCAGCCGCAGCTCATTCTCCAGCACGATCCGGATCACGCCCAGCGCCGCGCGCCGCAGCGCATACGGGTCCTTGCTCCCGTCGGCTTCTCGTCGATCGCCCAGAAGCCGACGAGCGTGTCGAGCTTGTCGGCGAGCGCGACGGCGATCGATTCCGGCGAGGTCGGGACGCGATCGTTCGGCCCCTGCGGCTTGTAATGCTCCTCGATCGCCTGCGCGACATTGACGTCCTCGCCCTGCGCCGTCGCGTAATAGCGCCCCATCAGGCCCTGCAATTCGGGGAACTCGCCGACCATCTCGGTGACGAGATCGGCCTTGGCGAGCACGCGCGGCGCGTTCGGCCAGATCGGGCACGCAGCCGACCGGCGGCGCCAAGCGCCTTCGCCAGCGCGGCGATGCGATCGATCCGCTCGCCCTGCGTGCCGAGCTTCTCGTGAAAGACGATGCCGAGCGCCTTCAGCTTCGCGAGCCGCTGGTCGAGCGGCTTTTCGGCCGCGTCGCGATAGTCCGGCAGCGGCGCCGAGATCCGTGTTCCAGAAATGGCGCGCGTCGGACAGCCGCGCGCGCACCACGCGGCCATTGCCCGCCGCGATCGCCTCGCCGCCGTCGCTGGCGATGAGGTTGGAGACGAGGATGAATTTGTTGGCGAGCTTGCCCTCGGCGTCGCGCAGCACGAAACATTTCTGGTTGGCGCGGATCGTGGCGCGGATCACTTCGGGCGGGATTTCGAGGAATTCCGCCTCGAATTCGCCCATCAGCACGACCGGCCATTCGACGAGGCCGGCGACTTCCTCCAGCAGCCCCTCGTCCTCGACGAGTTCGAGCCTTGCGCGAGCGCCAGAGATTGGGCGTCGGCGCAAAGAAGTGCGCCCGTCTTTCAGACGGATTGACGGTTTCGACTGAAAGCGTATTCTCTCTCTCGAAAAGCCTTTTGGCGACGGAGAGTCGCGTCTGAAAGACGCTTGCTTTACTCAGGCAGGGGTTTTCAACCCCTGACCCAAAGCGCTTTACATACCCCAATGAGCCTTCGACAAGGGGAGGACGAATGCCGAAACTGCAAAGTTTGCTCGCTCTTCAAAAGTCGGCAGAGAGGGAAACACGGAGCGGAATGCGCCGAATTCTCCCCTTGCGAAGGCTCACGGGGGTTGGGGTATGTATTCTTTTGCACCAAAAGAATGTATCGCAATTCAAACCCGCTTTGAGAGGCGAAATTCCTCCCCTTGTAAAGGGGAGGGTAGGGTGGGGTGAGTGGAAAAAGCCTTCCGCCTATCTCATCCC
>CAWIEP010000050.1:0-35433 GCA_963835115.1 uncultured Pseudomonadota bacterium
CTACGCGAAACCATGAACCGCTACTGCCAATGGCTGGGCGACCAACCAGTGTATGCAAGACTCGAAATCAGCGACCTGAAGCCTGACCAACGGATCGCCAAGGTCCGAAAAATCTTGAGCGAGCAGAGCCAGGAAAGCGTGAACCGACTTGGCGATAAAGACCGCAAGGCGGTGGTTGCGTTGGATGGATGAGTATGCCACAGAGCACGAAGCCGCGCATGTGTTCAATCGTTCAATGATAGATTTCATGGCCCGCCGCCGGCTGCGAATCCGACCCTGAATCCTACGCAACGTCACCAAATGGTAAGGTTTTGGCTATTGCGCCGCTGGCACGGCATGGCCGGCCAGCCGCCGACGGCGGAGGCCGAAGACGCCAAGCTCAAAGCTAGGCTGTCGCCTGAGGCGATGGCAAAGCTCAACGGCAAGACGCCGGCCGAGCAGTCGCAGCTCATTGCTCAATGGTTGCACGAAACTGCACGGCAGGCGTTGGCCGATCGCCGCAATGAAGGCCCGATGCCGTTGCCCGGCTACAACGAGCAATTGGCTGAATTCTTCGAAAAGCTCAGCGACAAGGATCGCGACGAATTGATGGCTCTGCCGGGCGACGAAATGCAGCGGCGACTGGGCGAAACTACTGGCAGCAAGTCAAGCCGGGCGAGGGCGGCCCGCGGCATCCCGACCATCCCGGTCGCGGCGGCAAGCGGCCCGGGTTCGGCGGCATGGGCCCCAATCATCGCGAACCGAAAGATTCCGCCGAACGCCCATCCCGGCATGGACGGCCCGCACCCTGATGGTCCGCCAATTTAGCCGCGTTCGCTTGCGACGCGCTGCTTTCGAGTTGCCAGACAAGCGCGTCGCAAGCGAACGCGGCTAAATTGGCGGGCAAAAATATCACTTCTGCGCCTTCTCCACCTTCGCCCAAGTGTCCCGCAATTGCACCGTCCGATTAAAACCAGATGGCCAGGCGTTGAATCGAGATCGACGCAAAAGTAGCCCAGCCGCTCGAACTGAAAGCGATTGCCGGGCTCGGCCGTCGCCAGGCTCGGCTCGAGCTTGCACTTCTCGCACCACCCCAGCGAATTCGGATTCAGGTTCGTCTTGTAATCGACCCCTCGGGCACGTCGCTCGGATCGGGCATCTTGAACAGGTAATCGTACAGCCGCACTTCGGCGTCGATGGCATGCTGGGCCGAGACCCAGTGGATCGTCCCCTTCACCTTGCGGCCGTCGGGCGCGTTGCCGCCGCGCGTGGCCGGATCGTAGGTGCAGTGCAGCTCGACGACCTGGCCGGTCTGCGGATCCTTGACCACGCTCGGTGCACGGATGAAGTAGCCCCACCGCAGCCGCACTTCCTGGCCCGGCGCCAGCCGGAAATATTTCTTCGGCGGAACTTCGCGAAAATCGTCCTGCTCGATGTAAATCTCCCGCGAGAACGGCACCTTCCGCGTGCCCGGCGACTCGGGTCTTCGGGATTGTTGATCGCGTCGAGCTCTCGACCTGCTCCCTCGGGATAGTTGTCGATCACGACCTTGAGCGGATGCAGCACGGCCATCACGCGCGGCGCTGCGCTTGTTCAGATCCTCGCGCAGGCGGTCTTCCAGCACGTGCATGTCGATCACGCTGTCGTATTTCGCCACGCCGATCTGCGCGCAGAAGTTGCGCATGGCCTCGGGCGTGTAGCCGCGGCGGCGCAAGCCGCAGATGCGTCGGCATGCGCGGATCGTCCCAGCCGGTCACGTGGCCTTCCTTGCACCAGTTCCAGCAGCTTCCGCTTGCTCATCACCGTGTAGGTCAGGTTCAGCCGGGCGAATTCGATCTGCTGCGGATGATAGATGCCCAGCTGCTTCGAGATACCAGTCGTACAGCGGCCGGTGGTTCTCGAACTCCAGCGTGCAGATCGAATGCGTGATCCGCTCGATGCGAATCGCTCTCGCCGTGCGTGTAGTCGTACATCGGGTAGATGCACCACTTGTCGCCCGTGCGGTGATGCGTGGCGTGCAGGATGCGGTACATGGCCGGGTCGCGCATGTTGAAGTTGGGCGAGGCCATGTCGATCTTGGCCCGCAGCGTCCGCGAGCCGTCGGGGAATTCGCCGTTCTTCATCCGCTGGAACAGATCGAGGTTCTCGGCCACGCGAGCGATCGCGGTAGGGGCTGTTCTTGCCCGGCTCGGTGAGCGTGCCGCGATATTCGCGCATCTGGTCGGCCGTCAGATCGCAGACGTAGGCCTTGCCGTGCCTTGATCATCTGCACGGCCCAGTCGTAGAGCTGCTGAAAATAGTCCGACGCGTAGTGCAGCGGTCGTCCCACTCGAAGCCCAGCCAGCGGACGTCTTCCATGATCGAGTCGACGTATTCGACTTCTTCCTTGGTCGGGTTGAGATCGCGCCGGATCTTCTCGACGCCGACTTCTTCTCGATCGGCTCCAACGATCTCACGCAATATGTCATCGCCGCCGCGCGCGACAGCGAAGCGGTCGCCGATCTCAACGATCCCAGCCATCCCGCGGTGCTGCGCTTGATCGCCGGGGTCGCTGCGCACGGAGCGGCCACGGCCGCAAGGTCAGCCTTTGCGGCGACGCTGGCGCCGACCCTCGCCTCGTTGAAGCGCTGCTGCGCGCGGGCTTGCGGGCGCTTTCGGTGCCGCCCGCCGCGCTCGACGCCGTCAAGCAGGCGATCGCGCGCGTCGATCTGTCGGCGGCGGCGTCGATGAACGACGAGCCGCCGCACGCGACGCGCGCACGGTTGCGTGGCCGAGTACAAGGCGCATTCTGCAAGACGTGCTCGACCGGCGTCCCTCCGGCACGCGTCAGCGGCTGGCCACCGCGCTCGGCAAGAATCGCAGCTTCGTGTCGCAGATCTCCAATCCCGCCTATCCGGTCCCGATCCCGGCGCCGCATCTCGACATGATCTTCGAGATTTGCCATTTTTCGCCCGGCGAGAAGAAGGCGTTTCTCGATGCGTTCAACCGCGCCCATCCCAGCCGGTTGAAGCCGCGTGCGCGGTTCGCACGGCGTCAGGACGCTCAAACTCGAAGTGGCCGATTTCGGCGATGCCGGGACGCAACCGGGAGTTCGACGAACTGGTGCGCGAGACGGCGCGGCGGCTTGCGCGGCTCATGCGGTCACGGCGATACATAAGATCGCGGCGGCAATCGAATCAAACGGGAGGAAAGACATGAAGAAGTTTCTCAACTCGCCGCAGACCGCTGCTTGCACGAGAGCCTCGAGGGTTTCGCGGCCGCGCATGCCGACATCGTCGTCGCTCGGCGATGAGCGCAAATTCGTTCGCCGCAAAACGCTTGACGCCCGGCAAAGTCGCGCTGATTTCCGGCGGCGGCTCCGGGCACGAGCCGCTGCACGCGGGGCTTGTCGGGCACGGCATGCTGGACGCGGCCTGCCCCGGCCAGATATTCACCTCGCCGACGCCCGACCAGATGATCGCGGCGGCGAGGCCGTCGATCAGGGCGCGGGCGTGCTGTTCATCGTCAAGAACTATGAAGGCGACGTGATGAACTTCGAGATGGCGGCGGAGATGCTCGGACGATCCGCACGCGACCGTCCTCATCGACGACGACGTCGCGGTGGAAACGTCGACCTATTCGACCGGCCGGCGCGGCGTCGCCGGCACGCTGATCGTCGAGAAGATCGTCGGCGCCGCGGCCGAACAGGGGCGCAGCCTCGGGGCGCTGCAGGCGCTCGGGCAGGCGGTCAACGGCCGCACGCGCTCGATGGGCGTCGCGCTGACCTCCTGCACCGTGCCCGCGGCCGGCAAGCCGAACTTCGACATCGGCGACAACGAGATGGAGATGGGCGTCGGCATCCACGGCGAGCCCGGCCGCCGGCGCGTGCCGCTGGCGCCGGCAAACGCCATCGTCGAGGAATCTGGTCGGCGATCCTCGGCGATCTCGGCGCCGTGCGCGGCCGCGAGGCGCTGCTGTTCGTCAACGGCTTCGGCGGCACGCCGTCGATGGAGCTCTATCTCCTCTTCGCGAGGCGGCGCAGCATGCTCGCCGCCGCGGGCGTGTCGGTCGCGCGCTCGCTGGTCGGCTCCTACGTGACCTCGCTCGACATGGCGGGCGCGTCGATCACGGTGTCGCTGCTCGACGACGAAGCTACGGCGCTTTGGGACGCGCCGGTGCACACCGCCGCGCTGCGCTGGGGCGTTTGAGCGCAATAGAGGCGTCGCGCGAAGATTGGGGGTTGGCGTGGAGGAGATCGATGTCGCGACCTCGGAGCCGCAGCCGCTGATCGGGTGGTCGCTCAGGGTCGGCGCGCGCGGCGGACTGGTTCTCTACCTCGAATACGGCGAGCCGGGTGACGGGTCGGGCTCATTGACTTTGGCGATCCCTCCGGAAGCGATCCTGCCGCTGGCCGAAGAGCTGGCGCGCTCGATTGCGACGCGCTGACGCGTTTGCGTGGCCGATTGACAACCATGCAGCGCCTCGATTCAGATATTGGGACGATAGTCCGCACTATTCCTTTGGACGCGCCAGCGGCGTTGGCGTCAGCTCGGTAGGTCGGGCGAGACAGGAAAGAATTTCTCGGCGGCCGATCGTGAATGTTCGGGTGGGTTCGACCGCGCGGCTTGTCAGCGCGGCGCCCCGGCGCCAATATTTGTACACGAACGAGTTAGTCGGACAAGGCGAGGTTCCCATGTCGCATGACGCAAGCCCAGCGACCGCTGCGCCGACCAAGCTCGTCATCCGCAACATCGGGCTGATGCTGAGCGGCGATCTCGCCCGCCCGATCCTGGACGCCGACGCGATCGTCGCCGTCGACGGCCGCATCGCCGCCGTCGGCCGGCTCAAGGACCTCGACGTCGAAGGCGCGACCACAATCGTCGACGCGCAAGGCGTCGCGCTCGCGCCCGGCCTGATCGACAGCCACGTGCATCCCGTCGTCGGCGACTGGACGCCGCGGCAGAACCAGCTCGGCTGGATCGACTCCTGCCTGCACGGCGGCGTGACGACGATGATCTCGGCCGGCGAGGTGCATACGCCCGGCCGCCCGCGCGACATCGTCGGCCTGAAGGCGCTGGCGATCACGGCGCAGCGCGCGTTCTCCAATTTCCGCGCCGGCGGCGTGAAGGTGCACGCCGGCGCGCCGGTCATCGAGCAGGGCATGGTCGAGAACGATTTCGCCGAACTCGCCGCCGCCGGCGTCAAGCTGCTGGGCGAGGTCGGCCTCGGCGGCGTCAAGGACGGCGAGACCGCGCGCAAAATGGTCGCCTGGGCGCGCAAATACGGCATCAACAGCACCATCCACACCGGCGGCCCCTCGATCCCCGGCTCCGGCTTGATCGACGAGGACATCGTGCTGGAGGCCGACGCCGACATCATCGGCCACATCAACGGCGGCCACACCGCGCTGCCCGACGATCAGATCCGCTGCCTGTGCGAGCGCTGCGGGCGCGGCATCGAGATCGTGCACAACGGCAACGAGCGCGCCGCGCTCTACGCGCTGCGCACGGCCAAGGAGCTGGACCAGCTCGAACGCGTCATCCTCGGCACCGACGCGCCGGCCGGCTCGGGCGTGCAGCCGCTCGGCATCCTGCGGATGATCGCCCTGCTCTCCTCGCTCGGCGACGTGCCGCCGGAGATCGCGTTCTGCTTCGCCACCGGCAACACGGCGCGCATGCGCGACCTCGATTGCGGGTTGATCGAGGTCGGCCGCGCCGCCGATTTCGTGTTCCTGGACCGCGCGCAGCACTCGGCCGGCAAGACGCTGCTCGACAGCGTGCGGCTCGGCGACCTGCCGGGCATCGGCATGACGGTCATCGACGGGATCGTGCGCACCCAGCGCAGCCGCAACACGCCGCCCGCCGACCGCGCCCCGGTGATCGTCGCGAAGTGAGCCTCACGTCAGCCGGCGCAGCAGCTCGACGAGGACGCGCCTCTCATCCTCGTCGAGCGGCGCCAGAGTGCGCGCGGTGATCTCTTGCGCCGCGGGCGCGCCGCGCGCGTAAATTTCGGCGCCCTCGGCCGTCAGCTCGATGAGCCGCCGGCGCCCGTCCCCCGCGTCGGCCTGACCGTGCGCGAGGCCGCGGGCGGTCAGGCGGTCGATCACGCCCTTGATCGTCGCCGCGTCCATCGCCGTCAGCCGCCCGAGCTTATTCTGCGAGCAGGCGCCGACTTCGGCGAGTTTGGCGAGCGCCGCCCATTGCGTCGGCGTCAACCCCTCGACCATCAGGGACGCGAACAAGGCCGCGTGGCGCTGTTGGGCTTGGCGCAGCACGAAACCGACTTGGTCGTCGAGGCGGTAGGGCGGCGGCTCTCTCACAGGCGTCGCCTCACAACGCGAGATAGGCGTCGCGCGCCTCTGGCGCGGCGTCGAATTGCGCCATCGTCCCCGAGAACCGCACCGCGCCCTTCTCGATCGCATAGACGCGCTCAGCGACGAGGCGGGCGAAGGCGAGGTTCTGCTCGGCCACCAGCAATCCGAGCCCCTCCCGTTTCATCTCGGTTATGGCGGCGATCATCTGCTCGACAATGCGTGGCGCCAAGCCCTCCGAGGGCTCGTCGAGCAGCAGCAGCGAAGGATTGCCCATCAGCGTGCGTGCGATCGCCAACATCTGCTGCTCGCCGCCGGACATGCGGGCGCCCGGGCGATGACGCAGTTCCGCGAGATTGGGAAAAATCGCGTACAGCTTTTCCGGCGTCCAGACCGGCGCGCCGAGTCGCGGCGGGCGGCGGCCGACGTTGAGGTTCTCCGCGACTGTCAGGTCGGGGAAGATGCGACGGTCCTCCGGCACGTAGCCGAGACCCAGACGCACGATGGCGTGGGTCGGCAATTGCAGGAGGTCGCGGCCGGCGAAGGCGACTTCGCCGGAGCGCTCGCGCAAGAGCCCGAGGATCGCGCGGAACGTCGTCGACTTGCCGGCGCCGTTGCGGCCGATCAGCGCCGCTGCTTCGCCTGGCGCGACGTCGAGCGAGACGTCGAACAGCGCGCGGGCGCGCCCGTAAGCGGCGCTGAGGTCGCGCACGCGCAGGCCGGTGCTCATCGAGAACCGCCCTCAAGCGCGCCGGCGCCCAGATAGACTTGCCGCACGTCCTCGCGCGCGCGCACCTCTTCTGGCCGCCCTTGCGCGATCAGTTCGCCCCGGTTGAGCACCAGCAGGCGGTCGGCGTGGCCGAACACCACGTCCATATCGTGCTCCGTGAACAGGACACCGATGCCGCGCTCGCGCGCCAGGCGTTCGGTCAGCGCCATCAGGCCGCGCCGCTCGCTCGGGCTCATGCCGGCGGCAGGCTCGTCCATCAGGAGGAGTCGCGGCTCGCCCGCGAGGGCGAGCGCGAGATCGAGCCGTTTGACGTCGCCATAGGCGATTTCGGCCGTCAGCCGGTCGCCCTGATCGGCCATGCCGACGAGGGCGAGGACGGCGCGCGCCTCGTCTCGGCGCCGGCGCGCCGCCCAGCCAAGCGACGGCCATAGCTCGTTGTGGCGCGCGAGCAGCGCCATCTGCACATTCTCGGCCAGCGTCATCGAGCCGAAGGCCGCCGCGACCTGGAACGTGCGGCCGACTCCGAGCCGGCCAACGGCGCGCGGCCCGAGCCCGTCGGCGCGGCAGCCAAAGATGCGCACAGCGCCGGAGGTCGGCGCGATCTGGCCGTTGATCATGTTGAAACAGGTCGTCTTGCCGGCCCCGTTGGGCCCGATGAGCGCCAGCAACTCGCCTTCCGCGAGGCTGAACGAAACGTCCTTGACCGCCAGAAAGCCGCGGTAGGATTTCGACAGGCGCTCGACGGCGAGCGGCGTCATCGCGAAAATCTGCCGGCGAGCGCGCCGACGAGCCCGCGCGGAAAAGCGAGCACCAGCACGAGGATCAGCACGCCGTCGACGAGGCGCGAATAGTCGGTGTGGCTCACGGTCCAGATCGATAAGGTGCGGAAAACGAGCGCGCCGACGACGCCGCCCGCGACCGAGTCGACGCCGCCGACCAGCACCATCACGAGCCCGTCGATCGACAGCGGCACGCCGAGCGCGTCAGGAAAAACCCCGCCCTTGAGGAACGTGAACAGGGCCCCCGCGAGGCCTGCGAAACCGGCGGCGAGCGCGAAGCCCGCCCCCTGCATTGGCTGGCGCGCGAGGCCGATCGTCTCGGCGCGGGCCGGATTGTCGCGCAACGCCCGTAGCGCGTAGCCGAACGGCGAGAACAGGATCGCGCGCAGCAACGCCGCGGCGCCGGCGCAGACGATCAGGCAAAGCCAGAAGAAGCGCGCCGGGCTCGCGGCCCAGGCTGAGGGCCAGACTCCGATGATCCCATTGTCGCCGCCCGTCACGTCGGTCCACTGGAACGCCACCGACCATGCGATCTCGGCGAAGGCGAACGTCAGCATCGCCGCGCGCACGCCGGTCAGGCGCACGCAGAAGGCGCCGAATGCGACGCCGCCCGCGAGCGCCAGGACGACGCCGCAGAGCAGCGCGCCGCCGAGCCCCAGTCCCAGCGACTTGACCGCGAGTGCCGCGCCGTAGGCGCCGAGTCCGAAATAGGCGGCGTGGCCGAAGCTGACGATCCCCGCCGCGCCGACGAGGAAATGCAGGCTCCCGGCGTAGAGCGCAAAGATCGCGACTTCGCTCGCGACGTTGAGGACGTAAGGGCCCGTAAAGCTGGGAAGAGCGGCCGCGAACGCGAGCGCCGCCATGAGCGCGAGGCGCCCGCGCGACGACAGCGGGCGCCAGCGCACGGTCGCCACCCCGGTCGGCGGCCGGGCGAGCGCTTCCGGCTTGCCCAGGAGGCCCCAAGGGCGAACGATGAGGACGAGCGCCATAACCACGAAGGCGAGCGCCGTCGACACCCCCGGCAGCACGAGGATGCCGAAGGCGTTGAGTTCGGCCACCAGCACGGCGGCGAGGAAGGCGCCGGGGAGGCTGCCCAGGCCGCCGATGACGACGACGACGAGCGATTCCGATATCGCCGCGAGGTCCATGCCATGATTGGCGGCCTCGCGCGGCAGCGCCAGCGCGCCGCCGAGCGCGGCAAGGAAGACGCCAAGCGCGAACACGCCGGTGAACAGCCATTTCTGGTTGACGCCGAGCGCCGCCGTCATCTCCCGGTCCTGCGTGGCGGCGCGCACCAGCACGCCCCAGCGCGTGCGCTGGAACAGGAGCCAAAGCAAGCCAAGCGTCGCCGGCGCCACGGCGATCAAGAGGAGGTCGTAGGTCGGAAACGGCTGGCCGAACAGATTGACCGCCCCGCTCAAACCCGGCGCGCGCGGCCCCAGCAATTCGTCCGGTCCCCAGATCAGCAGCACGAGATCTTCGACCGCGAGCGCGACGCCGAAAGTGGCGAGCAACTGGAACAGTTCCGGCGCGTCGTAGATGCGCCGGAGCAGCGTCATTTCGACCAACGCCCCGAGGCACGCGACGGCGAGGCAGGCCAGGAGCGCCGCCGGCCAGAAGCCGAGCGTCGGCCCGAGCCGCACTATCGAGGTATAGGCGACATAAGCGCCAAGCATGTAGAAGGCGCCGTGGGCGAAATTGACGATTCGCGTGACGCCGAAAATGATCGACAGCCCGCTGGCGACGAGAAATAGCGAGCAGGCGCTCGCGAGCCCGGTGACGAATTGGACGAAGTAAAAGCTCACGCGCGGCGCGATCAGTCTTTCGGGCGCAACGCCTTGACCATGCTATCGGGCGGCAGGAAGTCGGCGCCGTCGTGAAAGACAACGTCGGTCATCACGCCCTTGCCGTCTTTCAAGGCCGTCTTGCCGACGAAGGCGCCGAGCGTCGATTGATGGTCGATGGCGCGGAAGGTCGCCTCGCCGAAAGGCGTGTCGAACTTCAGCCCCTCGGCGGCGGCGATCAGCTTGTCGGTGTCGGTCGAGCCCGCCTTGGCGAGGATCGCCGCCGCGGCCTTGATCGTGGAATAGCCAACGACCGAGCCGAGCCGGGGATAATCGTTGTATTTGGCCTGATAGGCCTTCAGGAACGCGGCGTGCTCGGGGATCGTCACCTGCGCCCACGGGTAGCCGGTGACGATCCAACCCACCGGCGCCTCGTCCTTCAGCGGGTCGAGATATTCCGGCTCGCCGGTAAGGAAGCTGACGACCGCGCGATCCTTGAACAGCCCGCGCGTCGTTCCCTCGCGCACCAATTTCACGAGGTCCGGACCGAAGCAGACATTGAGGATCGCTTCGGGCTCGGTCTTGGCGATCGCCTCGGCGACGGCGCCCGCGTCAATCTTGCCCTGCGGCGGCCATTGCTCGCCCACCCACTGGATGTCCGGCCGCTTTTTGGAGAGGAGTTCTTTGAACACCTTGACCGCGGACTGGCCGTATTCGTAGTTGGGCGCAATCGTCGCCCAGCGCTTGGCCGGCAGTTTGGCCGCCTCGTCCGCCAACATCGCCGCCTGCTCGTAGTTGGAGGGGCGCAGGCGGAACGTGTATCTGTTGCCCTTCGACAGCGTGATCGCGTCGGTGAGCGGCTCGGCGGCGAGGAACATCACCTTCTTCTGGTTGGCGTAATCCGAGACCGCCAACCCGATGTTGGAGAAGAATGTGCCGGCGAGCATGGCGACATGGTCGCTCTCCACGAGTTCGTTGGCCTCCGTCGTCGCCGTGGCCGGTTTGCCGCCGTCGTCCTTGGAGATTACCTCGAGTTTCTTGCCGCCGACGCCGCCCGCGGCGTTGATCTCCTCGACCGCGAGCTGCCAGCCCTTGCGATAGGGCGTCGTGAACGACGGCAGCGCAGAATAGGAATTGATCTCGCCGATCTTGATGGTCTCGTCGGCGCGGGCGGCGACGGGACCGAGAGAGGCCGCGATCAGCGCGGCGGACATGAGACGCAAGCTCCAAGCCATTTCGCTTTCCCTTCTCGTGTTCAACGCAACCCGTCGACACCCTTGATCTCGTCCTTCGTCAGGCCGCCGACGCGCGGATGGGGCCGTCCGGAATCGGTCACGGCGACGGCCACAATGATCTCGTCGGCGCGCGGCGCGTCGCTGATGCGGACCTCCATGCCGTCGAAATGGCTGCGCACGAAGGCGGCGTCCTTGTGGCCGAGCGGCACATCAAGCGCCACGCCGAGGCCGCCGCGCTTCTTCGAGGAAGGAATCAGCGCGGCGCCTTTCGTCAGCGCTTTGCGCACGGGCGCGCCGAGTTTGGGGTGCAGGATCGCGGCGGCGTGTTCGAGTTCGCCGTTTTCGCCGACGGCGGCGGCCTTGCCATAGCTCTCGGCGCGTTCGCCGGAGATGCCGAGCGCCGCCACCGCCTTTTCGGCAAGCAGGCCGCCGAGTTCCTCGCCGATGTCCATCAACTCGGAGAGGTCTTCGACGAAGCGTCCGGCATAGGGGTTGGCGATCACCGCGACGGCGGCGGCGCGGCGGGTCGGCGGATCGACGGCGCGCCCGCCCTCCTCGCGCGTCTCTTCAACGAAGGTGACGAGCTTGCGGATCCTGGCTTTCATCGGAGGCCGTCCCTGGCTTTGATTTCAGACGCCTTCAGGCCGCCGGCGCGGTTGTGGACGCGCGGGCCGGTCGTCATTGCGAGCGCAAGCAGCATTTCGTCGGCACGCGGTGCGTCGGCGAGGCTGACTTCGATCGCGTCGAAATGGCTGCGCACGTAGGAAGCGTCGATATGGGTGATCGGCACATCGAGCCGCGCCCCCACTCCCGCGACCTTCTTGGTCGAGGGCACGATTGCGAGCGCGCCGCCGAGCGCCTCGCGCATCCCGTAACCGCCGGGGACATGCCACAGCGCGCCGTGCTCGATCTCGCCGGCCGCGCCGACGATAGCGCCCTTGCCATAGCCCTCGACAACTTTGGGGTCGCCGCCGAGCGCGTCAATCAACGCCTGGGCCATGTCGAGGCCGAGCGGCTTCAGGTCATCGGAAAAGCCGACGATGTCCTCGACGTAGCGGCCTGCAAACGGGTTCTTGATCACGCACAGGATCGCCGCGCGTCGGTATGGCTTTTCCGCCACGCGGCCGCCTTCGTGAAAAATCTCTTCAACCGAAATCGCGCGCTTGCGCATCTCAACCGAAGGCATAAGCGAACTCCTTCGCGACGGGATCGGCGCTGACGAGGCGGGAATCGCCGCCGAGGCTCAGCGCGGCGGCCTCGATCAGGCCGCGCGCGCGCCAGAGCCGAGCCTCGCGCGCGCCCGATTCCAGCGCCTCGGCGATCTCGCCGGCTCGCAAAGGGCCGACGGCGAGCGTGACGAGCCGTTCGCCGAGATCGCTCTGCGGATCGCGCGAGCGCGCCGGGGCGCGCGTCACCGGGGGATGGCCGGCCAGATCGACGGCGTTGGCGATGAGGGTCGCCGCCGCGTCCGCCTCGGCGGCTGAGCGGGCGATCACCGTGACGGCGTCGGCGATGCCGAGAGAGAAGCTGCGCCCGCGCCAGCCGGAGGTGGCGATCCCGCGCGCCGCGTCGCGCGCCGTCACGCGCGCCGTTCCAAACAGCAACGGTTGGTCAGGCCGCGCAACCATGCCTACCGCGAATTCCGCGTCGTCGGAGAGGTGAAGCGCGATGTCGCCGCCGTTGTTGACATAGGCGCGCTCGAGGTCGGCCGCTTGGGTCATCGCCGCGAGGACGGTTTCCGCCACGGCTCCGGCGACGCTGGCCATCGGGGTGAGAAAGCGCTCGGCGGCGAACGGCGCGACCGCGCGCACCATGCGGCGCGCGACGGCGCCTTGCGGCGGCGGACCGGAGACTGCGCGCAGGCGCGGCAGTTCCGCGCACAATTCGTCCAAAATTGTTTCGAAGCGCGCGGCGGCGGCGACGTACGCCGCGGCGATCGACTCACGCGGCCCCCACGCCTCCAACACGAGGTCGATCGGCCCGTCGTGGAAATGCCGGCGTCCATCGGGCAGACGCCGAGATTTGCGCGCGCCCGCTCACGCCGCCCCGCCGCGGCGCGCGACGCCGCCGTCGATGAACACGTTGGTTGACCGCTCGGCGCGCTGGGCAAGCACCTCGGCGAGCGGTCGCACGTCCTCGACATGACCGCCGAGCGCGGCGTAATCCTCGAGCCGCATGGTGAATTCTATGGGCGCGACGAGCGCGGGCGTCGGCACGTAGCCGAATGCGTTCTTCGGCAACAACGACACATCGACCATGAAGGTGATGCCGCCACCCGGCCACACATAGACCGGCGCGCCGCCCGCCGTGACCGTCGTCAGTGCTTGGCGTACGGAGCGGGTGAGCCGCACGGGGTTCTCGGTGACCCCCGCGCGCAAAGAACCGCCCGCGCCCGCCATAAACAAAACCGTGCTCAGCGCCGGCTCGCAATTCTCGGTCACGCGCGCGACGGACTCGCGCAAGGTTTCCGGCAACTCCTCCTGCACCGGCCTCAAACTCTCGTCAAGGCGGTAAAAGGCGTGTTGTTCGCCGGTGGTTGAGATCATCAGCATCGTCAAACCCGGCCACGCGACCTTCGGATTGAAGCCCGCGAGAATGTCGAGCGGATCGGAGATGTCGGCCCCGCCCCAACCCGTGCCCGGCTCCGCGACGTGGAAATAGCGCCCCGGCGTCGAGCGCCGGCCTTTCATACGGATGCCGGTGTCGCGCGCGCCGAGCAGCTTTCCCGCTTGGTGCTCAGAAAGGACGCCGGTGATGTGGTCGTCCACCACCACCACTTCGTCGACCTTGCCGAACCACTGCCGCGCGAACATGCCGATGGTCGCGGAGCCGCAGCCAACACGCATGCGATGCTCGCGCTGGCCGTTGACGGCGGGCGGCTCCCCCGCCTGAACGACGACCGTCGCGCCGCCGTCGATGACAAGCTCCACGGGATCGCCGTTGCAGAGGTCGAGAAGCGTCTGGCAGGTGACGCGGCCTTCCTTCTTGCCGCCGTGGGTGAGATGGTTGACGCCGCCGAGCGACAGCATCTGCGAGCCGTATTCGCCAGTCGTCACATGTCCGACCGGCTCGCCGTCGGCGCGGACGAGCGCGCATTCGGTCCCGAGATGGCGATCGGTGTCGATCTTTAGCTTCACGCCGCAATAGCTGTAGATGCCCTCCGTCACCACCGTCACCATGTCGACGCCCTCAACTTTTGAGGACACGATGAAAGGGGCGGGCTTGTAGTCGGGATAGGTGGTGCCGGCGCCGATAGCGGTCACGAAAGGCTGGCCGAGCAGGTCGCCGCTCCAGGTCTGCGCCCCTCGCGCGAAGGCCGAGATGCGGCCGCCGGCGCCAACCGTTCGGTCGAGGAGCACATGCGGATCGACGCGCACCAGCAGGCCGTCCTCGTTGGCGTAGCGATCGCAGGCGCCCGTCATGCCGGGTCGGATGTAGCACATGACCGGGCACGCGTCGCAACGGATCTTGTCGTCCGTCTCGTTCATCGTCGCAGCGCCCGGATCGCGGCGCGCACGCGGTCGGGCGTCGCCGGGGCGCGTGTGAGGCGCACGCCCGTCGCATGATGGATCGCGTTGAAGATCGCCGGCGCGGTCGGAATCAACGCCTGCTCGCCAATCCCCTTGGCGCCGTAGGGACCTTCAGAGGACGGATCCTCGATCAGCAGGCACTCAACCGGCGGCATGTCGCCGATGGTTGGGATCAGATAGTCGTGCAGGTTCTCGCTGCGGTGGGGTACAAATTCCTCCATCAACGCGAGACCGAGCCCCTGCGCCGCGCCGCCCGCGATCTGGCCCTCAACCAACGTCGGATTGATGGCGCGGCCAACGTCGTGGGCGCAGGTGAGCCGCACGACGCGCACGCGGCCGAGCTCCACGTCGACCTCCACCTCGGCGACATGCGCGCCCGAGCCGTAAACAGCGTAGGGGTCGCCCTGCCCGTTTTCGTCGAGCGTCGTCGTCGGCGGATCGTAGGTCTCGGCGCATTCGACGACGAAACCGGCGGCGTTGACGGGGAATTTTGCGAGTTCGACGCGCCGCTCGCCGCCGGCGCCGCTGAGCCGCAGCGCGCCGGGCTCGAGCCCGAGCGCCGCGTCGCCGCCGGCGTTGGCGAGCCGCAGCAGTTCGCGCCGCATCGCGGCGCCCGCGAGCCGCGCCGCGTTGCCGGTGACGAACGTCTGGCGCGAGGCGGAGGTCTTGCCGCAGTCGGGCGTGGTGTCCGTATCGCCGCCAATATGGTCAAGACGCTCCACGGGGACGCCGAGGCTGGCCGCGAAAATCTGCGCGATCACTGTGTTGGAGCCCTGCCCGATGTCGACCGCGCCCTGGAACAGCGCAACGCGCCCGTCGGCTTTGAGCCCGGCGCGAATCGTTGACGGGTTCGACAACGACGTATTGCCGCAGCCGTACCACATGCCGGCGACGCCGACGCCGCGCCGAGCCGGGCCGCTCGCGGCGGCGTTGAACGCCTCCGCCTCTGCGCGCGCGGCGCGCCAGCGCGGTCGCAGCGCCTCCAGGCAAGCGCGGAAGCCGAAACCGTCAACAAACACCTGTCCGGTCACGGTCGGCTGGCCGACCTGCAGTGCGTTGCGGATGCGGAACTCCAAGGGGTCGAGCCCGAGTTTTTGCGCGAGTTCGTCGAAAAGCTGCTCCTGCGCCAGCGCGCTCTGCGGCACGCCGAAGCCGCGGAAGGCGCCGGCGGGTGCGAGATGCGTATGCGCCGCGCGCGCCCGCGCCCGGTAATGGGGAACGTAATACGGGCCGGAGGCGTGGATCGGCACGCGGTTGGCGACGGTCGGCCCCCACGACGCGTAGGCACCGGTGTTGAAGTCGGCGAAGAAATCCATCGCCGTCAGCGCGCCGTCGCGCGTCGCCCCGATGCGGGCGCGGATGAGGGACGGGTGCCGCTTGGTGGTCGATTGCATGGACTCGATCTCGCGAATAGACCATTCGCACCGGCCGGTTGAGCCGCCAGGCGGCGAGCGCCACAAAAGGCTGAACGGAGAGGTCGAGCTTGGCCCCAAAACCGCCGCCGACCGCCGTCGGTACGATGCGCACGGCCTCGGGCGCGATCCCGAGCAGGCCCGCCACGCCGTCGCGGTCCATGTAGGGCGCCTGAGTGCAGGCCTGCACTTCAATGCGATCGCCGATGCGACGCGCGAAGCCCGCTTCCGGCTCGATATAGGCGTGCTCGACGAAGCCGGTCTCGAACGCGCCTTCCACTACGACGTCGGCCGACGCGAGCGCGGCCTCGGGATCGCCGCGAACGACGCGGCCCCTGCGCGAGGATGTTGCCGGGTCGCCCCGGGTGCAATCGCGGCGCCTCGGGAGCGAGGGCGGCCTCGATTGTCGTCAGCGCCGGGCGCGGCGAATAGGTCACCGGGAAGCGCGCGAGGGCGAGCGCCTGCACCGCCTCCGCCTCGCCGACGACAAGTGCGACGGCTTCGCCGCGGAAGCGCACGAAACCTTCCGCTAGCGCCGGCTGGTCGGCGTAGGGCGCCATGACGCCGAACAGGTTGGCGCCGGGCACGTCGCTCGCCGTAAAGACGGCGACGACGCCGGGATGGGCGGCGACATAGCCGCCGAGATCGCCGAGCGAAAATTCCGCATGTGCGTGCGGCGAGCGCACGGCGCGCGCGAGCAGCGCATCGTCGGGCCAGTCGTCGGCGCCGAAGATCTCGGCGCCCGACAGTTTCCGCGCGCCGTCGAGGCGCGGCAGGCGGCGGCCGACCGCGTCGCCCTCGCCCGCCGCCGCCGCGCCCGCGCGCATCACCGCGGCGACGATCGAGCTGTAGCCCGTGCAGCGGCAGAGGACGCCGCCCAGGGCGTCGGCGACTTCGGCCTCTGCGGGATTCGGGTTTCGCCGCAGCAGCGCTACGGCGGCCAGCAACGCCGCTGGCGTGCAAACGCCGCATTGCGCCGCCCCTTCGATGTGGAAAGACCGGCGTAGCCCCGCGATGAGCGGGTCCGCGTCGTCGAGGCCCTCGATCGTCTCCACGGTGCGGCCCTCGACCTGGCCCGCGGCGACCAGACAGGCGCAGACCGGCTCGCCGTCGAGGAGTACGGTGCAGGCGCCGCAATCGCCGGCGTTGCAGCCGACCTTCACGCCGGTGAGCCCGCAGCGCTCGCGCAAGACGTGGGAAAGGCGTTGCGCACCGTCGCCGAGGCGCGCCGGAACGCCGTTCAGGGTCAGTGAAACGCTTGGCGCGGCGTCGAGCATCAGATGGCGCCTCCGGGCTCGCCGGCGAGGCACAGGTCGAGCGCGCGGCGCGTCAGCGTCAGCGCCGCCTCGCGGCGAAAGATCGCGTCGGCGCGGAGGTCGTCGATCGGCGCGAGCGCCTCGAAATCGCCCGGCTCCAGAGAGGCGCCGAGCGCCGCCTTCGAAGGGCGCCCCTTCAACTGCCGCTCGACCGCGTCGAGCCGCATCGCCACCGGCGAGCAGGCGCCGACGGCGACGCGCGCGTCGCGCACGACGCCGTCCTCGATCTCCAGTGCGACGGCGACCATGACGATGGAGATGACGAGGTAGCGCCGAGCGCCCAGTTTCAGGAAGGCCGAGCGCCAGCCCTGCGCGGGCTCGGGGCAGACGACGGCGGCGAGGATTTCGTCGGACGCCAGCGCCGTGCGCCGAGGCCCGAGCAGGAAGCTTTCGAGCGGCAAGCGCCGCACGCCGCGCCGTGAGGCGAGTTCGACCTCGGCCCCGACCGCCAGCAGCGGCGGGACGCCATCGGCGGCCGGCGAAGCGTTGCAGAGATTGCCGGCGAGCGTGCCGCGATTTTGCACCTGGATCGCGCCAATCTCGCGCGCGGCGGCCTTTAGCGCGTCGAAGGCCGACGGCAGGTTGGCGCGGGCGATCTCGCTCCACGTCGTTGCGCCGCCAAAGTTGATTTCGCCTCCGGCGCGGCGCACCCCCGCGAGTTCGGGCAGCCGGGAAATGTCGAGAAGGTCTCGCGGAAAAGCCGCTTCGTTCGCCCCGACCATCAGATCGGTCCCACCAGCCAGCAGGCGGACCCCGGGGCGGAGCCGGTGAAAGGCGTCGTCGAGCGTGGCGGGGCGGACGTACAATGCGAACTCGCCGAATTCGTTTGTATGCAAATGATCGCGCCGCGCCCGCGCCTTGTCAAGCCGGTCTCTGGGCTCGAGGCATTTGAACCAGAGCCGTGATTTAACGCTTAAGGCTAGCTCCTCTCGCAGCCGGCTATTCTCGTTTGGCCTGTAGCGGGCCATCCTAAGGCGAGTGCGGGCTGGGGCTTGCCTCGGCGCGCCACGGCGGTTGCCCAGAAAATCGCGCTGGGGGCGGGGAGGCGCGCTGTCGCAACCCCCCCGAATTGTTGTCTGGCGTTAGACGGATATTTACCGCTAAACGCGCTGGAGCCGTCTCAGCGGAGTTTCCGCAGTCGTCTCAGGAGGCGGCCATGCGCGAGATCTCGCGGCAGGCGCCGTGCGTATGTTGTGTTGAGCAGGTTGTCGCCCGCTGACTTTACGCAAATAGGGGGGGACTCGGTAAAAATGCGGAACACTGAGTTGCCGGCCGGCAACTGACGCTGAAGCTGCCGCGTTAACCATTCGTTAACCCAATATCGCTTGCAGAACAGGCCGAATCGGTCAATATTGACACGGCAAGAGTTCATTTTTGTTCTTTTCTCCGTGTGAACGCCGCCACGCCGTGCAAATGAATATAGCGCCCTACCCTGCCGAAAACGCGATCCATGAGCTCGTCGGCGAGCACGCGCGAAAATTGTCCGACCGCCTCCGGATTCACCGGCTTCAGCTGTTTCCTCCGAGCGCCCAAAAATCTCTGCGCAAGTTCTCATCAGGGGAAGCCGCGAAGTGGATCGGGACCGATGACGGTCATCTTCGTCGGCTGTCGCTCGAAGGCAAGGGTCCTGCCGTGGAAACCGGCCCGAATGGCCGTCGCGCCTATTCCACGCAGGATTTGCAGGCGCTGCGGGTCTACCTCGACTCCAACAGCAAGAGCGATCGAAAGTACCTTCCGTTGCGCAAATCGTCGGAAAAGCTTCAGGTCGTCACTGTCGTCAATTTTAAGGGAGGCAGCGGCAAGACTACGACAGCGGCTCATCTCGCCCAGTTCCTCGCCTTGCGGGGCTACCGGGTGCTGGCGATCGATTTGGACCCTCAGGCGAGCCTTTCGGCTCTGCACGGGTTTCAGCCCGAATTTGACGTTGGAGAGAACGAAACACTCTATGGAGCCATTCGATTTGACACGCACCGGCGACCTCTCAAAGAGGTCATCCACAAGACCTATTTTGGCAATCTTGATTTGGTCCCCGCAAATCTTGAACTCATGGAATTCGAGCATGAAACGCCCAAGGCCCTGTTGAGTGTCAATCGGCCAAGGGAGATGTTTTTCACTCGAATGGATGAGGCGCTGGCAAGCGTTGCCGACGATTACGATGTTGTAGTCGTCGATTGCCCGCCACAACTTGGCTATCTCACGCTTTCTGCAATGTGCGCCGCCACGGCTGTCCTAGTCACCGTGCATCCGCAAATGCTCGACGTGATGTCGATGTGTCAGTTTTTGATAATGACGTCCGATTTGCTGCGCGTGGTAGCCGACGCAGGCGGCAACATGGGTTACGACTGGATGCGTTACCTCGTTACGCGGTTCGAGCCAGGCGACGGGCCCCAGAATCAGATGGTCTCCTTCATGCGGTCGATGTTCGGCGACCACGTCCTGAACTATCCGATGCTCAAGAGCACAGCCATATCCGACGCGGGGATCACCAAGCAGTCGCTGTACGAAGTCACACGAGACCAGTTCACCCGAGCCACCTATGACCGCGCAATCGAAGCGCTGGACAATGTCAACGGTGAGATCGAACATTTGATCAAATCGGCATGGGGCAGGGCCTGATGGCGCGAAAAAACCTCCTCCTCGGACTTTCGGACCCCGAGTTGCCGGCCGGCAACTCGCCGGGCGAGCCGTCCGGCGAGGGCCAAAAACTCGCGCCGCCGCATCTTGGAATCATGGGGACGCGAGGCGCAATCGGCGCGGTGACCCGGTCAATCGAGCAGCTCAAAGCACAATCGGTCGTCGAGATCGCGCCCGACCAGATCGAGCCCTCTTTCATCTCGGACCGCCTAGAGACGCCGCAAGAGAGCCACCAGTCGCTTCTGGAATCGATTCGTGAGCATGGGCAGCAAGTGCCGGTGCTGGTGCGCCCTCACCCGGATCGGGTTGGGCGTTATCAAATCGCGTACGGCCGCCGCCGGCTGCGAGCTGTCGCAGAGCTGGGGCTTCGCGTTCGAGCTGTGGTCAGGCCGCTTTCGGATCAACAACTGGTCGTGGCTCAAGGACAAGAAAATAGCGCGCGTACCGACCTTTCCTTTATTGAGCGGGCATTGTTCGCGGCCAGGCTGGAAGAGAGCGGCTACGCGCGCGAAACCATCATGGCGGCTTTGTCGGTGGACAAGACCGGGGCGTCGCGACTGATTTCCTCAGCGGTCAAAATTCCACGCGACGTGATCGAAGCGATCGGCGCGGCGCCGAGAGCCGGGCGAGACCGATGGATTGAACTTGCCGGCCATTTGGAAAGCCTGAAGGTTCTGGCCAGAGCGCGCGGCGTAATCGGCGACGAAGGATTTGAACACAAGACCTCGGACGAAAGGTTCGATCTCGTTCTTCGCGCTTCGGCGCCTAAGCGCGCCAAGGCGCCTCGTCCGACAGTTTGGAAGGCGGCCGATGGAACGCGGGTGGCGCAAATAAGAATTGATTCGCGCCACGTGACGCTCGCGATCGACAAAAAAGCCGCGAGCGAGTTCGGCGCGTATCTGGTCGACCGGCTTCCCGAAATCTACGCGGCCTTTAAACGCCGCGGGGATGAGTAAATTCGCGTACCTGCAACACAACACGGAGTGACAACGGCAAACGAAAAAGGCCCCCGAAACAGACGTCCCGGAAGCCCTCTCTTATTCGCACTTTGAGATTCCCACTTCCGCGAATCGCTGTCAATAGTCTCGTCGTTTCGGCGCGCGGATTTCTTTTGCCCAATTGAGGGCATTCGCAATGCAACCCCATCATTCGACGACGCCCTTTGGGCGGCGATCGCTGACGCTCGCCCAGGTAGCTAACCAGCGGAACGCGAGGGCGCGGCCACGTGAAAAGGTCGTGCACAAATGGCAGGTGTTTCGCGCGATCTGCGCCGCGAAGGCGCGCGTCGGCGCGTCCGAGCGCGCACTGGCCGTGCTCGACGCGCTGCTGAGCTTCCACCCCGAGACGACGTTGACCGGAGAGGGCCTGGTTGTGTTCCCCTCCAATCAGCAGCTCGCGCTGCGGGCCCACGGCATGGCGCCGGCGACCTTGCGGCGGCATCTGGCGGTGTTGGTCGATTGCGGCCTCATCATTCGCCGCGACAGTCCGAACGGCAAGCGCTTCGCCCGCAAAGGGCAAGGGGGGGCCATCGAAATGGCGTTTGGTTTCGATCTGAGCCCGCTGGTGGCGCGCGCCGATGAGTTTGAGTCGTGGGCCGAAGAGGTCAGAGCCGAGGAACGCGATTTGCGCTTCGTACGAGAGCGCATCACTTTGTGCCGACGCGACATCGCCAAGATGATTGCGACTGGCCTTGAGGAGGGGGTCTGCGTCGCCAAGACGGCCGAGAGCGGCTTCATGGCGAAGCATGGGCTGTCGGACTGGTTGGGCGTCCACGACCTATTTCGCGCCCTCATGGGGCGGGTTCCCCGGACGGCAACCCTCGCAGATTTGGAGCCAATCGCCGAGGAACTGACGACGCTGGCTGACGAAATCCTCAGCCTTTTGGAAAGTCAGCTAAAAACAAAAGAAACGATCGTCAATGAGTCTCAAATTGAGCGTCACATACAGAATTCAAACCCACAAAACCTAGTTGTTCTTGAACCTGTCCCCCAAGGAGCCATGAGGCGAAAGTCGGTGCTGCGACAGGAGACGGCGAGATCGCCACAAATCTATCCGCTGGGAATGGTGCTCGAAGCCTGCCCCGACATCGCGGACTACGCCAAGGGCGGGATCGGCAACTGGCGCGATTTCCTCGCAGTGGCGATCGTGGTGCACTCAATGCTGGGGATCAGTCCCAGCGCCTGGGCCGCGGCGCAATCGGAAATGGGCGAAATCCCCGCGGCGATCGTAGTTGCGGCCATTCTGCAAAAGGGGGCGGGGATCACCAGCGCGGGCGGATATTTGCGCGAACTCACGCGCAAGGCCGGGGAGGGGCAGTTCAGCGTCGGGACCGATGCTGATGGCGCTGATTTCGGCGCGCAAGCGCGAGAGGAAATGGGCGTAGCGAGGCCGCTCGTATCAAAACGGGCGATTGAAAAACCCAACAGATGGGTTATGCTGCAGATGGTCGTTGTCCATAGAGCCCACGGCTATAGGTTCGTGATTTACACGCTCGATCACGCGCCGGCGGCATGTCCACATAACTGGCGCGGGGCAGGCGAAAATCAATTTGCTGGGACGGCAAGGCGCGCCGGAATTGGTTTCGAGCATCGGGATCAAACGGTCGGACATGAAGCGTCTATTCGCCGAGGTGGTCAAGCGCCGGGAAGAGTTTTTGCAGGCTTGGGAGCGGATCCATGGCTAATTTGACGGATGCGAAGCTGAAGCGGGCTGAAGCGCGCGGTCGCCAAACCCTCGTATCCGATCCGCGCGCGGTCAAGGCCCAGTATGACGCGATCGCTGGTCGGATTGTCGTCGATTTGGCTAACGGCTGCACCTATGCTTTTCCGACGGAACGGGTTCAAGAGCTTAGCCGCGCCAGCGGCGATGACTTGGCCGAGGTGGACGTCGATGGGGCGGGGTTCAACCTGCACTGGCCTAAGCTCGATGTGGATCTCTATGTTCCCGCGCTCGTGTCTGGCATTTTTGGGACACGAGCCTGGATGGCCGGCGAACTAGCGCGCATCGCCGGGAGGACGAAATCGCCGACCAAAGCGGCGGCGGCGCGGGCCAACGGCGCCAAGGGCGGGCGGCCACGAAAGGCGGCTGCGAGCTGACTGGGAAGGTCGTAGCCTCGCCTAAAGCCCCGCCGCCTTGGTGAGATTGACGCGAAACCGGTCGCGGCGACGCTGGTAGCGACGGGTCATTTCCGCGGAGGCGTGGCCGAGCTGCTTTTGCACGTAGCGCTCATCGATCTCAGCGGAGGAGGCCAGGCCCGCACGCAGCGAATGGCCGGAGAACTTCTTGGCGCGCTCGCCCTCGGAGAGATCGCCGCGCACGCCGGCCGCCAGGGCGGTTCGTTTGACGAGACGCGCCACATGCTTGTCGGTGAGCCGATCGGCGCCGACGGCGACCCCAACGACGCGACGAAAAATCGGCCCGCGCTCGATCCGCGCGAATTTCAGCCAGGCCTCCAGCGCGACGACCGGACAGGTGGCGTCGGAGGAGCCGCGCCCGATCTCGACCTCGCGCCACCCGGTTTTGCCGCGCAGCGTCAGCAAAAGACCGTCGGCGAAAAATTCGATCCAACCGCCGTCGAGCGCGTCTTCGGGACGGCATGCCAAGCCGACGATTTCGGAACGGCGCAAGCCGCCGGCGAAGCCGATCAGCAACATCGCGCGGTCGCGCAGTCCCCGGAGATCGCCGAGGTCCAGCGCGGCGATCATTTTCAGAGATCCTCCGGCAGTACCGCTTCCTTTTGCTCCGGCGGTCGGCCGTGGGTGCGGCGAACGCCGGCGAGCACGGTGGCGACGTGACGGTCGGCGCGATCGAAGGATTCGCCGCGTTGGGCGAAATTCCACATTAGCGCCGACAGCCGCCGCTCGATCGTGGCGACGGACGCGGGGTTGCCTGTGGTTGCGCCGGAGGCGCAAGCGGCGATGTAGAGGCCGACGGTTTGCGGGTCCGGGGGCAGGGCGCAGACCCCCTGTCGGCGCGCCCAGCCGGTATAATGGCGCCAGTCCGAAGCGTAAGCTTTGCGGGTGTTTTCGGACGCTGCGGCCTTGGCGTAGTCGCGGGCGGTTTCGGCGAGGTTTTGCAGATGGGCGGGTAGGCCCGCGCCGGCGGTTTCCGCGGCGTCTGCGTTCAGCGCGCGCCCGGAGACGGGAGGCTCGTTGACGATGCGGGACGGGCTTTGCCGGCGCTCGGAGGGCTCGGTAGCTGCGATTTCGTCGGATTTCGTGCTGGGATCGGCCATTCTCTGTAACGTAGAGCACGACGTCCGATAATGCAAACTTATCGGACGCCTTGTGGTCGCGACAAGGCCGGCGCTTAAAGTAGCCGGCGGTAGCCATAAGCGCCGCACTGGCGTACCATTCCTGCATGCACGATCGCGCCAATTCGCAGGCCATCCTAGCGGTTTCGCCGCACTCGGCGACACTGCTTCCGGCCTGGGCGCGGCCGAGTTTTTCGCCGGAATCCGAGGCGGAAGCCGGCTTTCTCGCCGGCGCAGCGCTTGCCCGCCTCGACGCAGCGTTGCGCGAAAACCCGCCCTGGTTCGGCGTTTGGCGAATGCGCCTCGCGCTCGCCGCCGCCGCCGCCAGCGTGGCCCGCGCCGGCCGCGCCGAGAACGAAACGGCGCTGCGCTACGCCTTCCATCTCACCCGCCCCGGCGCCGATCCCGGCCCGGCCGGCCGGCGGCTTCTGGCCTGGCGCGCTCTGACCTCGGCTTCCGTAGCGCAATGGCGTTCCCAAATCGAACGCGTCGCCGACGCGCTTGACTTACCGCGCAATGGCGGCCTGCAAACGGCGATCGAAGGCGCCGCCGCCTGCGCCGACGGGAAGCGACTGGCGCCGTTCGCGGCGGCGCGCTGCCGCCAACTTGCACGGAGGGCCCTCGCGGCCGATGATAGGACGGCAGGGGAGGGCGAATTCCTCGCCGCCTGGCTCGCCGACACCGTGCTCGCGCTAAAGCTCAATTGGCCGTTCGCGTTGCCGCTCCTCGTCGAGCCGCTGAGCCTCGTTCGGCGCGAGGCGGGGGAAGCGGGCGAGACCACACAGATCCTGTTTGGTTACGCGCGCGGCTCAGCGAAGGCTGCCGATCTCGCGGCGGAGTTTTCGCGCCGCGCGCAGAAGCTGGCCGAGGCCGCGCCAAAGCTGCGCGCCAAATGCGCCGGAGCGGCGTTGCGCGCGCTGCTCGACGAGGATTCTTTATCGGCGACGACGAAGTTGACGGGGCTCTCCGAGCGCGGCGCGCGAAGGCTGTTCGAACGGCTGGCGTCGCTCGGCGCCATACGCGAATTGACTGGGCGCGCGACGTTCCGGCTCTACGGGCTCTGACTATGGCGCGGACGCGAAAACTCGAAGGCGCGACCCACGGCCCCGACGGGGTCGACCTCGAGCTTGAGGGGCTCTCCGCGCCTGCGCGCTGGCGCGAGTGGATGGGGAGGGTCGAGGCGGTCATCTTCGCCGCTACAAAACCGGTCTCGCGCGAACAGCTGGCGCGCGTGGTAGGCAAGGACTGTCAGCTCGAACTGATCATCGACGATATCCGCGACGAATTGCGCGGCCGCCCGTACGAAATTGTCCAGGTCGCCGGCGGTTGGAGCTTTCGTACGAAGGCGGGGTTCGGGGCGGCGATCCGCTTGGCCGGCGGCGCGAGTGTCCCCGAATTGTCGCGCGCCAACGCGGTCGTCCTGATGGGAGTGGCGTATTTTCAGCCGATCACGCGCGGCGACCTCTCCCAGCTGCTCGGGCGGGAGATTTCTAGGGACGTGATCGCGACCCTGCGCGGCGAAGGCCTCATCGCCGCCGGCCCGCGCAGCCCGACGCCCGGCGCGCCGTACGCCTATGTCACGACGCCGGGGTTTCTTTCGCAATTCGGCTTCGAAAGCCTGCGCGATCTCCCGGATATCGAGAAGCTCGAAGACGCGGGGCTTATCGGACGAGGAGGAGAGGGGGCGCTCGGCGGCGACGCGCTGGCGGTCGAACTGAGGGAAGTGCTCGGAGTGCTGGACGACGAAGCGGAGGAAGACGCGGCGTAGCGTCGCGGGCCGAGGCCGGCCCCGGGTGCTCCTTGATTCACAAGCCGAGGCTTGCGGACACGCCGAAGAACGTCGTCGAGAAGGCGGTTGAGCAAAATGTTCTCGCCTAGTCCTGCAGCGCTCGTTCGCGAAGGCGAACGCCGACGATTTCGGCAAGCTCGCGACGGGCGTCGACCGGCATCCCGGATTGATTTCTTGCCCTCCGTGGCGCGGTTGAAGGCGCAACCTCTGATGAACCTCGCGATTGAGCATCTCGTTAGCCTGACCACGGACCATCCTCAGGATGCAGCGGTGAATTCGGCGCTGTTTTGACGCGGCATGTCCTGCCGACTTCGGGCTGCCCACGCTCCGAGGCCGCGGCTTGGCGTAGGGATCAAACTCTGATTGTCCGATTGGGAGGCAACGCCGCCGACGCCGGGCCAATGTTTGCGCGCTCGCGCCGGCTCAGCGGAATCCATGCCGTTGCGGGCGCAAAAAAGCGCTTGCAATGTTTAGTAATAAGCAGTTTATTAAACACCGCGACGACTGGGCGCTGATTCAGCCGTCGATCAGGAAACGCCAATAAACGCCCAACGCCAACTAGAGCTGGTGCGTGGACACCGGGGAATTGCGGCAACTGGCCGCAGCCTCAGAGGAGGAAACAATCATGCTTGTAAAACTCGCTTTGGCAAGTGTTTTGGGCGGCTTTGCCGCACTCGCCTTGCCGCCAACCGTTGCCGAATCGAAATCGCTGACCATGTGCTGGGCCGCCTGGGACCCCGCCAACGCGCTCGTTGAGCTCGACAAGGATTTCACGAAAGAGACCGGCATCGAGATGAAACATGAGTTCGTCCCGTGGACGAGCTATGCCGATCATTTCATCAATCTGCTAAACTCGCGCAGCGCCGAGTGCGACCTTATCATCGGCGACAGCCAATGGATCGGCGGCGCCGCCGAAAACAAATGGTATGTCAAGCTCAACGACTTCTTCGACAAGAACCATATTTCGATGGACTCGTTCCTGCCGGCGACTGTGGTCGGCTACGCGGAATGGCCCAAGGATACGCCGAACTACTGGGGACTGCCCGCCATGGCCGACGCTGTGGGCTGGACCTATCGCAAGGACTGGTTCGCCAAGCCAGAGCTCCGGGCCGAGTTCAAGGCGAAATACAATCGCGAGTTGGAGCCGCCGAAGACGTGGGACCAGTTGATCGAGGTTTCTAAGTTCTTCACCGGCAAGGAGATCGACGGCAAGAAGGTCTATGGTTCGTATATCTTTACCGAGCGCGGCTCCGAAGGCATCACGATGGGCGTCACCAACGCGATGTACAATTACGGTTTCGATTATATGGATCCGAAGAAGCCGTATCACATGGAAGGTTTTGTAAATTCGGAAGGCGCGATCAAGGGACTCGATACCTACAAGGAGCTGTTTGACTGCTGTCAGCCGAAGGGACTGACCAACGCCTATATGCAGGAGGGTCTCGACGCCTTCAAATCAGGCGAAGTCGCAATGCAGATGAACTGGTATGCGTTCTTCCCCGGTCTTAACAAGGATCCGAACGTCGGCGGCGACAAGATCGGCTTCTTCGCCAATCCGGCCGGCCCGGCGGGCCAGTTCACTCAGCTTGGTGGCCAGGGACTCTCGGTCGTCGCCGCCTCCAAGGACATCGACGACGCGCTGCTCTATGTGAAGTGGTTCGCGCAGCCGGCGGTGCAGCAGAAGTGGACCGACCTCGGCGGCGCTTCGGCCTCGAAAGCGGTGCTTGATTCCGACGCGTACAAGAAGAGCGCCGCTTACGCGCCGTCGTTCGTCGCCTCGATGGGCTTCGTCAAGGACTTCTGGGCGGAGCCCTTGTATGTCCCGCTGCTCCTGGACATGCAGAACCGCGTGCACGACTACGTCGTCGCCAACAAGGGTACTTCCAAACAGGCGCTTGATTCCCTTGTCAAGGATTGGATCAAGGTGTTCAAGCGCGAAGGCAAGGCGGCGTCTTGATTGCCCAATTGCCGATTTGACCCTACGCCCCCTGACGTCGCCGTCGGGGGGCATTTGGAAGGCCCCGTTGGATCGCGATGAGTGGAATGGACAATATTTCCGCGTATTCCGTCGGCCCGGTGAATGAGGCCCCGGCCTTGCGCGTCGGGCGCGGCGCGGGCCTGTCGGACCGATCCATCGCCTGGCTGTTCATCGCCCCGACGATGGCTCTGTTGTTGGCGATCAATGTCTTCCCGCTCATCTGGGCGATCCGGCTCTCGTTCACCGGGTTCATGGCGAACCTGCCGAGTCCGGCCGGATTCATCGGAACCGACAATTACACGGACATCCTCACGGACGAAGATGTATGGGCGCATTTCCAGGCGACCGCGCATTTCGTTTTGTCGACCATCGCGCTGCAAGTCCTCGTCGGCCTCGGATTGGCGCTGCTGATCAACCAAAAATTCCGCGGCCACAGTTTCTGGACGACGCTGATTCTTCTGCCGATGATGCTTTCGCCCGCGGTGGTCGGCAACTTCTGGACGCTTTTGTTGCAACCGCAGATCGGACCCTTCAACTATTTCATCGGCTTCTTTACCGGCGTGGCGCCAAGCTCGTTCACGATGATCGGCAGCGTCGCACTCGCGCCCTGGACGATCGTGATGGTCAACACCTGGATGTGGACCCCCTACGTGATGTTGATCTGCCTCGCCGGCTTGCGCTCCATTCCCGACTACATCTACGAGGCGGCGGAGGTGGACAGGGCCTCGCCGCTCCGGCAATTCTGGTCGATCACGCTGCCGATGGTGACGCCGTTTCTCATGCTCGCCGTGTTATTTCAAGCCATTCAATCGTTCGAGATGTTCGATCTGGTAAATCTTCTGACCTCGGGCGGACCGGGTTCGACGACCGAGTTGGTGTCGATCACCCTGAAGCGCGAAGCGTTCGAGAAGTGGAACACGGGCTACGCTTCGGCGCTGGCTGTCATCCTGTTCGTCACCGTGTTCGGCGCCGCCAATATCTATGTGAAGGCGCTCAATAGGGTGAAGCAGGCATGAGCGACGCTTCCGCGCATCGTCCCTTCTCGGAGCCGTCGCCGCTCGCGCGCAGCGCCGCCGCGGCGATCGTGATTGTCTACGCGGTCGTGTCGCTGCTGCCGCTGGTTTGGATCGGCCTGACCGCGTTCAAGTCGCAATCGGACGCGATTGCCTATCCGCCCAAGCTTTTTTTCACGCCGACGTTGGAGGGGTTTGTCAACCTGTTCACGGTGCAAACGCATCAGCCGCACGATTTCATCGCCCATCTGCCGCCGGCCACGACCTGGTATGAGAAACTGGCCCGCAGCCACGACATGGTGATCGCCGGTCCGTCGCGGGTTATCGAGCGGTTTCTCAACTCGCTGATCATCGGCTTCGGCTCGACGATCCTGGCGACGTTCCTGGGGACGTTGGCGGCCTACGCCTTCTCGCGGTTCAAGGTCCCGCTGAAGGACGACCTCATGTTCTTCATCCTCTCGACCCGAATGATGCCGCCGATCGCGGTCGCGGTGCCGATCTACATGATGTACCGCTATCTCGGCCTCTACGACACGCGGATCGGCATGATTCTGCTCTACACGGCCGTGAATGTTTCGCTCGCGGTCTGGTTGTTGAAAGGGTTCATCGATGAGATTCCGCGCGAATACGAGGAGGCGGCGCTCATCGACGGCTACACGCGCTTGCAGGCGTTTCGGAAGGTCGTGCTGCCGCAGGCGGTGACGGGCATCGCGGCGACGGCAATCTTTTGTCTTATTTTCTCGTGGAACGAATATGCCTTCGATCTGCTTCTGAGCAACGCCGAGGCGCAGACCATGCCTCCGTTCATCCCGTTCATCATCGGCGAGGGCGGCCAGGATTGGCCGGCGGTCGCCGCGGGCACCACATTGTTCCTCGCGCCGATCGCCTTGTTCACGGTGCTGCTTCGCAAGCACCTGTTGCGCGGCATCACCTTCGGGGCGGTTCGTCGATGACCGCCGTCCCCCGCGCGACGCCTCCGCGCTCGCTCCTGCGGCGCCTGTTCCGCCGCGACCCCTGGGAGACCGCGGCGACCACGATCATCGCCGCCGGCGTCGTCATGCTTTGCCAGCCATTCTGGTTGGCGCTCTATTCCTATTCGTTCGTGACGATTCTCGCCGGCACGATCCTGTTCGTCGTCGTCACCAAATTTCCGCGGTGAGGGCGGACGATGGCGAAAATTGAGATTGAAAATCTGCACAAGGCCTTCGGCGATTTCGTCGCCGTCAGGCGCTCGGATTTCGTGGTCGAGGACGGCGAGTTCTTCTGCCTGCTCGGTCCGTCCGGATGCGGCAAGACGACGACGCTGCGGATGATCGCAGGGTTGGAGCTGCCGACGTCGGGCCGCATCCTGCTCGACGGCGAGGACGTCACCTTCAAACGCGCCGCGCAGCGCGACATCGCTTTCGTATTTCAGTTCTTCGCGCTTTATCCGCATATGAGCGTCCGCCAGAACATCGCGTTTCCGCTGAAGTCACAGGGCGTCCCGCGCGGTGAACGGGCGCTGCGGGTCGCGGAAGCGGCGCGGGCGCTGCGGATTGAACCGCTGCTCGATCGTTCCGTCTCGGGTCTCTCTTCCGGAGACCGGCAACGCGTCGCGCTTGGCCGCGCGATCGTTCGTAAGCCTCGAGCGTTCCTGATGGACGAGCCGCTCGGCGCGCTCGACGCCGAACTTCGTCAGGTGATGACCGGGGAATTGCGCGCGCTGCACGACCGGCTGCACGGCGCGACGATCTATGTCACGCACGACCAGCACGAGGCGATGTCGATGGCCGACCGGATCGCCGTGATGAACCAAGGCGTCGTCGAGCAGATCGGAAGCCCGCGTGAAATCTACGATCGGCCCGCGAGCATGTTTGTTGCGGATTTCATCGGCCTGCCGCCGATGAATTTTCTCAACTTCGGCGCCGGCCTGGAAGCGGGCGCGACCCACGTTCGGCTCGGCAATGCGGAGATTTCGGTCCCGAGGCTTCGCGAGTTGCTGACTGAGCGCGAACTGGCGCTCGGCGTGCGGCCAGAAGCCGTGCTGTTCGACGACGCCAGCGCGTTGCGCGGCGCCGTGTTCGGGACCGAATATCTCGGGACCACTCAGATCGTGACGATGACCACTGAATTCGGCTTGCTGCGGGCCCGCGTGGGCGCGGACCGCAACGTCAGGGTCGGGGAAAGGCTCGGCGTCACGTTCCGTTCGGAGAAACTGTCGCTGTTTGAAAGACCGAGCGGTCGCGCCATCTCCACCGCGCTCTACGAGGGGGCGGCTCATGGCTGAGATTGCGCTGATCGGCGTCTCCAAGCGCTTCGGCGACATCGTCGCTGTCGAGGATTTGACGCTGCAGGTCGAGGACGGCGCGTTCGTCGTGCTGCTTGGCCCGACCGGCGCCGGCAAAACCACGACCCTGCGCTTGGCGGCGGGGCTCGAGACCCCAGACCGCGGCATGATCCGCATTGGCGATCGCGACGTGTCGAGGCTGCCGCCGGCCGCGCGCGACGTCGCTTTCGTGTTTCAACAATATTCGCTTTACCCGCACCTCACGGTTTACGACAACCTGGCTTTTCCGCTGCGCTCTCCCGCGCGCCGTCTTTCCGAGGTCGATATCCGTAAGAAAGTGACGGAAACGGCCGCGCTGCTGCGCATCGAGAGCAAGCTCGGCAATCGCGCCGCGCGGCTTTCCGGCGGCGAGATGCAGCGGGTGGCGATCGGGCGCGCGCTGGTGCGTCGGCCCTCGCTCTATCTGATGGACGAGCCGCTGTCCTCGTTGGACGCCAAACTGCGCGCAGAACTGCGGCTCGAATTGAAGCGGATCCAGGTCGAGCTTGGCGCGACCTTTCTATATGTGACCCATGACCAGATCGAAGCGATGACCATGGCGACCAAGATCGGCGTGATCGAATCCGGACGCCTCGTGCAGATTGGCGCGCCGCGCGAGATCTACGAAGCGCCCAGGAGCGTTTACGTCGCCGCGCGGTTGGGGCAGCCTTCGATCAATCTTCTGCCGCGCGAAGCCGCGCCCGATCTTCCGGCGCCCCCGGCGGCGGTGACGATCGGCGCGCGGACGGAGCATCTCAGGATCGTAAAGGCGCAAGCCGCGGACGCGCACGGCCAGGTCGTGTGGATCGAACATCTCGGCGATCAGAACCGTCTGCACGCCCGCATCCTCGGACACGACGTCGTCACGCTCGCCGAGCCTGACGCGGCGCTGTCGGTCGGCGACGAAATCGGCGTCAGCTTTGTCAATCCGCTGTTCTTTGACGCTAACGGCGATCGCATCGTTGCGGGGGCGGCCTGATGGCGCCGCAGCCCGACCTGTCGGACCCGTCCACGCGCAGGCGGCTGATCGCCGCCGTCGCCGATCGGGTGATCGCGCACGCCGACGAACTGACCGCGCTCGATTCGGCGATCGGCGACGGCGACCACGGGCACAACATGAAACGCGGTTTCGAGGCGGTGCTCGGCTCCTCGACGCGCTGGCCGCAATGGATCCGCCGGAGCTCCTGAAGGCGCTCGGGATGAAGCTGGTGTCGACGGTCGGCGGCGCCTCGGGTCCGCTCTACGGCACGCTGTTCATGGCGCTCGGCAAGGCTTGGCCGGCGAACCCTACGCGCGCGGACGTCGCGGCGGCTTTCGAGCAGGCGATCGCCGCGGTGAAGGCGCGCGGCAAGAGCGAGGTCGGGCAGAAGACGATGCTCGACGTGCTGGCGCCGACGTTGAAGGCGCTGCAGGCGGGCGCGGACGCCAAGGGAATTGCGGAGGCGGCGCGCCGCGCGGCCGAGGCGACCGCGCCGATGCGCGCGACGCGGGGCCGCGCCTCGTTCCTCGGCGAAAGATCGATCGGCCATGTCGATCCGGGCGCGCGTTCGGCGGCGCTGATGATCGCGGCGCTGTGCGAAGAAGGGAGCAAGCTTGATGGCCAATGTCGGCATCGTCATCGTATCGCATTCGCCCAAGGTCGCCGAAGGCGCGGCCGACATGGTGCGGCAGATGGTCGGCGAGGAGGTTCCGCTCGCCTGGACCGGCGGCAATGCGGCGGGCGGTCTGGGCACGGATTTTGCGGCGATCAGCGAAGCCATCAATCGCGCCTGGTCGGAAGCGGGCGTTGCAATCCTCGTCGATCTCGGCGGCGCGGAGACCAACAGCGAAATGGCGGTGGAGGCGCTGCCCGACAACCGGCGCGGCCGGGTCGTCATCTGCAATGCGCCGATCGTCGAAGGCGCGGTCGTCGCGGCGACCGAGGCCTCGGGCGGCGCGCCGCTCAACGTCGTGCGGCGCACCGCCGAGGAGTTGTCGCCATGAGCGCGGCGCTGTCGACGAGGTTTGCCGCGAAGCGCCGGCATGCACGAGGTCGAGGTTTTGAGAATGGATGAGATTATCGCCACCGTCTTCGTCGCCGCTGACCAACGCGATCGGGCTTCACGCGCGGCCCTCGGTGAAGCTGACCAAGCTCGCCAAGACTTTCGCGTCGAAGATCGAAGTCGCGGCGTCGCCGGACGGCCCCTGGGTCGACGCCAAGAGCATCGTCAAGGTGATGGCGGTCAAGGCGGGCAAGGGCGACGACCCTGCATTTTCGCGCCACCGGGCCCGACGCCGAGCGGCGCTCTGACGGCTTTGCGGGAGCTGGTCGACGAGGCGTTTCACGAGGAGGCGGCGGCACGCCGCAGCGCCGCCTGAGCGAGCGCCGCATGGCTGAGCTGCGGCTCGATGGCCGGTCGGCTGCCGGCGGTTTCGCCGCCGGCCCGCTGGCGCTGATCGCCGAGCGCGCGCGAAGCTGCGCGCGTCGCCGGGACGCCCGCGGAAGAAGCGGAGCGGCTGCGGCAAGCGATCGCCGGCGCGCTTCGGCAGCTTGGCGGAATTGCAGGCTCAAGCCGAAGGCGACGGGGCCGACATTCTGGCCTTTCAGATCGCGATGCTCGAGGACCCCGACCTCGCGAACCCCGCCTTCGCCGCACTGGGCGAAGGGCGCTCGGCCGAAGACGTCTGGGATGAGGCGCTGGCGGCGCAAATTCGCGAATATGAAACCGCCGACGATGCGCATTTCCAGGCGCGCGCCATCGACATCGCCGACATCCGCGACCGCGTGCTCGCGGTGCTGCGGGCGCAGCCCGCCGAAGCCTTGCGTCGCCGCGGGCTCGATCGTGCTTGCGCGACGACCTTTCGCCGTCGCGGTTTCTCTCGACCGATTGGAGCGGCGGCGGCGGCGATCGCGCTGACGCGCGGCAGCGCGTCCGGCCATGTCGCGACGCTCGCGCGCGCGCGCGGCGTGCCGATGATCGTCGGCCTCGACGTCGATCCCGGCGTCGCTGCCGGCCGGCGCGTGGCGCTGATCGACGGCGAGCGCGCGACGCTTTGCGTCGATCCGCAGCCCGCGACGCGCGCGGATTTCGAGGCGCGGGCGCGCGGCGCCGCGGGCGGCCGATGCGCGCCGCGGCCGCGTTCCGTGGCGGCCGGCGGTCACGACGGACGGCGTCCGATCGCTGTTTTCATCAACGTCGCCGCGCCCGCCGAATTGGATGGCGCTCGATCCCGCCGATTGCGACGGCGTCGGCCTCGTGCGCACCGAGTTCCTGTTCGAAGGGCGGCGACGCTGCCGGACGAGGACGCGCAGTATCGAGACCTATCGCGCGCATCGCCGAATGGGCGGCGGGGCGGCCCGGTCACGATCCGGACGCTCGACGCCGGCGGCGACAAGCCGATTCCCGGCCTGACGCTCGATGGCGAGACGCAATCCGTTTCTGGGTCTGCGCGGGGTGCGGCTTTCGCTCGCCCGGCCCGCCGTGTTCCGCACGCAGCTGCGCGCGCTGTGCCGCGCGGCGGCGCTGGCGCCGTCGAGGTCATGCTGCCGATGGTCGCCACGAGCGACGAATTGAGCGCCAGCGCCGCTCTGCTCGACGAAGCCTATGCGGGCCTCAGCGAGGCGGGCGACGCCCGCGCGGCGGCCGGCGCTCGGCATCATGGTCGAGACGCCCGCCGCGGCGATCGCGCCGGACTGCTCGACGCCGACTTCTTCTCGATCGGCTCCAACGATCTCACCCAATATGTGCTCGCCGCCGCGCGCGACAGCGAAGCGGTCGCGTATCTCAACGATCCCGGCCATCCCGCCGTGCTGCGCCTGATCGCGCGGCGTCGCCGCGCATGGGGCGGCGCGCGGGCGCAAGGTCAGCCTTTGCGGCGACGCCGGCTCGGACCCTCGCCTCGTTGAACGATTGCTGCGCGGAGACGACGTCCAGCGATGCGATGATGAGCGGACGCGGGCACTCCCCCAGCGTCACGTCCCCCAGTTGGGCTTCGAGAGATCGTCGCAGCGGATCCGCGGGGTTAAGCGGGCTGGATGGAGCAGCCCTTGAAGGTCAGCGCCCGCCGCACAAAGCTCTCACGCTCGGGGGGTGAAGATCGCCGCGGCGTCCCGTTGGAATATCTACGAGAAGAGTGAGGCTGCAGAGGTGCCCGTTGCCAACGCTCCCGCCAGGATGGCGCCCGTGGACGTTCCGCAAAAAGGCCGAAGCGTTCGTGGACCTTGGCGCCGCCTTGCAGCCTCCCATCTCGCAAGGATGGCGGCCGGCACAATCCCCCGAACTCCACCGCCGTCAATCGCAAGAACTTTCACAATGTCGGATTGAGGATACGGCTTATGGAACGTCAGCGGTTCAGCGCTTTGTTCAAGCCCAGGAACGGCGGGTCCCTCTTTATCTAACCGGGCCAAGCCTCTCCCAAGAAAAACAGA
>CAWIEP010000051.1:0-79442 GCA_963835115.1 uncultured Pseudomonadota bacterium
ATCCCGTTCGAGGTCAAGGCCAGCGATGGCCAGCGTTTCGCCGTGACGCAGGAGAGCACGCAAACGCGCGCCGTGTCGCTCGCCGGTCTCGATGAAGCGAGCTCGCGGTCTACGCCAAGTCCGGCAAGGTCGACGCTGAGACCGCGCGGCTCTCGCCAAGCTCGGCGGGTTGCGGGCGGCGCAGGCCGACGCCGAGCGCGCGGTCACGCAGACGCAAACCCAAACCGACGCCGTGGTCGCGGATCAGACGCGGTTGAAGGACCTGCTCGGGGCGGTCGTCGCGGGGTCCGACTTGCAAAAGCGCTATCTGAAGAAGCTCGACGCCGACGAGACCGATCTGGAGACGCTGCACGCCGAGTTTTTGCGGCGCGACAAGACTCAAGCCCCAAGCGCGCAAGGCGGTGGAGGATTTTGTGGCGGGGCTGTGAGGCTGCGGATCGTATCGCCGTCATGTGCGGCGCGGAGTTCCCGCAGAGCGCGCGAAAACTTGATAGAATTTTCGCGCGGTCCGATCGAGTTGCGCGCTATAGCGAATTGCAAATGGAATGATGCGGCTTTGTCATTCCCGCGAAAGCGGGAATCCAGGGGTTCGTAGGGCGCTCGCCTCTGATGTCCCCGCCGCGTAGGTCATTACGGAGCGTGGAAACGATAAAGCCGCGTCGTGGCCCTCTGGATCCCCGCTTTCGCGAAGATGACAACGTGGTTCCAGCTGATCGGGAACCCGCTCTGGCTCCGATTTATTCCAATCGCCGCCGGCTCTAGGAGCGCCTACGCGCCAATGTCGGCTGCCTGCGCCGAACCGGCGACGATTGGATGATTGACGTGTTGGTTTGGGCGAACGGCAGCAACTTGTCGATCACGCGTTCGAGGTCTTCGATGCGCGGGACAAAGACTTTTGCAACGAAGCAATCTTCGCCCGTCACGCGGTCGCATTCAACGATTTCGGGAATGTCGGCGATGAGTTGCGCGACCCGCTGCAATTCGCCCATGGCCGGACGAATACGGATAAAGGCGCCGAGCGCCAATCCCAGCGCAGCAGGATCCAGCCGCACGGTGAAGCCCGTGATGACGCCGATATCCTCCAGCCGCTTTACTCTCTCCGACGTGCTCTGCGCCGACATGCCTATCAACCGAGCGAGATCGGCGGTCGAGGTGCGCGCATTGCGGTCGAGCGCCTCAATGAGCCGCCGGTCGACGTCATCGAGTTCGACCCCTTCGATCCTTCGGTGATTCTGCATTTTCGACTCCGAAACATCGATCAGACTATCATATCGGCTGAAAAACACAGTCCAAGAATTCATTTCGCCTGGCATGATATCAGGCATGACGGAAGCTCTCCAATCGTCGCGCACCCACCTGACCGATCGTGTGCCGCCGCACGCGTTCTTCATGGTCAGCGCCGTATTTCACTATCTCGGGCCCTCCTTCGCCGTGCTGCTGTTCCGTCACATGGGCGTGCTCGGAGTGGCTTGGTTGCGCATCGCCTCGGCGGCCGCCATTTTCGCCGTCTGGCGGCGTCCCTGGCGGGTTTTCATCGCTGGCGATCGACGGGCCCGCACGCTGATCCTTGCGCTCGGCGTCACTTTGGCGCTGATGAACTGCGCATTCTACCTCGCGATCGCGCGGATGCCTCTGGCGAGCGTCGCCGCGATTGAGTTCGTCGCGGCGATCGTCGTCGCGCTGGCGGGCGCGCGGACCGGCCGCAATGTCCTGGCTCTGGCGACGGCGGTGGTCGGCGTCTTTTTGCTGATCGGTTTTCGGGGATCGGGGGACGAAATCGGCGTAGTGCTCGCGTTGATCAACTCGGGCCTGTTTGGGGTCTACATCGTTCTCGGCCACGCGATGTCACGGATGCGCGGGGCGAGCGGCGTCGATCGGCTCGGGGCGGCGATGCTGGTTGCGCTGGTCGTGGCCATGCCGATCGGCGTCGGCGAAGTCGTTCCCGTGCTCAGGGAACCGTTGCTGATACTCGCCGGCGTCGGGGTCGGCGTCTCGTCGTCAGTCATTCCCTACGTCTGCGACCAACTCGCCATGGCGCGTCTGCCGCGCGCGACGTTCGCACTTATGCTCACATTGCTGCCGGCGACCGCAACGGTCATTGGCGTCTTGGTTCTCGCCCAACTGCCCACACGGGTCGAGATCGCCGGCATCCTGCTTGTCGCCATTGGGGTCGGACTGCATAAGCCGCGGCAATGAAGACGATCCCCCTTGCCGATTATCGGGCGACCGCGTCGATGAACGACTTCCATGCGATCCGGCCCTACGCCGCCTTGATCCTCGCCGCCTCGATCACGTCCTCCAGCGTCCGCAATCCTGTCTTCGGCGCATTAACCAGCACCGCCATGTTGCCCGGCGCGTGCTGGTTCTTCCACATCTTGGTGTGCGCGTGCGGGATCTGCGACCAGGGAAAGACTTCGCTCATGCACGGGTCGATGCGGCGGTCGATGACGAATTTGTTGGCCGCCGCCGCCTGCTTCAGATGGGCGAAATGCGAGCCCTGGATGCGCTTTTGCCGCATCCAGACGAAGCGCGCGTCAAAAGTCAGATTGTAGCCGGTCGTGCCAGCGCAAAACACCACCATGCCGCCGCGCTTGACCACGAAACAGGAGACCGGGAACGTCTGCTCGCCGGGATGCTCGAACACCGTGTCGACGTCCTTCTTGCCGGTGATGTCCCAGATCGCCTTGCCGAACTTGCGCGCCTCCTTCATGTGGTCGTTGAACTCGGGCGAATTGACTTTCGGCAACTGGCCCCAGCACTTGAAATCCTTGCGGTTGATGACGCCCTTGGCGCCGAGGCTCATCACGTACTCGCGCTTCGATTCGTCGGAGATGACGCCGATCGCGTTGGCGCCGGCGGCCGCGCAGAGCTGCACGCCGAACACGCCGAGGCCGCCGGAGGCGCCCCAGATCAGCACGTTGTCGCCGGGCTTCAGCCGGTGCGGCTCGTGGCCGAACAGCATGCGGTAGGCGGTCGCCAGCGTCAGCGTGTAGGAGGCGCTCTCCTCCCAGGTGAGATGCTTCGGGCGATCCATCAGCTGCCGGTCCTGCACCCGGCAGAACTGCGCGAACGAGCCGTCCGGCGTCTCGTAGCCCCAGATGCGCTGCGAGGCCGAGAACATCGGGTCGCCGCCGTTGCATTCCTCGTCGTCGCCGTCGTCCTGGTTGCAATGGACGACGACTTCGTCGCCGACTTTCCAGCGCTTGACCTTGGAGCCGACCGCCCAGACGATGCCCGAAGCGTCGGAGCCGGCGATATGGTAGGGATTCTTGTGGCCGTCGATCGGCGAGATCGGCTCGCCGAGACGCCGCCCAGACGCCGTTGTAATTGACGCCCGCCGCCATCACCAACACCAGCACGTCGTGGCTGTCGAGCGGCCAGGTCGGCACGCACCTCGATCTGCATCGCCTGTTCCGGCGGCCCGTGGCGCTCCTTGCGGATCGCCCAGGCATACATTTTGCTTGGAACATGCCCGAGCGGCGGAATTTCGCCGATTTCGTAGAGGTCCTTCACCGGCGCGGTTTTTTGAATTGTCAACGTCTCGCCCGAGGCGGCGGCGGCAATGCGATCCATGTTGTCCCCTGATGTCGCGCCCGCGTCGGCCGAAGGCGCGCTCCCTAGTTAGGCCCCGTGACTGACCCTTGAGCGTTTTGCGCTGCACCATGGCCGGAGCTTCGTCCAAAATCAACGGCCTTGTCGCCCGCGCCCCCGGTTCTTTCGGCGAAGGGCCGTTCACCCAATCCAAAGCTTTTGCGCGCAAAGTCGGGGTCCGCGCGGTCCCCCGCTGCTGGAGGCAAAGCTATGGAAGCCATGCAACCGGTCTGGCAGTTCCTCAACAATCTTGAGGGATTCGAATTCGCCGCGTTCTGGATCGCGGCGTTCACGTTCACGACGATGGCGGGATTTTTCCTCGACTACGTCATGCAGCGCCAGGGGTTCGGACCCTATTTCAACGCGCTGTACGTGTTCGGCGGAGTCTGGGTCGGGCTTTACCTGCGCTTCAACTACCTGCGCGGCTATCAGGCCCATTTTCACGACCCCTATCTCACGATCACGGCTATCATGGCCGTCATCGTGACCATGCTGACGGCGGTCGCCTTCGTGCGCAACCGCTTGTCGTAACGCCGGCCGCCCGCGACCCGTTAGGAACGGTAGCGTTCCGCCGCGTGGGTCTGCCTGAAATTCGGCAGCATCGCCGCGCGCGTCGCCTGGTGCGCATCCCACTGACCCGCGTCCGGCAACGGCGGAATCGTAATCGGCTCGCGCCGGTCGAAGCCCACCAGCGCCGCATCGACGAGTTCGTCGACCTCCATCACGCCGGGCAGCGTGTTGACGTCGACGCCGGATTTGCCCCAGATCTCCGTCCGGGTCGCCGCCGGCAGCACCGCCTGGACATAGACCCCCTTCGGCCCCAACTCCAGTTGCAAGCCTTGGCTGAGGTAGAGCACAAACGCCTTGGTTGCGCCGTAGACTGTCATCCCGAGTTCCGGCGCCAGGCCGACGACCGAGCTGACGTTGATGATCGCGCCGCGGCCCGCCGCCGCCAGTCGCGGCGCTACCGCCGCCGACAGGCGCGTGACCGCGCTCACGTTGAGGTCGATCAGCTTGGCGAGGCCGTCTCCGGACTGCTCCAGGAAACTGCCCCATGTCGCCGCCCCGGCGTTGTTGACCAGAATTTCAATCGACGCGTCGTCGCGCAGCCGCTTTTCCAGCGCCGCGACATCGCCCTGCGAGGTGAGATCGGCCTTGAAGACTTCGGCGGCGACGCCGGTTTCGCGGCCTAGTCGCACCGCGAGCTGCTCAAGTTTGGCGCCGTCGCGCGCGACCAGCACGAGATCGTGGCCACGCTTGGCGAAACGGTCGGCATAGACGGCGCCGATCCCTGAGGACGCGCCGGTGATGAGAACTTTGGGCTTGGCGGACATGGCTCTTTTTCCTATCTATAAACATGACGCCGGTCATGTTTCGCAAACATTATGATGATAATGATTAGTGTCAAGGCCGCGCGGCGTCCGATTGTGAGAAACGTCACATGAAAGTGAGTAAGACCCAGGTCGACGAAAACCGCCGCGCCATCCTCGCCGCGGCCGGAAAACTGTTTCGCGCGCGAGGTTTCGATGGCGTGAGCATCGCCGACGTGATGCAGGCCGCCGGCCTCACGCACGGCGCGTTCTACGGCTATTTCCGCTCCAAGGACGAGCTTGTCGGCGCGACCCTGGCGGACCTGACCGCCGCCCCGCGCAGGTCAGGCAGCTATGCGGAAGACGCGGCCAAATACCTGACTGTGGCCCATCGGGACGACAGCGTCGGCGGCTGCCCGGTGGCGGCGCTGGGGGCCGACGTCATCCGCCAATCGCCGCTCGCGCGCGCCGCGATGACGAGCGGGGTCGAACACATGGTCGCGCGCCTCGCCAAAACCGCGCCGGGCGAAAGCGAAGACGCCCGCCGCCGCGCCGCGCTCGGGGCCTGCGCGGCGATGGTCGGCGCCCTCATCCTGTCGCGGGCCGTCGACGACCCGGAATTGTCGGAGGCGCTGTTGTCGGCGACTCGGGAGCAAGTCGCCGGCGATGCGCCCTTAGCCGGGTAGTCGGGCGCCGGGTTTTCTGCGATTGTGCTCTGCACAAAACCGCAGAAATGAGCGAGCCGCATGGGCGAACGCGACAAACCCTGGATTTTTAGAACTTACGCCGGCCATTCCACCGCCGCCGAATTGAACGCGCTCTACCGCGCCAATCTCGGCAAGGGCCAAACCGGCCTGTCGATCGCTTTCGACCTGCCGACCCAGATCGGCTACGACAGCGATCACCCGCTGTCGCGCGGCGAGGTCGGCCGGGTCGGCGTCGCGATCTCGCATCTCGGCGACATGCGCGCCTTGTTCCAAGACATCCCCGTCGCCGCGATGAACACCTCGATGACGATCAACGCCACCGCCTGCTGGCTGATGGCGCTTTATGTCGCGGCCGCGGACGAACAGGGCGCGCCCCGCGCCGCGCTGGCGGGCACCACCCAGAACGACATCATCAAGGAATATCTTTCGCGCGGCGCTTACGTGTTCCCACCCGAGGCGTCGCTGCGGCTGACCAAGGATCTCATCCTCTGGTGTTCGCGCGAGGCCCCCAAGTTCAACCCGATGAACGTGTGCTCCTATCATCTGCAGGAGGCCGGCGCGACGCCGGTGCAGGAGCTAAGTTACGCGCTGGCCACCGCAGTGGCCGTGCTCGACCGCGTGCGCGGCGAGGTGTCGGAGGCTCGCTTCGCCGACGTCGTGGCGGCGATGTCGTTCTTCGTCAACGCCGGTATGCGGTTCGTCGCCGAACTCTGCAAGATGCGCGCGTTCGCGGAGCTTTGGGACGAAATCGCGCGCGACCGCTACGGCGTGACCGACCCCGCCAAGCGCCGCTTCCGTTACGGCGTGCAGGTCAATTCGCTGGGGCTGACCGAGAGCCAGCCGGAGAACAACGCCTATCGCATTCTCATCGAGATGCTGTCGGTTGTGTTGAGCAAGAACGCCCGCGCCCGCGCGGTCCAATTGCCGGCCTGGAACGAGGCGCTCGGTCTGCCGCGGCCGTGGGACCAACAATGGTCGCTGCGGCTTCAGCAGATCATGGCCTACGAAACCGACCTCCTGGAATATGGCGACCTGTTCGACGGCTCCGCCGAGATCGCGGCCAAGGTTGAGGCTTTGAAGCGCGAAGCCCGCGCCGAACTCGCCGCGATCGACGCCATGGGCGGCGCGGTGAAGGCGATCGACAGCGGCTATCTCAAGATGAAGCTCGTCGAAAGCAACACCGCGCGGCTGGAGGCGATCGAGCGTGGCGAACAGATCGTCGTCGGCGTCAACAAATTTACGGAAACCGATCCCTCGCCGCTCACCGCCGGGGAAGGCGTCATCCACACGCCTTCGCATCAGGCCGAGGCCGATCAGATCGCGCGTTTGCGGGCGTGGCGCGCGGCGCGCGACGAGGCCGAGGTCGCCGACGCGCTGCGGGCGTTGCGCTCGGCGGCTTCCAAGGGCGAAAACATCATGCCCGCCTCGATCGCGGCGGCGAAGGCGGGCGTCACTACCGGCGAGTGGGCGGCGGCGCTGCGCGCCGAATTCGGCGAGTATCGCGCCCCGACCGGCGTCAAGGCGCAGGCGCGCCAGGGGGCCGATGATCTCGACGAGTTGCGCGCGCAGGTGCAGCGGGTGTCGCTCAAACTCGGCCGCCGGCTCAAATTTCTGGTTGGCAAGCCCGGCCTCGACGGCCATTCCAACGGCGCCGAGCAGATCGCGGTGCGCGCCACCGACGCCGGCATGGACGTGGTCTACGACGGCATCCGCCTGACCCCCGACGAAATCGTCGAGCGGGCGAAGGCGGGCGTCCATTGCGTGGGACTGTCGATCCTGTCCGGCAGTCATGTGGCAATGACGCGCGAGGTGCTGGCGAAGCTGAAAGCGGCGGGATTGGCGCACGTGCCGGTGGTGGTCGGCGGCATCATTCCGCCGGAGGATGCGGCGGCGCTGCGGGCGGACGGGGTCGCCGCGATCTACACGCCGAAAGATTTCGCCATCAACGGCATCATCAGCGACATCGCGGGGGTGGTGGAGAGGGCGATTCTCTGACGTCGCGAAAACAGGGGCGGGAAGAATCTCTGGTCGATAAGCACGCCTCCTTTTCGTTGCGGCCCAAGGCGATTGGCTCGCAAACGCGCTGGAGACGCATCCCCGCGCTTCAGGACTTGCGGCCGCCGCCCCTGCGCGTTCAGCCCCTGCCTATCCCCCTCCCTGCACGCCCCGCAGCGACGTCGGGAACGCGCCGCACTTACCGGCGTTCCTGTTCGACTGTTCTGAGGTCCCGTTCGTCGACAAACAGAAGATGTTTTCATGAGACCGCAGGCGGCGTCGGCAAGCGGATGTTTCTTGTTTACGCGCGCGAACCGAGCGCGGCGATTACTGCAAGGCGCTGTCACGACAGGCTATCGGCGCCGGCTCGCTCGGCCCCGCGCGGAGCCTCCGCACGGGAGAAAAGCTAAGACTGCATTCGGCCCAGGGTCAGCGAGCGGAACGGCGCTTTGAGCCGTTTCCCCGACCCGAAGCACGCGCTCCGCGCTCTCCAGGCGCTCAACTTTTTCATGGCCGACATGCAAGCCGGGATCGGGCCGTTTCTCGGTGTTTTCCTGCTCGCGCATCACTGGAAGAGCGGTTGGATCGGGACAGTGATGACACTCGGCGGCGTCGCGGGCATGGCGATGACCGCGCCGGCTGGCGCGATGATCGACGCGAGCCGGCGAAAGCGGCTCTATGTCATCTTTCCTGGCGTTTGCACGGTGCTCGCGTCCGCGGTCATTCTTCTTTCGCAGAATTTCTGGCTGGTGACGGCCTCACAGGTCGCGACGGCGGTCGCCGGCGCCGCGATCGGCCCCGCGGTCGCGGGAATCACTCTCGGAATGGTGCGGCAAGTCGGCTTCAACCGGCAGATGGGCCGCAACCAGGCTTTCAACCACGCCGGCAACCTGGTCGGCGCCGGTCTTTCCGGCTATCTCGGCTATAAATTCGGTTTCGACGCCGTGTTTTATCTGGCGGCGGCGTTCGGCGTGCTGTCCATCGCCGCCGTGCTCATGATTCCCCCGGAGGCGATCGACGACCGGATCGCGCGCGGTCTCACGGAAGACGCCGGACCGAACGCCAAGGCGAGCGGATGGCGCGTGCTCGTTGAATGCAAGCCGCTGCTGGCGCTGGCCGCCGCGCTCGCATTCTTCCACCTCGGCAATGGCGCGATGCTGCCGCTCTACGGACTGGCGGTCGTCGCCGCCAAGCAGGGCGACCCCGCCAGCTTCGTCGGCCTGACAATCGTGGTCGCCCAAGGGGTGATGATCTTCACCGCGCTGTTGGCGATGCGCCTCAGCGAAAAACGAGGTTATTGGCTGGCGATCCTGATCTCCTTCCTGGCGCTGCCGATACGCGGGTGGATCGCCGCCCACATGATCGTGTCGTGGGGCGTTTATCCCGTACAAATCCTCGACGGCGTCGGCGCTGGTCTGCAAAGCGTCGCGGTCCCGGGGCTAGTGGCGCGCGTCCTCGACGGGACCGGCCGCGTCAATGTCGGCCAAGGCGCCGTGATGACGATGCAGGGGCTCGGGGCGTCGGTGAGCCCGGCGCTCGGCGGATGGATCGCGCAGAGTCTCGGCTATCCCGTCGCGTTCGAAATCCTCGGCGGCTTTGCGCTTATTTCCGTGGCGATCTGGGTCGGATGGGCGCCGATGTTGCGGCCGGCCTGCGCCGCGGCCCACGCGAGCCAGGGCGCCAGCGGGGAGCGCGCTACGGCGTAACCTCTCAACAAAACTTAGTGGGGCCGACCGTCAATACCCCGTATTCCGTCGCCGACGCGCCACAAAAACGCCTAACGCTGCGGTTCCTTTACCATCCAACGCCAAAGTGGCCGTCGGGAAAGAATCCGACGAATCATGGACCTGAGCGGACTTCACGTTCGGGCTGGGGAATGGCCAGGCGGCTATACGAATTCAGACGGGGCGTAATGCAAACGATGTCGCATCGGTTTTTCATCTCTGGCGCCAGGCGCGCAATTCTGGGCGCGGTCGCGGCGGCGGCGCTGATGTCGCCCGCTTTCGCCGGACCGCGCGGCGCCGTCGCCGATCAGGCGGAATGGCCGCAGAACTGGCAGGTCTCCGACGACCTCGCGGTCGGCCGCGAGACGACGCCGACGCTTTCGCCGGCCACCGTCGCCGCCACCGAAAACGCCATCACGCAATACCAGGCCATCGTACAGCGCGGCGGCTGGGGCCAGGTGCCCGCTGGCCATGAGCTGCGGCTCGGCTCGACCGGCCGCGCCGTCCAGGCGCTTCGGCAGCGGCTCGCCGCCTCCGGCGACATCGACGCCGAAGCCGGCATGGGGCCGACGTTCGATTCGTTCGTCGAAGCCGCAATCCGGCGATTCCAGGTCCGCCATGGCCTGGGCCCGAGCGGCGTGGTGGATGAAGCCACATTCAAGGAACTCAACGTCGCCGCCGACGACCGGCTGCGCCAGTTGCAGGTCAACGTCGTTCGGCTGCGCTCCTATTCCGGCGATCTCGGCGAGCGGTTCGTGATGGTCAACCTCCCCGCCGCGTCGGTGGAGACGGTGGAAGCCGGGCAAGTCTATTCGCACCACCGCGCTGGCGTCGGCCGGATCGACCGGCAGTCGCCGATCATGCACACCAAGGCGCTGGACATCGATTTCAACCCGTACTGGCACGTGCCGCCGTCGCTCATCAAAAAAGACCTGATCCCGAAGATGAAGGCGGATGCGAATTATCTGACGGAAGAGAAGATCCACATCATCGACAAGGATGGGCAGGAAGTTCAGCCGAGTTCAATCAACTGGAACTCCGACGACGCCACTCACTACCGCTACCGCCAGGACCCTGGCGGGGATATCGACGCGCTTGGCGTCGTGCGCATCAACATCAACAATCCCTACGGCGTCTATATGCATGACACGCCGGAGAAAGGTATTTTCGGCGACGACTTCCGCTTCGTCTCGTCGGGCTGCGTGCGCGTGCAGGACGTGCGCGACTACGTCGCCTGGCTGCTCAAGGACAATCCCGGCTGGGGCCGCGACCAGATCGACGACGCCATCCGCTCCGGTCAGAGCACGACCGTGAAGCTGACCAAGCCGGTTGACGTCTATTGGGTCTATGTCACTGCCTGGGCGACGCCAGACGGCGTCGTGCAGTTCCGGCCTGACATCTATAAGCGCGACGGCGACGGCCCCGGGCCGATGGCCGACGCGACGCCCGACAAGCCCCTGGCGATTCCGCAGGAGTGATTTTTTCGTAAGCGTCGGTTTGTTGCTTGGCGTGAGTGATCGCCCTGCGCGGCTAGCCGCGCAGGGCTATTTTTTTAGCGGATGAACGTGCCCGAGCGCAGGTCTGAGATCGCCTGTCGGATCTCGGCTTGCGTGTTCATCACGATCGGCCCGTGCCAGGCCACGGGTTCGCGGATCGGTTTGCCGGAGACGAGCAGGAAGCGGATGCCCTGCTCGCCGGCCTGCACCGTCACTTCGTCGCCGGCGCCGAACACCACCAGCGAGCGGTTGCCAACCGCGTCTCGCAACAACACTTCTTCGCCGTTGACGACCTCTTCGCGCAACGCGCCGAACGGTTCGGAAGCGTTTAAGAAACGGCCAGAACCCTCGAAGATGTAAGCGAAAACCTGCCGATAGGTCTCGACCTTCAGCGTCTTCCGCTTGTTGGGCGGCACGGAAACGTCGAGATAGCGCGGATCGGCGGCGACCCCTTCGACCGGTCCCTTCGCGCCCCAGAAATCGCCGCAGATGACCCGGACCTTGGTTCCATCGTCGTCGATCACCTCGGGGATTTCCAGGCCCGCGATATCCTGATAGCGCGGCGCGGTCATCTTGAGGCTGGAGGGCAGGTTAGCCCAAAGCTGAAACCCGTGCATCCGCCCCAACGCATCGCCGCGCGGCATTTCCTGATGCAGGATGCCGCTCCCCGCCGTCATCCACTGCACGCTGCCCGGCCCGAGCACGCCGCGATTGCCGAGACTGTCGCCGTGCTCGACCTCGCCGGCCAGCACATAGGTGATCGTCTCGATGCCGCGATGGGGATGCCAAGGAAAGCCGGCGGAATAATCGCTCGGGTCGTCGCCGCGGAAATCGTCCATCATCAGGAAGGGATCGAACTCGCTGGGGTCGCCAAAACCGAAGGCGCGACGCAACCGGACGCCCGCCCCTTCCACCGTCGGTTGCGATTGCGCGACCCTTTTTACTGCCCGGATCGACATGATTTTTCTCCGAAAGGATTTTCGTTCCGAATGTAGGACAATATCCGCCGTGTTCAACCGGTCCCGGGCGCCGCCGCTCCTGGCTTCAACAAAAACGGCGGCTCTCCGCCGCCGCAATCGCCGATTGCTCAGGGTTTCGACGTCAGTTCAAACGCTGGTTGGATGTGTCGGGCGCGGCGAAAGGCGGCTGGGCGGCCTGCTGCTGGCGCACGCGCTGGCGCAGATTGGCGAGCACCGGCTCGATCAGCGTATGTGCGAGCGCCACCCCGGCGGCGGTGTCCTCCGTCGAAATGCCCTCGATATTGGCGAATAGCTTTGCGCGTACGCTCTGTTCGAAGGCGTCGACGTCGTCGCGGTGCTTGCCGACGAGCATTTCAGCGCCCAGCAGATTGATGAGCTTGACCAACGAAGCAATCGCGACCCTGACTTGGTCGCTGCATCCCAGCGCATCCATCGCTGTCTCCCAATAGCTGTAAGTCCGTGCGAGCCGGAGGCTTTGTCTCCTGGATATCGTCGCTTCCGCCGCAAATGCAAGTCGCCGGCGGCGCCGAGCCCCGCGGCCCTCGTGGGCGCCTCTTGTTTGCGCCTGCGCAGGGCGAGACCCTATATGGCCGGAGAGCGGAGGCTACGAAACATGCGGATGGACGAACGGATCAGGACGCGACTAAACGACGCGCTCGCGCCGGTGGCGCTCGAAATCGTCGACGAGTCCGCGCTGCACGCCGGCCACGCCGGCGCGCGCGCCGGCGGCGAGACGCATTACCGCGTCGCGCTGGTCGCCGGCGCTTTTGCGGGCAAGTCCCGGGTGCAACGGCATCGGCTGGTCTACGCGGCGCTCGCCGCCGAATTCGCCGACGGCGTGCATGCGCTAAGCCTCGACGCGCGCGCGCCCGACGAATGAATCCGCCGGTTGTTTTCGAACTGACTGACGAGGAAGCCGCCGTCGCCAGCGCGCGCCTAGCGTGGCGGAACGCGCTCGCCGACGGGTTGCTGGCCCGCCACCTGGGGCCGCTGGCGGCGTTCGTTCTGGCCTTGCTGTTTTGCGCGATCCTCGGCTTGACCGGGCTGGTTAGCCGCCGCGCGGCCGAAATCGGACTGATCGGCTCAGCGGCGGCCTACATGATCTATCGATTATGGACGCGCCGGCGCTTCTTCGACGCGCGACGCGCCGCCAGCGCCTGGGCCGACGCATTGCGTCGCGCGGGCCCCGCCACATTGACCACCGATGAGACAGGATTTCGGCTGACGGCCTACGGGTTTGACCGAGCGTGGCGTTTCGCCGAGGGGCTGGACATCGAGACGGTCGCGGGGCTCGTCTATGTGTGGCCGAAGGCCGGGGCGCCACTGGTGTGGCCGGCCCGCGCGCACGCTGACGCGCAGCAGGCTGAGGCCGTTCTCGCTTTCGCCCGCAGCCGCGCCGCGCTAGCGCCCGCTCAGCCGGCTTATGTCGACGACGACGAGTGACGTCTGTTTTCGAACCGCCGGCGGCAGGCGAGGATTTCAGTGGGGGCGGCTGACGGTGTCCAGCATATCCATGTCCATCTCGGTCAACTTCAGCGTCGCGGCGTGGACAAGGCTTTCGAGCTGAGGGAGCGTGGTGGCGCTGGCGATGGGCGCAGTGACGCCCTTGCGCCGAATTGCCCAGGCGAGCGCGATCTCGGCCGGCTTGGCGTCGCGCAGCTTGGCGATCTCATCCAGAGCGTCGAGGATGCGGAAGCCGCGCGGGTTGAGATACGCTTTGACGCCGCCGCCGCGCGGGCTCTGCTTGAGGTCGGCTTCGCTGCGGTATTTGCCGCTTAGGAAACCTTTGGCGAGGCTGAAATAGGTGATGACGCCGATGCCTTCGGCCAGGCACAAATCGCGCAACGGGCCGTCAAAACTCGAACGGTCGTAAAGATTGTATTCGGGCTGGAGAACCTCGTAGCGCGGCAGGCCCGCGGCCTTGGCGGCGGCCAGCGACGCCCGCAATTGCGCGGCGTCGAGGTTGGAGGCGCCGAACCACCGGATTTTTCCCGCCTGCTTGAGGCGCTCGAAGGCGCCGAGCGTCTCCTCATAGGGGGTCTCGGGATCGGGGAAATGCGAGAGATAGAGGTCAATGGTCTCGATCCCAAGCCGTTTCAGCGACGCCTCGCAGGCGCTCGCGATGGCGTCGGCCGTCAGCCCCTTTTTGCGCCCAGCAGGGCCGCCGGCCTTGGTGATGACGACTGTCGAGTTGCGCTTGCCCGACTTTTTGAGCCACTCACCGATGATCGTCTCGGATTCTCCGCCTTTATGGCCGGGAACCCAGTGTGAATAGATATCGGCGGTGTCCACGGCGTTGAGGCCCGCCGCAAGAAACCGGTCGAGCAGCGCGAAAGAGGCGTCCTTGTCCGCCGTCCAGCCAAATACGTTGCCGCCAAACACCAGAGGCGCAATTTGGAGGTCGGTTTGACCGAGTTGGCGATGCTGCATGGCTTACCCTTCCGCGGATGAACCCAATTTGGGGCCAACGCGCCCGCCCGCCAAGAGGCAATTTGCGCGCCTCGCGTTAAGGCGCCCGCAAAGACCCCGCCGTTATGCTGGGCCGCCACCCGGAGCCGTCATGACGCCTGCGCTCGAACTCCGCGCCCTTCGCAAATCCTTCGGGCGCCCAGCCGTCGACGGCCTAGATTTGACGGTGAAGCCCGGCGAAGTCTACGCCCTGCTCGGCCCGAACGGCGCCGGCAAATCCACGACCCTGCGCATGATCGCGGGGCTTTTGCCGGCGGACTCGGGCGAAATCCACGTGTTCGACGTCGACGCGCGGCGCTATCCCGTCGAGGCCAAACGGCTGATCGCCTGGCTCCCCGACGAGCCGCAGCTCTACGACAAGCTCGACCCCATCGAATATCTGGAATTCGTCGCCGGCCTCTGGGGCGTGGCGCCGGCGCTGGCGCGCCGGCGCGCCGACGCCCTGCTCGAGAGCCTCGGCCTGGCCGACGAGCGACGCCAGCGCTGCGAGGGGTTTTCCAAGGGCATGCGGCAGAAAGTGGCGCTCGCCGGGGCGCTGATCCACGAGCCGAAACTGCTGATGCTCGACGAACCGCTGACCGGCCTCGACGCCGGCGCCGCGCGGCAGGTCAAGGACATCTTGGCGGAGCGCGTCAAAGCAGGCGCGGCGATCGTGCTGACTACGCATATCCTTGAGGTCGCCGAGCGCATGGCCGACCGCATCGGCATTCTCGCGCGTGGCCGGCTCGTCGCCGAGGGCGCGTTCGCGGAGTTGAAGGGCGATCGCGAGGCGACGCTCGAAGACCTGTTCCTCGAACTCACGCGCGCCGCGTGAGCGCGGTCGCCACTTTTGCGCGCCTCGTCGCCCTCGATCTCACGCTCGGCTGGCGCGGCCTTGTCGGGCCGCTGCAGGACAAGCCGCCGCTCGTCCGCGCCGCGCTCGCCATCGGCCTTGTCGTGGCGCTGCATGTGGCGGCTTGGCCGGTCGGGCTTTATTTCGGCGCACGCGAAACCGGGCCGTTTTTGGAGACCGTCACGCGCGCGGGCGTGCTGTTCGTGCTGCCCTGGGCGGTGGCGAGCCCGATGTCGGCGCTCGCCCGCCTGTTGTCGCAGCGCGGCGATCTCGACCTTTGGCTCGCCTCGCCTGCGAGCCCGCGCGCCATCTTCGCGGCGCGGCTGTTCGCCCTGGGGATCGAAGGAGTCAGCCCCTCGTTGATGCTGCTCGGACCGCTCGCCGATGTGCTGGCGCTGCAAGGCCGACCGCATTGGCTGGCGCTGTATCCGGCGCTCGTCGGCGCCGGCCTGTTCGGCGCGAGCCTCGGCGCGGCGCTGTCGCTCGGGCTCGCCTTCGCGCTCGGCCCCAAGCGGGCGCGTGTCGTTTCGCAGCTTGCCGCGGCCTTGGTCGGGGGGTCGGCGGCGCTGGCCGCGCAGGCGCTGGCGTTTCTACCCGGAGGCGCCAAGGCGTCGCTGACGGGCGCGTTGGCGGCCCCCGGGGCTTGGCTCACATTGCCAGAACGGGCAGCGCGCGGCGAGGCGCTGACGCCTTGGCTGGCGCTCGCCGTCGGCGCTTTTGCCGCTGCGTCGTTGGGACTGGCGCATCCGTTCGCCCGCGCGGCAATAAGCGCGGCGGGGACGTCGGGCGGCCACGGGCGGGAGCGCGCCACGCCGCGCTTCACCGCCAATCTGGCGACGGCGCTACGCCGTAAGGAGCACCGGCTATTGTGGCGCGACCCCTGGCTGCTTTCGCAAATGGGTTTGCAGGCGCTCTACACCTTGCCAATCGCCTTCATTCTGTGGCGCAACGGCGGCGTCACGGCGACGCCGGGCGTGGCGTTCGCGCCAACGCTGGTCGTCGTCGCCGGGCAGCTTTCGGCCTCGCTCGCCTGGATCGCGCTCTGCGCGGAGGACGCGCCCGATTTCGTCGCCACAGCGCCGGCGCACAGCGGGCAGATCGAACGGGCCAAAATCGCCGCTCTCGCGCTGCCGGTCGGGCTGGCCATGGCGCTGCCGCTGACCGGCCTCGCCTTCGCCGCGCCGGGGGCGGCGGTTGCGGCGCTCGCCTGCGGCGCTGGCGCCTGCATCTCCGGCGCGCTGCTGATGCTGTGGCGCCAGGCGCCGGCGCGGCGAGGCCTGGTGCTGCGCCGCCATTCGCAATCCAAGATCGTCGCCCTGATCGAGCATTGGCTGTCGTTGTGCTGGGCGGGCGCGGCCGGCCTTGTGGCGCTCGGGCAGCCGGCCGCGCTGGCGCCGATCGGGCTCGCCGCGTTGACGCTTTGGCTCGCCTCGCCGAGCCGCCGCGCGTCCTGACAAGTCCGAGTTAACTTTTCGCTAACCTTCGTGGACAAGCTGTGGAAAACCTGTTGATTGGTGAGATAAAAGAACATAACATGAACAAATAGAGTTCAGCAGGAGATAAACATGAAGCTCGCCCTCTCGCTTCTGGCCGACGCGCTCGAACTCGGCGCGCTGTGCGTGTTCATGGGCGCGATCGGCTGCGTGGCGACCGCCTTCAGCGGCTGACTTGTTCGCCCTCGCGCCTGCCGTTAAGGGGCGGGCGTGACGGGGGCGCGGATGCAGGTTCATGTCTTGGTCGTGGCTGCGGGGCGCGGGGTGCGCTTCGGCGGTCCGACCCCGAAACAATGGCGCGATTGCGCGGGCCGGCCGCTGCTGAGCCACACGCTCTCTGCGCTCGCCGCGGCGCCGGGCCTTGCCGGCATTTGTGTCGTCATCCACCCCGACGATCGCGCGCTCTACGAAACCGCGCTGGCCGGCGCGCCGGAGGCGACCGCGCTGGCGCTGCCTCCGGCGCATGGCGGCGCCAGCCGACAGATCAGCGTTCGCATGGGACTAGAGGCGCTAGCGCCGCTGAGGCCGGACATCGTCCTGATCCACGACGGGGCGCGGCCATTCGTCTCGCCCGACGTGATCTTCCGCGCCGTCGCCGCCGCCGAGCGCCACGGGGCCGCGGTTCCCGGGCTTGCCGTCACCGACTCGATCAAGCAGATCGAGGGCGACCTGATCGTCGCCTCGCCCGACCGGAACACGCTGCGCGCGGTGCAGACGCCGCAGGCGTTCCGGTTTCGAACTCATCCTCGCCGCCCACCGCGCCGCGGCGCGCGCCGACATGACCGACGACGCGGCCGTTGCCGAAGCGGCCGGCCATCCCGTGCATGTGTTCGACGGCGATCCCGCCAACTTCAAGGTGACGACGATGAGCGATCTGCGCGCCGCCGACGAACGGCTGGCGGCGCCGTTGACCGACGTCCGCGTCGGCCAGGGTTTCGACGTGCACGCGTTCGCCGAGGGCGATGCGGTGTGGCTCGGCGGCGTGAAGATCCCCCATACGCACAAACTCGACGGCCATTCCGACGCCGACGTGGTGCTGCACGCCTTGTGCGATGCGATTTACGGCGCGCTCGGCGAGGGCGACATCGGCTTCCATTTTCCGCCCTCGGAGGCGAAATGGCGCGGCGCGCCGTCCTCCATCTTTCTCGCCCACGCCGCCGAGCGGGTGCGCGCGCGCGGCGGCCGAATCGGCCATCTCGACGTCAATCTGGTCTGCGAGGCGCCGCAGCGTCGGCCCGCATCGCGAAGCGATGCGGGCCCGCATCGCCGAGATCGCCGGGATTTCCGCCGACCGCGTCGGGGTCAAGGCGACGACGGCGGAAAAGCTCGGTTTTGTCGGCCGCGGCGAGGGGGTCGCCTGCATGGCGCTGGCGACGCTGAAGCTGCCGGAACCCCGCTCTGGCGCGTAAAACGCGCGCGTGGTCAGGCAAATCGCCGCAGGATGCGCGCCATCGTCTCCGGCGCCGCGCGAACCGTCATATGGACCCGACCGTCGGTTCCGTCGCGGCGGCTCATCACCTCCGCATGTTCGTAGAGCCAATGCACGGAGCGGCCGTCGGCGCCGTCGAGATCGAGATCGACGGTGCGCCGGCCCTGCGCCAGCCGCGCCTCGATTGCGGCTAAGAGATCGTCGAGCCCCTCCCCCGTCAGCGCCGACACCGCCACGGGTTGCCGCGCATCGACGCTCAGCGCCGCGCGACGCTCCCCATCGAGCCGATCGACCTTGTTCCAGACTTCGATCAGCTTGTCGTCGGCGCCCTCGACGCCGAGATCGGAAAGGATCGCCTCGACGTCTTCGGCTTGCGCCTCGGCGTCGTCATGCGAGATATCGCGCACGTGCAAGATCACGTCGGCCGCCAAAACCTCTTCGAGCGTGGCGCGAAACGCCGATATCAGCTGCGTCGGCAGATCCGAGATGAAGCCGACGGTGTCGCTGAGGATCACCATCCCGCCGTGCGGCAGGCGCAGCGAGCGCATCGTCGGGTCGAGCGTGGCGAACAGCATGTCGGCCGCCACGACCTCGGCGCGCGTCAGTCGATTGAACAGCGTCGATTTGCCGGCGTTTGTGTAGCCGACCAGCGCGACGATCGGAAACGGGACCTGCTTGCGGCTTTCCCGATGCAGCGCGCGGGTCTTCTTGACCTGTTCGAGATCGCGCGCGATGCGCAGCATCCGCTCCTGGATCAGCCGGCGGTCGGTCTCGATCTGCGTTTCGCCGGGACCGCCAAGGAAGCCAAAACCGCCGCGCTGCCGCTCCAAGTGGGTCCACGAGCGCACGAGCCGCGACTTCTGATATTCGAGATGGGCGAGTTCAACTTGCAACGAGCCCTCGGCGGTGCGGGCGCGCCGGCCGAAAATTTCGAGAATGAGCCCGGTGCGGTCGATCACTTTGGCCGCGAACGCCTTTTCGAGGTTGCGCTGCTGCACCGGCGACAGCGCGCAATCCATCACGACCAGCGCGACCTCGTCCGACTTCACCCGGGCCGCGATCTCCTCGACCTTGCCCTTGCCGAGGTAAGTCGCGGGACGAATTGCGGAGAGCATCGCAACCTGCGAGCCGACCACGGCGAGGTCGATGGCGGCGGCGAGACCCACCGCCTCCTCCCGCCGCGCTTCGGGCGCGCGAGTGGCCTCGCCGCGCGTCAGATACGGGCACACCACCAGCGTTCTTGTGTGGGAGGCGACGGCCTTTTCGCGCCGGCTGACGCCGGAATCGTATCCGTTGGCGATGAGAGCGTCCGTCAATGATGCTCGCCGTCTTCGACCGCTTCGAGCATCTGGATAGGCGCCGCGGGCATGATGGTGGAGATGGCGTGCTTATAGACAAGCTGCGAATGGCCGTCGCGGCGCAGCAGCACGCAGAAATTGTCGAACCAGGTCACAAACCCTTGCAATTTCACACCGTTGACGAGAAAGATCGTGACCGACGTCTTGCTCTTGCGCACATGGTTCAGGAACGTATCCTGGAGGTTTTGCGCTTTTTCCGAAGGCCATGGTTGAGTCCATCATGTTGGGCCGAGAGAACGGCCGGGTCGCGGCCGCCCCGCAAAGATATGGGGAGGCCGCAAGTCCTATACCACGGGCCTTGCGCGACGCCATTCCGACTTTCGCGACATTCAAAACCCTGCGACCGTCTGCGGCGCCGCCCCGTGGGCAAAGATCGCTTCGAAGTCGCGCTCGAAACGGCGCACCGCGCCCGCGTCGTCGGTGATCAGGAGATCGTTGTCCTGCCGCGACAGGCCCGAGCGCGAGAAATTGCCGGAGCCGGTGCGTAATCTGCGCGCCGTCCACCGCATAGGCCTTCAAGTGCATCAGCACGCCCGAGGGCTTTATCCGCGCCGACACGCCGGGCTTGGCGATCAGCGCCGCCAATTCCGCGGCGTGGGTCTCGAACTCGCTGCGATCGAGGTAGAGCCGCACCGCTACGCCACGATCGGCGGCGTCCGCCAGCGCCTCGATGACGCGGGCGTCGGAGAGAACGTAGGCCGCCATGTCGAGCGTGGTCCCGGCCTCGTCGATGAGGCGAGCGTCGATCGCCTCCAGGATCCTCGGCGGGCGCATAGTGAATGTCGACCGTCGCGGCGCGGGCGACGGCGCCAACGGCGAAGAGGGCAATCCAGAGCCAGCGCAAGATTCGTTCTCGGGGGGCCGGAGAACAGAACGCGAAACTCGTTTCGACTCCTTTAAAGCGCCGATCTCGCGCGAAACTTGCGAGGCGCGCCGCACGCGTTCATGCTGCCGCCAGGAGTTTTGACATGCCGAGCGTCCGCCGCCCCTCCGTATGCCCGCACGACTGCCCCTCTGTTTGCGCCCTCGACGTCGAAGTCATCGACGGGGCGCGTATCGGCCGCGTGCATGGCGCCGATCACCCCTACACGGCGGGAATCGTCTGCGCGAAAGTGGCGCGCTACGCCGAGCGCATCCACAGCCCGAATCGGCTGACGACGCCGCTGCGCCGCATCGGCCCCAAGGGGTCCGGGCAATTCGCGCCGATCTCCTGGGACGAGGCGCTCGACCGCACGGCCGAGGCGTTGCTGGGGGCCGAGCGCGCGCACGGGCCGGACAGCGTTTGGCCCTATTTCTACGCCGGCACGATGGGCCTCGTGATGCGCGACGGGATCGACCGGCTGACCCACGCCAAGCGCTACTCCCGCTATTTCGGCGACATTTGCATCGGCATTTCCTGGCCCGGCTATATCGCCGGGACCGGCAAGATGCGCGGCGTCAACGCCGACGAAATCGAAAAGGCGGATTGCGTCGTCATTTGGGGCACCAATGCGGTGGCGACGCAGGTCAATTTGATGACCCACGCCACGCGCGCCCGCAAACAGCGCGGCGCGAAGATCGTCGCCATCGACATCTACGACACCGAGACGATGCGGCAGGCGGATCTCGCGCTGAAGCTGAAGCCGGGCACGGACGGCGCGCTCGCCTGCGCGGTCATGCACGTAGCTTTTCGCGACGGGCTGGCGGATCGCGATTACATGGCGCGCTACGCCGACGCGCCCGCCGCGCTCGAAGCGCATCTGACGGACAAGACGCCCGCCTGGGCCGCCGGGATCACCGGGCTGACGATTGACGAGATCGAGGCGTTCGCGGCTTTGGTTGGTCGCAACAAGCGCACGTTCTTCCGGCTCGGCTATGGTTTTTCCCGCCAGCGCAACGGCGCCGCCAACATGCATGCGGCGCTTTGCATCCCCGCCGTGACGGGCGCCTGGGCGCACGAGGGCGGCGGCGCGTTGCACGCCTCAAGCGCCGTCTACAAGCTCGACAAAACGCTGATCGAGGGGCTCGACGCGCGCGACGACAACGTGCGCCGCCTGCATCAGAGCCGCGTCGGCGCCGTGTTGACGCACGAGCGCGAGGCATTGGCCGGCGGCGGCCCGGTCAAGGCGCTGTTCATCCAGAACACCAACCCGATGGTGGTCGCGCCCGACCAGGAGAAAGTGCGGCGCGGGTTTGCGCGCGAAGACCTGTTCACCATCGTGCACGAGCAGTTCCTCACCGATACCGCGCGCATGGCCGACATTGTGCTGCCCGCGACGATGTTTATGGAACACGACGATCTCTACACCGCGAGCGCGCATCAATACCTGCAATTCGGGGCCAAGCTGATCGAGCCGCCGCCTGGTTGCCGCTCCAACCACGAGGTCGTATGCGACCTCGCGCGCCGCCTCGGCGCGGAGCATCGCGGGTTTTCGATGACCTCCCGCGAGATCGTCGACGAGACGCTGCGGGTCTCGGGGCGCGGGACGCTGGCGGAGCTGGAGGCGGGCCGCTGGCTCGATTGCCGGCCCGACTTCGAGGAAGCGCATTATCTCGACGGTTTTGGCCATGCGGACGGAAAGTTTCATTTCCGCGCCGATTGGGCGAATACGCCCTACGCCAACAACGGGCTCAGAGGGCCTTACGCGGAGATGCCGAGCCTGCCGGACCACTGGCCGATCAACGAGGCGGCGCAGTCGGAGTTTCCGTTCAAACTTGCGACCTCGCCGGCGCGCAACTTCCTCAATTCGAGTTTTAATGGCGGCCCGACCTCGCGCCTGCGGGAAAACCGGCCGACGGCGTTGCTGCACCCCGACGACGCCGCACGGCTCGAGGTCGGCGACGGGGACTTGCTGCGGCTCGGCAACGGCCGCGGATCGGTCAGGGTGCACGCCAAACTGTCCGAGGCGGTGCGGCCGGGGCTGATCGTCAGCGAGGGGCTTTGGGAGAACCGCGATTTCCTCGACGGGCGCGGCATCAACACGCTGACCTCGGACGAAAGCGTGGCGCCGTTCGGCGGCGCGGCGTTCCACGACATCAGGGTCTGGGCGAAGGCGGAAGCGGCGGCCATGGCGGAGGCGGCGGAGTAGCGCCCCGGTTTCGGGTCGCTTGCTCGCGGCGGCGAGGCCGCCAAACTATAGGTCACTATGAACCCTTACAAAACTCTCCCCAGCAAAGCCTTCTGGCGCCCGTCGGTCGCCGATCTCTCGATGTTCGAGATCGAAGGCTTGTGGGAGCCGAAATTCGCCATTCGGCCTGAAGACCCGGTGGCGACGTTCGGCTCGTGTTTCGCCCAGCACATCGGCCGAAACTTGAGAGAGCGCGGCTTCAATTGGCTGATCGCCGAGGCGCCGCCGCTCGGCTTGAGCGCGGAAAACGCGCTAAAATTCAACTACGGCGTGTTTTCGGCCCGCACCGGAAACATCTACACGACCTCGCTGCTGCGTCAGTGGACGTCGTGGGCGCTGGGCAAGACCTCACCGCCGCTGGAATTCTGGGAGCAAGCGGGCCGCGTCTACGACCCGTTCCGGCCCTCCATCGAGCCCGACGGTTTCGAGGCGCGCGAGGAGATGATCAACTCGCGCGACGACGCGATCCAGGCGTTTCGCATCTGCATCAAGCAATCGCGCTATTTCGTGTTCACCCTCGGCCTCACCGAAAGCTGGGTTCACGCGGAGGACGGCTACGAATATCCGATGTGTCCGGGAACGGTCGCCGGCGAATTCGACGAACGCCGGCACCGCTTCGTCAATCAGACCTTTGGGATGGTCAGAGAGAATCTCGCGGCCAGCATGGCGATGATGCGGGAGGTCAATCCCGAGCTGCGCTTTGTGCTGACCGTGTCGCCGGTGCCGCTGACGGCGACCTATTCCGGACGTCATGTGCTCGTCGCGACGATGTATTCGAAATCGGTGCTGCGCGCCGTCGCCGGACAGCTTGCCGAGAACAACGCCTTTGTCGATTATTTCCCGTCCTACGAGATTTTCAACAGCCCGGTTTTTCGAGGGGCGTTTTTCGAGCCCAATCAGCGCAACGCCGCGTCCCACGGCGTCGCGTTCGCGATGGAGCATTTCTTCAACGCGCTAAGCCGGTTTGGCCCGCTGCCGGAGCGGGCGGCGCGCGGAGGCGGCGGGAAAATGGAGGAACGCTGCGATGAGGAATTGCTGGAGGCGTTCGCCGGCGGGAAGTGATCCGCTGCAAGTCCCCGTTCAAAACCCGGCCCCCGGCCCCCTCACCACGCCCGCCGAAACCCCGACCGTGACATTGTTGGTGACGTGGTAGTCGACCCCGGCCCCGAACGTCGTCACGCCGAACCCCGGCCCCTGTCCGAACAGACCGTTGACCGTCGCGCCGGCGTCGGGAAGTTCTGACGGGAAGGCGGTCGCGCGGGCGAGCCCGCCGCCGGCGTAAACATACGGGGTGACCCTCCCGAAATCATAGCCCAGCTTCACCGCGCCCAGCGCGAAGTCGAAGCCGCGGAAACGCCCGCCGCCGGTCAGGAACGGCGCAAAGCCGGTGTCGAGCTTCACGCCAAGCACGAGATTGTTGTCGAATGTCTTGTCGTAGCCGGCGAACACGTCGCCGCCGAAAGCGCCTTTCTGACCCTTCGCCGCCGCGAAAGTGACGCCGCTCCCGAGGTAGAGCCCGTTCCAGATCGACGGCGCCGGGTGCGGATCAACCGTGACCGGGGGGATCGTCAGGGCGTCGTCGGCGCAAGCCGGCGCGACGGCGAAAAGGAGGGCGGCCGCCAAGAGAGTCGATCTTCTCATGCGCGACTGTGTACACCATATGGGTTGACGCCAAAACCCGCACGCCTGGAGGCGACATGGCCGATCTCAGCGCTTATCCCATCACCCGCAAATGGCCGGCGGCCCATCCCGATCGCCTGCAGCTTTACAGCCTGCCCACCCCCAACGGGGTCAAAGTCTCGATCATGCTGGAGGAAATCGGCCTACCCTACGAGCCGCACAAGATCGACTTCGGCGCGGGCGACCAAAAAACACCCGAATTTCTGTCGCTGAACTCCAATGGCAAGATCCCGGCGATCCTCGATCCCGACGGCCCCGGCGGCGAGCCACTGGCGATGTTCGAGTCGGGCGCGATCCTGATCTATCTCGCGGAAAAAACCGGACAACTTCTGCCCACGGGCGCAGCGCGCTACGAGACCCTGGCCTGGGTGATGTTCCAGATGGGCGGGATCGGGCCGATGTTCGGGCAACTCGGATTCTTCCACAAATTCGCCGGCCGCGAATACGAAGACAAGCGGCCTTTGCAACGCTATGTCGAGGAATCCAAACGCCTGCTCGGCGTGCTGGAGCGCCGTCTCGCCGATCGCGACTGGCTGATGGGCGACTATACGATCGCCGACGTCGCGACGCTTGGCTGGGTGCGCGGTCTCATCGGCTTCTACGGCGCTGGCGATCTCGTGGACTGGTATGAGTTCGTGCGCGTGCAGCGCTGGCTCGACCTGGCGCTAGCCCGCCCGGCGGTGCAGCGCGGACTGACGATCCCTTAGGCGCGGCTAAATTCCCTTTTGCTCCATTCCGGGTTAGACAGACCGACCGCAGCTTGACGAGTGCCGCTTTGCCCGTGTCCAAAAACCTTCTCCGCGCCGCCCTGCTCGCGCCTCTGTTCGGCTCGCCCGCGCTCGCCGCGCTGCCCGACGCCGCGCATTACCAATTCGCGACCAGCGAATTGGGCAACTACCTGTCCGCCCTTATCGCCAGCGCCGATCGCGACTCCGAAGCGGCGGCGCGCTATTTCGCCGAGGCGCTGCGCGCCGATCCCGCCAACCTCGACCTCGTCGAACGCGCGTTCGCCGCCTCGCTCGCCAGCGGCGACACCAAGGACGCCTACAGTCTGGCCGACCGCGTCGTGGCGCGCGAGCCCACCAATTCGCTGGCTCGGCTCGCGCTGGCCGTGCGCGCGTTCGGCAACGGCCAATATGCCGCCGCTCGCGCCCAGCTCGCCGCCGGCGACGCCGGCAAGGCGCGCGACGTCACCTCGCTCCTGCTGACCGGCTGGGCCTACGCCGGGGCCGGCGATCTGCGTCATGCGCTGGACTCGGTCGACCGCATCTCCGACGCCAGCGTCGCCGTGTTTCGCGATTATCACGCCGCGCTGATCGCCGACGCGCTCGGCGATCCCGTCGAGGCGCTGCGCCGTTACAAGCTCGCCTACGCCAAGGATTCGCAGACGCTGCGGCTCGTCGACGCCTACGGCCGCTTTCTGGCGCGGCACAACGACGTCGCCGGGGCCAAGAAAATCTATGCCGAATTTTCGCGAAAAGACGCCCGAACACCCGGTCGTCAAGGCGGCGCTGGCGGAGATCGAGTCGGGACGGCCCGTCGCGCCGGTCGTGCGTAACCCTAAGGAAGGGGCGGCCGAGGCGCTCTATGGTCTCGGCGGCGCCGGCGCCGCGCGCCAGGGCGACGAACTGGCCTCGCTGATCTATTTGCGGCTCGCGCTGGCGTTGCGGCCGGACCTCGATTTCGCCGCCGTCAGCGTCGCCAATCTGCTGTCCGACATGAAGCGCGGCGACGAGGCGGTCGCCGCCTATCTGAACGTGCCGAAAACCTCGCCGCTCGCCGAAAGCTCCGAGATCCAGGCGGCGATCGAATATGATGGGCTCGACAAGACCGACAAGGGCCTGGCGTTGATGAAGCAGGTGGTCGGCCGACCATCGCGAGGATCCCGAGGCCTGGAGCGCGCTGGGCACGCTGCAGCGTTCGTCGAAGGATTTCGCCGCCGCGGCGGGCTCCTATGAAAAGGCGATCTCGCTGTTGCCGGCGCCGGAGAAGTCGCATTGGGTGCTGTTCTATTTTCGCGGCATCGCCTACGAGCGCACCCATCAATGGCCGAAGGCCGAGGCCGATTTCAAGCAGGCCTTGACGCTCTTTCCCGACGAGCCGCTGGTCTTGAACTATCTCGGCTATTCCTGGGTCGATCAGGGCATCAACCTCGACGAGGCGTTCAAGATGCTGCGCCGCGCCGTCGATCTGAAGCCGACCGACGGCTATATCGTCGACAGCCTCGGCTGGGCCAATTACAAGCTCGGCCATTACGACGAGGCGACGCGCGACCTGGAGCGCGCCGTCGAGCTGAAGCCCGTCGATCCCGTCGTCAACGACCATCTGGGCGATGCTTATTGGCGGGTCGGGCGTCAGGATCGAGGCGCATTTCCAGTGGAACCACGCGCGCGATTTCGGGCCCGAGCCGGACGACCTGCAAAAAAATCCTGGAGAAGATCAAGTTCGGCCTGCCGGAGACGCCGCCCGGCGCCGAACGCCAAGGCCGTGCCGAGCCCGGAGCCGAGCAAGTCCGGCGGCTGAGCCGATGCGCGTCTATCGGGCGCCGGCCAAGGTCAATCTGACGCTGCATATCCTCGGCCGGCGCGACGACGGCTATCACGAACTCGACAGCCTCGTCGCCTTCGCCGGCGTCGGCGATCGGCTCGGCTTTGACGCCGGACGGCACGCTCATGCTCGAAGTGGTCGGCCCCACCGCGAGCGCCGCCGGGCCGGAAGCCGACAATCTGGTGTTGCGCGCCGCGCGGGCGCTCGCCGAGCGCGTGGCCGGGCTGCGGCTCGGCCGGTTCGTGCTCTACAAGCAGTTGCCGGTGGCGGCGGGCCTCGGCGGCGGCTCCTCCGACGCGGCGGCGGCGCTGCGGGCGCTCGCCTCCGCCAATGCGCCTCGCTCTGGACGACCCCCGCCTCGTCGAAGCGGCGCGCGCGACCGGCGCCGACGTCCCGGTCTGCCTCGACCCGCGCGCGCGCCGCATGGGCGGGGATCGGCGACTTGTTGGCGCCCCGGCTGGACCTGGCGCCGATGCCCGCCGTCCTGGTCAACCCGCGCGTCGCCATCGCCGACGCCGGCGGTGTTCGCGGGGCTGGGGCTTGTCGCGGGGCGAGGTTCGGGTCGGCCGCTTTCGCCGAGCCGCTCGACGGCGACATCGTCGGCGCGCTGGCCAAGGGTCGCAACGACATGCAGGCGAGCGCCGAGCGGCTGACGCCGGTGATCACGGAGGCGTTGGCGGCGCTGCGGGAGGCGGGCGCCGCGCGACTGGTGCGCATGTCGGGCTCGGGCGCGACGTGCTTTGCGCTTTACGCCGACCGCCACGCGGCGGCGCGCGCGGCGGGCCGGCTCCGGCGCATGAAGCCGGAATGGTGGGTGCGGGGGACTTTTTTGCGCTAAACGATCGGGAGCCGGAAAAACGGTGACAGTGCGCCTTTTATGCATATGCCGCAGTCGCCGGTTCGCGTCTCCTCCACAAGGGGCTCGCCGGCGGCGCCTGCCTTCGCAATTGCAGGGCGAGCGGCCCAAAATCGCGTCACGGCTTCGCCGACGTCAGCAGCGCCTCCACCGCCGGCAAAATCCGCGCGACGATGATCGCGACGCCTTCGGGTTGGGATGCAGCCCGTCTTGCTGGTTGAGCTTCGGGATCGCGGCGACGCCGTCGAGGAAGAACGGATACAGCGCGACGCCATAGGCTTGGCCAGATCGGGATAGATCGCGTCGAACGCGTCGCGGTAGTCGGGCCCGAAGTTGGGCGCGGCCCTCATGCCGGTCAGCAGGGTCGGCGATGCGTCGCTGCGCTCGCCTTGGCGAGAATTGCGGCCAGCGCGCGCCTTCGCCCCTTCGACCGGCATGCCCGCGCAGCATGTCGTTGGCGCCGAGTTCGACGATCAGCGCATCCGTGTCCGGCGGCACGCTCCAGTCGAAGCGCGCGAGCCCGTCCTCGGCCGTTTCGCCCGAGACGCCGGCATTGACCACGCTCACGTCGATGCCCTTCGCCTTCAGCGCCGCCTCCAGCACCTCGGGAAAGCCTGGCCGGGCTTCACGCCGTAGCCTGCGGTGAGGCTGTCGCCGAACGCGACCAGTTTCAGCGTTTGCGCCTCGGCCGGCGCCGGGCCCGCGAGCAGCGCCGCGATTTGCGCGGCGGCGCGCCAGCATCCCATATGTCGCCCATCCCCTAGAGACTTTCATGATGGCTCCCAGTGATTCGCCGGATCAACTCGACCTCGTCCGCCGCGCGGCGGCGGAGTCTTTCAGCGCCGTCCCCGCCGTGGAATTGCGCGATGTCGAGCTGAGCCTGGGAAGGGCGCCGCGCGGGTGCATATCTTGCGAGGCGTCAGCCTGACAATCGCGCGCGGCGAGGCGGTCGGGCTGGTCGGCCCCTCGGGCTCCGGCAAATCGACGCTGTTGATGGCATGGCCGGGCTGGAGCGCCCCGACAGCGGCGAAATCTTCATCGACGGCGAGCCCGATCCACGCCATGAGCGAGGACGAGCTCGCGCGCTTCCGCGGCGGCCGGATCGGCATCGTGTTCCAGTCCTTCCAGCTCATCCCGACGATGACGGCGCTGGAGAACGTCGCCGCCCGCTGGAACTCGCGGGCGCGCGCGACGCGAGGCGGCGCGCGCGCGAGGAACTGGCGGCGGTCGGCCTCGCCGACCGCCTCGTCGCATTATCCCGCGCAGCTTTCCGGCGGCGAGCAGCAGCGCGTGGCGCTCGCGCGCGCGCTTGCCCCCGACCCGCCGCTGCTGATCGCCGACGAGCCCACCGGCAATCTCGACGAGGCGACCGGGCGGGGCGGTCATCGACCTGCTGTTCGCGCTGCCGCGCGAACGCGGCGCGACGCTGGCGCTGGTGACGCATGACGCGAGCCTGGCGGCGCTGTGCGACCGGACGCTGCGAATGCGCTCGGGCCAGATCGAGCGCGCCTCGTGAGGCTAAAGGCGTCTGACGCGGCTGACGCCTCCTGCGATCTCAGCGGGCGGCTTCGAGGGCTTGCGCATTTTTCTCGCCTGCATCGCCATCGGCGTCGCGGCGATCGTCGGCGTCAATTCGCTCGCGCGCTCGTTGCAAGACGGCCTGGCGCGCGAGGGGCGCAAGCTGGTCGGCGGCGACGCCGTCGTTCTCGCTGATTCATCGCGAGTTGAGCGCCCGAGGAGCGCGCGTTTCTCGCCGCGCGCGGCCGCTCTCGACGACATCGCCACCATGCGCGCGATGGCGCGCAACGCCGCGGGCGACGCGACGCTCGCCGATCTGAAGGCGGTCGGCCCCGACTGGCCGCCGCTCGGCGCGGCCGAATTCGCGCCCGCGGCCAGCCGCCTGCGGCGGCGCTCGGCCAGGCGCGGCGACGCTTCGGCGCCGAGCGTCGACGACGTGCTGCTCGACCGGCTGTCGCTGAAAGTCGGCGATGACTTCGACCTCGGCGACGCTCGATCTCGTCATCCGCGGCCCGCATCGTCACCGAGCCGGACCGGCTCGGCACCGGCGATCGGCTTCGGCGCGCGCGTGCTGATCTCGCACGCGGCGCTCGCGGCGAGCGGCCTCGTCCAGCCGGGCTCGCTGATCCGCTGGACGACGCGCGTTACTGATGAACCCGCGGGGCCGCCGCCGCCAGCGACGCCGACGTGCTGGCGCTGATCGCGCGACGGCCAAGGCCGGCTTTCCCGAGGCCGGCTGGGAAGTGCGCACCCGCGCCAACGTCGATCGCCCGATTTTTCCCGCAACATCGATCGGTTCGGCGAGTTCCTCGCGCTGGTCGGGCTGATTTCGCTGGTGGTCGGCGGCGTCGGCGTCGCCAATGCGGCGGGCGGGTTTCTCGAAGCGCAAGCGCGCCGACGCTGGCGATCCTGAAGGCGCTCGGCGCGAGCGGCGGCGAGGTCGTCGCGCTGGCGCTTGATCGAGTTTCTCGCCGTCGCCGGCGCTCGGCGTCGCCATCGGGCTCGTCGCTCGGCGCGGCGATCCCCTATCTCGTCGCGGCGCTCGCCGGCGCGGCGCTGCCCTATCCGCTCGCGCCGCGACCTCTACCCGCGCGAACTGGCGCTCGGCGCGCTCTACGGCCTGCTGACCGCGCTCGCCTTCTCGATCGCGCCGCTCGGGCGCGCGCACGATCTCCGGCGACCGCGCTGTTTCGCGACCTCGTCGCCGCCGACGCGCCGAAAACGCGGCTCGCGCTACGCTGTTCGGCGCCGTCGCGGCGGCGCGCGGCGCTGGCGCTGGCGGCGATCGTCGCCAGCCCGCAGCGCAGCGTCGCGGTAACCGTCGTCGTGGCGACGGCGCTGGCGCTGGTCGCGCTGCGCGGCGTCGCCGTGGCCGCGATGGCGCTGGCGCGCGCGCTGCCCCGCGCGCGGGCCGGTCGAATGGCGGCTGGCGCTGTCCAATCTGCATCGCCCGGGCGCGCCGACGCCGGCGGTGGTGCTGTCGCTTGGCCTCGGCCTCGCGGTCATCGTCGCGCTGACGCTGGTCGACGTCAATTTGCGCATGCAGCTGAAGCCCGGCGCGGCCGGAACGCCGGATTTCTATTTCTTTGATATCAGAAGCACTCAGGAGACCGACTTCAAGTCCTTTCTGAATATGGACGCGCCCGACGCGCGGTTGGTCGAAGCGCCGATGATGCGCGGCCGGATCGTTAGCGTCGCCGGCGTCGCCGCCGAGAAGGTGCATCCGAAGGAAAGCGCGCAATGGGTGCTCGACGGCGATCGCGGCATCACCTATCGCCGGCGTCGCCGCCGAAGGGCGCGACGATCGTCGCCGGCGCCTGGTGGCCCCCGGACTATGCCGGGCCGCCGCTGGTCTCGGTGGACGGCGACATCGCCAAGGGGCTCGGCCTGAATATCGGCGACGCGCTGACCGTCAACGTGCTCGGGCGCGACGTGACGGCGAAGGTCGCCAATTTCCGCCGGGTGGACTGGCGCAGCTTCGCGATCAATTTCGTGCTGGTGTTCTCGCCCAACGCGTTCGCCGGCGCGCCGCATTCGCTGCTGATGACGGCGCCGCTGCCCGAGGGCTCGACGCCCTCGGCGGAGTTGGCGCTGGTGCGCGACGCCGCCCGGGCGTTTCCCGATCGTGGTGACAGTGCGGGTGCAAGGAGGCCTTGCAGACGCGTCGAGCGCGCTGGTCGCGCGGCTCGATCTGGCGATTCGCTCGGCGGCGGGCGTGGCGCTGGCGACCGCCGTGCTGGTGCTGGCCGGCGCGCTGGCGGCCAATGCGCAGGCGCGGCATGATGGACGCGGTGATGCTAAAGATTCTGGGCGCGACCCGCCGACGCCTGATTGCCGCCTCGGTTCTGATCGAATTTGCGACGCTTGGTGTTGCGACGGCGGCGTTCGGCGTCGGCGCCGGGGCGTTGGCGGCATATGTGATCGTCGTCTACGTCATGCAGTTCGATTTCGCCTTTGTCTGGGGGCAGACGCTGGCGGCCGCCTTTGGCGGCCTGGCGCTGACGGTGGTTCTCGGCATGGTCGGCGCTTGGCGCATGCTCGGCCAAAAGCCGGCCGGTTCGAGCGCTTGAACGCGCTGCCGTGCAGCCGTCGCGGAAATCGATCTGGTCTTCACTGCTCGACGGTTCTTAACGATGTTTAGTCGGCGGAATTGCAGACATGGCGGGGGCTGGCGGCAATTCACTGTAAATTCAGTTTCCGGCAGTCTTTTTGGCTAGCCCGCTTCCCTTGGCATTTGCCGCGCTTGCGCTTAAATGGGTGGTTGGGACCGCGAGCGCGCTCGTAAGCCGCGGGCGACTCGCGGTCGATAGGAATCGCGATGAACGCCAACTTACGCAATTTCGCCCTCTGGGTGATCATCTTCCTGCTGGTCTGGCGCTGGTGACGCTGTTCCAGAGCCCGGCGCAGAAGACCGCCGAGCAGCGAGATCATGTTCAGCCAGCTGCTGACCGAGGTCGACGCCGGCCACGTGCGCGACGTCACCATCGCCGGTCCCGACATTTCCGGCCACTACAAGGACGGGCACGCGTTCCAGACCTATGCGCCGAGCGATCCGCAGACTGGTCGACAAGCTCTACACCAAGGGCGTCGCGATCACCGCCAGGCCGCCGTCGGACGGCAATTCCTGGCTGCTGACCCTGCTGATCAATGGGCTGCCGCTGCTGCTGTTCCTCGGCGTGTGGATCTACATGTCCCGCCAGATGCAGGGCGGCGCCGGCAAGGCGATGGGATTTGGCAAGTCGAAGGCCAAGCTGCTCAACGAGGCGCAGGGCCGCGTGACGTTCGAGGACGTCGCCGGCGTCGACGAGGCCAAGGAAGACTTGCAGGAGATCGTCGAATTCCTGCGCGATCCGCAGAAGTTCCAGAAACTCGGCGGCAAAATTCCGCGCGGCGTGCTGCTGGTCGGTCCTCCGGGCACCGGCAAGACGCTGACCGCGCGCGCCGTCGCCGGCGAAGCGAACGTGCCGTTCTTCACGATTTCCGGCTCCGACTTCGTCGAAATGTTCGTCGGCGTCGGCGCGAGCCGCGTGCGCGACATGTTCGAGCAGGCGAAGAAGAACGCGCCCTGCATCATCTTCATCGACGAAATCGACGCGGTCGGCCGCCATCGCGGCGCCGGCCTCGGCGGCGGCAACGACGAGCGCGAGCAGACGCTCAATCAGTTGCTGGTCGAGATGGACGGTTTCGAGCAGAACGAAGGCATCATCATCATCGCGGCGACCAACCGCCCCGACGTGCTGGACCCGGCGCTGCTGCGGCCCGGCCGCTTCGACCGCCAGATCGTGATCTCGAACCCCGATTTCATCGGCCGCGAGAAGATCCTGCGCGTGCACGTGCGAAAGGTGCCGCTCGCGCCGGACGTCGATCTGAAGGTCGTCGCGCGCGGCACGCCCGGCTTCTCCGGCGCGGATCTGATGAACCTCGTCAACGAGTCGGCGCTGCTCGCCGCCCGGCGCGGCAAGCGCGTCGTCACGCGGCAGGAGTTCGAGGACTCGCGCGACAAGATCATGATGGGCGCCGAGCGCCGCACGCTGATGATGACCGAGGAGGAGAAGAGCCTGACCGCCTATCACGAGGCGGGCCATGCGCTGGTCTCGCTGTCGATGCCGGCCTCGACGCCGATCCACAAGGCGACGATCATCCCGCGCGGGCGCGCGCTCGGCATGGTGCAGTCGCTGCCCGAGCGCGACCAGATCATCGCAGAGCTACGAGCAGTTGATCTCGATGCTGGCGATGGCGATGGGCGGGCGCGTCGCCGAGGAACTGGTGTTCGGCAAGGACAAGGTGACTTCAGGCGCGGCGGGCGACATCCAGCAGGTGACCAAGATCGCGCGCGCGATGGTGACGCGGCTCGGCTTCTCCGAGAAGCTCGGCACCGTGATGTACGGCGAGAATCAGGACGAGGTGTTCCTCGGCTACACGATGGGCCGGCAGCAGAACATCTCGGAGGAGACCGCCAAGACGATCGACGAGGAGGTGCGCCGGCTCATCCACGAAGCGCACGTGACGGCGACCCGCATCCTCACCGACCGCCGCGCCGATCTCGAGACGCTGGCCAAGGGGCTGATGGAGTTCGAGACGCTGAGCGGCGAAGAGATCGTGGCGTTGCTGCAGGGCGTGCGTCCGGTGCGCGAGGTCGCCGACAAGGAGCCGCCGCCGCCGCGGACTGCGGTCCCGGCGACCGGCAAGCCGCGCAGCTATGGGCCCGATCCGAATCTGGCGCCGCAGCCGCAAACGTGAGGCGCGGCGCGTCGCGCGGCCGGAATAGAGCGGGTGGCGGACGATGGGCCGCCGCTTCGCGAGCGGCCTGAGCGGATTGGGACAAGATGGCTTTCGGCTCGGGCGGCCCTGCTCCGCGGTTCGCTTTCCGATCGCTGGCGTTGCGCGCCTTTGTGGTCGTTGCGGCGGTGTTCGCCGGCGGCCTGGCGCCCTCGGCCTACCCTGTCTTCGATCTCGCGACATTTGGCGCGGTCGGCGACGGCGTCACGAACAACGACGCCGCGTTTTCAGCCGTATTCTCCGCCGCGGCCAAGGGCGGCATGATCCGGGTTCCTTGCGGCGTTTTCAAAATCGCGGCGACGCCGTCACTGCAAATTCCCCCTGGGCAAAACTTGTCCCTAGTGGGATCAGGGTCGGATTGCACGACGATTTCCGTGTCGGGACCGGTCGACGGCCCGACCTTCGCCTATGGCGATCAATTCTCAAGCGTCAGGATCGCGGACATTACATTCACGACCGACCAGCCGGGCGGCTACACGGCGGTGACGCTCAACAGCCGCACGGACAATCAAATGGCGGCGTTCTCCTCGCAGACGACGTTCGAGAACGTTGTCTTTCGCGGCGCCGACGCCTATGGGGCGAATGCGCAATTCTGGGGCGAGGGCGTCCATGAACGGAACGTCTCCAACATCTCGATTGTCAATCCCATGTTCGACGGCCCACACGCTTCGCCGAACGGGGTGTTTCTCGTCCTGCAAGGGTTAGCGGCTAAATCCGCCTATTCCGTGCAAATCAGCATCTCTCACATGAACATTTCCTATTGCAAAATCGCGATCGCCTATGAGGACTGGGTCCAGGGGCTTGCGATCTCCAACAGCAATGTCACGGGATGCGACGTCGGGGTGCAGGTCGTGGCGAATCCCAAAGGAACGCTCGACCAGATTGCCGTCGTCAACTCGCAGTTCAACACTTTTGTTTGCAGCGTTTGCGTGAACGATGGCAAGTTCAACAATTTGATGCTGAGCAACAATATGTTCATCACCAACGGCGGTTCAAAGGCGGTCGTCGTGGGCGGCACAAACTGGCTGATCGAAGGCAATGAATTCGGCGCTGTCAGCCCGAACGGAACAACCGCGATCACGGTGCGAAGCACGTTCGGCAACGGCGGTCTCGTGATGAATAATCACTTCGAGGAATATGCCGAGGGGATCGCCGTGGGCGACGCCAGCCAGTCCCCGGTCAAGATTGCGAACAACCTGTTCGTCAAAGACAAAGCGGACTATGCGATCGCTTCGTCCGCGGTCGGCGTACTGATCTCGGACACGCAACCGCGGGCTTTCGCCGCGCTGCCGCCCTGCCGCTCGGCGACCAAATTCGCGGAGTTCGAGGTGATGGATTCTCCGACCGCCACGTTCCACGCGAACGTCGACGGGGGCGGAGGCCGGGAAATCGTCGACGTCCGCTGCGACGGCGAGAAATGGCAAGTCCGATGAGGCCGTCGTTCACGATTTCGAGCGCCATGGGTTTTCCCAACCCAGACAAAAGCGTAAATACCGCCCTGCCCCGTTCGGAGTTTTGCGCATGACCGTCCCCGAAGCCTTCGGCCCCCGCCCCCGCCATCAAACGGTCGCGGTCAAAGTCGGCCTGGGCGCCGGCGCTGTCACCGTCGGCGGCGGGGCGCCTGTTGTCGTGCAGTCGATGACCAACACCGACACCGCCGACATCGAAGGCACCGCCCGCCAGATCGCCGCCCTCGCCCGCGCCGGCTCCGAAATGGTGCGTATCACCGTGGACCGCGATGAGGCCGCCGCCGCGGTGCCGCATATCCGCGATCGGGTGCGCGCGCGCGGGATCACCGTCCCGATCGTCGGCGATTTCCATTACATCGGCCACAAGCTGCTGACCGAGCATCCCGCCTGCGCCGAGGCGCTCGACAAATATCGCATCAATCCCGGCAATGTCGGCTTCAAGAACAAGCGCGACGTTCAGTTTTCCACCATCGTCGAAAAGGCGATCCAGTACGGCAAGGCGGTGCGCATCGGCGCCAACTGGGGCTCGCTCGACCAGGAACTCCTGACCGCGATGATGGACGACAACGCCAAAGCCGACGCCCCGCTCGACGCCCGCGCGGTCATGCGCGAGGCGATGACGCGCTCGGCGCTGGATTCCGCCGAGCGCGCCGAGGAGATCGGCCTGGCGCGCGACCGCATCATCCTGAGCGCCAAGGTGTCGGGCGTGCAGGACCTTGTCACGGTCTACCGGATGCTGGCGGCGCGCTCGAATTACGCCATCCACCTCGGCCTCACCGAGGCCGGCATGGGTTCCAAGGGGATCGTCGCCTCCTCCGCCGCGCTTGGCGTATTGTTGCAGGAGGGGATCGGCGACACGATCCGCGTCTCGCTGACGCCAGAGCCGAACGGCGACCGCTCGCTCGAAGTGAAGGTCGCCAAGGAAATCCTTCAGACGATGGGTTTTCGCATTTTCACGCCGCAGGTCGCCGCCTGCCCCGGCTGCGGACGCACGACCTCGACTGTGTTTCAGGAACTGGCGCGCGACATCCAGACCTATCTCGACCAGTCGATGCCGGAGTGGAAGGCGCGCTATCCCGGCGTCGAGGGCCTAAATGTCGCGGTGATGGGCTGCATCGTCAACGGTCCCGGCGAGAGCAAACACGCCGACATCGGCATCTCTCTGCCCGGCACCGGCGAGACGCCGGCCGCGCCCGTGTTCATCGACGGCGCCAAGGCGATGACGCTCCGTGGCGAGGGGATCGCGCGCGAGTTCAAGGCGGTCGTTGAGGATTACATCGAGAAGCGGTTCGGGCTCAAGGAACTGGCGGCGGAGTGAGATGTACGAGCCGCCGCTGCACCGGCAGGAGGACGTCGCCGCCATCCATGCGCTGATCCGCGCGCATCCCTTGGGACTGCTGATCAACCACGGCCCGAGCGGGCTGCTCGCCAACGCCATTCCGTTCACGCTGATCGACGACGGCTCGCGGTTCGGCCTGCTGCGCTGCCATCTCGCGCGGGCCAATCCGCAATGGCGGGATCTGGCCGCGGGCGGCGAAACGCTGATCGTGTTCCAGGGCGCGGACGCTTACGTGACGCCGTCGTGGTACGAGACCAAGCGCGAGACCGGCAAGGTCGTGCCGACCTGGAATTACGTGATGGCGCAAGCGCGCGGCGCGCCGCGGGTCTTTGAGACGGCGGATTGGCTGCGGGCGCAGATCGAGCAATTGACCCAGGAACGCGAATCGCGCCGGGAGACGCCGTGGGCGGTCGGCGACGCGCCGGAGGATTTCGTCGCCCAGCAGATGCGCGCCATCGTCGGGGTGGAGATCGCCGTCGCGGATTTGCGCGGCAAGTGGAAGGCGAGCCAGAACCGCAACGACGCTGACCGGGCGGGCGTGATCCAGGGGCTTGGCGACGATCCCATGGCGGGGATCGTGCGAGGCGCCAAGACGCCGTAGGCGGGCCGGGAGACAGTTCCTTCGCGGGCCTCAGCGTTTCGGCTCGCGATCCAGCCCCAGCGCCCAATCGAGCGCAATCTTGCCGCCGCCGAAGCTGACGATCGCCAGCGCCATCGCCGCCCAGGGCAGATGAAAATTGCGCCAGCCGTCAGGATAGGTCAGCTCGATGATCGCCGTCATGAACAGAATCCCCGCCGCGGCATAGCGCGTGAGCAGCCCCAATACGAGCAGCGCCGGCAACGCCAATTCCGCCACCGCCGAGGCCAGCGCCATCTATTCGGGATACGGAAACGGGTATTGCGCGCCCAACCAATGGATCTTGTATTCATCCGTGAACAAAGCGGTCGCGCCGAACGACAGCGTGAACCAGCCGTCCCATTTCGTCATCCCCGAAAGCCAGAACGGCATGGCGAGCGTCACACGCAGGGCCAGCAGAGTCAGGGATTGCGGCCACAGGCCGAACAATCCCGAGGTCAGACGGGCGAACGGTTGGCTAAGGGGCACCGACACGATCGACATGTTTTGGGAACTCCAGACGAGGCCGTTGGCCCGAATTGGCGGGCGCCGAAGTCAAATCGAGTCCGATGACCGCGCCCGCCTCGAACAATCCGACGAGATGCGCGCCGGGATCGCCGCCCGCCGCAATCAGCGGCTCCGCGGCTTCGCCAAGCGGAGCGCCGTCGCGCAACGCGGCGAAAAGGTCGTAGCCGCCCTCGGGCAGAGCGCGCACGCCAACGTCGGCGCGCGGCCGCGTGATCAGCGCGTCTTCCGGCCCCCAAGCGCCGGCGGCGCGGGCTCGCCCTCGCTTTGATGCGCCGCCCAAATGCTCGCGGCGGCCGTTGCAAACCGCAGCAACCGCGCGGCGGGGTGGAAGACGAAGCGCAACAGTTCCAGCCGCTCCGGCGCGACCGCGGAAAGCGCCGACAGCGCCAGCGGCTCGGCCTCGGCGGCGTGGTAGGCCTCGACCCAGGCGTTTTCGAACGCGGCGACGTCTGGCAGATAGGTCAATTCGCGCGCAGCAGGAAACGTGGCGAGGAAATCCGGAAACTCGGCGCCATAGCGGATCAGCACCGCATCGCGGGGTTTGCAAACGGCGATGAACGCGCTGGCGGTTGCGCGGAAGAATTCGTCGCCGACCAACCGCCGCGTCACCGGGAAGCGCGCTTCCAGCGCGCGCGTCAGGCCGACGGCGACATTGTTGCGGTAGACGGCGAAGCGGCGCGAGTCGGGCCGGCCATGGCGCCCAAGCGTCGCCGCCGGCGCCGGCGAGGCGGGATCTGCCAGCGCGCGGGCGAAAGCGCTGATCGTGGTCTCAAACGACATGGGCGAGCTCCGCCTGCTGCGCGGCGCGCGCTTCAGCGTCGGCGCGACGCGCCTCCGCGTGCAGCGTCGCCCAATCCGGCACGTCGTTGTCCCATTCGATCAACGTCGGCGTCGGGCCGACGCGGCGGATCGCTTGCGCGTAAAGCGCCCAGACGCGCGGCCGCACCGGCAAATCATGCGCGTCGATGCGAAAGCTCGCCCCGGAATCGTCGCGCGCCTCGGCATAGCCGGCGAGGTGGATCTCCCCGACCGCTTCCAATGGAAAGGCGGCGAGGTAGGATTCCGGGTCGAAACCGTGATTGCCCGCCTGCACCTCGACGTTGTTGACGTCGAGCAGCAGGCCGCAACCAGTGCGGCGCACGATCTCTCTCAGGAAATCGCTCTCGGGAATGTCGCTCTCGGCGAAGCGCAGGTAGGTCGAGGGGTTTTCGAGCAGCATGCGGCCGACGGCGTCCTGCGTCTCGTCGATATGATCGCAGACGATCGCCAGCGTCTCGGCCGTGTAGGGCAGCGGCAGCAGGTCGTCGAGAAAGCCGTCGTCGTGGCTCGACCAGGCCAGGTGCTCGGAGAACAGGCCCGGCTCGTAGCGGCGGCGCAACGCGGAAAGGCGCGAAAGATGCTCGCGATCCAGGGGGCGCGGGCCGCCGATGGACAGGCCGACGCCATGCAGCGACAGCGGATAGCGGGCGCGGATCGCCTCAAGCCGGCGATGCGGCGGGCCGCCGTCGCCCATGTAATTCTCGGCGTGAATCTCGAAGAAACCGACGTCCGGCCGCTCCGCGAGGATCGTCTTGAAATGCTCCGGCTTGAGGCCGACGCCCGCGCGGGACGGCAGATCTGCGGCGACGCGGGGAGAGTTCATTGAGCGTTTCTCCTTGAGGCTCGCCGACCTATTCGACATGACACGGCGCCGTGTTACACGCGCGGCCTGACCAGCGGATGTTGGAATTGTTGAACGTTCCCCGTAACACGTGGCCGTCGCCGGCGAAGGCCCTATGACGTCAGGCCCAAGCGACGCTCGAGAGGAGGCCTGGGCGGCGGGATGCGCGCGGCGCTCGCCGGCGACGAGGCGGCCTACCGCCGCCTGCTCGCCGACATCGCCCGCGCGATCCGCCCTCGATCCGCGGCGCTTTTTCGCGCGCGCGGCTCGGCGACGGGGATATCGAGGATGTGGTGCAAGAGACTTTGCTGGCGATCCATTTGAAGCGGCAGACCTGGGATGCGGGCCAGAGGATTTCGCCTTGGGTCGCCGCGATCGCGCGCCACAAGACGATCGACGCGATGCGCCGGCGCGGCGTCCGGCGGGCTGAGCCGATCGAGGATTTCGAGGCGGTGCTGGCCGCCCCCGAGACCGCCGATCCGCACAATCGCTCCGACGTCGAACGGCTGATGGAAGCGCTCGCGCCGCGCGCGCGAGAAATCGTGCGCGCGATTTCGCTCGAGGAGCAGTCGATCACGGCGACAGCGACGCGGCTCGGCATGACCGAGGTCGCCGTCCGGGTGGCGCTGCATCGCGCTTTGAAAACGTTGGCGGCGGCGTGGAAGGCGACCCAGTCATGAGGACGGACGATTTCATCTTCGCCCTTAGCGCCGACGGCGAGCCGGGCGCGTCGCTGCCGCGACGCGTGGCGCTCGCGTTGGCGGTCGGGTTTATTGCGAGCTTCGTCGTGTTCATGGCGGCGCTGGGGCCGCGGCCGGATTTCATGGCGGCGGCGCATACGATGCGCTTCGACCTCAAATTCCTCGACACGCTGGCGCTGCTGACGCCCGCGCTGCTGCTATGCCTGCGGCTTTCCCGCCCCGAAGCGAGCGCGGGGACGCTGCTGGCTTGGCTGCTCGCGCCCGTGGCGCTGCTGGGCGTGGCGGTCGCGGTGGAACTGGCAAGCGTGCCGCGCGAACTGTGGCTGGCGAAGTTAGTCGGGAAAAACTGGTATCATTGCCTGACGATGGTGCCTTTGTTCTCGCTGCCGCCGCTGGCCGCGCTGATCCTGGCGCTGCGCGAGGGCGCGCCGCGTTTTCCGGCGCTGACGGGGGCGATGGCGGGGATGGCGGCGGCGGGCGCGTCGGCGACGATCTACGCGAGCAATTGCCCCGACGATTCCCCGCTGTTCGTCGCCACGTGGTATCCGCTCGCGACCGGGGTGGTCGCGGCGTTGGGCGCTTTGGCGGGCCGAAAATGGCTTACCTGGTGAGAGCGACGAACGGCGCGACTGGACGGAAGAGCGAAGTCGCAGCGCCGCGCCGCGTCCTGGGAATCGACTTTTCACACTTGATTTGAGCCCTACCCCTTCCAGAACAGCCCCACCGTCAGCAGGACGCCGATAACCACCACGAACACCCGCAGCGCCTTCTCGTTGACAGTGCTGAGCATCCGCGCGCCGGCATAGCCGCCAATCGAAGAGGCGACTGCGGCGACGATGACTTGCCGCCAGTAGACATCGTGGCTGAACACGAAGATCGCCACGGCGGAGGCGTTCATCACGCCGGCGAGCACGTTTTTGGTGGCGCCGGCGACGCGCACGGCGAGGCCGGCGAGGGTCAGCGAGGCCATCATCAGAAAACCGATGCCGCCGCCGAAATAGCCGCCGTAGATCGCGATGAAAAACTGAATGATCATCTCGGTGCGCGCCGGAATGGCGGCGGTTCCCGGCGGCGGGGATTTTTTGAAGAAACTGCCCCAGGCGAACACAACCGTGGCGAACAGCACCAGCCACGGCACCAGCTTAGCGAAGAATGTCGGCGGCGTCGCGAGCAGGATCAGCCCGCCCAACGCGCCGCCAATTAGCGAGATGACGAACAGCGCGCGAAAACCGACGCCCGGCGGGCTTTCCGCCTGCTTTCGCCCGGTGAGCCCCATTACGATCTGCGCCGGGAACAGCGCGATGGTGGACGTGATGTTGGCGGCGCGGGCGTCCATTCCTGTGAGCATCAGCGACGGCAGCGTGATGAACGAGCCGCCGCCGGCGAGCGCGTTCTGCGCTCCGGCCCAGAGCGAGGCGAGGATGAGCACGATCCATGACGTCATTTCCGCCCCTTGGCGGGAGAGGGCTTAGCGATCAAGCGAAATGTCGCGCCGCTTGCGCGTGGTCGGCCATTAATTTCGCCAGGTCGATACCGACCGGCGCCCCGTCGACCACCCGCCACTCGCCCGCAATCATCACCCGGTCGGCGCGATGCGCGCCGCACAGCACCAGCGCCGCCAGCGGGTCTTGCGCACCGGAGAAGCGCGGCGCGTCGAGCGTGAACAGGGCCAGGTCCGCCTGCCGGCCGACTTCGATCTTGCCGATGTCGTCGCGCCCTAGGCAGCGCGCCGAGCCCTCCGTCGCCCAGCGCAACACGTCGAGATGGGTGAGAGCCGAGGCCCCATAGCGCAGCCGGCCGACCATCAGCGCGTGGCGCACCGCCTCCATCATGTTGGAGGAATCGTTCGACGCCGAGCCATCGACGCCGAGGCCGACGGGCGAACCGGCCTTTTCCAGTTCGCAAGTGCGACAAATGCCCGAGGCGAGCACCATGTTGGAGGCCGCGCAATGGCCGATTCCGACCCCCGCCGCGCCGAGCCGCACGATCTCGGCTTCGTTGAAATGGATGCCGTGGGCGAGCCATGTGCGCTTGCTCAGCCAGCCGGTGTCTTCGAGCAGATCGACGGGACGCTGGCCGTAGGCCTCAAGACAGAAGCGCTCCTCGTCCTGCGTCTCGCAGAGATGGGTGTGCAACTGGCAATCGTGCTTTTGCGCCAGTTTCGCCGTCTCTATCATCAGCCGCTTGTCGATGGAGAACGGCGAACAAGGCGCCAGGGCGACGCGGATTTGCGCGCCCGGCTTGGGATCGTGGAAAAGTTTGAGCACGCGCTCGCTGTCGGCGAGAATCGCGTCGGCGTCCTGAACGACGCTGTCGGGCGGCAAGCCGCCGTCTTTCTGCGAAAGGTTCATCGAGCCGCGCGTGATCGTCATGCGCATCCCGACCGCGCGCGCCGCCTCCGCCTCGATGTCGACCGCGTCCTCGAGACCGCGGGGGTAGAGATAATGATGGTCGGCGGCCGTCGTGCAGCCGGAAAGCATCAATTCCGTCAACGCGAGTTCGGCGGCGATTTTTAGGTGCTCGGGCTTCAGCCTCGCCCAAATCGGATAAAGCGCCGTCAGCCACGCAAACAGCTCCTTGTTGATCGCGGCGGGGTGGGCGCGGGTCAGCGTCTGGTAGAAATGGTGATGCGCGTTGACGAGACCCGGCAGCACGACATGACGGCTGGCGTCGAACGTCGCATCGAACGGCGCGGCCGGGGCGGCGGCCCGCGCGATCAACTCGACGATCCGGCCATCCTCGACGACGATCCCGTTTTCGGCCCCCTCCGCGAAAATGGCGAGCGGGTGCTTGATCCATGAGCGCATAAGGGGCTCCCGGCCCCGATCTTCTGCTATAAAGTCCCGCACGACAATGGGAGCAACGCATGCGCGACAAATCCGCCATCGCCCGCAGGGTCCGGGAAACCTGGCTGACGCCCGAGGCCTGCGATCTCGAGGATTTCAAGCGCCACATCGCGCGCGAGACCACGGCCGCCGACGCGCCATTGGCGGCGCGCATCGAGCGCAACGTCCCGATCTACGAAGGCGCCGCCATTCGCGAGGCGGCGTCGAGCCGAGGCGCGCGCCGCGAGTTGATGGCGGAATGGGCGAGCGTGCTGTTGAACGGCGCCGGAATCATCTCGCTGAGCGGAGCTTTCGCCGACACGGCGCCGGTCGAGGCTGTGACCAAAGTGTTTTTCGACTTCATCGCCGAGCAGCGCGCCAGCGGGATGACCGCCGGCGACCATTTCGCCAAACCCGGCGCCAACGATCGCGTGTGGAACGCGCTGGAAAAGCTATGCCTGCGCGCGCCTGCGGCTTTCGCCGCCTATTACGCCAACGACGCCATCGCGATGGCGTCCGAAGCCTGGCTCGGAACCGGCTATCAGATCACCACCCAGGTCAATTGCGTCAATCCCGGCGGCGCCGCGCAATCGGCGCATCGCGACTATCACATGGGCTTCCAGACCGCCGAAGAAATCGAGGGTTTTCCGGCCCACGCCCACCGGCTGTCGCCGATGCTGACGCTGCAAGGCGCCGTCGCGCATTGCGATATGCCGCTGGAGAGCGGCCCGACGCTGTATCTGCCGTTCAGCCAGGATTATGCGCCCGGCTATCTGGCGTGGCGCAAGCCCGAGTTCGCAGCCTTTTTCGACGCCCATCACGTGCAATTGCCGCTGAAGACGGGCGATGCGGTGTTCTTCAACCCGGCCTTGTTTCACGCCGCCGGGCATAACCGGACGACGGACGTGCGCCGGATCGCCAATCTGTTGCAGGTCTCCTCGGCCTATGGGCGGGCGATGGAGTCGGTCGACCGGGCGAAGATGGCGAAGGCGCTCTATCCGGCGCTTGCGGATTCTGTCCGGGCGGGCGCGGGCCAATGCGATCGCCGCCTGCGCGGAGGGCTACGCGTTCCCAACCAACCTCGACCGCGACCCGCCGATCGGCGGCCTCGCGCCGAAAACGCCGGCGCAGGTGATGGCGGAGGCGCTCGACGAGAACTGGTCGAGGGAAAAATTTGCCGCCGCCTTGGACGGGATGGCCGAGAAAAGGCTGACTTGACCTGCGCGCCCGGCGTCGCTTGACTATCTCAAGTACAAAGGGCGTCGCTTTCGGGGCTAATCTCGACAGCGGCCCCTATAGGGACCTGCATACGCAGTCCTGTTCTGATCGTTTCAAGATAAATCGAACTTGATTGTGTTAATTGAATTTTGATTTGACGATGCGAGTTTTTCAAATCTGAAAATATCGCCCGCCAAATCCTCAGGTTAACTAATGCTTAAATCTCGCCTCAACGGAATGCGCAGCTTTCAACTGCGTATTGGCGAATTGCTCGGCGCGCTCAGCTACGCGCTCGACGTGACAGAGGGACAGCCGGAGGGACATTGCGTCAGGTGCTGCTGGATCGGCTACCGGATCGGCGTCGAACTCGGGTTCGACGCGGAGCAACTTTCGGATTTATATTATACTCTGCTGTTGAAGGATTTAGGATGCAGCAGCAACGCCGCACGCATCTGCCAATTATATCTCACCGACGATCAGACATTCAAGCGCGACTATAAACAGCTCGACGATGCGCTGCCGCAAGTGTTGCGCTTCGTCCTGACTCACACGGGTTTGAAGGCCGGGCTTTCAGAGCGATTCCGGGCGATACTGAACATATTTCAGAATGGCGGGGAGATCGCCCTCGAACTCATCGACACGCGTTGTCATCGCGGCTCCGACATCGCCCGCAAATTGAGATTTTCGGAAACCGTCGCGCTCGGCATTCTCAACCTCGATGAGCACTGGGATGGCAGCGGAAAGCCGTCGCACGCGTCCGGCCTAGAAATCCCCTTCAACGCGCAGATCGCCTTGCTCGCGCAGGTCGTCGACGTCTTTCATACTGCGAGCGGTCCCGCCGCCGCCCTCTCCGAGGCGCGCCGGCGCGCGGGCCGTTGGTTTGACCCGAGATGGGTGGCGGCGTTCGAGCGGGTCGCAGCGCAGCCGGATTTTTGGTCGATTCTCGAATCGCCGGACCTGCTCGAGCGCATCTTGCGGCTGCCCCCGGGGCAGAACGGCGTGCTGGTCGACGACGACTATCTCGACGACGTCGCCACCGCCTTTGCGAAAGTCATCGACTCCAAAAGCCCATACACGAGCAACCACAGCGAACGCGTGACCGTGTTCGCCGACATGATCGCTGAGCAACTGCATTTTACCCTGGAGCATCGGCGGTGGCTCCGGCGCGCGGCGCTGCTGCATGACATCGGCAAGCTCGGCGTCAGCAACGCCATACTCGACAAGCCCGGCAAGCTGGATGAAGCGGAATGGGTCGCCATACGTGCGCACCCCGCGCTTTCCGAAGCCATACTGGGGCGCATCGACGCGTTCCGCGAACTCGCGCCGATTGCGGGCGCTCATCATGAACGTCTCGACGGCAAGGGCTATCCCAGGGGCTTGCAGGGAGATCAAATCTGTCTTGAGACGCGCATTCTCACCATCGCCGATATTTTCGACGCCCTGACCGCCAGGCGGCCCTATCGAGAAGCGATGCCGATCGCCAAGGCGCTCGGCGTCCTGTCGGAAATGGCGGGCGCCGCGATCGATCCCGATTGCCTTGCGGCGTTGCGGGCGGCGCTCCGAGGGTCGGCGGCTCAGCGCGTTCGCCGCCGCGCCGGCGCCAAATGACGCCGGCCCGATCTTAATTTCGCGAACGCGGCGAACGAAACGGCGGCGAAGAGGCTGACGTGAAACGGCGCTTCGGCGGCTTGAAAAGCCCGGCATGTGGCAAACGCCACAGAGTTCCCACTAAAATTGCGGTCGATCGTCCTAAACAAGATAATATTTGGAAAAAAACTAGGCCCTTATTGGAGGCGCCCATGTATCCCGGATTGCAAGCCGCGGAACGACCGAACCATCCTGCCGTCATCATGGCGAGTTCGGGCGAGACCATCACCTACGCTGAGTTGGAGGCGCGCAGCAACCGGATCGCTCACCTCTTGCGCTCCCTCGGCCTCGCACGCGGCGACCATTACGCGGTGTTTTTGGAGAACCATCCCCGCTTCGTCGAATGCTGCGCGGCGGGCCACCGCGCGGGACTCTATTACACCACAGTCAATAGCCATCTGGCGGCGCGGGAACTCGCGTATATCCTCAACAACAGCCAGTCGAAGCTGCTCATTACCTCACAGTCGCGGCGCGCGGTTGCGATGGCGGCGCTTCACGAATGTCCCCGTGTCGAGATCTGCCTGATCGCCGATGGTCCCGGCGAGGGGGATCGGATCTGCAGTCTGGAAGAGGCGGCGAGCGGATTTCCCAATACGCCGATAGCCGACGAGTTCTCGGGCTCGCCGATGCTGTACTCCTCCGGCACGACCGGCCAGCCGAAGGGCGTCATGCGGCCTTTGCCGGAGGAGCCGCCGGCGCAGTCACATCCGATCGCCCTGCTATGGCGGAAAATGTTCAGTTATCGGCCGGGCCAGATCTATCTCTCGCCCGCGCCCCTCTATCACGTCGCGCCCCTGGTCGGCCTCGCCCAATCGATTCCGATAGGCGGCACGTCGATCGTCATGGAACGCTTCGACGCCGAAGATTTCCTGCGACTTGTCGAGCAATATCGCGTCACGCACGCCCAGCTTGTGCCCACCATGTTCGCGCGCCTGCTGAAACTGCCGGAGGCGACGCGCCGCCGCTACGATGTCTCAAGTCTGGAGCTCGCCTATCACGGCGCGGCGCCCTGTCCGGTTCAAATCAAACAGGCGATGATCGATTGGTGGGGACCGATCATCGTCGAATATTACGGCGCTACCGAAGGCATGGGCCTCACCTGGTGCGACAGCGCGGAATGGCTTGCGCACAAAGGCACCATCGGCAAGGTTTTGGCAGGCGAGTTGCACATTCTCGACGAAGCGATGAACGAGGTCGCGACCGGCAGAACCGGCAAGCTTTGGTTCAAAACTCTCATGCCGTTCGAATATTTCGACGATCCCGCCAAGACTGCCGAGGCCAATTCGCCCGACCGCACGATGAGCACCGTCGGCGACATCGGGCATATCGACGCGGACGGCTATGTCTATCTTACGGATCGCGCGGCGTTCATGATTATCTCCGGCGGCGTGAACATCTATCCGCAGGAATGCGAGAACCTGTTGATTGCGCATCCCGAGGTGGTCGACGCCGCCGTGTTCGGTGTGCCCAGCGAGGATATGGGCGAGGAGGTCAAGGCGGTGGTGCAGCTGATGCCGGGGACCGAGCCCGGAGAGGCGACGGCGGCCGAGTTGATCGCCTATTGCCGCGCGCATCTCGCGCATTTCAAGTGTCCGCGCTCCGTCGACTTCGAGGCGCAGCTTCCCCGCCTGCCCACGGGCAAACTTTACAAGACCGCCTTGCGCGACCGCTATTGGAAAGGTCACGCGAGCAAAATTGTGTAGCGACGACCGGGGCGGCGAGCCCCGCGAGGCTACTGCCCGCGCTTCGCCCTCGTCGCGAACCGCACCGCTTCCTCCGCCGCGCGAAACAAGGCTTTCGCCTTGTTGACGCATTCGCGGTGCTCGTAAGCGGGATCGGAATCGTAGACGATGCCGGCCCCGGCCTGGACATGCATGAGCCCGTCTTTCACGACCGACGCGCGCAGCACGATGCAGGTGTCCATCTCGCCGCTCGCGCCGAAATAGCCGATGCAGCCGGCGTAGATGCCGCGCTTGTCCTTCTCCAGTTCGTCGATGATCTCCATCGCCCGCACTTTTGGCGCGCCCGACACCGTCCCCGCCGGGAAGCCGGCGGAAAGCGCCGCCACGGCGTCGAGATCGCCGCGCAACCGTCCCTCGACATTGGAGACGATGTGCATGACGTGGCTGTAGCGCTCGACGAAGAACGAGTCCGTCACCTTCACCGTGCCGATTTCCGCAACGCGGCCGACGTCGTTGCGGCCGAGATCGAGCAGCATCAGATGTTCGGCGCGCTCCTTCGGGTCGGCGAGCAATTCGCGCCCCAGGCGCGCGTCCTCCTCCGGCGTCTGCCCGCGCCAGCGCGTGCCGGCGATCGGCCGGATCGTCACTTGCCGTCCCGCGCAGGCGCACCAGGATTTCCGGGCTGGAGACGACGATCTGGAAGCCGCCGAAATCGAGGAAACACAGATACGGCGACGGGTTGACGCGCCGCAGCGCGCGGTAGAGCGAGAACGCCGGCAGCTCGAAGCGGCTGGTGAAACGCTGCGACAGCACGATCTGGAAGGCGTCTCCGGCGCGGATGTATTCGCTTGCGCGCTCGACCATCCCGAGGAATTCGGCCTCGCTGGTATTGGAGACGGCCTCGTCGGCGAGCAGCGTCGGATCGACGGCGGGCGGCGACGTGATCGAGCGGACCTTCGAGCGCCGCGACCACCGCCTCGATGCGCGCTTGCGCCGCCTCGCAAGCGGCGCGCGCCGAGACGCCGGACGCCGGGCGGATCGGTCGTCGACGACGACCATTTCGTCGCGCACGCTGTCGAACACCACCATCACCGTCGGGCCGGATCAGCAGCGCCTCGGGCACGCCGATCGGGATCGGCCTTTGCCGGCGCGAGGCGCTCCATCTGCCGCACCATGTCGTAGCCGAGATAGCCGAACACGCCCGCCGACATCGGCGGCAGGCCGAGCAGGCAGGTCGATGCGCGATTCCGCCAGCAGGGCGCGCAACGCCTCCAGCGGCGGCTTGTCGAGGGCTCGAAGGCGTCGCGGTCGCGGGCCGGTCGCCGGTTGATCTCGGCCTTGGCGCCGTTCGAGCGGAACACGAGGTCGGGGTCGAGCCCGATCATCGAATAGCGGCCGCGCTGCGCGCCGCCCTCCACCGAATTCGAGCAGAAACATGTCGCCGGCGCGGCTGGCGGCGAGCTTCAGATAGGCCGAGACCGGCGTCTCCAGATCGGCCACCAGCGTCGTCGTCAGAACCGCGGCGCGGCCCTGCGCGTAAAGCGCTTCGACGTCCATCAGCCGCCCTCGGCGCCTTGCATCGCGCGACGGTCGATGGTCACGCCGATTTGTTGCTTCAGCGCATCGACATATTGTTCGACCAGCGACGAGCTGATCTCCGTCTTCAGCCGATCCGCGGTTCCGCTCACTTGCGGATCGCCGGGAACGGAGGCCGGGATGGTGTCGGCGGTCACCTTGAACACGAGACGGCCCTCGGGCGTCGTCACGGAGCCGGCCCCCGTCGGCCCGACGCCGAACACGGCGGCGGCGACATTGTCGGCGAGCCCGCCGCCGCCTTCGCGGCGAACGTCCTTGGCGGTCTTGACCTCGGCGTTGGCCGCCTTGGCGATTACGGCGATATCGGCGCCGGCGTCGAGCTTCTTGACGGCCTCGGCCGCGGAATCGCGCGAGGCGCTTGGCCGTCTCGTCGGCGCGCCAGGCCGCTGCGACCTTGTCCTTCACCTCGTCGAAGCCGCGATCGTGCGCGGGGTCGATCTTGGTCACCGAGAACCAGACATAGCCGCCGTCCTTGGTCGCGATCGGTTCGTCGTCGACGCCGATGTCGGAGGCGAACGCCGCCGGCAGAAGCTGGTCCTTGTCGACGACGTCGGCCGAGACGCCGGACGAGGTCTTGCCCGTGCGATCGCTCAGATAGGCGCGCGTCGCAAGACCCACGCTCTTGGCGGCTTCCGCCAGGGGCTTGCCATTGCCGCGCGAGTCTTCGATTTTATCGCGCAGGCTCTGAACCTGATCAACGGCCCGCGAGGCGGCGATCTGTTGTTTCACCGCCGCTTTAACGTCGTCGAACGGCTTCACGCTGCCCGGTGTGATCGTGAGGTCTTTCACAATCACATAGCCGAAGTCTCCCTTGATCGGCGCCGACACGCCGCCTTGGGGCAGCGCGAACGCCGCCGCGGCGACCGCTTGGTCGAACACGCCCGCTTTCGTCACTTCGCCGATGTTGAGATCGGCGTCGGAGAGCTTGCGCGCCTTGGCGATGTCGTCGAACGACGTTCCCGCCTTGATCCGGGCGGCGGCCTCGGCGGCCTCGGCTTCGCTAGGGAACACGATCTGCTGCAGCTTGCGCTTTTCCGGGACTGTGTATTTCGTCTCCTTGTCCTTCTCGTATTGCTTCCGCGCGTCCTCGTCGCTGACGCTGTCAGGCTTGGCGAGCGTGGTGGGCGTGACCAGAAGGGCGTCGAAGCCGCGATATTCGGGCGCGCGCCAGACAGCTTTGTGGGCCTCGAAATAGGTTTTCAGGGCATCGTCGGAGGGGGCGGGAATGTCGCCGGCGGCGGCGGGGACGAGCGTGTAATAGGCGATGGCGCGCGTCTCGTTCTTCGCATCGAGCAGGGCTTGCACCAGCGTCTTCGGCGCCTCCAGGCCGTCGACCAGCGAATATTGGATTTGCTGGCGTAAATAGACGTTGCGCTGTTCGGCGAAGAAGCCGCGTTCGCTCAGGCCCGCGTCGCGCAAATCTTCGTCGAACTTGCCGCGGTCGAACTTGCCGTCGGGGCCTTTAAGGCGCGGGTCGGAGCGGGCGGTCTGGGCGATGGTATCGTCGGAGATCGCCAGACCCATCGCGCGGGCGCGTTCGTCAAAGGCGGCCTCGTCGATCATCCGGTCGAGAACCTCGGCGTCGAGTCCGAGCGCGCGCGCCTGTTGCGCGGTCAGCGGCTGCCGGACCTGGCGCTGCAGGCGGTAGAGTTCGCTTTGCAACTCGTTGCCATAGGCTTGCGAGGAGATCGACGTCGCGCCGACCTTGGCGACCGTCGTGGCGCTGAAGCCGCGCAGCATGTCGCCGACGCCCCAGATCACGAAGCTCACGATGATGAGCCCCATGACGATGGTCATGATGAATTTGCCGACCGCCCCTTGCGAGGCCTTGCGCATACCCTCGAGCATTTCAGCCGCGTTCGCTTGGTTTCGTCGCGCGCTTCTCTAGCGGGGGAAGCGGGCTTTGCATAGGCGGAGCCGCCATGATACCGGCCGGTCATACGGGAGTGACGAATGACGCCGGGTGTGCGCCCGCTGGTGGCGGGAAACTGGAAGATGAACGGGGTCAAGGCCGTATTGCCGGAGATCGCGGCCATTCGCGCCGCCGTGGACCGGGGCGAAGCCGGCGTCGCCGAACTCGCGGTTTGCCCCCCGGCGACCCTGATCCCGCCCGCCGCGAGCGTGCTCGAAGGCAGCACGGTGGCGCTCGGCGGGCAGAATTGCCACGAGAAGATCAGTGGCCCCTATACCGGCGGCATTTCGGCGGAAATGCTGAAGGACGCCGGCTGCTCTTACGTGATCGTGGGTCATTCCGAGCGTCGCTCGTTTCGCGGCGAGACCGACGCGCAGGTGAAGGGCAAGGCGGAGGCCGCGCGGCGGGCGGGGCTGACGGCGATCGTATGCGTCGGCGAGACGCGCGCCGAGCGCGACCAGGGCCGCGCGCTCGAAACGGTGAGCGCGCAGGTGCGCGGATCCGTGCCGGAGGACGCGACGCCAGCGACGCTCGTCGTCGCCTATGAGCCGGTCTGGGCGATCGGAACCGGGCTCACCCCGACGCTTGCCGACGTCGCCGAGATGCATGGGTCGATCCGGGCGTTGCTGATCGAGTTGCTGGGCGAAGCGGGCGCGCAGGTGCGGATTCTCTATGGCGGTTCGGTGAAGCCCGACAACGCCCGGGAACTGCTGGCCCTGCCCAATGTCGACGGCGCGCTCGTCGGCGGGGCAAGTCTGAAGGCCCACGATTTCCTCGCGATCGCGGCGGCCTATCGCTGATGGCCGACGCCGCGTTCTGGGACAGCCGCTTCGCCGGGGCGGACTATGCCTATGGCGAGGCGCCCAACGCGTTTCTGGAGTCGCTAGCGGGCACATTTGCGCCGGGCCAGCGGGCTTTGGTCCCCGGCGACGGCGAAGGACGCAACGGTGTGTTTCTCGCTGAGCGTGGTTTGCGGGTCGAGACGCTGGATTTGTCGGCCGAGGGCGTGGCGAAGGCGCGCGCGCTGGCGGCGCGGCGCGAGGTTTCGCTCGACGCGCGGGTCGCCGACGCGCTGGCGTGGGAATGGTCGGTCGGCGCCTACGATCTCGTCGCCCTGCTCTATCTGCATCTGCCGGCGCCCGAACGCCGGGGGCTGCACGCGAAGGCGCTTGCGGCGCTGAAGCCCGGAGGCCGGATCGTTCTGGAGGCGTTCACGCCGGCGCATCTGGAGAAGCAGCGGGCGGGCGCGCGCGGCGGGCCGCGCGAGGCGGAGTTGCTCTATAGCGTCGAGGATTTGCGGGCGGATTTCGCGCAAAGCAAGATCGAGCTGTTGGAGGAGATCGAGACTGAGCTTCGCGAGGGCGATCTGCACAAGGGGTTGAGCGCCGTCCTTCGGCTGATCGCGCGGAAGTCCTAACGCCTCAACGCTGCCGCTCCCGCCACCCCTGCGCCACAACCACCGCCGCATTCGACGCCGGCAGCGGAGTCGCGGCCGAGAATCATGTCGGCGGCTTTCTCCCCGATCATGATGGTCGGCGCGTTGAGATTGCCTGACGTGATCGACGGCATGATCGAGGAATCGACGACCCGCAGGCCGTCCAACCCGATCACCCGAGTCTCAGAATCCACCACCGCCATGGGGTCGCTCGGCGACCCCATCTTGCAGGCGCCGCAGGGGTGATAGGCGCTCTCCAATCTCTCGCGCAGGAAGGCGTCGATCGCCTCGTCGCTCTCGACGCCCGCGCCCGGCTGAATTTCGCGCGCGGCAAACGGGGCGAAGGCGGGTTGCGCGAAAATCTCGCGCGTCAGCCGCACGGAAGCGCGCATCTCCGTCCAGTCGTCGGGGTGGCTCATATAGTTGAACACAATGCGCGGGGCCGCGCGGGGGTCCGGCGAGGCGAGCCGCACATGGCCCCGGCTTTTTGAGCGCAGCGTGCCGGCGTGCGCCTGAAAACCGTGCTCGGTAGCGAGATGATTGCCGTCGTAGGTCACGGCGATGGGCAGAAAATGATACTGGATGTCGGGATGCTCAACCCCGCCGCGAGACCTGATGAAGGCGCCCGCCTCGAACTGGTTGCTCGCGCCGAGCCCTGTCCCGCGCAACAGCCATTGCAGGCCCACGAGCCCGCGCCCGAACAACCCCGTGTGGCGGTAGAGCGTGATCGGTTGTTTGGAGGCGACCTGGAAATAATATTCGAGGTGGTCCTGAAGATTCTCGCCGACGCCAGGCAGGTCGCGAACGACCTCGACGCCGTGCGCGGAAAGCTCCGCCGCCGGGCCGACGCCCGACAGTTTCAGGAGTTGCGGCGAGTTGATCGCGCCGCCGCTGAGGATCACCTCGCGGGCGGCGCGCACTTGCGTGCGCGCCGCCCGCCTTCTCATAGGCGACGCCGACCGCGCGCCGGCCCTCGAACAGGATTCTTGTCGCCAGCGCATGGGTCTCGACAGCGACATTGTTGCGCTTCATCGCCGGCCGCAGATAGGCGTTGGCGGCCGACCAGCGCACGCCGTCCTTCACCGTCATATCGAAGCCGCCAAACCCCTCGCCTTCGGCGCCGTTGAGATCGGCGCTGACGGGGTAGCCCGCCTGCCGTCCCGCTTCGATGAACGCGTCGAACAGCGGATTGCGGCGCCCGCCCGGCGTGACGACGAGCGGGCCGTCGCTGCCCGCGATATTCGCTAGCGGCTCCCGCGAAAACTCTCGGCGCGGCGGAAATACGGCAGCACCTTCGCATAAGACCAGCCGCGCGCGCCCTCCGCCTCCCAGCGGTCGAAATCGAGCGCGTGGCCGCGCACATAGACGAGGCCGTTGATCGAGGAGGAGCCGCCGAGCGCCTTGCCGCGCGGACAGGAAATGCGGCGATTGTCGAGTTGCGGCTCCGGTTCGCTCCAATAGCCCCAGTTATAGGCCTTCATGTTGAGCGGGATCGACAGCGCCGCCGGCATCTGAATGAAGATCGAGCGGTCGGAGCCGCCGAACTCCAGCACGAAGACGCTGTGCTTGCCGTCCTCGCTCAACCGGCTCGCCAGCGCCGAGCCGGCCGAACCGGCCCCGACGATGACGTAGTCGAAGGTTTTCATCGCGCCCCCATACGGGCGATCTGCGCCGCTCCGCGCCGTGCGGCCAAGAAAGATATTGCGGCGCCGCGATCTTATTTTGTGGGGCGCGGCCCTATGTCTCAGCGGGAAGTTTGTCCGCCGTATTGGTCTCGAAATCGCTGGCCTCGTGGCGCTCGCGCAATTGCATCGCGGGCTCGCCCTGGACGCGGTTGACCATGCGCCCGCGTTTGACCGCCGGGCGCTCCAGCAGCATGTCGGCCCAACGGATCACATGGGTATATTCGTGCACGCTGAGAAACTCGCCGGCGCCGTAGCTCCAGCCTTTCACCGTGCCGCCGTACCAGGGGAAGATCGCCATGTCGGCGATCGTGTAGTCGTCGCCGGCGATGTAGCGGGTCTCAGCGAGCCGGCGGTTCAGGACGTCGAGTTGCCGTTTCGTCTCCATCGCGTAGCGATCGATGGCGTATTCTATCTTCATCGGCGCGTAGGCGTAGAAATGGCCGAACCCGCCGCCGAGAAACGGCGTCGCGCCCATCTGCCAGAACAGCCACGATAGCGTCTCGGCGCGCTTGGCGCGTTCGGTCGGCAAAAAGGCGCCGAATTTTTCCGCGAGATAGACCATCATCGCGCCGGATTCGAATAGCCGCACCGGCGGGTTTTCGCTGACGTCGAGCAGCGCGGGGATTTTCGAGTTCGGATTGATCGCGACGAAGCCTGAGCCGAACTGGTCGCCCTTGCCGATGTCGATGAGCCAGGCGTCGTACTCTGCGCCGCCTTGGCCGGCGGCCAGCAACTCCTCCAAGAGGATCGTGACTTTGACCCCGTTCGGCGTGCCCAGTGAATAGAGTTGCAGCGGATGGCGGCCGACCGGCAGCTCTTTCTCGTGCGTGGAGCCGGCGGTGGGGCGATTGATGTTGGCGAAACGGCCGCCGAACTCCTTGTTCCAGACCCAAACTTTTGGCGGTGCGTATTCAGCGGCGTCGGACATGTAAAGCTCCGTGGGGCAAGCCCGCGTTCTACCGCGAACCCTCTGCGGATGGATACCGGAGTTCGCGGCGATAGCGTCAGTTTGAACGGCGGCCTGCGCGGCCTGTCGAACCCCTCCTCGTTAAGTGCTACGCCTGCAACCGAAGTCAGGTCGCAAGGGGGGGACCATGGGAACGGAATTGACGGGCAAAGTCGCCGTCGTGACGGGGGCGGCGTCGGGGATCGGGTTGGCCAGCGCGGAGGCGATGCTGGCGGCCGGCGCGCGCGTGGCGATGGTCGACCGCGACGAAAAAGCTCTGAAGGCGCTAAAGGACAGGCACGGCGACGCTGTGATCCCGCTCGTCATCGACCTGCTCGACCCCGGCGCTTGCGCGTCGCTCGCGCCGCAGGTTTTGCGGGCGGCGGGAAAGATCGACGTGTTTCACGCCAACGCCGGCATCTACGTCGGCGGCGACTTGGTCGAAAACGACACGGCGGCGATCGACCGCATGTTGAACCTGAACGTCAATGTCGTGATGAAGAACGTCCACGACGTGCTGCCGCACATGATCGAGCGTGGAACCGGCGACATCATCGTCACGAGTTCCCTGGCGGCGCATTTTCCGACGCCCTGGGAGCCGGTCTACGCCTCGTCAAAATGGGCGATCAACTGCTTCGTCCAGACGGTGCGCCGGCAGGTGTTCAAGCACGGGATTCGCATCGGCTCGATTTCGCCCGGCCCCGTCATCAGCGCCCTGCTCGCGGATTGGCCGCCCGAGAAGCTGCAAGAGGCGCGGGACTCGGGAAGCCTGCTGGAAGCGGCGGAGGTCGCGAACGTGGTCATGTTCATGCTGACAAGGCCGCGCGGCATGACGATTCGCGACGTGGTGATGCTGCCGACAAATTTCGATCTCTAGCCCGCGTCCGCGTCAAAACTCCGCTTCCTGGCGCGCCAGTTCGTTGACTTGTTTGATCTGGTCGGGCGTCAGCGCGCCGATCTCCTTGTCGAGCTTGTCGTCCTTCAGGCCCGCGGCGCGGGCGAGGCCGGCCCAAAGCGCGGCGCGCACGACGTCCTTGGGCACGCCGCGCCCGGCGACGTAGAGATGGGCGAGCCGGTTCTGCGCGATCGGATTGCGCCTGGCTGCGGCGAGCCGAAAGATTTTCGCCGCCCCCGCCTCGTCCTTGACGACGCCGACGCCGTTGAACAGCATGATGGCGTATTCGACCTGGCCCGCGATGTCGCCCGCCTCGCCCGCGCGCTTCAACCAGAACGCCGCCTTGTCCGTGTCGAGCGGCGCGCCTTTGCCCTCGCGCAACAGCACGCCGTAGGAATAGGCGGAATTGCCGTCGCCGCCTTCCGCGCCGCGGCGGAAATAATTGGCGGCGGCGGTGAAATCCGGCTCAAGCCCTGGCCCCCGCTGCACGGCCAGCGCGCCGAGATTGTAAAGCGCGCCAAGATTTCCCTTGGCCGCCGCCATCAGGAACTGCGCGCGCGCCGCGGCCTTGTCCGCGGCGACGCCGGCGCCGGTCAGCAGCGCGACGCCATATTCGTAGGCCGCTTGCGGGTCGCCGTCGTTGGACGCGAGCTTCCACCAACGCACCGCCTCCTCGTCGTCGCGTTTGACCGCCATCCCGTCGTGATAGATCTCGCCGATCAGCGTCATCGCCGCGGCGTCCGAGGGGTTGGCGGCGAGCCGCTTCTCGGCCTCGCGCAACGCGGTGATGTAATAGCCGCGCTGATAGGCGCCGAAGGCGATGTCGCCGGGGGGATCGCCGGGCTTGGCTGCCAACGGCGCGTCGGGGCCGACATTCGGCGTGTAAGGCGCCTGAATCATCGGCGAGTTCGGATCGAAGGCGAAGGCCGCGCCGCTCAGCGACGCCAGCGCCAGAACCGCTGGGAGCCGTTTCATTCGTGTCTCCGCAAAAACGGCGTCGCCGACCGCACCGCGTCGGCGGGGTTCTCGGCGTCCCAGACCGCGGCGCCGAGGGCGACGAAATCGGCGCCGGCCGCGGCGAGCGCCGCGACGTCCTCCAGCCTGGCGGCGTAGGCGACGCAGGGGGTCTGAAAAATCTCCGCCCACCACTGGACGCCGCTCGACCGTCGCTTCAAACGAAGGCGACGCGCCGGGCTCGCCGAACATGACGTAATCCGCCCCGGCCTCGGCCGCCGACATCGCGTCGTCGCGCAGCATGCAGGGCGCCGGCGCCGACGATCCGCTCCGCCTTGAAACTCTCCACCGCCTCGGCGACTTGCCCACTTTCGACATGAACGCCGTCCGCGCCGAGCCTGGCGGCGAGCCGTGCGTCGCCCTCGATCAGCAACGCCGCGTCACGGGCGGCGGCGATCTCGAACAATGCACCGACGATTCGCTTGGGATCGGCCGCGGGCGCGAAGCGCACCAGGACGCTGGCGACGTCGCCCGCAGCCAGCGCTGCGGCCAGGCGCGGCGCGAAACCGTCGAGGTCGGCCGCGCTCAGGGCGGGAGTCGAGGAGGTAGAGGCGGGCGTTGGAAGCCATGAACTAGCGCGCTAATGCCGGGTTGCGGCCAAATCGCGGCGTCAAAGGCCGCGGAAGGCCGCCTCGACGCGAGCGAAATGGGCGGCCAGCGGATTGCGCGCGACTTCGGGCGCGCCCGGCCGCGCCTCCGCAAACGAGCGGTCGAGGTGCATCACCCGGGCCTGCATGCGCAGCGAGCGCTCGGTCAGCGCGACAAATTCCTGCGGAAGCTCGGCGAGCATGACAACCTCGCACGACAATTCCTGCTTGGCGAGCCTTACGCGATGGCGGTCGCTCAGCGCCTGCGCGGGGGTGATCTCGCCTTCGTTAACGGCCCGACGCAGCAGCAGCCAGGACGCAATCTGCATCAGCCGCGTGGTCATGCGCATGCTTTCGGAAGCGTAGGCGAGCGCCGCGGGCCGGCTCAAGGTTTTCGAGGCCGCGCGGCCGGGGCCGTCGAGATAGTTGGCGGTCTCTTCGACCAGCGTCATGCCTTCGCGAAACAGCGCCTTGAAACCCTCGGAAATGGCGTGGCGTTGGATAAAGGATATCGCCCGAGCCTCGATCTCGCGCGCCGGTCGATAATTGGCCGCGTACGCTCATACTCGTAAACTCCTCGAGCCGCCTCGAGACACACACGCCCTATTTTCGTTCGATTTCGGCGCCGTTCTCCCCGTGGGGCGAGAACGGTGCAAGCATAGCGCCGCGCCAAACCGGGCGGAGATTTGCTTTTTGATAAGGTTAACGCGGCGATCGCCGAGCGACAATGAAAAAGAAGCCGCCCTTTGGGCGGCTTAAGGTAGCTAGGGAGGCGAAACCGGAACGGGAAGCCTAAAAAGCATTCCGATTAACAAACGAAATGTAAACTTGAAATCCTTAACGAAGTATGAACGAAGCCAAGATTGCGCCAAATTGGCGCACTCAGCTTTTAAAGCACTCAGCTTTTAAAGAAGGAAATCCGCCGCCAGACGCGTCGCCTCGCGCGCCGCCTTGGCCGCCTCCAGCCGCTCAATCTCGCGATGGCACAGCGCGATGCGCTCAGCGAGTTCCGGCGCCGACAGGGCATCGACATTCTCGCCGATCGCATGCGTCGTTGGATTTTTCCGCGGCGGGCCGAACGCCGCCTCCTCGTCGGAACGCGCCACCCCGCCCTCCTCTCAGCTTGCGGGCTTGGCCGCGATGAAGCCGCCGCCGAGCACCCGCGCGCGCGGTCGGTGAACTCGTAGAGCACGCAGGCCTGGCCGGGCGAGACGCCGGATTCGGGCTCGTCGAAGGCGACATGGCCATCCGCGAACAGCACCGCCGGCGCCGGCGGGCGGGTCGAGCGCACGCGGGCGCCCGACCTTGCAGGCCCTTGTGCGGGAGGTCGTCGAGCCGGCCCGGCGCCGATCCAGTTGAAATCGCGGAGTTGCACAAAAGACGTCGCCAGCGCCTCGCGCGGGCCGACGATCACGCGCGGCTGCGCGCGGCGTCGAGCGCCACGACAAACAGCGGCTCGCCGACCGCGATGCCGAGACCGCGCCGCTGGCCGATCGTGTAGTGCAGGATGCCGTTGTGCGCGGCCGAGCACCCGGCCGTCGACATGGACGATGTCGCCGGGCTCGGCGGCGCCGGGCATCAGCCGCTCGATCATCTCGCTGTAATGGCCGGCCGGCACGAAGCAGATGTCCTGGCTGTCGGCCTTGTCGGCGACTTCCGAGCCCGAACTCGCGCGCGAGCGCGCGCACCTGCGGCTTCGGCAAGCCGCCGAGCGGAAAGCGCAGGCGCCGCAGTTGCTCGCGCGTGGTGGCGAACAGGAAATAGCTCTGGTCGCGCTCGGGATCGGCGGCGCGATAGAGCGCCTGCCCGCCCTGGCCGTCGTCGCGGCTGACGACATAATGGCCGGTGGCCAGCAGGTCGGCGCCGAGGTCGGCGGCGGCTTCGAACAGATCGACGAATTTCATGTGCTGGTTGCACGCGACGCACGGGATCGGCGTCTCGCCGGCGACATAGGCGCGCGCGAACGGCTCGATCACCTTCTCGCGAAAACGCTCCTCGTAATCGAGCACATAGTGCGGCACGCCGAGCCGCGCGGCGACGTCGCGGGCGTCGTGGATGTCCTGGCCGGCGCAGCAGGCGCCCTTGCGATGCGACGCCGCGCCGTGATCGTAGAGCTGCATGGTCAGGCCGACGACATCATAGCCCTCGCGCGCCAGCATCGCGGCGACGACGCTGGAATCGACGCCGCCCGACATCGCCACGACGACGCGCGTATCCGCCGGCGCCTTTGGCAGGCCCAGGGAATTGACGCGGGCGCAGCGCAGCGGCGGCGATGGGACATGCGCATTTCTCAACCGGACTGCACAGCGCGCCGATCTGGGGGGCGACGCAGCCCGGCGCGCAAGGGCAAACTAGAGCAAAATCGGGCCGCGGCCGCCACTCGCGCATGCGCGACGGCGGCGATGCAGTGACCGCTGCGAAATCTACCGTTTCGGCTTAGCCAAATTTTAAGCCGCAGGCCTGTAATTTCAGCAATGTAGGGTTGCGTTCGCGTGTGAGAGTTCGATGAGTGATGCGCTGCGGCCGAGAGTGAAATACGTCATCGGTCCCGACGGAAGTCCGCTGACGATAGCCGATCTTGCCGCCGCCGTCGACCAAACGCTGGGTGATCCGGCGCAAGGCGGAAGTGGTGGCGGCGGTGCGCGGCGGCTTGTTGTCGCTCGAAGAAGCCTGCGCGCGCTACACGCTCACCGTCGACGAGTTTTTGAGCTGGCAGGTCTCGATCGACCAATATGGTCTCGCCGGCCTGCGCACGACGCGCATCCAGCAATATCGTCATTAAGGTTCCGCGCTTCCCCCCGCGATGATTTCTTTCAGAAAAGCGACATGGCGCGCGAAAGCGGCGCGGCCTTCCGGCGTCGCCTTGACCGTGGTTCGCGGCCGGCGGCCGACAAACGCCTTGGCGACATCGACATAAGCCGCGCGCGCGAGATGGTCGATGTGGGCGCCGAGGTTGCCGTCGGTCGCGCCGGTCAGCCTCTTGAGTTGGGTGAAATCGAGACCTTCCCTGTCGCATCCGGGCGCGGTGAGCGCCGCCATGACGCGCAGGCGAATCGGCTGATGGATGGTTTCGTCGGGTCCGTTCATCACGCCCGCCGCAACCAATAGCCGCACAGGATGTAGCCGCAGCCGCTGACCAGCGCGAGGAGCGGCCAGAACAGCGGGCCGGCGTAGAAAAAGATGACGAAAATGAGCGCGCTGAGGCTGAGCCCGATGACGAGAAATCCGATACCGAACCACAGACCCGCCAGGCAATAGCCGAACAGAAACAGCGTGTGCCAGAACGCGGCCGCCGCGTGGCCGTCGAAATGACCGATGTATCGAGTCCAGAGAAAGCCGAAGCCGTAGAATAGCGCGAAGGCGGAGATCGCCCGGACGAGGCCGCCGCCGGCGCCGCGCGCGGGAAGCGCCCGACGCAGCATCCAAATGGTGAGCGCGACGCCGAGGGCGTCGACGGCGACCCAACTCCAGGGGTAGCGCGCCGGCGGCAGCGCGTTGACTACGCCGTACTGGACGAACTGCATAACGCCCCATATCATCGCGATCGCGCCGGAAACGCGGTAGATGCGCGACCGCTTGACCCGCTCGACGATGTTGTCGATGGCCGCGAGATCCGCGTCCGCCTCGCTCTTGCTGACGCTCATCCGATTCTCGCCGCCTCTTGCGCGCCGAGCCAGCCTGCCCGCCGGCAGAGGAAGAACAGCCGGCGACCTTGTGTGACGCTCAGCGCGATCATCAGGCCGAGGCTTAGCGATCCCACAACGGAGCGCAAGGCGAGCGCTTCTTTGAGCGGCAGGCTCGCCGCCAGCCAGAGATAGCCGCCCGCTTTGAGGAAAAAGTAGACCGCCCAAAACAGCGTGAACAACCGGAAGAAGCGGCGCGTTTCTTCAGTTTGTGGGACGTCCGCGCGAGCCCGCTTTTCGGCCAACTCCTGCAACAACGGCCTTTCGCCAAACGCGCCGGCGATAAACGCCGCGCCGGTCAGCGCACTGGTGATCGGCGCCTCGTAGACCAGCAGAAACGGCGTCGCCGCGCAGAGATCGACGGCGCCGAACGCCAGCAAAAGCGTAGCGACGATCAGATAGAGCCGCGTAAAAGGCTGCCGGCGATAAAGCTTCACGCCGGACTCAACCAGGATCGTCAACAGCGATCCGGCAATGGCGGTTTTCACGCCGAAAACCAGCGCCAGCGTCCAGAAGACGATCAGCGGGCCGAACTCGGACGCGGCCAACCGCAATGCGGCGGAAAGTTTGCTCATTGGTTGCAACTCGCCCGCGGCGGGGACAATCGCCGCGAGCGCCGCCGACCAAACTTCGACCAAATCTCCGGCGGCTCAAGCGTACGCATTATCGACATGAGCCTCTCCAACGTAGATAACTCTATCTTATAGAGTTATCTGCCAACGTCAACTCCGGCTTGCCCGTCCGCGGCAGGCGTGTTCAATCCGGCGCCGACGCCACCCCGCTCCGAATTGAAATGACCGCATTTCCCTGGAAATCCGCCGATTTTCTCGAAATCGACGGGGTGCGCCTGGAGACCGCTTGCCTGGGGCCGCCACCCGAACATGCGCCGACGATCGTGCTGCTGCATGAAGGGCTCGGCTGCGTGGCGTTGTGGCGCGACGTCCCGCAAAGACTGGCTGAGGCGACGGGTTTTGGCGTGTTCGTCTATTCCCGTCGCGGCTATGGCCGCTCCGCCCCTGTCCCCCTACCCCGCCCGCTCGACTATATGACGCAAGAGGCGACCGGGGCGCTGCCGCGCGTGCTCGACGCGATCGGCGTCGCGCGCGTCATGCTCGTCGGCCACAGCGACGGGGCGTCGATCGCGGCGATCTACGCCGGCGCCTTCGCCGATCCACGCTTGCGCGGGCTCGCCCTGATCGCGCCGCATTTTTTTGCGGAAGCCCAGGGATTGCTGGCGATCCGGGCCGCAGAGCGCGCATTCGCCGAAGGCGATCTGCGCCCCCGGCTCGCCAAATATCACGAGGACGTCGAAGGCGCGTTCTACGGGTGGAAACGCGCCTGGCTCGATCCCGGCTTCGAACGATGGAACATCGCCGACGCCATCGAGGGATGGCGCGTCCCGGCGCTGGTCGTGCAGGGCGACGACGACCCCTATGGAACGCTCGCCCAGGTGGACGCGATCTCGGCCCGCGCCCGCGTCCCCGTGGAGACCCTGCTGCTGCCGGGCTGCGGCCACGCCCCGCAGTTCGAGCGCGCTGAAGCGACGCTTGCGGCGCTCGCCGGCTTCTGCCTGCGCGCCGCTCAGCTTTAGCGCAAAACTTCCGCGCCAACTCCGCTTGACAGGCGCGTCGGCATTGCGTCGATTGAAGGCGGACGGGTCAGGAAAGGGAAAGACATGAATAAGCGAGGATTTTGCGCGCTGGCGCTCGGCGCCGCGCTGGCGTTCGCTTGGAACGGCGCGGCCTTCGCCGACGACACGCTCGCCAAGGTCAAGGCGGCGGGCGTGATGAAGGTCGGCACCGAAACCGAATTCGCGCCGTTCGACTATATCGACGCCGGCCAGCATGTCGGCCTCAACGTCGATCTGTTCGACGAAATCGGCAAGGAGCTCGGCGTCAAGATCGAATGGGTGACGCTGCCGTGGGACGGCGTGCTGCCGGGACTGGAGGCCGGCAAGTTCGACATCGTCGCCGGCCCCGCCACGATCACCAAGGCGCGCATGGAGCACTATCGTGTTCTCCCCGCCGATCGCCGAGGCGACGGTGGCGCTGATGAAGCGCGCGGGCGACAAGTCGATCATGAAGCCGGAGGACATCGCCGGCAAGGCGGTGGGCGCCGGCAAGGCGACCGCGCAGCTCGCGCAGTTGCAGTCGTTCGGCTCGAAACTGCCGGGCGGCGTGCAGATGAAGGAATATGTCGGCTTCAACGAGGCCTATGCCGATCTCGCCGCCGGCCGCATCGTCGCCGTCGGCAATTCGCTGCCCAACATCGCCTTCGTCGCCAAGCAGCGCCCGACACGTTCGCGGTCGTGCTGCCGACCTTCGGCGTGAAGACCTATTTCGGCTTCATTGGTCGCAAGGGCGACGACGACAAGAGCCTGATGAACGCTATCGACGCCGCGCTCGTGAAGATGAAGAACGACGGCCGCATGGCCAAGCTGCAACAAAAATGGTTCGGCGTCTCGTTCGACACGCCGGACGCGGTGCCGACGCCGAATATTTGACTCTCGACTTCGCCCAAACCGCTAGCCGTAGCGGCCGGGCATGTCCCGGCCGTCCACGCGGCAGCAGCGAGGTTGAGATCCGAAACAATCAACCGCTTGTTTGAAAGCTTCGGGGTCGAGACTTGAGCGGAGCGAGCCGAATCGCGGCGTGGATGACAGGGACAGGCCCAGTCATGACGTCGCGGCTCCCTTCCTCAAAGCGTTTGCAGCGCGCATGACCCCGCTCCTGTTCGGCCTGCTCGTCAAGGCGGCCCTCTACACGGTCCTGATCAGCGCCGTTTCCATCGCGATCGGCCTTACGATCGGTCTCGGCGTCGCGGCGGCGCGGGCGGCGCAGAGCCCCTGGCTCGCGGGGCCGGCGCGCGCCTATGTCAGTTTCTTTCGCGGCGTGCCGCTGCTCGTGCAATTGCTGCTGATCTACAATCTGCTGCCCGCCATCGGCATCAACGTGCCGAGCGTCGTGGCGGCGGTCTCGGGGCTGGCGCTCTGCACCAGCGCCTATCAGGCGGAAAACCTGCGCGGCGGTTTTGCGAGCGTGCCGAGCGGGCTGCTGGAGAGCGCCGACATGCTCGGGCTGAGCCCCTGGCAGCAGCTTCTGCGCATCCGCGCGCCGATCGCCTTCCGCCTGACCCTGCCGGCCGTCGTCAACGAGGCGATCTTGATCCTGAAGGCCTCGTCGCTGGTCTCGGTCGTCGGCGTCATCGAGCTGACGAAGATGGCGCAGGATCTCGACACTTCGCTCTATAAGCCGATCCAGCTCTACGCGGCGCGGGACTGATTTATTTCCTCATCAACCGTGGCGTCGCTGGCCTGGGGCGGCTCGCCGAGCGGCGAATGAACTGGGGGCGCCGGTGAGATTCGATTGGGCGCTCGTTCTCGCCAAGATGCCGGAGATCCTCGCCGCGCTCGGGGTGACGGTCTATGTCTGGTTGGCCAGCCTCGTCGGCGCGGCGGTCCTGGGTTTCGCCGTCGCGGTCGCCCGCCGCTACGGGCCGCGTTGGCTCGACTGGATTTTGCTTGGCTATGTCGAGGTGTTTCGCGGCACGCCGTTCCTGATGCAGCTGTTCCTGCTCTATTTCGGCGGCCCCTACGCTGGGCTCTCGCTCGACGCATTGCCCGCGGGCCTGCTGGCGCTCTCCGTCTACGGCGCGGCCTATTTCAGCGAGGTTTTCCGCGCCGGCTTCGAGGCGGTCCCGCGCGGCCATGTCGAGGCGGCCGAATGCGCGGGGTTTTCGCGTGGACAGATCGTGCGCCGCATTCTGTTGCCAGAAATGGCGATGCTGGTGCTGCCGGCCAGCGTCAACCTCGCCGATCAGCCTTTTGAAGGACACCGCAGTCTTGTCGGTCATCACCGTGCCGGAACTGACGCTGACCGTCAGCGCGCTCGGCACGGAGTTTTACGCCTTCGTCGAGGCGCTATTTCTGCTCGCGCTCGGCTATTGGGGCCTGGTTGAAATCGCCGCCGGGCTCGGCCATTTCGCCGAGCGCAAGCTCGCCCGCTACCGGTTCGCACAATGACCACAGCCATCGCCGTCAGAGGCTTGAGCAAATCCTTCGGCCAGACGCGAGGTCCTGGCGGACATCGGCCTCGACATCCCGGAGGGCGCCGCGACCTGCGTCATCGGCCCCTCGGGCTCGGGCAAGAGCACGTTTCTACGCTGTCTGGCGTTCCTGGAGGAGGCCGGATTCCGGAGGGATCGACGTGTTCGGCGAACCGCTCGGCTTCACGCAGGATGCGAGCGGGCGCCGAATACGCTTGCCGGCGTCCCGCATCCGAGCGGTGCGCGCGAAGATCGGCATGGTGTTCCAGCAGTTCAACCTATGGCCGCATATGACCGCGCTCGGCAATGTCAGCGAGGCGCTGAAGCTGGTCGCGGCGCCTGCCGCGCGCGGAGGCCGAGGATCGCGCGATGGCGCAGCTTCGCCGCATCGGATTGGAGGCGCGGGCGGGCTATTATCCCTCGCAATTGTCCGGCGGCCAGCAGCAGCGCGTCGCCATCGCGCGGGCGCTGGCGCTGGAGCCGAAAATCATGCTGTTCGACGAGGCGACCGCCTCGTTGGACCCGGAACTCACCGGCGAAGTGCTCGCCGTGATGCGCGGCCTGGCGGAGGACGGCATGACGATGGTCATCGTCACCCACGAAATCGGCTTCGCCGCCACGATCGGCAAGACCATCGCCTTCCTCGACCACGGGCGGATGCTGACGGCGGGCGGGCCGCAGGAAGTTTTTGGCAAGCCGCGCCATCCGCGCATCGAGCAGTTTCTCGACACGTATTTGGATCGCGGAGCGGCGATGCTGTTGTGAGTCAGTCGATCCGCCGCTGGAACCCGCCCGTCCGCTCCGCCAGATATTGCGCGAAATCGAAATTCGGCCGCTCCAGGTGGCTCAGGTGCCCGGGCTCCGCGAAAGCCGACGAGAGCCCGCGATAGACGGCCTCGGTGCAGCCGCGGTCCTCGATATTGACCTTGTCGAGCAGCGCCTTCACCGCCGAGAAATGCTGCTGCGCTTCGGCTGAATAGGCAAAATCCGGCGACATGCCGCCTCCGAAAATCATGTCGACCTGGCCGACGCCATGCGGATGCAGCGAGAGATACCAGAAATAGCCCGGCGTCAGCGTGATGAGCAGGCTCGGATAGACGGCGAGCAGAAAGGTGGTGCGCCGCCGGTCGCCTTTGAGGCGCGTGTTGGAGGGATGCGCGAGCGCGATCTTCAGCGAATCGTCCTTCAGGATCGTGTGATAGTTGAACATTCGCCTGCCCGGCGGACAGACCATGTCCTCCAGCCGCGACAGCCCGCCGATGGTGCCGGAATGGCAGACCGGCAGGTGATAGCTCTCCATGAAATTCTCAGCGAGCACCTTCCAGTTGGTGTCCCAACGGTGAGTCTCGCGAAACGCCTCGACATAAGTCTCCATCGCGAAATCGCCGATCAGCGCCTCGACCTCGGCGAGGTCCTGCGCGACCGGCGCCGCGTCCGGGTTCAGCGTCACCATGATCCAGCCGAGCCATTCCTCGCAGCGCACCGGCGGCAGCCGGTAATCGTCCTTGCAGAACGCCGTGTTGCCGGCCATCGCCGGGGCGGCGCGCAGCGTCCCGTCGAGATTGTAGGTCCAGCCGTGATAGGGGCAGACGATCGCGCGGGCCGAGCCGCGGCCGTCGACCAGCGTCGACATGCGGTGGCGGCAGACGTTCGACATCGCGCGGAGTTGGCCCTTTGTGTCGCGCAGCACGAGGATCGGTTGGCCGGCGAGATCATAGGCGAGGTAATCGCCGGGCTGTTCGCGAGCCCGCTGGCGCGCCCGACGCAGACCCAATCGCGAGCGAAAACATGTTCAAGCTCGGCGTGGAGAAACGCATCGCTCGTATAGACGCCGCGCGGCATTGCGCGAGCGCGCTCGAAGGGGAGGCTGACGTTGTCGACGAGTTCGCGGACGGGAGCATTCATTGGCGGCGGCACACGGGATCGGCGGTCGGACTTGACGCGATGTTACGGCCAACGCGGGGTTTAGCCAATGAGCGCGTACTTTTCCGGGTCGAACCTCCGCGCTGCGTCCGCCGTGGCCGCACGCTGACAAATCCTCTAAATACAGCGCGCATGACCGCCCTCGACCCGCGCCTGACCCCAGCCCGTCCCGATCTCGCCGCCGCACATTTGCGCGGAAAGGTGGACGCGGCGCGTTTTGTCGAAGGCCGCCCGGTCCGAATCGTCGCGCCCCAAGCGGCGCTCAGGCGTCGGCCCGAGGCCGGCGCGCCGTGGGAGACGGAGGCGCTCTATGGCGAAGCCGCCGCCGTCTACGAGGAGCGCGACGGATTGGCCTGGGTTCAGCTCGAACGTGACGGCTATGTCGGCTATCTCGACGCCGCCGCGCTCGGTGCCCCCGAGACGCCGACCCACCGGGTCACGGTCTTGCGGACCCACGCCTATCCCGGCCCCGGCATCAAGCTCCCGCATGTCATGGCGATCTCGCTCGGCGCGAGATTGCGGATCGAGGGGGAGGCCGGCGAATTTCTCATCGACGGCGAAGGACGGCATTATTGGGCGCGCCATCTCGCCCCTGTCGACAGCGTCGAGCCTGATTTCGTCGCTGTCGCGGAGATATTTCTCGGCGTCCCTTACCTATGGGGCGGACGCACGTCCGAAGGGGTGGATTGTTCGGGGCTGACGCAAACCGCCCTGACCGCCGCCGGCCGCGCCGCCCCGCGCGACAGCGACATGCTGGAGGCGCTGGGCGAGGCGTTGCTCGCCGAAGCGCCGCTGCATCGCGGCGATCTCGTATTCTGGAGGGGTCACGTCGGCCATGATGCGCGACGCCAAAACCCTGTTGCACGCCAACGGCCACCACATGGCCGTCGTCAGCGAGCCGCTGGCGGGCGCGCGAGCGCGCATCCTCGCCAGCGGCGGCGGCGGCATCACCTCGATCCGCCGCCTCCCGGAGCTTTAGAGCCGCTCGACCCGCACATGAGCGACCCCGACGCTGCGAATCCCGAGCACGCCGGCCGCCACCGTGGAGAGATCGATAATTCGGTTCGGCGCCGCGAACGGCCCGCGGTCGACGATTGTCACGTCGACGGAACGTCCGTTGTCGAGATTGTGAACACGGACCCTGGCGCCGAGCGGCAGAGTCTTATGCGCCGCGATCAAGCTATTGGGAAAGCGCGGATGGAAGTAATAGGTCGCAATCCCGTATTGATCGGCCAGAGCCGAGCATGACATAGTCAACGCGCTCACAACACCCAAAATTACAGCTTTCATTACAACTCCTGTTTGTAACAAACTCTAACGATCCGCCTCAGTTTTTCCTCCCCGTTGGGGGCGTTTTACGAGAGAATGCGTCAAAAAAAGGACGCTTGCATAATCAATACTCTGAAGCGGCTCGCGATACCAAACGCGCCAGCCCCGCATCGGTTTCCTAGGTCGGCCGATCACATTTTTTCGCGGCCTTCGCGGCTCGGCGGGGTAGTCTCCGCGGCGGCGCGCGGATTACCTCTGCGTTTCGTCAGGGGAGGATGGCCATGAAGGCGCTCGTGATCGGCGCGGCCGGGATGATCGGCCGCAAACTCGTCGAACGTCTCGCGCGCGACGGCGCGCTGGCGGGACAAAAGATCGACAGCCTCGACGCCGTCGACATCGTTGCGCCCGCCCCGCCGTCCGCGCCGTTTCCGATCTCGACGCAAGCCTGCGACATCGCCTCGCTCTACGTGCCGGGAGGGCTGGCGAAGGCGCGGCCGGACGTCGTCTTCCTGCTCGCCTCGGTCGTCTCCGGCGAGGCGGAGGCCGATTTCGACAAAGGCTATGCGAATCAACCTCGACGGCACGCGGATGATTTTTGACGCGCTGCGCCGCGAACAGGCGCTGTCGGGCGGCGCCTATCGGCCGCGCGTCGTGTTCACCTCCTCCATCGCCGTGTTTGGCGCGCCGTTCCCAGAAAAAATCGGCGATGAATTCTTCACGACGCCGCTGACGAGCTACGGGACGCAGAAGGCGATCTGCGAACTGCTGCTCTCCGACTATTCTCGCCGCGGCTTTTTCGACGGGATCGCGATCCGGCTGCCGACGATCTGCGTCCGGCCCGGCAAGCCGAACATGGCCGCGTCGGGCTTCTTCTCCAACATCATCCGCGAGCCGCTGAACGGCGAGCCGGCGGTGCTGCCGGTCGAGGACGACGTGCGCCACCATCACGCGAGCCCGCGCGCGGCGATCGGCTTCCTGCTGCATGCGGCGAGCCTCGATCTGACAAAACTCGGCGCGCGGCGGGCGCTAACCATGCCGGGCGTGTCGGTGACAGTGGCCGAGCAGATCGAGGCGCTGCGGCGGATCGGCGGCGACAAGGCGGTGGCGCTGATCCGGCGCGAGCCCAACGAGACAATCCGTCGCATCGTCGCCGGCTGGCCGCGCCAGTTCGACGCGCGCCGCGCGCGAGGCGCTGGGGTTTGCGGCGGAGAAGGATTTCGACGCCATCATCCACGCCCATATCGAAGACGAGCATGGCTGAAACGACGCTGGCGGCGCGGCGCGCGGCGCCGCGTTCGCTCATCGGCGTGGCGCTTTGTCTGGGCTCCTGGGCCGCCTTCAGCCTCCAGGACGCCATCGTCAAATCGCTGGTGGTGGACCTGCCGGTGCCGGAGGTTTTGTTCGGACGCTCGGCGGTGATCGTTTCGCTGTCGATCGTGTTTCTGCGCCGCGCCGATTACGCCGCGCTCGCTGTGCCCGAAGAATCTGCGCCAGATCGCGCTGCGCTCGGGGCTCATCCTGATCGCCTGGGTCGCCTATTATCGCGCCTCGCGCAGTCTGCAACTGGCGGAACTGGTGACCTATTATTTCGTGGCGCCGCTGTTCGTGGTGGCGCTGTCGGCGCCGCTGCTGAAAGAGCGCGTCGGGGTCGGGCGGTGGCTGGCGACCCTGCTCGGCTTCAGCGGCGTTCTGGCGGCGGCCGCGCCCGGCGGCGGCGCGCCGCTCGCGCCCGTGGGGCTGGCGCTGCTCGCCGCCTTCGCCTGGGCGCTGACCACGATTCTCGCCCGCTCGCTCGCAAAGGGCGTTTCGACGCCAGCGATGATGATGGCGGGCTCCATCGGATTTCTGGGGGCCTGCGGGGCGATGTTGCCGGGGATCGGGGTCTGGCCGAACCTCAAGCAGGCGCTGGCGATGGGCGGGCTCGGGCTGGTCGGCGGCCTCGGGCAGTACCTTTGGTTCGAGGGCGTGCGTCACGCCGAGGCTTCGCTGCTGGCGACGCTCGAATATTCGATGTTCGCCTACGCCATCTTCTGGGGCTACGTCGTGTTCGGCGATTGGCCTCATCCGCGCACTTTTGTCGGCGCGGCCATCGTGCTGACGAGCGGGCTTCTGGTCATCAGCCTGGAGATGCGGCGTCGGCGCGTGGCGCCGCGCTAACGCGGCGGTTTACGACGCCGCGCTGGTCCCGTAGATTGGCGTCTCGCCGGGAGGCTGGAATGGACGCGCGGGCGGCCTCGACGACTACATTCGCGATCAGCTTCCTTTCGTCGGGCTCGCCCGAAGCGCGTAAGGCGCGGGGGCGGCTATCGGCGCAATATGGGGATTGCGCGCCCGAGGAGGCCGACGTCATTGTCGCGCTCGGCGGCGACGGCCTCATGCTGCAAACGCTGCACCGCGTGATGGACAAGCCGAAGCCGATCTACGGCATGAATTTCGGTTCCGTCGGCTTTCTGATGAACGAATATTCCGAGGCCAACCTCACCGAACGGCTGGCCGCCGCGCAGCCGTCGATCCTGCATCCGCTGGCGATGGAGGCGACCGATCTCAAGGGCCACAAAACCCTGGCGCGCGCCATCAACGAGGTGTCGCTGCTGCGCCAGACCTCGCAGGCCGCGAAAATGACGGTGAGCGTCGACGGCGCCATTCGTCTCGACGAATTGATCGCCGACGGGGTGTTGGTGTCGACGCCGGCGGGCTCGACCGCCTACAATCTCTCGGTCAACGGCCCGATCGTGCCGTTGGGCTCGCCGCTGATGACGCTGATGCCGATTTCCGCCTTTCGGCCGCGCCGCTGGCGCGGCGCGCTGCTGCCCGACCACGCCCGCGTCGCCATCGAAATCCTGGAGGCGGACAAACGTCCGGTCGCCGCCACCGCCGACCATTTCGAAATTCGCCGCGTGCACCGCGTAGAGGTCGCCACCGATCACGATACGACTTTGGTGCTGCTGCACGATCCCGGCCATTCGCTCGACGAGCGCATCTTGCGCGAGCAGTTCGGGCACTGAGTTTCGCGGAACCGGTTAGGGCGGCGCGGCGTTTTCCTGAAAACGAAGGAGACGCCAATGACCCGGCTCGTCGACAAAGACTCGACCCACATCGTCGAGGAAGACGACATCATACCCCCGCCGATGTATCTCGAAACCGAGGGGCCGCAAATCGTCACCGCCGACACTGCGCGCCAAGCGCCGCTTGGCAAGCCCGTTCTGTGGGTTCTGATCGGAGCGGTGGTCCTGGTATGTGCCGGTTTGCTTGCGGCCTGGATGTTTTCGGGCGCCCCAACGGTTCACTAAGGGGCGCTCCGGCGAGCCATCATCGGAGTCAAGATATCACCCGTTCAGCGCCCGCCAAACTCTAGGCGCCGTGAGCGGCATTTGAAGTTGCATCGCCGCCTCGGTCCGGCCGGCTCGAGCCAGGGCGTCGACAACGGCGTTGACCGCCGCCGGGGTCGCGCCGATCGTACCGAGTTCGCCGACCCCTTTGGCGCCTAGGGGATTGTTGCGGCAGGGAACCGACGGCCCGAGTTCGTGGTGGAAGCTTGCTACGATATCCGCGCGCGGCATCGCATAATCCATGAACGACGCGGTCAGCGCCTGTCCGCCCTCGTCATAAACGAGCCCCTCGCATAAGGCCTGGCCGAGACCCTGCACCGCGCCGCCGTCGAGCTGGCCGCGCACGATCATCGGATTGACGACGCGGCCGACGTCGTTGGCGGACGCATAAGAGACGACCTCGACCTGGCCCGTGTCAGGGTCGATCTCAACCTCGCAGACGTGACAGCCATTGGGCCAGCTCGGGCCGCCGACCTTGGTGGTGGAGTCCACGAAAATGCGGCGCTCCGGTTGGCGCCCAGCCAGCGCAAACAGATCGATGGCGCGGTCGGTGCCGGCGACGCGGAACTCGCCTTCGGCATATTCTATGTCGGCCGCGGCCGCCTCCAGCGCGTCCGAAGCAAGCTCCCGCCCCTTCTCGACCGTTTTCTTCGACGCCTCGTCGATGGCCGAGCCGGCGGTGAACAGGGAGCGCGAGCCGGCGCTGCCAAAGCCGGAGCCCCGGTCCGTGTCGCCGGTGACCACCTTCACCTTGGCGATGTCGACGCCAAAAGTGTCGACCGCCAATTGGGCGTAGCTGGTGGCGATCCCCTGCCCCATCGGCATCGTCGTCGCATAAACCTCGATCTCGCCCTCCGCCTTCACCTCGCAGGTGACGCGCTCCTCAAAAGCATTGCCGCCGGTCCATTCCAGAAACGACGCGAAACCGCGCCCGCGCACCTTGCCGCGCGCGCGAGATTCGGCCTCACGTTGCGGGAACCCCGTCCAGTCAGCAACCTTGAGCCCGGCGTCGAGTACGGCTTCGAAATCGCCGGAATCGTACACCTGCCCCATCGCGTTGGTGTAGGGCATCTGAGACGCCGCCACGAGGTTGCGGCGACGGATCTCGACCGGGTCGATTCCGGTTTGGCGGGCCGCGGCGTCGAACAGCCGCTCGATGAGATAGATCGCCTCCGGGCGTCCGGCGCCGCGGTAGGCGCCGAGCGGCGCCGTGTTCGTCAGCACCGCGTCGAACTGGAAGTCGATCGTGCGGATGTCGTAGATCGAGGTCGACACCCAGGGGCCGATCAACACTTGAATGATAATGCCCGTCGTGCCGGCGTAGGCGCCGACATCGGCCAGCGACCGAATTCGATAGCCCAAAACCTTGCCGTCGGCGTCGAGCGCCAGCTCGGCGTGCGAGACGACGTCGCGGCCGGCGTTGGCGGCCAGAAATTCCTCGCCGCGCTCCGCCGCCCAGCGGACCGGCCGCTGTAGCGCGCGCGCGGCGAAGGCCGCCACGATGTCTTCGGGATAAATGCCGGTCTTCATGCCGAAACCGCCGCCAACGTCATCGGCGACGACTCGAATCGTCTCGGGCGAGATCCCGAGCGCGGCGGCAAGACTGTCGCGGGCGCTCGACGGCATTTGCGTCGTCAGGCGGATCGTCAGCCGGCCGTCCGCGGGCTCGGCGACGCAAGCCCGCGGCTCCATCGGCGCGGCGGACAGGCGCTGATTGACGAGATTGAGTTTGACGACATGGGCCGCGCGAGCGAAGGCGGCCTCGGTCGCCGCCGCGTCGCCATGTCGCATCCGCGCGGCGATGTTGCCGGTCGCGGCGGGGAACACAGCGCCGCGCCTTCGGCGGCGGCGACCGCCGCGCCGACGACGGCGGGCAGCGGCTCATATTCGACGGCGATAAGGTCTAGCGCGTCCACGGCCGCGTCGGCGGTATCTGCAACGACCGCCGCGACCGCCTCGCCGACGAAGCGCACGACCTCCGCCGCCAACGCCGGACGCAGCGGCGACGCCCCCGGCGAGCCGTCGGGGCGCTGAAACATCGGCGCCAGCGGCAGCGGCGTCACGCCAGCCGCCGACGAGCTCCGCCCCGGTATACACCGCCCGCACGCCGGACGCCGCGAGCGCTGCGTTCGCGTCGATCGCCACGATACGAGCGTGGGCGTGCGGCGAACGCAGAAACACCAGATGCAGCCCGCCTGCGGGCGCGAAATCGTCGGCGAACCGGCCGACGCCCCTAAGCAGGCCGTCGTCCTCGATGCGCTTCACCTCGCGCCCGCTGCCGAAACGCGCCGTCATCGTCAAATCGTTCTTGGTCAAAGCGTGCATGCTCATCCCTTATGCGGGAGGCCCCCGCTAAACTGGATTTGGGCCCTCCACCGACCGGAAGCAAGATCAGGTTCGCACGACCAGAACCGAGCATTCCGCATGGGCGACGATCGTCTTGGCGTTGGAGCCCAAGCAGATAATCCGACATCACCGGGCGGTGCGAGCCGACGACGACGAGATCGGCGCCCCATTCCGAGGCCTCGCGCAAGCAGTTCGTGATAGACGCCGCCGCTGGCGACCGCCGTCGAAAGCCGCTCTTTCGGCAACGCGATCTTCGCCGCGATCGCCTCGCAGCGCCTCGTGGGCGCGGCGTTCCTGCTCGGCGTCGAAATCGGCCGGCACATATTCCATGAACGTCGCCGGCAGCAACGGCTGCACGTTGACGAGCCGCAGGTCGCCGTTCGCTGAGCTTGACGAGCTCCAGCGCCTCGGGCGAGCCCTTTGGGGCTCTCGGAGTCGTCGGCGAGATCGACGGCGAGCAAAATGCGATGAAACATTTACGCTCTCCTTTGGCTGACGCGGACGCCCGCGGCGTCCGCAAACCCCGATTTTCTCACGGTTATCGAATTGCGCCGGCGGGCGCGCCGACGGTCATTGTTCCTATACCGGTCTATCGTTATAAGGGCCGCGATTTCGATGAGGGGATGCGATGTCATGGGAGTGAACACAGTTATTCCGGAGGATTACAAGCCCTCCGACGCCGAACCGTTCATGAACGAAAGGCAGCGGGATTATTTTCGCCGCAAGCTGCTGGCGTGGCGCAAGTCGATCATGGCGGAAAGCAGGGAAACGCTCACCGCATTGCAGAACGAAAGCGAAAATCATCCTGACATCGCCGACCGCGCCTCTTCGGAAAGCGACCGCGCCATCGAGTTGCGGGCGCGCGACCGGCAGCGCAAGCTGATCGCCAAGATCAATTCGGCGCTCTCACGCCTCGAAGATGGCAGCTACGGTTATTGCGTCGACACGGGTGAGCCGATTTCACTCCGCCGCCTCGACGCGCGCCCGATCGCCACCCTGTCGATCGAGGCGCAGGAGCGCCACGAGCGTCGTGAGCGGGTTTATCGCGAGGACTAAGCCGGCCGGACTTCGCCGCTTGGGTCCCGCGATCCGCGCTCGCCATGAAGGCTGCGCTCAACCGTCGCGGCCGAGCAGGCGGGCCATTTCCGCCTCCAGGGATTCGAGATCGTAGAAACTGTCCTCGGCCCGGGTGCGCGGCGGCTTGTCGGGCGCCGCGGCCGGGTTTGCAGGCGGGACGATGACGGCTGGCGCAGAGGCCGACGATTCCGGCGACGGTGGGACGATTACGACATCCGGCGCCTTGGCCGGGTCGACAACCGCTACGGGCTTCGGCGGTTCGACTGCAGGCGCCGGCTCCAGATTGCGGGAGCGCGACGGGGTGATTGGCGACGGCAGGTTCGGCCGTGGGGCGATCGTCACCGGTTTCAGCGGCGCGAGCGGCTTTCGCGGCGGCAGGTTTTCGGCGGCGGGTTTCGGCTCCGCCGCCGCGAGGGGTTCGGCAAGCCGCGGCGGCGGCGCGGCGGGCTCCGGCGGCTTCGCGGGCGCCTCGCCCCGCGCCGGCGGTGCGTAACGAACGTGCGGGTCCGCGGCCGGCGGTTCCGACGCGATCGGGGAAGGTTCGACCGCCGCCGCAGCGGCCAGCGGCGGCGGTTCCGTAGCGGGGGTCGCCGAGCGGAACGGCGAGCGGCGCGACGAGGCGGCCGGAGCGATCGGCCGCGGCGCCGCCTCCATGGCGGGCTCCACGGGCGCTGCGGGCTTGCCGAACTCGCGGCTGTTGGCCCCATTTGCCGCGCCGCGCAGGATCTGCGGCTCCACGACTAGGTCGTTGGGGCCACCAATCATCAGCAAATGCTCAACATTGTCGCGCCTTACGATGACGAGCTGACGTTGTGCATCAAGAGAGAACACGTCCACCACGCCGAGCCGAGGCGCTCGGCCGCGCCCGCCGCCTGGGACGCGCAAGCGATGCGCGAAGATAAGCCGGTAAAGTGCGATCACGACGCCGAAAAGCACAACAACGACAACCGCGCCGAGGAAGATCTGCGTCGCGCGGTTATCTAACGATACAAGGTTACTCAACGACTGAAACATAACTTACGCCTTAAGTCGCCGCTTCGCCGACAAATCGGCCCGCCTGGGCTGTCGCGGAAATCAGCCTTCCGGGTTCTCAAGCGTTTAAGCTGCAAAAATGGTATCAAATTGCAAGCGGCGTGAAAACCTGCGTTTTGCGTGTCTTGTCAAAGAAAAATGCGTCAGGGCGGCAGCGCCGCCTTTGGAAAGAAGGCGATCGGGCGCCGACGGCGGCTCGTCATTGCCATTCTCAATTGGCCGACGCATGCTTACCGGGGCCGAGAATCAGTGCTCTCATCCTCGGCTTCCGCAGCGAATTCTTGGCGATCGGCGCGCATGACGTCCCTGTCCTCGACCCCCGCCTCCAAAGGCCTCGAGCGGGTCGCACGCCCGCTCCTGGCGGCGGCGATGCTGCTCGCAGTCGTCGTCTCCGTCGGCTGCGTTGGTGTTCGCTGCCCGGCGAGTTCGGCCGGCAGGCGGTCAAGTTCACGATCGCCGCGCTGGCGATCTTCGGGGCGTTTTCAGATTCTGATGTACGCTTCGGCCGATTGGCGCGCTTCATTGGCCGCGCCAGCGAGTTCGACCTCGCGCGAGCGATCGCCGAGACGAGCGAAGAGGGTCTCGTCGTCACCTCCGGCGCCTCGCGCGTGCTCTACGCCAACGACGCCTATCGCAAGCTGGCGGGGGCGCGGACGCGGCGAGGCGCCGAACGTCGAGCGGCTGTTCGCCCATGCGCCGGAGACGTCCGAGGCGATCTATCGTCTGGCGCAGGCGGCGCGCTCCGGCCGCACCGCAACGGAGGAGTTGCGCCTCGCGCCCGCCGCTCAACGGCCAGGGCGAGGCCGCCTGGTACCGCATCCGCGTGCGCCCGTTGGACGGTCCTGCGCACCCGGCGCAGGGTCAGGCGGCGTTGTGGACGGTCAGCGACATCACGCACGACCGCGAGCGCCACGAGACGTTCTTCCGCGACCTGCAACACGCCATCGACTATCTCGACCACGCGCCGGCCGGATTCTTCTCGGCCGAGTCCGACGGCGCGATCGCCTACATGAACGCGACGCTCGCCAATTGGCTCGACTACGACATCGCCGAGTTCACGCCGGGCCGGATGAAGCTCGCCGACATCGTCGCCGCCGACGGCGCGGCGTTGCTCGACGTCGTCGCCGGCGCGCCCGGCGAGATGAAGACGGTCGACACGGTCGTCGATCTCAAACGGCGCCAGGGCGTGTCCAAGCCGGCCCGACTGATCCATCGCGTCGCCTTTGGGCCCGACGGGACCGCCGAACCTTCGCGCACGCTGGTTTTGGAAGCGACGCCCGACGCGCCGCTCGCCGGCGGCGGCGAGGCCGCGGAAACGCGCTTCTCGCGTATGTTCAACACCACGCCGCTGCCGCTCGCCACGCTCGGCGCGGAAGGGACAGTGCGGCGCGCCAACGGCGCCTTCGCCCGGCTCGCCCCGGCGGCGATGAAGGGCGGCCGCGACACGCTCTACAGCGCGGTGGTCGAACGCGACCACGCCGCCCTGAAAACGGCCGTCGCCGCTGCAGCCGAGGGCAAAGCCGACATCGCCCCGGTCGACGCGACCCTCGAGGGATCGACTGAGCGCGCCGTGCGCTTCTTCGTGTCCGCCGCCGAGCAGCGCGGCGGCGACGGCCCCGGCGTCAACATCATCGCGCTCGACATGACCGAGCAGAAAACGCTGCAGGAGAATTTCGCGCAGAGCCAGAAGATGCAGGCGATCGGCCAGCTTGCCGGCGGCATCGCGCACGACTTCAACAACGTTCTGACGGCGATCATCGGCTATTCCGACCTGTTGCTCGTCAATCACCGGCCGACCGACCCGTCGTTCCAGGACATCATGCAGATTCGCCAGAACGCCAATCGGGCGGCGGGTCTGGTGCGCCAGCTGCTCGCCTTCTCGCGCCGGCAGACGCTCCGTCCGCAGGTGCTCCAACTCGCCGACGTGCTCTCGGAGCTTCAGATGATGCTGCGCCGGTTGGTCGGCGAGAAGGTGGAGCTGGAGGTCACGCACGGACGCGATCTATGGCTGGTCAAGGCCGATCTCAACCAGTTCGAGCAGGTCGTCGTCAATCTCGTCGTCAACGCGCGCGACGCGATGTCCCAGGGCGGCCGCATCGTTTTGCGCACCCGCAACATCGGCGTCGAAGATTGCGCCGCGATGGCCGAGAAATCGCTGGTTGCCGCCGAATACGTGTTGGTCGAGGTGCAGGATACCGGCCACGGCATCCCGCCGGACGTGCGCGACAAGATTTTCGAGCCGTTCTTCACCACCAAGGAGGTCGGCAAGGGCACCGGCCTTGGTCTGTCGATGGTCTATGGCATCGTCAAGCAGACGGGCGGCTACGTGTTCTGCGTCAGCGAGCCCGGCGCGGGCGCGATCTTTCGCGTCCTGCTGCCGCGCCATATCGCCGAGCCGGTGGTCGAAATCCAGAAGAAGGCGGAGGCCAAGCCGGTCGCCGATCTCACAGGGCGCGGCGCGATTCTGCTCGTCGAGGACGAGGAGGCGGTGCGCGCCTTCGCCTCGCGCGCGCTTGCAATCGCGCGGCTATACGGTGATGGAGGCCGACTCCGGCCTCGATGCGCTGCGGGTCGTCGAGGAGGCAGACGGCAAGCTCGATCTCATCGTCTCCGACGTCATCATGCCGGAAATGGACGGCCCGACGATGCTGGTGGAGCTGCGCAAGCGCGGCGTGATGGCCAAAATCGTGTTCGTCTCCGGCTACGCCGACGACGCCTTCGCGCGCAGCCTGCCGGAAGGGCTGGAATTCCAGTTCCTGCAAAAGCCGTTCACGCTCAAGCAACTGATCGAGACGGTGAAGGGCGCGATGAACTGAGGCGGGATTTGCGATTGGGAATGGGGAGCGGTCGGGCGCGAAGACATTGGCTATTGACGAGTTTGGAACGCCCCGTCGGCGATGCTCGACGCCGCAGAGAGATGCGTCGCCAATAGACCGGCGGCTACTCGGCAATCGGTGTCATGTCGCGCTAATTCGGGGAAAGGCGGAATGAGCGAACGGGGTATCAACGCGTTTTTTGGCGACCAGCAGCCTAAGGGTCTTGGGACGGGCTGGTGGGCGGGCGTGTTGGCGACGTTCTTTGGAGTCATCGCGTTCGGCGGCGTGCTTTGTTTG
>CAWIEP010000052.1:0-14305 GCA_963835115.1 uncultured Pseudomonadota bacterium
GGCGCCAATCTCGGGGTCGCGTTCCAGTTGATTGACGACGCGCTCGACTACGGCGGCTCGTCGTCGAAACTCGGCAAGAACGTCGGCGACGATTTTCGCGAGGGCAAGATCACGCTGCCGGTGGTGCTTTCGTTCCGGCGCGGCAGCGCGACCGAGCGCGAGTTCTGGAAGCGCACGCTCGAACAGGGGGAGATGCGCGACGGCGACCTCGAATTCGCGCTGGCGACCATGAAACGGCACCGGGCGATCGAGGACACCATCGAGCGAGCGCGCCATTATGCCGGGGTCGCGCGCGACGCGTTGGAGTTGTTTCCGTCTTCGGTGTGGAAACATGCGCTGTTGGACGCCGTGGAGTTCGCGGTCGCGCGGGCGCATTAGGGGCAAACGCGGCGTCTCGCGACCGCGTAGACGCAACGAGAGGGAACGAACGGAGGCGCGGCATGTCGTCAATCCACAAGATTGCTGGCCCGTTCGGCGACGTCGCGGTGCGCGACACCGGCGGCGCGGGCGCGGTCCTCGTGCTGCTGCACGGCAATTCCGCGTCTTCGCGCGCCTACGAGCGCCAACTCGAAGGCCCGCTCGGGCGCGCGCATCGGCTCGTCGCTTTCGATCTCATGGGCCACGGCGAATCCGCCGACGCGGCCGATCCCGCGGCCTATCTGCTGCCCGGCCACGCGCGCACGCTCGTCGCCCTGGTCGAGGCGCTCGGCTTGCAAAAGGCGGTGTTCGTCGGCTGGAGTCTCGGCGGCCATATTTTGCTGGAGGCCGCGCCCAACCTGCCCCAAGCGCTGGGATTTGCGATCTTCGGCACGCCGCCGGTCGCCTTTCCGCCGGCGATGGATCGCGCTTTCCTGCCCAACCCGGCGCTCGGCGTCGGCTTCGCCGCCGAGATCACGCGCGAGCAGGCCGAGGCTTATGTCGCGGCCGGCTTCGCGCCGGGTTTTACCGACGCGCCCGCGTTCTTTGTCGAGGACATTTTGCGCACGGATGGGCGAGCGCGGGCCGGGGTCGCGGCGAGCATCGACCCCGCGGTGTCGCGCGACGAGGTGGAGGTCGTCGCGCATTTAAAGGCGCCGCTGGCGATCCTTCATGGCGAACATGACCAGCTGATCAACGGCGCCTATTTCGCCTCGCTGTCGACGCCGACGCTGTGGCGCGGCGCGGTGCGGACGATCGCGCAGGCGGGACACACCCCGCAATGGGAGACGCCGGCCGCTTTCGATGCGGCGCTGACGGAGTTTGCGCGGGATTGCGGCTGACCGTAGCGCGGGCGAAGTGAGGACAACCGTCTTTGTTTTTGAAGCCTTCGCTACGCCTAGGTTAGTGTGGCGGCTGCGGGTTGTTTCATGCTAAAGTAGAGGGATGGACCTGACCATCACAATCCCCGACGAACTGGCGTCGCGTTTCACTTCCGCGGGGGACCTTGAGCGACGCGCCCTGGAAGCATTCGCGTTGGAGGAGTTTCGCCTCGGCCATCTTGCCCGAGCGGAACTGCAGCGCTATTTGAGCTTCGCTACCCGTGGCGAACTCGATGTGTTCCTGCTTGCGCGCGGGGTTTCGGGACATTTTGGCGAAAACGATCTTGTCCGGGATCGGGTCGACTTGCGGCGCCTCGGCCTTTGAGCCGCCATGAGGCTTGTCGTCGCCGACACCGGGCCTCTGCATTATCTGATCCTGACCGGCGATATCGGGCTGCTTCCGCGCCTTTTTGAGAAAGCCTTCGCGCCTGAGCGGGTGTGCGCCGAACTCGCGCACGACAATGCCCCGCCAGAAGTGCGGAAATGGATCGAAAAGCCGCCGTCCTGGCTCGAAATTCGCGCGGTTTCACTCGAAGCAGAGCCTGAAGACATGACGCGACTGGACGGAGGCGAACGTCAAGCGATTGTCTTTAGCCCTAGCGATCAGGGCCGATCTTCTACTGATGGACGATCGAGAGGGAGTCGCGGTCGCTCGGCGACACGGCCTCGCCGTCGCAGGAACTTTGGGCGTGCTTGACGTCGCTGCGCGCCAGGGTCTCGTCGATCTCGCCAGCGCTTTCGCGCGGCTGAAGGCGACGAGTTTCTATTACCGTCGGGCCAGCTCGAGGCGCTTTTGGCGCGACAAGCCAATGAGAAAAGCTGAAGCCGCGGAAACTCCAAGCGTCCCTCAAAACCCCGGCGGGATCGCCTGCGGCCCCAAAATCTTCGGCGTCCGCGGCGCCTGCGAGCGTGGCGGCCAGGCTAGCCCCGCATAAGGCGTGTCGAGGCCGAGCATCGGGCTGTAGAACGGGTCCTCGGCCAGCGCCTCGGCCCAGGACATCCGCAGATTGTCGAGGTCGCGCTGGTGCCGGTGGCGCCCGTCGAACGGCTTGTCGGCGCCGCGGCTGGCGGCGGCGCGATGGATCAATCGCGCGTGAGGAGTCATCACCACGCGCTTGCCCGCCGCGCGCAGCCGCAGGCAGTAATCGACATCGTTGAACAGCACCGGATAGCGCACGCCGTCAAACCCGCCGAGCGAGCGGAACAGCCGGCGCGGGGTCAATAGACACGCCGCCGTCACCGCGCTCGTTTCATGCGCGACCCGCATCAGTTCGCCATAGCCGGGGTCGCTGTCCTGGCGTCCCTCGAAGGCGTGCGCGGCGGCCCAGTTCGGCCCCAGCACCACGCCGGCATGCTGGACGCCGCCGGCGGGATAGATCAGCTTCGCGCCAACCGCGCCGACGTCGGCCTCGGCCGCGCGCGACAACATCTCTTCCAGCCAGCCTTCGCGTTCGGCCTCGATGTCGTTGTTGAGCAGCAGCAGATAGTCGCCGCTGGCGACCGAGGCCCCGGAATTGACGAGCCGCGGGAAATTGAAGGGGCCGCCGACCTTCGCGAGACGCACGCCGTCGGCCTTGATCTCATCGAAATAGGCGAGCGTTTCGGGATCGCCGGACTCGTTGTCGATCACCAGGATTTCGTGGTTGACCCGCCCCAGCGTGCGCTTGAGCGATTCGAGGCAGGGTTTGAGCAGATCGACGCGATTGCGCGTCGGGATCAGGATCGAAACCGGCCCCGTCGGCGGGATGCGGCGCACCCAGACGGCTGGCGCCAGGTCGCTCGCGCGCGGCTCGACGACGAAATTGAGCCCGCGCGCCTCCAGATGCTCGCGCGTCGCGCGCGCCAGCGTCGGGGCGGCGCGGGTGCGGTCGGCGGCCGGCAGCCGCGCCAAAAACCCCGGCGCGTGCACGGCGGCGTGCGCGCCGGAGGGGCCGGCCTCGTCGAAGGCGGAGTTGAACATCCGGTAGAGGTCGGCGGCGCCGCGCGCCAGCGCGGCGCGCACATGCGCGGCGCGCGCGGCGAAGAACAGCGCGCCATAGCCTTGCTCCAGCAGCCGTTCGTAATCGCAGGCGGGAAAGGCCAGCGGCCACTCGCGGCCCTGGCCGTCAACCACGACGACGTCGCTATAGGTGAGCGCGGCGTCCGGGAAACGCGCGAGCGCCTCGGCGAGGCGATCGAGCGCATAAGGGTGCAGCCGCGCGCCGGCCGGCGCGAACACCACGATTTCAGCGGCTTCGGCCTCGCTAGCGAGAAAGGCGGCGAGATCGGCCGGCTCGAAGCTCATCGGCTCGGCGCCGGAGCGCAGCGCGCCGATCACCGCCGCGTCCGGATTCTGGCTGTGCAGGCTCTCCAGCGTCTCGTCGAGGCCGTCTTCCCCGATCAGCGCCACCGCCAGCCGCGCGGCCGGGGCGCTGAACGCCGGCGCCGGCGGGAATGCGCGCACCCAAGCGGCATATTCGGTCGGCGGCAGCGATTGCGGCAGCAGCCGGTCGAACAGCCCGGCCCGCAGCCGCTCGCCGCCAAGCTCGGCGCGGTTCTCCAGAAACTGTTCGAGCCCGCGCGGAAAAGCCACGACCGGGCAGGGGCTGCCCGGCAATTCGCGGTCGTCGTCGGCGACCACTTTGACGCGGCGCAGTCGTCCGTCGGCGAAAATCGTCGGCAACGTCAGTTCAAACCCGCGCGCGACCGCGCCGGTCGCGGCCTCGCCGACGTGAGAAAAATATTTCGCCCGCGTCTCCGACACGAGGTCGCCGTCGATGAACGCGCGCACCTTGCCGTCCGCGCGCGGCTCCCAGGCGATCCAGCCGCTGATGCGCAGCCCGCCGGCCCAACGCGCCTCGCCGCGCGGACGCGCCGTTGCAATCGGGGCCTCGCCGAGCGCGATCGGGCGACCGACGGGCGTATCGACATTGGCGAGCCGCACCTCGGCGACGCGCGCGCCTTCCGCCGTATCGGCGTCGAGCGCAAACACGAATCGATAGCAGCCGTCGCCGCGCCCCTGGGCCTGCAAATCCGGATCGAACTGATGGGCGCGGGCGATCCGGCAAGGAAGGCCGTCGAGCCACAACTCGACGACGAAACGACGCTCGGGCGCGGCGGGATCGAACACGAAACCGACGATCTCCCGCTCCGAGGCGAGTTCCGCCGAGCTCTCCAAGGGCATCTGCGCCGGCCTCGGCGCAGCAAGCGGCGCGATGTTCATGGTCAGCTTTGCGGCTCCCCGTTCATCCAGGCGACGATTTCGCCCGCCGCCTTGTCATCACAAATTCGGGGATCAAGCGATAGATCGCCGCGCTCCACGGCGAAAGCGCCGAACGACCAGTCGAAATAGGCCTGCGCCAGCCCCGTCGCCGAGGCGGCCGCTTCGAGATCGCCGTATCCGCCGCCACGGTCCGGCGCCAGCAGGGCTTCGACGCCATAGTCGCGCGCCAGTTCCGCATAGTCCCCGGGCGTGACGCGCCCGGTGACGAACACCGCTCCGGTCGCCATCAGCGCGTTGTCGTCCAGCGCGGCGCCGAACACGACGAGTTCGCGCCCATCCCCCGCCAGCCGTCGGCCGAGCCGCAGCAACAGCCGCTCGACCGCCGGCGCGCGTTGCGGATAGAGCGCGCCGAGGCGAAGGCGCGGGCCGCTCCACGGCGGCGACGCGGCGCGGGCCGGGCCGTCGAACCGCGCTGCCCGCGCCTTGAACACGCGCCCAGCAAAACCCTCGCCCATCCGGTCGAGCGGGATGACGCGCCGGCCGCGCTCCAAAGCGCGGCCGAGCTTGAACCGCCGCAATCGGTAGCTCTCCGCCTCGTCCGGCGACGAGGCGCCGAGATGGCGGCAGGCTTCGCACGGCTGCGACTGATTCGGCGCCGCGCAACGCCCCGGCGGCGGCGAAGGCGGCGCGGTGAACGCGTCGAGCTCGCCGCAGACGAGGTCGATTTCGGCGTCGAGCCCGATCAGCGCCGACAGCGCGGCGTCAGGCAATGAGGCGGGGTCGCGCCATTCGACGCGGCGCACGTCGAGCTTGCCGAGATAGGCGGCGAACGCCGCCGCTCCGGCCTCGTCGTTGCCGAAGCCGAGCGACTGCGGCGCGCCGCCGCCGATGGCTGCCAGCGTCAGCCTGCCGCGCGGATCGGCGTCGAGCGTCAGCACCGTCGCCCCGGGGTTTTGCTCGGCAAGCGTCTGCGCCCGGCGCCGGTCCTGCGCCGCGGCGGCGTTCGGGCCCGAGACCGCCAGAATAACCGGCCCCACCGGCGGCAGGGCGGCGTCGAGCGCGGCGCGGTAGGGTTTGAGCGGGTCGAGCGCCACGAAGGCTGCGGTCTCCAGCCGGTAGCCGGGAAAGCGCGCCTCGATGAGCTGCAAATTGCGCATCACCAGCGCCTGTTTGCGGGCCGCGAAGGATTTGGAGCCGGCGTGGCCGACGAACACTCCGGGCGCCGCGACATTGCGGAACCCGCGCTCGCGCGCCGCGAGGCAGAACTCGACGTCCTCGTAATAGCCCTCTGCATAAATTTCCGGCAGACCGCCGACCGCGTCGAGGCAGGCTTCCGTGACGTAGAGGCAGAAGCCGATTCCGTTGGGGATGTCGACGAGCGCGTCGCCGTTGACCGCGCGCGCCCGCGCGTCGAGCGCGGCGATTTCGGCGGCCGAGGGCATGGGATTGGCGGCGTTGCGAACGGGATAGCTCGTCAGCTCGCCGTTGTTGGAGAACGGCGTCACCGCGCCGATGCCGGGCTCGGCGCGGCTCAGCGCGCAGAGCCGATCGACGGCGCCCGGCGGCAAAAGCGCGTCGGCGTTGAGCAGCAGCGCGTCGCCGCGCGCGCGCAGCGCCAGCGCCTTGTTGACGGCGGCGGCGAAGCCGAGGTTGCTCTCGTTGCGCAGAAGCTGGAACGCGCCCGAAGCGGCGGCTTCGTCGAGCCACGCCTTCAGCGGCGCGTTAGGCGAGGCGTCGTCGACGACGAGAATCTGATATTCGCAGGCGGGCCGCGCGGCGGCCAGCGATTCCAGGCAGGCGCGCGTCGCCTCGAAATCCTCGTAGACCGGGACGACCACGGTGATGAACGGCGGCGCCGCGCTTTCCCGCGTCGGGTGGGGCGAGGGCGCTTGCGGACGCGGCCGAACGTTCGGCCGCGGCGTCACGCGCAGCACGGCGCCGTCGGCGGTCTTGAGCGTCAGCGCGACTTGGCTGACATCCGAAGCTTCGATCGCCACTTCGGCGGCGGCGATTTCAGCCGTGGCCAAGGGATGATCCGGATCGGGGTCGAGATGAAACGTCTGCGTCTCGCGATCGGTGGCTGCGTCGATTTGCAGGGGCTCGCCGCCTGTCCAGGCGATCCAGCCGGACACGCCGTCGGCGCCGCGCCGGAGTCGATGCGTCAGCCGCGCGCCGGCTTCCAGCAGCGCCGCCACAGCCTTCCCTCGCGTCGGCCAAGGGGTGGTCGCGCGGTCGGCGATTCGCTCGGCGGCTGCGATTCGCGACGCGTCGTCTCCCCACGCCAGCGCGACGGCGTCGAGCGCGGGGTTGGTGGGATCGAGCGCCAGCGCCGCGCTAAGATCGCGCCGCGCCGAATGGATTCGTCCGGCGGCCTTGTGCGCCAGCGCGCGGACGTGCAGATCGCGAGCGGAGGGCACGATCACGCGGCAGCGCCGATCGGCCAGCGCAAAAGCCGTGTCGTAATCGCGTTGCGCGAGGCGCGCGCTGGCGCCTCGGCCCAACGCGTCGATGTCCGCGATGGCATTGGCGCCCAAATTGCGTACCCACGGACGATAGGGTCGGGAGGCGTCCGCGGTTGTAGTGCGGGCGTGAGGCTCGGGCATGATTCTCGTTGCAGCGCAGTTGTTTGTCCTTAAGTCAAGGGACGCGCGTTGGGAAGAGCCGCACTGAGGGCTTGCGAATCGCTAAATTTTGAGGGATTCCAGGGACTCTGATCTCTCAAACTTGGTTATCGCAATGCAACGAATTTTGCGCTTATCGGGCAAAAAATATTCGCGGCGCACAACTTTCCGGGTTGCAAATTTCGGCGCGTCGATGTTAACGTCGGGTTAAGTCATGGGGGTGGTCATGGCGAAGGGTGGAGTGGGGCGTGGCTGAAGGGGATGTCAAATATGACCGGGGCTCGACGCTGGCAGTCGCTCGTGGTCTCCACATCTTCCGTTACGTAAGTTTCCAAGGGACGGGCGTCCCGGCGATCTCAAAGTTGATCCCTCCGAATGCAGGCGTCACCGTGCTCGACATGCCGGGGCGCGGAAACGGGTTGTTGCAGCGGCCGGGCGATTGCTTGGTTGTTTGCGCGGAACGTCCGTCCGACGTCGTCGTCGCGCTGCGGCGCGGCTCTCCTGATGGTTCGTTGGACGCGACGTTCCGGCTTGAGCCGATTGTGCTGTCGGAAGACGCCCCGGCGGAAACTGTGGACGCGCCCCGCGCGGCGCCGGCGCCTCTCGCAGCGCCGCTCTCTTTTCTTGCGCATCTCGCCAATCGCGGCGATACGGCGTTCGCCCAGAACGTGTGGGCGGGCGGTCCGGACTCTCCCGCTGCGGTGGAAGGTTTGCAGATCGTCGCCGAAGGCGGCGCTCCCGCTTTGGAGATGCAGGTTCTGGTCGGCAGTCGACCGCCGCGCTGGTCCGAGTGGGTGGGCGCTGGACAATACGCCGGGACGCGAGGCCACGGGCTTGCGCTGCTCGGACTTCGCATGCGCGTGAAGCCGGAAAGGACGGGCGTTGAGATTGCGGCCGAGGCGCTGTTCCTCGGCGCTTTGGTTGTGTCGCAGCGCGGCCGTCAAGTCGAGTTTGTCAGCGGGTCGGGCGTCGATCCACTTATTGGCGTGAAGTTTTCTGTTCAAAGCGTCGAAGAAGTGAGCGCCAGCCGGGCGGTTTCAGGTCCGGACGCTACTGCACGAGACAGGGAGCCGCGAGTCCGCGTCTTCCGTGCTTCGGTGGGCCGCTGAGCAGCGCCAGATGCCGATAGCGATCTTAATCATTACAAGGATCTAGGAAGATGGCGACTTATCAACTCAATGCCGGGGATCTGATAACCCTGCTGGAAAGCACGCAGACGTCGGGCACGGTTCTCGCCTCGCTCGCTGCGCTCACGGCCAACGGGGACTTCCCCGGCCCAATCAACAGCCTGCTCGGCGTCGAGACGCAGGACGGCCCTTATGTTTCGCCGCCCGGCTCCTCTGGAAGCGCCGACGATGTGGTCAGCACAGGCGTTACGCTTGAAGTTATCACGATTCCCGGCTCGACGACGACGCTGCCGATTAACAACACTCCCATCAGCGCCGGCCCGAACTCGCCGTCGGAAACGTTCAACTTCACCAACGCCAACGGCCCCGTTACGTTCTTGGCCGGCGATCAGGCGGTGACGATCAACGACATCAGCGTCGGCGGCGACACATTGGTTGGCGGCGCCGGCTTTGAGAGGTTGCAAGTCCATCTGGGCGCGAATTCACTCGTCGCAGGTTCCGGCGCGAACACGCTGATCGGCGGCACCGGCGCCGACACGCTGGTCGGCGGCGGCCACTCGCGCCTCGTGGCGGGGACGGGCGACCAGACCTTGATCGGCGGCACGATCGCCGGCGCGATGGATACGCTGCTCGGCGGATCGGGCGCGGATTTGCTGAAAGTCACGATGGGCGACAACAAGCTCGTCGGCGGAACGGGCTTGAACACCCTGATGGGCGGCTCCGGCGGCGATCTGCTGCTCGGCGGCGGCGACAGCTCGCTGGTGGCCGGCACCGGCGCCAACACCTTGAAGGGCGGCCTGACTGGGTTGGCGACGGACACGTTGATCGGCGGCAGCGGCGCCGATCGTCTCGTCGTTACTCACGGCGACAACACCCTGATGGCCGGTACGGGCAAGAACACCCTGCTTGGCGGCACGGGGTCGGACGTGTTGACTGGCGGCGGCAACTCACGTTTGGTGGGGACCGGCGGCACGACCACGATGTGGTCGTCGAGCAAGGGCGGCAGCGATACGCTGGTCGGCTCCTCGGGCGACGACAGCATGACCGGCGTCGCCGGCAACAACCGCCTTGTCGCCGGAACCGGCCATGACACCCTTACGGCCGGGTCGGGCATGGACACGCTCATCGCAGGCAATGCCGCCGGCATGGTCACCATGATCGGCGGCGCCGGCGCGGATCGGTTTGTCGACGTCGCCGGCGTCAATGCGTCGATCGAGGGCGGCTCGCTCTATAATCGTGTGGTTCTCGGCACGACCGGCGACGACTCGGTTACGAGCGGCGCCGGCGCGACGAGCATTGCTTCGAACCAGACTTTTCACTCGCTCGTCAGCAACTCGAGCACCGCGGTCGGCGGCCTGCATACGCTGACGTTCAGCGATGGTCAGACGATCGTCATCAACAACTCCAACTCCAACATCACGATCCATTTCGCGGGCGGCGGCTCCACCCCCGTCTGACCGCTGGACGCACTTTAATCTTATGGCGCGAGAATCGTTGGATTCTCGCGCCATTTCATTTAGCGACCTTGAGCGGCTTGCCGCCGCGCCGGCGGCCGGGAACGCTGGAGCGCGGGCTTCCGCCGTCGGAAGTAGGGGCCCAACATGCGCGTTCGACGAAGCGGGTCATGAACGTCCTATTTGTTCACAACAATTTCCCCGCGCAGTTCCGTCATGTCTCGGCGGAGCTGAAGCGTCTCGACATCGGGACGATGGCGGCGATCGGCTCGGAGAGTTCCACCGACACGGACGCCGTCGCCGTCAGACGCTATGCGAGTCCCGGTTTCATCGCCGCCGCTCATCCGTTTGCGCGACGGTTCGAGTCGGAATGCCGACGCGCCGAGCAGGTCATGTTCGCGGCCGCGAGTCTGAAGTCCGAAGGTTTTGAGCCCGACCTCGTGCTCGCGCATTGCGGGTGGGGCGAGACGCTGCCGTTGCGCACGTGTTTTCCGAAAGCGCGCATGGCGGTCTATTTTGAGTATTATTATCGCGCGCAGGGCCAGGACGTCGGATTCGATCTCGAGACCGGCCAGTTTGGCATGGATGGGCTCGTCGGATTGAGCGCGAAGAACGCCAGTTCGCTGATCGCGCTGGCGCAATGCGACATCGGCCTGTCGCCGACGCCATGGCAGCGATCGACCTTTCCGCCCGAATTCCTGCCCAAGATTCACGTCGCCCACGAGGGCGTCGACACCGCGCTGGCTCGCGCCCGACCCCGCCGCCAAGTTCAATCTGCCCGGCGGCCCGCGGCTCGACCGCCAAGACGAAGTCATCACCTATTTCGCGCGCGGCCTGGAGCCGATGCGGGGCTTCCATATTTTCATGCGCGCCATTCCCGAAATCCAGCGCGCGCGGCCGAACGCCGAGATCGTGGTGGTCGGCGCCGAGGAGACCTCCTATGGCAATCCGCCGCCGGACGGCGGCACTTGGAAGCAGCACTGTCTTCGCGAGGTCCTGTCGGAGATTGACCTCTCCCGCGTGCACTTTCTGGATCGGCTGCCTCACGCCAGCTTGAGGGCGCTCATGCAGGTGTCGACGGCCCACGTCTATCTGACCTATCCCTTCGTGCTGTCCTGGTCATGCATCGAGGCGATGTCGGTGGGCTGCGCGATCGTCGCTTCCGACACCGCGCCGGTGCGCGACGTGATCGAGGACGATGAGAACGGGGTGCTGACGCCGTTTCACGACCACGGGCGCTCGCAGCGGCGATCTGCGATCTCGTCGCCGACGCGCCGCGGCGCGCCCGCCTTTCCAAGGCGGCGCGGGAGACCGCGCTGTTCGGCTTCGACATCCGGCCCTGCGTGCGGCGAACCCTCGACATTCTGGGCATAGACATTGCTGACCGCGGCGCGGAGCCGATCGGTCATTTTCCCGCCGCCGTTGGCGGATAAGGCATTGGAGGGGAGGGGGATTCCTAGTATGTCAGCAAGCCAGCCGAGTTGGAGGCCGCGTCGATTATGAAGGCGCTAAGTTTCGCCGGGCAAGCCCCGGCCGTGAGCGACGCCTCGCCGACTTGGCTGCAATGCCTCGCGATCGTCGGCCGTTCGCACGGCTTCAACCTGACGATTTCGCAGCTGGTCAAAGACAATCTCTTGAGCGGCGACAGCGTCAACGTTGGGGAGATGCTGAGATGCGCCAGACACGCCGGCCTGAAGGCGCGACTGATTAAGCTCGGCTTCGACGATCTCACGCGCCTGAAGAAGGCGCTGCCGGCCGTCGTCAAACTGAAGACCGGCGCGGCGATGGTCCTCAACGAGGTCGAGCATCGCGGACACACCCCTTACGTCATTCTGCGCGATCCCGACGCCGAGGAAGGTTCGGCGATCGCGATCGATCGTCTGCGTCTGGAGGAGATCTGGACCGGCGAGGTCGTCCTCCTCCGCCGCGAATACAAGATGACGGACGAAGACAAGCCGTTCGGCTGGCCGCTCGTGATTGGTCTGTTCCTGCGCGAGAAGCGACTGCTGCGCGACCTGATCTTCGGCGCGCTGGCGCTCAGCCTGCTGGCGCTGACGCCGATGCTGTTCTGGCGCATCCTCACCAGCACCGTGTTGTTGCACCGCACGTTCAACACCTTCACCGTGTTGTGCGTCGGCGTATCCGTGCTCTTCGTGGTCGAAGGGGTGCTGATCTATTTGCGCCACTCTCTCTTGCAGATCATCACGGCGCGCGTCGATACGCGGTTGGCGGAATATATTTTCGACCGGCTGCTCGACCTGCAGATCGATTACTTCGAACGCCATCCCGTGGGCGAGATTTCGCACGACATTCGCGAGGCCGATAAAATCCGCCGTTTCATCAACGATCAGGGCTTCGGCACGTTTCTCGATTCGTTGGCCCTGTTCATCCTGCTGCCGGTGATGTTCGCGTTCAGCGCCTTGCTGACCACGATCGCGCTCGCGATCACCGGCTTGATGAACAGGGCCAACGAATTGAGAAACGTGCCGAAGCCGCGATCGTTGATGAAACGGCGGATTTTATCGGCCTCGCGAATGTCGTGCGAAATCTCGCCCACGGGATGGCGTTCGAAGTAATCGATCTGCAGGTCGAGCAGCCGGTCGAAAATATATTCCGCCAACCGCGTATCGACGCGCGCCGTGATGATCTGCAAGAGAGAGTGGCGCAAATAGATCAGCACCCCTTCGACCACGAAGAGCACGGATACGCCGACGCACAACACGGTGAAGGTGTTGAACGTGCGGTGCAACAACACGGTGCTGGTGAGGATGCGCCAGAACAGCATCGGCGTCAGCGCCAGCAGGCTGAGCGCCAGCGCGCCGAAGATCAGGTCGCGCAGCAGTCGCTTCTCGCGCAGGAACAGACCAATCACGAGCGGCCAGCCGAACGGCTTGTCTTCGTCCGTCATCTTGTATTCGCGGCGGAGGAGGACGACCTCGCCGGTCCAGATCTCCTCCAGACGCAGACGATCGATCGCGATCGCCGAACCTTCCTCGGCGTCGGGATCGCGCAGAATGACGTAAGGGGTGTGTCCGCGATGCTCGACCTCGTTGAGGACCATCGCCGCGCCGGTCTTCAGTTTGACGACGGCCGGCAGCGCCTTCTTCACGCGTGAGATCGTCGAAGCCGAGCTTAATCAGTCGCGCCTTCAGGCCGGCGTGTCTGGCGCATCTCAGCATCTCCCCAACGTTGACGCTGTCGCCGCTCAAGAGATTGTCTTTGACCAGCTGCGAAATCGTCAGGTTGAAGCCGTGCGAACGGCCGACGATCGCGAGGCATTGCAGCCAAGTCGGCGAGGCGTCGCTCACGGCCGGGGCTTGCCCGGCGAAACTTAGCGCCTTCATAATCGACGCGGCCTCCAACTCGGCTGGCTTGCTGACATACTGAGGAATTCCCCTCCCCTCCAATGCCTTATCCGCCAACGGCGGCGGGAAAATGACCGATCGGCTCCGCGCCGCGGCCAGCAATGTCGATGCCCAGAATGTCGAGGGTTCGCCGCACTAGGGGCCGGATGTCGAAGCCGAACAGCGCGGTCTCCCGCGCCGCCTTGGAAAGTCGGGCGCGCCGCGGCGCGTCGGCGACGAGATCGCAGATCGCCGCTGCGAGCGCCCGGTGGTCGTGAAACGGCGTCAGCACCCCGTTCTCATCGTCCTCGATCACGTCGCGCACCGGCGCGGTGTCGGAAGCGACGATCGCGCAGCCCACCGACATGGCCTCGATGCATGACCAGGACAGCACGAAGGGATAGGTCAGATAGACGTGGGCCGTCGACACCTGCATGAGCGCCCTCAAGCTGGCGTGAGGCAGCCGATCCAGAAAGTGCACGCGGGAGAGGTCAATCTCCGACAGGACTTCGCGAAGACAGTACTGCTTCCAAGTGCCGCCGTCCGGCGGCGGATTGCCATAGGAGGTCTCCTCGGCGCCGACCACCACGATCTCGGCGTTCGGCCGCGCGCGCTGGATTTCGGGAATGGCGCGATGAAAATATGAAAGCCCCGCATCGGCTCCAGGCCGCGGGCGAAATAGGTGATGACTTCGTCTTGGCGTCGAGCCGCCGGGCCGCCGGGCAGATTGAACTTGGCGGCGGGGTCGGGCGCGAGCCAGCGCGGTGTCGACGCCCTCGTGGGCGACGTGAATCTTGGGCAGGAATTCGGGCGGAAAGGTCGATCGCTGCCATGGCGTCGGCGACAGGCCGATGTCGCATTGCGCCAGCGCGATCAGCGAACTGGGCCCCAACTTTCGATCATCAGCCTGCGCCCAGGGGAGGCCGTGCTGGGACACTGTAAGTCCATGAATACCAGCGGACCAGTTCCGACTTGTTCGGCACTGGGCGGGTGTATGTTCGTTGGATCTTAACCAGGAGGCGGATTAACCATCTTCCATGGATGACGTGAATGATCGCTGAAACAGCGCAAGTGGCGGTGAGAGGGCAATATGGCGGAGTGCATCGTTGCTGCATCCGAATCGCAGAAGTGTCGATTGGACTCAGCGCGAACTCCGTCGAAGATCTATGCCTGCCTGCCGATCTGGATGCTTTCAGAATTGGGGCGGCCGATTGCGACATCGAGATCAGCATTGCCTGGGTGCAAAGACGGGCTGGATG
>CAWIEP010000053.1:0-13920 GCA_963835115.1 uncultured Pseudomonadota bacterium
GCCCAAGATCAAGAACATCATGCTCGCCTCGCCCGATATCGACGTCGACGTGTTCCGGCGCGAGATCGCCGAGATCGAGAACGGCGACAAACCGGCGCCGATCACGCTGTTCGTCGCGCAGGACGACAAGGCGCTCGGGCTCTCGCAAATGATCGCCGGCGATGAACCCAGGCTCGGCGCCGTCGACCCCACGCGTGAGCCGTTCCGCAGCGAACTGGAGCGCGCCAACGTTCACGTCGTCGATCTCACCTCGATTGCGACCGACGATCCCGTCAATCACAACAAATTCGCCAGCGCCGACGTCGTGCAGGCGATTGGCGCCCGGCTCGCTTCGGGTCAGCCGCTGAGCGACGCGAAATCCAACCTCGGCGAGACCGTCGGCGCCATCGCGATCAACGCCACCCACGCCGTCGGCGCCGCCGCGGCGGGCGTGGCGACCGCGCCGTTCGATGGGATCGGCGCGGCGGACGCGGCGCACTGACGCTGGCTCATCGCAAAATCTGGCTCAAGAATTGCCGCGTGCGCTCATGCTGGGGCGCGGCGAAGAACGGCTCCGGCGCGTTGATTTCGACGATCTCGCCGCGATCCATGAACACGACGCGGTCCGCGACCTGTCGGGCGAAACCCATTTCGTGAGTGACGACAAGCATGGTCATGCCCTCGCGCGCAAGCGCGACCATGGTGTCGAGCACTTCCTTGACCATTTCCGGGTCGAGCGCCGAGGTCGGCTCGTCGAACAGCATGATTTTCGGGTTCATGCACAGCGCCCGCGCGATCGCCACGCGCTGCTGCTGACCGCCCGAGAGCTGGCCCGGATATTTGTCGGCCTGCTCGGGGATTTTGACCTTCTCCAGGAACCGCATCGCCAGCGCCTCGGCCTCGCGCTTCGGCGTCTTGCGCACCCAGATCGGCGCCAGCGTGCAATTCTCCAATATGGTCAGATGCGGAAACAGATTGAAGTTCTGGAACACCATGCCGACTTCGCGCCGGACTTCGTGGATCGAGCGCACGTCCGGCGTCAGTTCCGTGCCGTCCACCTTGATGATTCCGCGCTGATGCTCCTCAAGCCGGTTGATGCAGCGGATCAAGGTCGACTTGCCCGAGCCGGACGGGCCGCAGATGACGATGCGCTCGCCGCGCGCGACGTCGAGATCGATGTTTTTCAGGACATGGAACGCGCCGTACCACTTGTGCACGCCGCGCATTTCGACCGCGAGCTCCGCCATGCGCCCTCTTGCCCCAGGGCCACTATGGCGGCGATTGCGCGCTCACGCCACCGGCGCCAGCCGCGCGTGATCGCGCACGGTGATGAAGCGGCGGGGCGCGTCTTCTTCGATCGGCGCCGACGGCGGCAGGAGCGGCAGGAAATAATTGTCGGTGCGGTCGTCGTTGGCGAGCGAGACTTCGCCGGCCAGCGTCGCGCCGCCTTCGGCCCAGAACGCATGGGCGACGAAGGGCTCCAGCGTCAGGCTTTCGCCGGGTTCCAGGGTGACGCGGTCGCCTGGCCCGAGGTCGAGCGTCTTGACGTCCTTGAGCACGCGGAAACCGCTCCTTCAGCGCCACGCCCGCGCGATCGACTTTGACGAGTTCGACGACGAACTTGGCGCCGCCGCGGTTGACGATGTCCTCGGTCTTGACGATGTGATAATGATGCGGCGTGCGCTGGCCGTCCTCGGCCAACAGCGCCTTTTCCGCATAGAGCCGGCCGCGGCCGTGGCTCAGACTGGCGCCAGTCGCCCATCCGCAGCGTGAACACGCTCAAAGCCCGCTTCGGCGAACTCGCCAGGCTGGAATTCGACGATATTCCAGCCGAGGCCGCCTTCGAGAATGCGCGCCGCTGCGGTCCCATCGGCGCGATAATCCGCTTCGCCCCAAAGCGCGAAGGGCGGCAGCCGCACGCCGTGGCGCTCGCAGAACGCGAGCATCGTCTCGATGCGCGCGTCGATGAACGACCGCTTCATTTGTCCTCCCGCATGAGGGGGTTACGCCTGGGCTTGGCCGCGCTTCGGCGGCTTAAGCGGCGGGCCCGGCGACCGCCTTCGCCGCTTTGGCGCGTGCAATGCCCTGCGTAACGAGACCATGCGCCTCCTGCGCGTCGCCCCAGCGCACGATCCGCACCCATTTGTTGGGCTCGAGATCCTTGTAATGGGCGAAGAAATGCTCGATCTGCTTCAACGTGATCTCGGGCAGATCGGTATAGTTGGCGACCTTGGCGTAGCGCTGCGTCAGCTTGGTCGCGGGCACCGCGAGCAGCTTCTCGTCGCCGCCCGCCTCGTCCTCCATGACCAGCACGCCGACGATGCGGCATTTCATCACGGCGCCGGGGATGATCGCGCGCGTGTTGGCGACGATGACGTCGCAGGGGTCGCCGTCGTCGGACAAGCGTATGCGGGATGAAGCCGTAATTGCCGGGATAGCGCATCGAGGTGTAGAGGAAGCGATCGACGAACAGCGCGCCGCTCGCCTTGTCCATCTCGTATTTGATCGGCTCGCCGCCGATCGGCACCTCGATGACGACGTTGACTTCGTCGGGGCGCTTTGTCGCCGTAGCTGATCGCGTCCAGATTCACGTTCGTCGCCCTCGATGTCGTTGACGCGCCTCATTCGAAGCCGAAGGCGATGCGCTCGCGCGTCTCGTCGCCGAACCTTTCTCGCGCGCGGCGCACGATCGCGCCGCCCCTACGTTGGTAGAACTCGATCGCGCGCTCGTTGCCGCCGAGCGCCCAGACGACGAAGGTCGGAAATCCGTGCGTCGCCAGATCGTCGCGCGCCGCCTCGAACATGCGCCGCCCGAGACCGACGCCCTGATATTCCGGCGTGAGGTAGAGTTCGAAAATCTCCCCGCCATAGCCGAGCGCCGGCATGCGGTTGCGCCCATAACTCGAGTAGCCGGCGACGGTTGTCGGCGAAGTCGAGCACGATCAGCCGCGTGCCGGCGCGGATCGCCTGGCGCCACCAGGCCGGCCCGCGCCGCTGCACCATGCGCTCCAGCTCGCGCCCCGGGATGACGCCGCGATAGGCGTCCCGCCACGCCGCATCGTGGACGCGCGCAATCCCCTCCTCGTCGCCGGGCCGCGCCATTCGAACAGATATGAGGGTCTCCACCATGGAGCGAAGTTACGTCCGCGCCCGGCCGCGCCGCAAGGTCTTGACAGCGGCAAGATGAAAAATTTCACAGGTGTTGTGGCATTTCGGCATTTCCTCGCCAGGATGCTATGCGACGGGGGAAAATTCCAAATCACGGAGCGTCGCAAATGCGATGGGGTTGGGCCTGCGCCGTCGCGGCGCTCGCCGCGTTGGGGGCCGGATCGGCGGCGGCCGAGACGTTGCGCGCGGTTTATTCGATCTCGCTGCTCGACTTGCCGCTCGGCGCCGGCGTGGTGAAGGCGGAGATCACCCCCGCGAGCTACCACGTGGAAGGCTCCGCCAAACTCAACGCGCTGGCGCGGCTCGTCAACAATTCACACGGCGCCTCGATCGGCAAGGGCGCCATCGTCGACGGGCGGATCGCGCCGGCGACCTTCGCAACGATAGCGGCCAATAACAGCATGACCCGCACGATCCGCATGGCGATCAAGAACAACGCCGTCGCGGCGGTCGATATTTCGCCGCCGTTCGGCGACGCGCCGGACCGGGCGCCGCTGCGGCCGCAGGACAAGGCCGACATCATCGACCCCGTCGGCGCCTATATTTTCCCCGCGCCGAAGTCCGGGCCAGCCCTGTCTCCCGCCGCCTGCGATCGCACCCTGCCGATTTTCGACGGCTACACTCGGTTCGATCTGAAGCTCAGTTACGCCGGCGAGCGGAACGTGAAGGCGAAGGGCTACAGCGGCCCCGTCGCCGTCTGCGCCGTGCGCTATGTGCCGATCGCCGGTCACCGAAGGGATCGCCCGGCGACGAAATACATGGCGGAGAACAAGGATATGCAAATCTGGCTGGCGCCCGTCGCCGGCCTGCCCGTGCTCGTCCCGTTTCGCGTGTCGATCGCGACGATGGTCGGCACGCTCGATATCGAGGCGACTGAGTTCTCCGTCAGTCCCTAGCGGAGGCTGAGCGCGTTCTGGAGTTGCTGTTTGCTCATCCGCGAACGGCCGGCGACGCCCTTGCGCCGGGCGCGGGCGTAGAGCTCTTTGCGCGTCGGCCCGTCGCCGCTGCGGGCGCGCGCGACAGCGGCCTTCCGCCCTCGGGCGGCGGGTTTGCGTGCGTCCTTGCCGCCCATCGCGCGTGTGCTTTCGCGCTTTCCTTCGGCGCCGACGCGCGACTTGCCTTCGCGCGCCTGCTGGCCCGTCTTTCCTTCGGCCTCGGCGCGCTCGGCGCGGCGGAGGTTCTGTTGGTTGCGCCGTGGGCTCTGCCGGTTGGAGGCGCCGGCCTCGCTCAGCGCGATGGCGATGGCCTGACGGCGGCTCTTGACCTTTCCGCCCTTGCCGCCGGCGCCGCTGTCGAGTTCGTCGTGTTTGAATTCATGCATCACCCGTCCGGCGACGCGCTTCTGTCGCATCGATTCCGCCATGTCCGTTCTCCCTTGTTGGATAGGAAAACCGCAGTCGGGCTGCCGGGTTCCCTTCAGGCCGCGCTCAACCGAATGGGCAGACGGGCGAGTTGGCGCAGCGTGTTGTTGAGCTTGCGCTCGGGTTCGCCGGCCAACGCGATCGCGTCGAAGCGTTTCAGCAGGGCGGTCAGCATCATCTCCGTTTCGAGGCGGGCCAGCATTTGGCCGACGCATTTGTGGATGCCTGCGCCGAAAGCGGCGTGGTCGGGGGCCTTGCGCGTGACGTCGAAACGCTCCGGGTTTTCCCAGCGGCGGGGATCGCGGTTGGCGCCGGCGAGAAACAGCAGGATCTTCGCGTCCTGCGGCAGCGCGACGCCGCCGAGTTCGGTCGCGCGCGTCGTCGTGCGAAAGAACGTCTGCACCGGCGATTCGAAACGCAGCATTTCGTCGAAGGCCGGGCGCACAAGCGCCGGGTTCTCCCGCAGTTTCCGCCACTCGTCGGGATGAGCGGCAAGCGCGAACAGCGCGTTGCCGATGGCGATGATCGTGGTGTCGAGCCCCGCGGTCAGCATCGAGCGCACCAGCAGCGGCGCCTCCTCGGCCGTGATCTCGCCGGTGTCGACGGCGCCCAGACGACGGCGCCGAGCCCGTCCGGGGAGAGCGCCTCGCGCGCGCATTGCGCGTTGATCCAGCCGACGACGCGCGCGGCGTTCTGAAAGGACGCCTCAAAATGCTTGTTGCGCGGCCCGAACGCGTTGAACGCCATCGAGCCGTAGGGCAACAGGTTCTCCAAACCTTCGGGGCCGAGCCCGATGGCGCCGGGAAACACGCTGAGCGGATAGGTCTCGGCGATCTCGGCGATCGCGTCGATTTCGTCGCGGCCGACGAGCGTGTCGGCGAGCCGCTCAGCGGCGGCGTGAAAGCGCTCCCGCAATCCCGCCATGGCCTTGGCCGAAAGCGCGCGGTTGAGCGCGGTGCGGCTGCGGGTGTGCAGCGGCGGGTCCGCCTCCAGGATCAGGCTCGGCGGCCGCCACGGCGTCGTGCGGCGGAAATCTTCGAGGCCGACGCCGGAAGCCGAGGAGAACGTCTCCCATTCGCTCAAGCCCTTCGTGACTTCGGCGTGGCGCGCGGAAGCGTAAATGCCGTAGCCGTTGAGAAAGACCACCGCCCCGGCTTCGCGGATCCGCTCGTGGAACGGATAGGGGTTTTCGAGGAAGGCGTCGTCGAACGGGTCGAGATCGAGAATGGGCGCCGCGTTCGACATGCTGCGTTTCCCCCGTGCGCGTTTGGGCAGCGAAATCTGCGTTCGCCTTCATAAACCGAATATTCGAAACCGCGATAGCCGCCGCTTCAGGCGCCCGCTGAATTCCAACGAATCCACCATATAGAGGTTGTTGAGGCCGGCGATCACTTTCAGCCGCGCGCCGGCAGCGCCGCCGAAGCGCAGGGCCTCGAACCCACTGGCGAGCGCCGCGCATTGCGCGGCGTCGATGTGGGTGGGTCTCGCCTCGCCCACTTTCACGCCGCCGAAACTGTCGGCCTCGCCGTACCAGGAACGCAGCAATTCCACGTGTAGAAAGCCCGGCGTCGGCACGATCGGCAGCACGTCGTAGGTTCGATCGAAAAACAGCATCAGGGCGGCGCTGAAGCCGAGTCCGCCGTGGGTCCAGATCTCGGCTTCCGGCGAGTTTTGGCGGGACATGTCGATGCACAAGGCCGCCAAAATTTCTGGCCGGAGCAACAGATGGCGAAACATTTGGAAGGGTGGCGACAACGGCGGCGCCGCCATGAACGCCGGCTGGAAGAACAGATCGTGCGACAGATACAACGAGACCTCGCCCGCCAAGACGACGTCGATCAGCGGCTGGCGAAAATCGACGCCGAGATCGGCGTAGAGCCCGCCGAAGCGCGCCAGCAGCAGATATTTGAGGATGTCTCCCGCCAGCACATATTTCCTCGCCCGCACGGCGAGTCCGACGCGCGCGAGCACGGGGTCGTCTGATAACGCCGCTGTCGAGACAAACTGGATGCGCGGCTTCGGCCCGGACGGCGCAAGCCGAGCCTCCACATCCTTCAACACCGCCTCGGAATTGCTCCAGAACATGCAGGCGCAAAAATCGCCGACGTCGGCCATCTGCCGACCGATGCGCTGCACGAACGTCTCGGGCGGAAAATGCGGGTTTTCCTCGGCGGTCAGCCAGATGCGATGAATCACCCGCGGGATGGATTGCGTCCGGATTCTGCGCTCGGCGCGACGCTTTTCGCCCAAGCCCAGGCAGCCCTCAACAAAGGCGCGCCGCGCCGGCGCCGTTATGCCGAGGGGTTCGAAAAAGAACTGATGTTTTTGGGGCGTCGCGGCGTCGAGCAGTTCCCTCGCCTGGGACGCCAGAATGGCGAAACTGTCTTTGGCCGACGCGCCCATTGGTCCCTGCCTAGGGGCGCGTCTGCCCGTCGCCGCGCACGCGGTATTTGAACGTGCATAGCTGCTCGACGCCGACCGGCCCACGCGCGTGCATCCGTCCCGTGGCTATGCCGATTTCCGCGCCGAACCCGAACTCGCCGCCGTCGGCGAATTGCGTGGAGGCGTTGTGCAGCACGATTGCAGAATCCACTTCGCGCAAGAAACTCTCCGCCGCCGTCGCATCCTCGGTCACGATGGCGTCGGTGTGGTGCGAGCCATAGGTCTCGACATGCGCAATCGCCGCGTCAAGCCCGGCGACGACGGCGACGGAAATGATCGCGTCGAGATATTCCGTGCGCCAGTCGTCGTCGCTCGCCGGCGCGACCTGGGGCAGGAGCGAGCAAATCTCCTTGTCGCCGCGCGCCGCGCAGCCGGCGCCGATCAGCGCCTCGACGAGCGGCCGCGCGAGGCGCGGAACGGCGTCGCGCGCAATAAGAAGCGTCTCGGCGGCGCCGCAGACGCCGGTGCGGCGCATCTTCGAGTTTACGACGAGCTTTATCGCCTTTTCGAGTTCCGCGGTCGCATCGACGTAGACATGCACGACGCCTTCCAGATGCGCGAACACCGGCACGCGCGCTTCGCGCTGCACCCGCTCCACCAGGCTTTTGCCGCCGCGCGGCACGATCACGTCGAGCCCGCCGTCGAGCCCGCTGAGCATCTCGCCGACCGCCTCGCGCGCGGCGAACGGCGCGCGCGAGATCGCGGCTTCCGGCAGGCCGGCCTCGGCGAGGCCGGCGACGAGGCATGCGTGGATCGCGGCGGAAGAGTGGAAACTGTCGGACCCGCCGCGCAGCACCACCGCATTGCCGCTCTTCAGGCACAGGGCGCCCGCGTCGGCGGTTACGTTGGGGCGGCTCTCGTAGATGACGCCGACGACGCCGAGCGGCGTCGCCACGCGCTCGATTTTCAGCCCGTTCGGGCGCTCGAAGGTCGCCAGCACCCGGCCGACGGGATCGGGCAGGGCGGCGATGTCCTCGACCGCGCGCGCCATCGCCTCGATGCCCGCTTTATTGAGCGTCAGCCGGTCGACGAATGCCGGCGACAGACCGCGCGCCTCGCCGAGATCGCGGGCGTTGGCGGCGAGGATTTCGCGCCCGCGCGCGCGTAAAATTCGGGCGGCGGCGGTCAGCGCCCGCGTTTTTTGCTGCGGCTCGGCGTTGGCGACGATGCGCGCGGCGGCGCGGGCCTTGACGCCGATCTCGCGCATGGCGGCGCGGACGTCGGTTTCAGCGGTCAATACGGCGGACATGGGATGACCCGGACTTTAGCTTTCGCTAAAGCCCATAACACGCGCGCGCGGGCTCGGCCACGGCGCGGCGCAACGGAGCTTTCATGGCCGCCCATCCCGCCTTTCTGTTCGACCTCGACGGCACCTTGGTCGACAGCGTCTATGAACATGTGCTCGCCTGGAAACAGGCGCTCGACGCGGAGGGGCTGGCGCTCTCGGTGTGGCGCATCCACCGCAAGATCGGCATGAGCGGCGGCCTGTTCACCAATCAGCTGGCGCGCGAAACCGGCGTTACGCTCGACGAGGCGCGCCTCGCCCGGCTCAGCGCCGCGCACGCCGAGTCCTATCGCGGCATGGGTGGCAAAATCCGGCCGCTGCCGGGCGCGCGCGAATTGCTCGATCACCTCTCGGCCAAAGCGATTCCGTGGGCGATCGCCACCAGCGGGAAAATGGAGACGGCAGGCGTTAACTTGCGCGCGCTCGGCGTCGATCCCAACGTGACGGTCGTCGTGACGCGCGACCAGGTCGCTCGCGCCAAGCCGGATCCCGACCTGTTCCTGGCCGCCGCCGCGCGCCTCGGCGCGCCGATAGAAACCGCCTATGTGATCGGCAATTCGATCTGGGACATGCTGGCCGCCGCAAGGGCGCGCGCGCTCGGCGTCGGCCTGCTCAGCGGCGGCTATGGCGAGGAGGAGTTGCAGCGCGCCTCGGCGCTACGGGTCTACGAAGACCCCGCCGATTTGCTCGCCCATATCTACGAACTCGCGGGCGGGCGGTAGGTCACCCCCCGCTCACCGCCGTCAGCACATAGACGTCGGCGCCCGGCGCCAGCGGCGTGTCGAGCCTCGCGCGCCGCCCCTCGACGAACACGTTGATGTGACGTCGGACCGCCGGCGTTGTGTCGCAAAGCCGGTCGCGCATGCCGGGCCAGCGCGCCTCCAGCCCGCCGATGACGTCGTCGACGGTCGCCGCCTCGATGCGGACGACGCGCTCGGCGCCGGGAAACAGCGCCGTCAGCAACTGCGGCAGGCGGACGACGGCGGGCGCGCGCATTATGCCGTCGTCAGCGTTTCGATCGAGGAGATCGCCGGCAAGTTTTGCGCCAAGCATACCCACTTTTCTCCTTCGTCGCGGCTGGCGTAGATCGAACCGTTGCTCGTGCCGAAATAGACGCCTGCGGGATCAAGGCCGTCCGTCGCCAACGCCTGCCGCATCACGCCGAAATAGGCGCCGGATTGCGGCAAGCCCTCGCGCAAATCGCTCCAGCCCGCGCCGCCGTTGCGCGAGCGCCAGACCGCCGCGCGGGCGTCGGGGGGATAGCGGCCTTGTTCGGCGCCGTTGAGCGGCAGGAAGAACAGGGTTTCGGGATCGCGCGGATGGGCGGCGACGGGAAAGCCGAAGCTCGACGGCAAGCCGGCCTCGATGCTGCGCCAGGATTGGCCGCCGTCGTCGCTGCGATACATGCCGCAATGGTTCTGCTGATAGAGCCGGTTGGAATGGCCGGGCGCCAACGTCAGGTTATGCACGCATTGGCCGAACTCGGGATAGCGCTCTCCCTCGGGCAAGTAGTCGCAGCGCGTGCCGGTATTGCGCGGGCTCCAGGTCTCGCCGCCGTCTTGCGTGTAGAACACGCCGACGGAGGAAATGCCGACCCACAGGCGGCGCGCGTCGGCGGGATCGGCGACGATCGAGTGCAGGATGAGGCCGGCGCCGCCCGGCTGCCATTGTGGACGGCTCGGGTGCCGGCGCAGGCCCTCGATCTCGCGAAAACTCTCGCCGCCATCGTCGCTGACGAACAAGCCGGCCGGCTCGACGCCGACATAGAGCCGGCCGTGCGCCGCCAGCACGCTCCACGCGCACTGAACGGGCGTCTCGCCCTGCGGGTAAGCGAGGCCGTGGCTCGAATGGGTCCAGGTCACGCCGAAGTCGCGCGATCGCCAAACCGCCGGTCCGAACCATGCGTTGCCGCCCGTGGCGTAGATCGTCCCGGTCGCGGGATCGGCCGCGACATGGGTCAGCGGCCAATGCTCGCAGAACGGCCCGCGCACGCGCCAGTCTCGGCGGCCGGCGTCGCTTTCGAGCAAGAAGGCGCCCTTCTTGGAGCCGACCAGCACATGAACGTCCATGAGCGTTCTCCGCCATCGTTAAAAACTGAAACTCGCGTTCAGGCGGAAGTCAAGTCGCCCGCCGCCCGCGTGAGTTTCACGCAAGGACGCGAAGCTAACTCGATAGGGATGCGCAGGCCGACTTGGCCCGACGCGGGGAGCGCGGCACGCATGCATATCGAGACTGGCGCCGATAACGAGTTCCGGCAAAGACTTTCGCGAGCAACTGAGCCTAATGGATTTTGACGATGCGACGCGACAGGCGCTGAAGGCGATCAAGTCGATTGTCGATCGCGAGGTCCCGCGGGCGCTCGAAAAGTTTTACGCCCGCGCCCAGGCGATGCCGCAGACGCGCGGGTTCTTCGCGGATCAGGCGATGGTCGATCGCGCCAAGGCGGCCCAGATCGAGCATTGGCGCAAGCTGGCGTCCGGCGAATTCGAGGGCCATTGGGTGGAGCAGGCGATCCGCATCGGCCAAACCCATGCGCGCATTGGTCTGTCGCCGACATGGTACGCCGCCGGCTATGGGCAGATCGCCGACCATCTGATCTCGGCGACGATCGCGCAAATCTGGCCCAAGGGCGCGCTGCGCGGCGGCGCCTTCGCCCGCGGCGACGCCGCCGGCAAGGCCGTCAGCGCGCTCGCCCGTATCGTCCTCCTCGACTACGCGCTCTCCACAACCGCGTATTTGAACGCGCTCGAAACGAATCGCAACGCCGCAGAAAGCCGCGCCGCCGACTCGGCGAGTGAGGCCTCCGTCGCCATCGAGGCTTACCGGTCTGCTTTCGGCGAGCTCGCCGCTCGCAAACTGACGTGCCGGATTCCGGACGGCCTCGCCGTCCGATTTCAAGAAATGGCCGGCGACTTCAACTTGGCGGTTTCCGCTCTGGGCGACACCATGAAGAGCGTCGCGGACAGCATCGATTCGATTTCTCGCGCCACGAGCGATATCGCCAGCGCCACTCAGAATCTTTCGTCGCGAACCGAGCACGAGGCCTCCAGCATCGAGCAAAGTTCGGCGGCTCTGGAAGATGTCGCGGCGCAAGTGGCGAAGACAGCGGAAGGCGCACAGGCGGCGCAGGCCATCGTCACCGAGGCCGGCGCCGAGGCGCAAGCCAGCAACCAAGTCGTCGCCAAGGCGATCAGCGCCATGGGACGCATCGAGAAATCCTCCAGCGACATCGGCAAGATCATCGGCGCCATCGACGAGATCGCGTTCCAGACCAACCTGTTGGCGCTCAACGCCGGCGTCGAGGCGGCGCGGGCGGGCGACGCCGGGCGCGGCTTTGCGGTGGTCGCCTCGGAGGTGCGCGGCCTGGCGCAACGGTCGGCCGAGGCGGCCAAGGAGATCAAGGCGTTGGTCGCCGCGGCGACCGGCGAAGTCGCGGGCGGCGTGCAACTCGTTAGCGCCACCGGCGAGGCGCTCGCCCGCATCGGCGCCAAAGTCGCGCAGATGAATGCCGTCGTCGGCGAGATCCTCGTGTCCGCGCGGCAACAGGCGGCCTCGCTCGGCGAGATCAAGCAGGCTGTCGGCGAGCTCTCCTCCTCCACGCAGCAAAACGCCGCGATGGCGGAGGAAAGCACGGCGGCGAGCCAGTCGCTCGCCCGCGAGACCGAGGCGCTGTCGACGCTCGTCCGCCAGTTCGATATCGGGCGCACGCGCGAGGTTGAGCGTCGCCCGGCGGCGCCGGCTTCCCGCCAGGCGCCGCCGCGCCGGGAGCCGGTAACTGCGCGACCGCTGCGCGCGGCGGGCGGCGCCGGGGTCGCGTCCGATTGGAAGGAGTTTTGAGGGTTTGGCGCGTCCCTAACTACCCATCGCTGGATCGGGGAAAGTCGTCGCCGGCAATAGTTTTTATTAATGATTTTATGAAAAATGCTTATGACGTCAGATCGGGTCGCCGGACATGGTTGTCGTGCTAAGCCGCTTCACCATCGCCAACGGAATGTTGGAGGACGTGCGCAACGCTTTCCGACTCAGGCCGCACCTTGTCGACGGGGCGATCGGCTTCTTGGGGATGGAGGTTATGAGCCCGGTTGATAGCCGAGCTGAGATATGGCTCGTGACGCGCTGGCGCGACGAGCAGAGTTATCGAAACTGGCATCGTGGGCACGAGTATCACGAGGCGCACCGGGGGATTCCCAAGGGACTCAAGCTCGTACCGGGCAGCGCGAAGGTTCAAGTCTTCGAAATATTTGCGGACTAGTAAGGGGGCCGAAGTCATGGACACGCACTTGGCACAACAGACGCTGAGCCCGTCCGGCCTCTTACAATTTCAGGAGCTTCGGACCGACGCCGTCAACGCCGTGAGCGATCGATTCTATAGAGGCCACGATGCGCCTTTCAGGAGCTTCGGACCACGTGGCCGAGACGCCTGCCGTGACGACCTCGCATTTCATCTCGAATTTCTTAGACCGGTGCTGGAGTTCGGGGCGCTCCAGCCGATGGTTGATTATTTGGTCTGGCTGAACAGCGTACTGTCGGCGCGGGGAATCCGCGCTGAACATTTGGCGCTCTCGCTCGACTGGCTGGGGGAGTTCTTCGCCGAGCGCATGAGCGTCGAGGATGGCGCGATCGTAGCGAATACCCTTGACCTGGCAAAAAAGCGGTTCCTGGCGGCGCCGTACGGGGACGCTTCGACTTCAACGGCTCAAGCGGAGCCATGGCCCGAATTGCAGAGCTTCGAGACCGCTCTGCTTCTGGGGCGACAGCACGAGGCGTCAACCATCGTGAATCGATGCCTCGATGAAGGACGCAGCCTCGTCGACGTCGGCACCATCGATGTCAGCGACCGCAGCGGCGCGCGGCTCGGGCTCGCTCGCGCAAGGTTCCAGCGGCTTCACGATCCGTGCCGGCGCCGGCGGCCGCCTGACGGCCGCGCCACTGACGATTTCACCGCAACAGGCCGCGCGCGACCAGGGCATCGTGCGCCAGGTGCACGCCGCGCAAGCCGTCGGACGCCGCGTCGGTGAACCGAACAGCGCGCATTGCGGCGAGCCAATCCGAACAGGGCGAATCCGAACCGCGCCAACCCGCGTGGGGGCGGGCCCGGCCAGAACGGCCCGCAGCGCCAGAACAACCTGCAACAGCGGCCGGGCGGTCGCGAACTGCCAAACTCGCCCAACCGCGCCGGCCAGCCAGGCCAACCGGCGGCGCCGAACCGCGCCACCCAGCAGGGTCAGCCGCAACCGCCGCCCGGCGCAGAGCGGCCGAATGCGCCGGGCGTGCGTCAAGGCGGTTTGCCGAACCGGGCCGCGCCGCAGCCCAAGCGTCCACCGCCGCCGAAGAAACCGCCGCCGAAGGGGAGGAAGCGGTAAGAACTCATCCTTCGAGACGCCGCTGCGCGGCTCCTCAGAGTAAGGCGAGAACAAGACCCTCATGGTGAGGAGGCACGAAGTGCCATCTCGAACCATGAGGCCCCGGCGCTACGCGCCAACCTCAAAAGCCAGACTACGCTCGCCTGGGACCCCCACAAGCGGGAGGGATGAGAAGGAGCCACACCGCGCGGCGCAGGGGGGGGCCCTAACCGTCGCAGGAGATCGCCGCGCAGGCTCCGCTGCTTCTCCGCCGCCGCGCCTTGCGCAAAAGGCACGGGATCACCGGCGGCGAGGGATCGGCCCCGGCACAGAATCAACCGGC
>CAWIEP010000054.1:0-61838 GCA_963835115.1 uncultured Pseudomonadota bacterium
CCGCCTCTTTCATCTTCTCGCGCATTTCGACGCGACCCCAGCGATGAAAGGCGTCGCCCTCGATATAGACGGCGCTGATTTTCTCGCGCCGGAAGATCTGCTCGAACGTGTGCTTGACCGAAGTCGTGCCGGCGCCCGAGGAGCCGGTGATCGCGATGATCGGATGTTTGACGGACATCTCAACGCTCCCCTTATGACGCGCGCCAAAGGCCGCGCCTTCCGAACAGCGGCGCGCGCGCGGCCGAGCGATGGCCTTCGAGGAAATAGCCGCGCACCGTCTCGACCTTGTCGGTCGAGCCGAAGATCAGCGGCGTGCGTGCGTGCAGATCATCGTAGCGCGATGTCGAGAATGCGGTTGACGCCGTCGATCGCCAGACCGCCGGCCTGTTCGATGAGGAAAGCGACGGGGTTGGCTTCGTAGAGCAGATGCAGCCGTCCCTTGCCGTAGCCGGGCCGGGCGTCGTCGGGGTAGAGATAGACGCCGCCGCGCAGCAGCACGCGATAGGCGTCGGCCGCCATCGAGGCGACCCAGCGCATGTTGAAGTCCTTGCGCCGCGGGCCCTCGGCGCCCATCAGCAGATCGTCGACGTAGGCCTTACCGGCGCCGGCCAGTGGCGCGAGTTCGACATGTTGATCGCGAATTCGCTGCGCCCTCGGGGATCGCGAGGTGCTGGTTGGTGAGGAAGAAGCGGTCGCTCGCGGGATCGAGCGTGGCGACATGCGCGCCGGCGCCGGTGGTGAAGAGGAACGAGGTTTGCGGGCCGTAGAGCGACGATGCCCGGCGGCGCGCTGGCGGTGGCCGGGCTGCAAGAAAGTCTGCGGCGGAGACGATTTCCGTCGCCGGCGCGTCGAGCACGGAGAATATCGTGCCGATCGTGATGTTGACGTCGATGTTGGAGGAGCCGTCGAGCGGATCGAGCGCGACCAGAAACTTGCCGTCGGCGTCGAGCGGCGTCGACGTCGTCGCGCTCCTCGGAGGCGAGCGCGCGCACCGAGGCGTTGCGCAACGCCGCTCGAACGCCTCGTCGGCGAAGAGGTCGAGCGCTTTTGCGCGTCGCCGTCGGAGTTGACGCCGACCTCCGCGCCGAGCGCGCCGGCGATCGGTCCGCGCCGGATCAGCGCGGCCACGGCGCGCGCGGCCGAGCGAAGGCCGCGATGGTTTCGGCGAGGTCGGCGGGCGCGGTCTCGCGCAGGAACTCGTGGCGCTCGAACTCCGAGCCCGGGACATGTCCATCGGTCTTCCTCCCTGCCGACACTTATTGCTGATGCGGGATCGATATGCGGCTTCCGCGCCAAAGAAAACTGAATTAATTTTGATATTCCGTTAGAACGAATTGAATGCGCCCGATGAAAGCCAGCGCCTTCGAACGCGCGCACCCGCCAGATCACCTTCGCGCAATTGCAGACGCTGCTCGCCATCGCCGAGGCCGGCTCGCTGGTCGGCGCGGCGGACGCGCTCAACATGACGCCGGCGGCGCTGACGGCGCGCGTGAAGGGCCTTGAAGAGGCGATCGGCGTCGCGCTGTTCGCGCGCACGCCGGCCGGCCTGAAGCTCAACTCCGCCGGCGAGGCGGCGCTCGCGCATGTCGAGACGATCGAGCGCGCGGTGCGCGAATTGCTGGAGGCGATGGAGGATCTGCGCGCCGGGCGCGGCGGCCGGCTGTCGGTCGGCGGTGGTGTCGACCGCCAAATATTTCGCGCCGCGGCTGATCGCCGCCTTCGTCGCCGAACATCCCAAGCTCGAACTGCAAATTCCTGCATCGGCAATCGCGACGAGACGATGGCCTGTTGCGCGCGCAGGAGGCCGACATCGCGCTCGCCGGCCGGCCGCCGGGCGATCTCGCCGGTCGAGAAGGCGCCGATCGGCCCGCACCCCTATGTCATCATCGCGCCGCCCGGCCATCGGCTCGCGGCGTCGCGCGGCCTCGAACGCGAGCGCGCTGGCGGGCGAGGCGTTCCTGTTCCGCGAGACCGGGCTCCGGCACGCGCTCGCTGTTCGACTATTTCCTCGGCGACACTGAGCGTGCGCGCAGGCGCAGCCCGGCATCGAACTCGGCTCCAACGAGACGATCAAACAGGCGGTGATGGCGGGCCTCGGCATCGCGCTGATCTCCGCCCACACCATCGCCGCCGAAATCGCCGACGGGCGGCTCGTCGATGCTCGACGTCGAGGGCCTGCCGATCGTGCGGCAATGGTTCGTGCTGCACCGCGCCGACCGGCCGCTGTCGCCGGCCGCGCGCGCGTTCCAGGATTTCGCGCGCCGGCGCGGCGCGGAGTTTTTGCCGAAGGCGTGAGCGTCGAAGCGCTCTTGCAAATAGGTCAGTAATGCTGTCTTATCTGACGGCAGGAGACTCCGCCATGCCCGCCGCCGCCCCTGCGTTACGCCCGCCGCATGGACGGCATGAAGGCGTCGGAGATCCGGGAGCTGCTGAAGCTGCTGGAGCGCCCGAGGTGATTTCGTTCGCCGGCGGCATTCCCGATCCCGAGCTGTTTCCCGCCGAGGCGGCGCGCGAGGCCTATCGCCGCGGCGCTGCGCGACCCCGCGGCGGCGCTGCAATATGTCGGTCAGCGAGGGCTACGGCCGCTTGCGCGAATGGATCGCGGCGGAGATGACGCGCGAGGGCGTTCCCGCGGCGCCCGAGAACATCATGATGACCGCCGGCTCGCAGCAGGGGCTCGATTTTCTCGGCAAGCGCTGCTGTCGCCCGGCGACACGGCGCTCTGACGAATCGCCGACCTATCTCGGCGCCTTGCAGGCGTTTTCCGCCTACGAGCCGCGCTACGACCGGCTCCGCCCCGAAGGCGGCAACCGCACGCCGGCCTCCTATGCCGAGCCGCGCCGCGGCGCGGGCGGCGCGGTGAATGCGCTCTATCTCGTGCCCGATTTCGCCAATCCGACCGGCTGAGACCTGTCGCTGGCGGCGCGCAGCGCCTGTTGCAACTGGCCCGCGATCTCGAGCGCCGGTGCTCGAGGACGCCGCCTATCGCGCGTTGCGTTTCGACGGCGACGGGGCTGCCGCGCTTGCAGGCGCTCGACGTCGCGCATGCCGGCGCTCGACGCCTCGCGCGTCGATCTATCTCGGCACGTTTTCCAAGACCGTCGCGCCGGGCCTGCGCGTCGGCTGGGTCTGCGCCTCGCGCGCGATGATCCGCCGAACTCGATGCTGATCAAACAGGCGAGCGATCTGCAATCTTTCCGTCATCAACCAGATGGTGATGCTGAACTGGCGAGCGCGGGCTACGAACGCTTGTCGCCGCCGCCCGCGATCATTATCGCGTCAAGCGCGACGCGATGCTGGCGGCGCTCGCCGCGCATATGCCGGCGGGCGTGCGCTGGACCGAGCCCGAGGGCGGCCTGTTCGTCTGGGTCACCTTGCCGGAAGGCGTCAACGGCGCCGCGCTGCTCAACCGCGCGATCGCCGAAGCCAATGTCGCCTTCGTGCCCGGCGGCGCGTTCTTCGCCGACGGCAGCGGCGCGAACACGATGCGCCTGTCCTATTCGCTGCCGCCGGTCGAGCCATCGAAGAGGGAGTCCGCCGACTGGCGAATCTGCTCTAAGAGCGTAACTCGAAACGCCGGCTTGGCGTCAGCCCCTTGTCACCAATCAGGCTTGGGCGCTGATCGCGGCTCTAACATCAGATCGACGCGGCGTTTGCCGCAGCGCGGCATCTAGGCCGCGCAGCGCGCTTTCGGCGGCCGGGCGTAGCGCTTCAGGGCCGAGCGAGCCGTTCAGCCAAGCGTCGAAATTCCCCTCCTCCATCACGCTAACGATCTGCCCGGAGGCCGATCGCTCTTGACAAAGTCGAGGTGCAACCATATTGGTATGTGTACCAACCAATGCGCACTGACATGCTCGACCGTAGACAAGACATCATCATGGCGGGGCTTGCTGTCCTTCGCGAGCATGGGCTTGCGGGCTTCACGCAGCCGCGGATCGCAAAGCTCGCCGGTCTCCGCCAGAGCCATCTCACCTATTATTTTCCCACCCGGCTCGATCTCCTGGCGGCTGTGGCCCGCGCGGCGATCCACGGCCAGCTCGAAGCGATCGACGCGATGCTCGATCCCTCGTCGTCGGTTGTCGCAGCGGCGACGATCGCCCGCATTGCGGTGCGGCACGAGAACACTCGGGTGTTGATGGCGCTCGCCCAATCCGCCGACGAGGCGCCGGTCGTGCGCGACCTGTTCCGGGAACTCGCGGACGGCATCATCGCCCGCATCGGCCGCCTTCTCGAACGCCTCGGCGTCGAAGCGACGGAGGAGCGCCGGTATCTCATCCACGCCCTGTCGGTCGGCCTTGCCGTGATCGATCTCGCGACCGCTCGAAAAGATGGCGAACGCCGGGCCCAGGCCGCGGTCGAGGAAGCCCTGAACTCACTGCTCGCCCCTGGCGGAGGTCCCGAAGCCGCTGAAAACGGGGGGACCCCGCAAGCTCAGTTGAAGAAACCTCGCCCCGGACGGCGTTCCGCCGACCCGCGAGCAAAGAAAGGAAAAACGCGATGAACACGTCTGTATTAATCGCCGGCGCAGGACCGGTGGGTCTGACCATGGCCTGCGAGCTGGCGCGCTATAAAATTCCAGTTCGCATCGTCGACAAGGCGGCTCATCGGACGGATAAATCGAAGGCCATCGTTCTGTGGAGTCGCACGCTCGAACTGCTCGATCGCGCCCCCGGAGCCTCCCGCCCGTTTCTCGAAGCGGGATTCACGGTCCATCATGTGAATTTCATCAAGAACGACGGGGGCGTCGTGGGTCGCGTCGGCATGGATTGCAGTGAAGAGCCCCTACCCATACGCGCTGATGCTGCCGCAATCCGACACCGAACGCCTGCTTGAGGAGCGTCTCGGGACGATGGGCGTCGCCGTCGAACGAAACACCGAGGTCACGGCCCTGAAGTTCGACGATGCCGGGGCTAGCGCTTCCCTCCGCCGTGCCGATGGAACCGAAGAGACCGTCCACGCAGATTGGCTCGTCGGCTGCGACGGTGCTCATAGCACTGTGCGTCATGCACTCGGCGTGCCCTTCGCCGGCGAGACGATGGACAGCGACTGGATTCTGGCAGACGTCCATATGACGCGGCTATCCGTTTCCCGAGGACGAGGTCGCGGTCTACTGGCACGGAGGGCGTGCTCGCCGATCTTTCCGATCTCCCGGGCCGCTATCCGGGTCATCGCCGAACTTGCCGGCTGTCGCCGCCGAACACCCCGCCGACCCCGACGCTCGAGGAGGTCCAGGCGATCATCGATCACCGGGGGCCGAGCGGGCGCGGTCGCTTTCGATCCGATCTGGCTCGCGGGCTTCCGGATCAACGGCCGCAAGGTCGCGAACTATCGCTGGGGCCGCGTCTTCCTCGCCGGCGACGCCGCGCACGTCCACAGCCCCGCCGGCGGCGCAGGGCATGAACACCGGCATGCAGGACGCGTTCAACCTCGCCTGGAAGCTGGCGCTGGTGGTCGCGGGACATGCGACGAGCACCTGCTCGACAGCTACAGCCCGGAACGCAGCGCCGTCGGCGACGAGGTGCTCAAGGCCGCCGAGCGGCTGACGGCAGTCGGGACGATGAGAAACCCCGTCGCCGCAGAACGGTGCGGAATCTCGTGGCGACGTATCATGCTGGGCCTGGGCCCGGTCCAGCACGCCTTCGCCGACACGATGACGGAGGTCGCGATCGGCTATCCCGACAGCCCGCTGAACGGACCCGCTCTTGGCGGAGCCGGGCCGAAGCCGGGCGAACGCGTTGAGCCGGTCGCGGGAGAGGTTTCTTTCGGCTCGGGAGACACGCCCCGCTTTGCGTTGCTCGCCGCCCCCTCCCGCGCCGCTTCGGAACTTATCGCGGAATTCCCCCAACTGCTTGAGAGTTCCGCGCGAACGCCGCCCGACGCACATAGCGCGTGGCTAATTCGACCCGACGGCTATGTGGCTGCCGTCGCGTCCGCAGAGGACCTCGGAACGATTTCATCGATTCTGCGGCAAATTAGCAGATAAATCCTGGACTCTCATGATGCGCGCGCACGAAACTTCATGAGTTTCGGGTCACGCTCTAAGATCGGTTAGATGCGAAGCGGCTTGCGGATTTGTTTTTTGGCAAGCCGATCGCCGTCATGGCCGGGCTTGTCCCGACCATCCAAGTTGGCGAGCCATCAATCGAGTTTGCCTAACTCATTCCGCAGACGGCGCCGGCATTTTTGGACATTTGCAGCGCAAGCTGGACATTTGCGGCGGGGATGGCCGGGACAAGCCCGGCCATGACGGAAAGACGCGCGGCCGACCCCCCACATCGGACTCTGTGGCGCTTGTTTGAATTCAGCCCGAGCGTTGAGCTATCCTCTGCCTCAGCGCGCCGCCATGATGTGGTTGCGCACCACCGGATAGATCTGCGCTTCCCAGCGCTTGCCGTTGAACACGCCGTAGTGTCCGACGCCGGCTTGCAGATGATGGGTCTTCATATAGGGCCGGAGCCCCGAGCAAAGGTCTTGCGCCGCGAGCGTCTGGCCGATCGAGCAGATGTCGTCCTTCTCGCCCTCGACGGTGAGCAGAAAGGTCTTGCGGATCGCGCGCATGTCGATCTTCTGCCCCTCATACATGAGTTCGCCTTGCGGCAGCAGACAGCGCTGGAACACCTGATCGACCGTTTCCAGATAGAAATCCGCCGTCATGTCCATCACCGCGAGATATTCGCGATAGAACTCGGCGATCGCGTCGGCCTTCGCGTGCTGCGCCCTCGGCGCGATAGCGGCGAAAGTCCTGAGAACGCGTTCTGATGCCGCGTCGCGTTCATGCTCATGAACGCCGAAAGCTGCAGAAAGCCGGGATAGACCTTGCGGCCGCCGCCGGCGAATTTCCGCGGCACCGTCGAGATGAGATTGTCGCGGAACCAGGCGAGCGGCTTGTCGTTGGCGAGCTTGTTGACGCCGTTGGGCGATATGCGCACGTCGATCGGCCCCGCCATCAAAGTCAGGCTCGCGGGCTGAATGTTGGCGCCCTCCATCGCCAGCACCGCCGTTGCGGCGAGCGCGCTCACCGTCGGCTGGCAGACCGCCACCACATGGCAATCGTCGCCGAGAAAGCGGACGAAATCGACGAGATGGCGGGTGTAGTCCTCCAGGCCGAATTCGTCCGACCGCCAGCGGCACGTCGCGCGGGTTGATCCAGTCGGTGAGATAGACCTGATGGTCGCGCAGCAGCGTGCGCAGCGTGCCGCGCAGCAGCGTCGCGAAATGGCCGGACATCGGCGCGACCAGCAGCACTTTGGGGTCGTCCTCGCCGCCCTCGCGCAGGAAGCGGGTCAGCTGGCAGAACGGCGTCGTCGTCGCCACGCTCTCGCTGACCGCGTAGCGTCTCGCCGCGCGACTTCGACCGCGGTCACGTCGAAATCGGGCCGGACATGGGTGAAGCCGAAAAGCGCAAAGCCCTCGCAGGCCGCCGCGCCCCAGGCCAGCGGCACATTGGGAAGAAGCCGTTCCACAGCCCGCATCGCGCCCGCCGCGCCGGAGGCGAATGCGCGAAAGGGTCGACCACGTCCTGCAATAGCTTGATAGGAATCGTATAACATCGTCGCTGAACGCCCCTCGCGGATTGGCCGGGAAGGCGACGCCTATGGCATGGCGCTTGCTCCCCTTGGCCGTCCCGCCGGTCGAAAAAACTTATATGTCGAGCAGGAAACGACCCATGGCCGCCGCCACCCTGACCCTGAGTAGCAAGAACTATTCCTCATGGTCTATGCGCGGATGGCTAATGTGCAAGCTGGCAGGCATAGATTTCGAGGAAGTTATTGTCGAACCCAGCGACGCCGACGCCCGCGCGGAAATCCTGCTGCTGTCGCCGTCGATCCTGGTGCCCTGTCTCTCCTTTGAGGGCGTGCGGGTATGGGACACGCTCGCCATCGGCGAATTCCTGCACGAAATCGCGCCGGAGAAGAAACTATTGCCCAGCGATCGGGCGGCGCGGGCGCATGCGCGCGCGATCTCGGGCGAGATGCATTCGGGCTTCGTGTCGCTGCGGCAGGCGTTGCCGATGAACATCAAGGGCGCATTTTCCCGCGCTTCAAGATCTGGTCGAAGGCGGAAGCCGACATCGAGCGCATCAAGGCAATCTGGATCGAATGCCTCGCCCGCTACAAAGGGCCGTTTCTGTTCGGGACGCTGTCGCTCGCCGACGCGATGTACGCCCCTGTCGTCACCCGCTTCCGCACTTACGACGTAAAACTCGAAGGCGCGGCGAAGGACTACGCCGAGCGGATCTGGGATTGGCCGCCGGTCGTCGAATGGCGCGAGGCGGCGCTGGCCGAGAAAGAGGAAATCGAAGAACTCGAAGTCGAATTTTAACGCCGCGGCAAGTTCGATGCGCGATGCTGCGCGCCAATCGTGCGTGTAGCGTGGAGTGTCAAATGTCGGCGACGGCGGCTGCAGGTCCTTTGGATGTGGCGGCCTTGCGCCGCGCGATTTACGGCAAGGACGCTCCCAACCGCGACCGATCTCGCCGGTCTGATCGCCCTCGGGCCGCAGGCGGGCGACGACCCCGATTTCATCGTCCTCATCTCCGACGTCGCCCGCGAAGTCATGGCGGAGGACGCCGATCCCCAAGGCTACGTCAGCGAGGACGACGCGGACTGGCTCGCCGCCCATCTCGGCGACGGCGCCGGCTTGACCTGCCGCGCCGAATTCGAAGTCCTCAAATCGGTGCTCACCCACGCCGTCAGCGTGCCGCCGACGCTCGTCGCCTTCGCCTTGCGCGAAGTGGAGCGCGCGATCCTCACCGGCCGGCGCGGCCCCCTCGGCGGCGTCGAGCATGAGCCTGGAATCGTCGTCGCCGAGGACGTGGAGGCGCTGCGCACGATTGTCTTCGCCGCGACCGCCGGGGCGGCCTGCCATGTCGATCGCGCCGCCGCCGAGGCGCTGTTCGACATCGCCCACGCCACCGCGACCGCGCAGAACGACCCCGCCTTCGCCGATTTCTTCGCTCAGGCGGTCGGCAATTATCTGTTGGGCGCGGCTGTGGTCGCGGTCGCCTCCCGCGAGGCGGCGCTCGCCGAGGAGCGAGACATGGACAAACGCCCGAGCTTCGCGGAGTTTCTCAGCGGCCTCGCCGGCGGGCTGACTTGGCCCGACGCCGCCAGCGGCCGCAAATCCGTCGATCAGCTCGTCGAGGCGCATTATTTCGAGGAAAACGCAGAGACCGAAAAGCGTCTCGCCTCGGCCTCCGAGATCGACGCCGGCGAGGCCAAATGGGTTCTCGCGCATCTTACCCGCGGCGGCGATTTGACCGCGGCCGAGAAGCGCCTGCTCGCGTTCCTGCGCGACGAGGCGACCTCGACGCCGCCGGAACTCGCCGCGCTGTTCGCCCGCGCCGCCTGAGCCAGCGATCCTGGGGCGCACGCGGCGAGAGAAAAGCCACTCGGATATTCAAGATATCCGCCCCCGCGATATGGGGTTAAAAACCGGGGGGTTTAACAAAGCGCGCAATCGCGATGACCAGCCCAGAAGTGATCCCCAACCCGCTTTGGGTCATTCGGCTTTGAGCGCGCTGGTTGCGAAACTCAAGACTTTCGAGCCGCTTTCCAAACCGAGCTGGAATCGAGGGGTTACCGCCTCTCGAAAAATGCGCCCGAAAGGATTGTGAACCCGCGTCCCCCAGTCACCGCGCGCAAGGCCAGCGCAAGACGCGGCGCATAGACCTCGCCCGACCCTATTCGCCAAGGGAAAGGGACGGTCATCCGCATCCCCCGTCGAACGCTTGCCGGCTTCGCCGCGCTCGGCGGCCTCGCTCTCGCGGCGACCGTTGCGGGGCTCGTCGTTTCCGCCGCCCTGCCCTTCGGGCTCGGCGCGCTCGTTGCGTTGGGCGGCGCGCTGGCGATCGTCGACCGCACCTTCGCGGCGCGTCTTTCCGCCCTCGCCGCCGCCGAGCGGTTCGAGGCGGTCGCCGACGCGCACAGCCGGGACCCCATCGACCTTCTCGCGGGACGCCTCGCGACCGCGCTGGCGGCCGAACGCCAACGCGCCGAAAACGCCGAAGCGGAGGCGGCGCGGCGGATCGCCGAGGCCGACGCCCAGGCGTCGAGCCGGGTCCAAGCCGCGCGGCTCGGCCTCGTCGAAGCGATGGCGCGGGCGCTACAGGCGCTGGCGGACGCCGATCTGCACGGACGGCTCGACGCGCCGGAGCTTGCCCGCGAATTCGCTGCGGCCGTCGCGCTCTATCGCAAGACCATCTTCGCGCTCGCCGCCAGCGCCGCAGCCATGGGCGAAAAGGTCGGCGACATCGCCGACAACGCCGAGACGCTGACGGAGCGCGCGCGCGTAGAAGGCGCGCGCCTGGCATCAGTGCGCGCGACGCTGCGCGAGGCGGCGCAAGCGGCCGAGGCGCGCGCGGCGGAAGGCCGCGCCGAACGGCGCGCGGCGGCGGCTTTGCGCACGACGATGAGCGCCGCGCTCGCCGTGGTCGGCGAAGGCGCGGCGGCGCTCGATCGCGTCGTCGCCGAGCGCCGGCGCTTCGGCGAGATCGCCGAGCGCATCGCCAGCTTCGCGTTCCAGACCCATCTCATCGCGCTCAACGCGAGCGTCGAGGCGGCGCGGGCGGGCGAAGCCGGCCGCGGCATCACGATCGTCGCGCAAGAATTGCGCGCGCTGTCGCAGCGATCCGCCGAAGCGACGACGGAGCTTTCCGCCGCCATCGCCGCGCTCGCGACCGAAGCCGGCAAGCATGCAAACGCCTTGCGCGAGGCGGCGCGGCGAGCCGAAGGCGTCGCCGCGCCCGACCCGCCGCGCCGCGAAACCGCTGACGCCGACCTCTTCGGCCCCGCCGCGGCCGCGCTCGACGCGGCCGTGGCGCTTGCCAAGCGCGACGCGGACGCCGGCGAGGCGATCGGCGAGACCAGCCGGTCGCTGCAAGAGCTCGTCGCCAGGCTCGACGCGCTCGCTCGCCATTTCCGTTACCCCGATGCGGAGCTTGCTCAGCGACCCGAGCCGTCGCGCGGCCCCGTCGCCCGATTGGCGACAGTCCGGCGGCTCAAGACAATCTAGAAAAGTTCGCAGGTCTCTTCCGTGTCGGCGGCCGGCGGTCGGCTCGCCGCTTCGGCGTCGCCGAGCTTGGCGCCAAGCTCCGCCAGCAACACGCAACGCGACGCGCTGAGAGCGTCGACCCGCCACGCCGCGGGCATCGTTCGGCTGAGCGCGTCGAGAAAGTCGGCGACGCCGAGGATCTTCTGCTGGATATGGTCGAGCTTCTGCAATTCGAGCATCTGATCGGCGTCGGCCTGCCCCGTCTGCGCGATGGCGAGGCCGACGACGTGTTCGAGATCCTCGACCATCCCGCTCACCTTGCGCAATTCGTGCGATGTGCGCACCAGCGTGACGGCGGCCACCTCGTGACGCGCGTTTCCGATCTCGACTTTCATACTCACTCTCCGCAACGCGTACGCGCGACCAATCAGAACAAATCGACGTCGCCCGCGGTCGAGCGCGGCGGCGTCTTCGGCGGCGGCGATTCGACGACGTTGGAGATGTAGCTTTGCATCGCGCGGCCGGAGACCGGCGCGAACTGGATGCGGCGGCCCTGCTGGCCGCCGGTGTCGCCGCCGATGATCTTGATCCCTTCGTAGGCCAGAAAACGCTTGGCGAAATCGGCGTTCTTGCGCCCGATGTCGGAAAGTCCGCTCATCATCCGCGCGCCGCCGAACAGCTTCGCCTCCAGCCGGTCGCGGTGCGCGCCCTGGCGCATCAGGCCGTTGAGCAGCAGCTCCATCAGATGCACGCCGAGCCGCTCGGAATCCTTGGCGGAGCCGACCTCGGAGCCGGGCAGCAGAAAATGGTTCATGCCGCCGACGCCCGCGATGGGATCGCGGATGCAGGCGGCCACGCAGGAGCCCAGCAGCGTCGTCAGCACGACCTCGGGATCGTCGCTGACCGTGAATTCGCCTTGGACGATGTTGATGCGGCGGTCGCCCGCCAACTTGCTCATGTGAGACGCCCTACGACCGCCTCGATCGCGGCGCGAATGGTGCTGGTGGTGAACGGCTTGGCGATGAAGTTGTTGAGCCCCATCTGCCGTCCGCGCTCGACCAGCGATTTGTCGGGACTGCCGGTCACCAGGATGAAGCCGATTTTCGCGGTCGGCGGATGGGTGCGCACCGCCTTGAGCAGGCCGAGGCCGTCGAGGTTGGGCATATACTGATCGGAGATGACGAGATGCGTCGGCTTCGCCTTGAGCTGGCTCAGCGCATCGGCGCCGTCCTTGGCGAGCGCGAGATTGGTGATCCCAATTTCCTGCAACAATTCAGTCAGCAGCATTCGGCTGACCGACGTGTCGTCGACGATCATCACTTCCAGCTGTTTGGCGGCGGGCATGATCGTCAGTCCCTGTAGCGAGCGGTGAGCGCGGCGACTTCGGCGGCAATCGAGGGCAACGGCGCCTGCTTCTCGACGGCGCCGATCTGAAAGGCGACCTTCGGCATCCCGTAGACGACGCACGTCGCCTCGTTCTGTCCGATCGTGTGCGCCCCGGCCTTGCGCATCGCCAGCAGTCCCTGCGCGCCGTCGGCGCCCATGCCGGTGAGGATCACGCCGACCGCCTTGGCCCCGACATTGCGCGAGACCGAATGAAACAACGCGTCGACCGACGGCCGATGCCCGCTCACCGGATCGCCCTCGCGCAACACGCAGCGCAATTGTTCGGCGCGCGACACCTCCAAATGAGTGTGCGTGCCGGGCGCGACATAGATGTTGCCGGGCAGGATCGGCGCGCCGTTGGTCGCCTCGTGCACCCGCGGCGCGCAGATGCGGTCGAGCCGCTGGGCGAAGCTTTTGGTGAACGGCGACGGCAGATGGATGGTGACGACGGTCGGCGCGCAATCCCTGGGAAATTGCGAGAGGATCGTCACCAGCGCTTCGACGCCGCCGGTCGAAGCGCCGATCGCCACCAGCCGGCCGGCGAGCGCCACAGCCACGGCTTTGCCGTTCGCCGCCGGCGCAGCCGCGGCGGCGCGCAATTCCGGCCGCTGGGGCGCCGGCGACCACGCGTTGAGCCGGGCGGTCGCCGCCGCCATCACCTTGTCGGCCAGATTCGCGAACGCGTTCGGGCTTTGCGGCGATGGCTTGCTGACGCAGTCGATGGCGCCGATCTCCATCGCCGATATCGTCGCCGCGGCGCCGCGATCGGTCAGCGACGACACCATGATGACCGGCAGCGGCCGGAGCCGCATCACCTTCTTCAGGAACTCGAGGCCGTTCATATGCGGCATTTCGACGTCGAGCGTCATGACGTCGGGATTGATCGATTTGATGGCCTCGCGGGCCTCCAGCGGATTGGCGGCCTCGCCGACGACGGCGACGCGTTTGTCGGCGCTGAGGGTGACGCGGATCAGCGCGCGCATCGAGGCGCTGTCGTCGACAATCAACACACGGACGGGTTTCATGGGCTGCGCCCTCCCAGCCGACGATAGGTGGAGACGCCGTCGCTGCGCACGTGCGCGGCGGCGCGCCCGGTCACCCGCTCGGAGTGACCGATGTAGAGCGCCCCGTCAGGAGGCAGCAGCGGCATGAATTTCTCCCAAACCCCCTGTTGCGTCGGTTCGTCGAAATAGATGACGACGTTGCGGCAAAAGATCGCCTGGAACGGACCCTGCATCGGCCAGGATTCGACGAGATTGAGCTGCCGGAACGAGATCAGCTTGCGCACCGTCGACACGACGCGGAACTGGCCGCCGAGCGGGCTCGAAGAATCGGCGGCGCAGGTCGACGCGCAAGCCCTCCATCTGCGCCTCGCCGTATTGCCCGGCCTCCGCCGTCGCCAGCACCTTGCGGTCGATGTCGGTGGCCAGGATCTTGACGTCGTGGTTGACCGCGTCGGGCCACACCGACAGCAGCGTCATGGCGATCGAATAGGGCTCCTGGCCGGTCGAACAGGCGGCCGACCAGATCCGCAGACGGCTGCGCCCGCCCTTTTGCAGGAACGGGGTCAGGATCTGCGTCTTCAAATGCTCGAAATGATGCGGCTCGCGGAAGAACTTGGTGACGTTGGTCGTCAGCGCGGCCAGCATCTCCTGGCGCTCATCCGCGCCTTCCGGGCTGTCCACCAGGTCGCAATAGTCGGCGAACGCCTGCATCCTCAGCGCGCGCAGGCGTTTGGCGAGCCGGGCATAGACCAGCGCCTCCTTGCCTTCGTGCAACGCTATGCCGGCGTCGGCGTAGATCATGTCCGAGATGCGCCGGAAGTCGTCGCGGCTCAGCGAGAACTCGCCCGGAATGATCGTCTCGGCCGACGCGCGCACGAAGGTCCGTTCCGGCGTCATCAGGCGGCCTCGCCGGCCGATGTCGGCATGACGCTTTCGAGCGCGATCAGGCTGATCATGCGGTCGTCGATCGCCATCACGCCGAGCACGAACGCGCGCGCCGCCTCCGAGCCGACGTCCGGCGTCGGCTGCAATTTCTCGGCCGGCGCCGCGATGATGTCGGACACCGCGTCGACCAGCAGCCCGACCATCTGCCTGCCGGTCTGCGCGACGATGATGACGTGGCGCGGCGTCGGCTCGGCCGGCGCGAAGCCCAGCCGATCGGCGAGATCGATGATCGGCAGCACGACGCCGCGCAGATTGATGACGCCGCGCACGAAGCCGGGCGCGCGCGGCAAGACGCGTCGCCGGCGTCCAGCCGCGGATTTCGCGCACCGACATGATGTCGACGCAGAAGTACTGCGCGCCGATGCGGAAGGTGATGTATTCACGCGCGCCCGCGTTCGCCTTGGTTTCGATCTCAGCCATGATCTTCATCCCGCTAACAGCATTTCGGAAGGAGTGTTTCTGCCGGAACTGGCGGTGACGATCGCGTCGGCGTCGAGGATCAGCGCGATGCGGCCGTCGCCGAGAATGGTCGCGGCGGCGATGCCCTCGACATGGCCGTAGTTGGCCTCGAGGCTCTTGATGACGACCTGCCGCTGATCCTGGATCGCGTCGACCATCAGCGCGCTGCGCACGCCGCCCTCGGTCTCGATCAGCAGCGCGACGCCGGACAGCGGGTCGCCGCGATCGGAGCGGAAGCCGAGTTCGTAGCCGACGTCGATCAGCGGCGTGAAGCCGCCGCGAATGCCGAGCACCTGCGAGTCCGGCCCCAGGCCGTAGACGTCGCGGCCGCTTCGGCTTCAGCGTCTCCAGGATCGCGTCAGCGGAACGACGAGCGTCTGGTCGGCGACCTTGACCACCATGCCGTCGAGCACGGCGAGCGTCAGCGGCAGGCTCATCGAGAAGGTCGAGCCCAGGCCCGGCGCGAGGAGATCGAGATGCGGCCGCCCAGCGCCTGGATCGAACGCTTGACGACATCCATGCCGACGCCGCGGCCGGAGATGCTGGACACCGTCTCGGCGGTCGAAAAGCCGGGCAGAAACAGGAGATTGTCGATCTCGGCGTCGGTCAGCTGCGCGTCGGCGGGGATCAGCCCCTTGTTGATCGCGATCGACTTCACCTTCGGCCGGTCGATGCCCGCGCCGTCGTCGGCGACCTCGATGACCACGCGGCCGGACTTGTGCGCGGCCGACAGCCGCACTTCGCCCTGCTCGGGCTTGCCGGCGCGCGAGGCGCGCGTCCGGGCGTTCGAGCCCATGATCGACGGCGTTGCGGATCATGTGCGTCAGCGGATCGGCGAGCCGCTCGATGACGGTGCGGTCGACCTCGGCGCCCTCGCCCTCGGTCTTCAGCCGCACGTTCTTGCCGGTGGCGTCGGCGACCTCGCGCACGATGCGCGCCATGCGCTGGAACAGCGGCCGCACCGGCTGGGCGCGGATCGCCATCACGCTTTCCTGGATCTCGCGCGTCAGATGCTCGAGATCGTCGAGGCCGGCGGCGACGCTGGCGCCTTGACCGCGCCCGGCCTCCAGCACGCGCTGCGTCAGCATCGCCTGATTGATGACCAGTTCGCCGACGAGATTGATGAGCCGGTCGACGCGGTCGAGATCGACGCGGATCGTGTTCTGGGTGGCGTTGGCGGAAGCGCCGGCCTCGGGCTTGGCGGCCTCGCGCGGCGCGCTGCGGGCGTCCGACGGCGCGGCGGCCTTCGGTTCCTCGATCGCGGCTTTAAGCTCCTCGGCGGCGGCCGGCGGCGTCTCGACGACCGCCTCTGGGAACGGGGCCGGCTCCAGGCCCGGCTCGATCTTTTCGATGTCGAGATGGCAATCGCCCTCGACGAATTCGAACACCGCCTGCACGGCGCTGATGTCTTGTTCGGTGCGCAAGCTCGCGCGCCAGGAGAGATAGGATTGCTCCGGGTCGAGATTGGCGAGCGGCGGAACGTCGGCGATTTCGCATTGCACGGTCAGCGAGCCGAGTCGCGCGAATTCGCGCATCAGCCGCGTCGTCTCGTTGCCCTTGACGTAAAGTTCGGGCTTCGGCTTGAACTGGATGGCGTATTCGTTGATCTCAGGCTCGATCGAGATCGTCACCGGCTCCCAGCCGAGCGCAGAGAACGGGTCGGGCTCCTCCTCGGCCGGCTCGTCCGGCTTGGGCTCGGACTTTTCCTCGCAATGGGCGTTCAGCTCGGCGATCAATTCTTTGGAGCGCGCCTCGTCGAACGGCCCGCCCTCGCGCGAGCTCGTCACCAGATCGGCGAGCACGTCGGCGGCGCGCAGCATGGTTTTCATCACGGCGGGCGTCGCGCCCAGCTGCCCGTTGCGGATATTGTCGAGCGTCGTCTCGAACACGTGCGCGAAGCGGACGAGCCGATCGAGTTTGAACGCGCCCGCGCCGCCCTTGATCGAATGCACCGCGCGAAACACGGCGTTGACGGTTTCGGTGTCGGTGGAGCCGTCCTCCATGGCCAGCAGCCCGGTCTCGAGTTCGCCGAGTTGCTCCTCGCATTCCTGGAAGAAGGTTTCTCTGATCGCCTGCATCGGATCCATGAGCTGGTCCTCGAACTCGCTTTAGGCGGCCACGCGACGGATGACGTCGACGAGCTTGACGGGATCGAACGGCTTGACGATCCAGCCGGTCGCCCCGGCGCTCTTGGCGCGCATTTTCTTGTCGGGATCGCTTTCGGTGGTCAGCACCAGAATCGGCGACGACGCGGAAGCGCTCGATCTTGCGCGCGCCCTCGATGAAGCCGAATCCGTCCATCTTGGGCATGTTGATGTCGGTGATGATCAGGTCCGGGTTCTCGCGTTCGAGCACGTCCAGTCCGTCCAAGCCGTCCACCGCCTGCACCACGTCGAAGCCGGCGCTCGTCAAAGCGAGCCGCAGCATGTCGCGCATGGTGCGGGAATCGTCGACGGTGAGAATCTTCAAGGTCATGGGGCGATGACTCCGTTCAGGAATGTGCGCGGGTCCAGGCCCAGCAAGTGAAGGTCTTCGAGAAAACGGTCCGAGGGATTTTGCAGGGTCAGCGCGTCGCCTTGGGCTTTCCAAGTGCGCGCGGCGGCCAGCAGCGCTTGCAGGCACGAGGCGCCGAGCCGGTTGACGCGCGACGCGTCCACCGCCAGCGGTTCGCCGACATGCTTGGCGAGCGCCTCCGCGAGCCGGGCCGCCGCCGGCAGATCGAGATTTTCGGGGAGTTCGATCAGATGGGGAGCGGACACGCCGGGATCTCCTTCGATGGATGCGACAACGGCGGCGGCGGCGCTGCGGCGCGACGCAGCGCCGCCGATTCCTGCAAACCTGGGCGGACGATCGACAGGCGCATCACAAATAATCCTTGGCGGCGCTCGCGCGCCGCTGGGGTCGCAGACGGTCCGGCGCAGGCGCGCCTGCGGGAGAGCGTCGGGTTCGGAAGGGGAAAGGCCGGGTCGAGCCGGCGCGGTTGGATGGCTTCATGCCTCCTGGCCGAGCCGTCACAGCGGCATTGCCAAGCCAATCGCATTTCGGTGATAAATGGCGGTAGTTAAAATCGACTGAAGCGGCGGCTCCCGCGGCGGAGAATTTCGATGGCGCACGACTACGCGGCGGCGCTGGCGGCTTACGAGCGCTTCGATTTCACCGCCGGGCCCTACACGCGGCAGGTCTACATGCGTGGGCAGGGGCCGGCGGTGATCGTCATTCACGAAGTTCCGGGCTTGCATCCGCTGGTCGTGCGCTTCGCCGACCGGCTCGCGGCGGCCGGCCTCAGCGTCTACCTGCCGACGCTGTTCGGCGAGCCCGGTCGTCCGGTGGATCGCGGCTATCTCGCCAAAACACTGTTCTCGGTGCTCTGCGTGCGTCAGGAGTTCAATATATGGCGGCTCGGCCGCTCCAGCCCGATCGTCGACTGGCTACGCGCGCTGGCGAAATCCGTCCATTTGCAGCGCGGCGGCCGCGGCGTCGGCGCGGTCGGCATGTGTCTCACCGGCGGCTTTGCGCTCGCCATGATGACTGAGCCTTCGGTGGTCGCCCCGGTGCTGGCGCAACCGTCGCTGCCGGCGGCCATGCTTTCAAAGGCGCGCGCGGCCGCCATCGATATGAGCCCGCAGGAGATCGCTTGCGTCAAAACGCGCATGGAGAACGAGGACCTTTCGGCGATCGGTTTGCGCTTTCGCAGCGATAAGGGCGTGCCCGATGCGCGCTTCGACATGCTCGAGCGCACGTTTCCCGGCCGTTTCGAGCGCATCGAATTCGCTGACGCCGACGCCGCGCCAAGCGAACATCCGCCGCATTCGACCTTGACGATTCATCTGCGCGACGACGGGCCCACGCATGCGGCCGAGCAGCGCGTCATCGCCTTCCTCAAGCAGCGGACGGCGGCGTCATAAATTCACCGCGCGCCGATCGTCGGCGCGCTGGTCGCGTCACGTTCAGCCGATCGCGCGCTCCTCAACGGCCCCGCCGCGCAGGCCCATGGCGTTGGCGAGCCATTTCAGCCGCTCGGCGACGACTTCGCTGTCAGGCGCGCGAGCGGCGGGGGCGACTTCGAGCACGAGCCGATCGCCTTCGGTCTTGAGCCGCGCGCCCGCCAGCACCGCCTGGCTGCCGCCGGAAAAGCGATAGGCGAGCCTGAGCGCCGAACCGAGGATGCGCGCGCGCCGTTTCGCGCCCTCGCCGATGAGCCGGATCGCCGGTTCGAGCCACGGCGCGTCGGCCTTGTAGTCGTAGCGGAAATGCACGCGCGGCGGCGAGAAACACGCGGTCGGGATGATCGACGCCGATGAACGGAAATTGCAGCACGCGGCGAAACGTCTCCTCGGCGCGCAATTCCGGCGCGTCGCGCCAGGCGATGTCGGAGAGCGCGCAGGCGGCGACCCGGAGCCGCGCCTCGGCCGACGTCTCGCCGGGAAACAGCGGCGCCGTCCAATCAGCGAGCGCGGCGGCGAATTCGGGCACGCGCGAGGCTTGCAGGCCGATGAGCCGCGCGCCCTCGACCAGCGGGTCGCGGTAGCGTTCGGAGTTCGGCAGCTTGTCGTAGAGCAGGCCCTCGCGCAGACCCAGCGCGGAAAACACGATCCTCTCCGGCTGCAGCCGCTTCAGCACGCGATCGAGCGCCAGCGCCGCGGAGGGCAGGCTGCGGGCGCGGCGGGACTGCACGCCGGGCGTCAACACGCGGCTTGGCCGGGGTCGCCCGCCAGATCGACTTGGCGAAATCGCGCGCCTCGGCGGCCGACAAGGCGTAGCCGTGGGTGACGCGCACAGGGGCCTTGGCGAGCGCCATATGCGCCTTGGCGAGCGCGCGCCAGCCGCCGCCGACGGCGTAGAACGTCGGCTTCGACAGCGACAGTCGGCAGGCCCACGCGCAGCCGTTCGTCGATCTCGCGCTTGGCTTCGTCGCGCCCCATCGCGAGCATGGCCTCGACCGGCAGCGCGCCGAGCGGCAGGCTGACCGAGACGTCGCCGACATGGTCGTCGAGCGCCAGCGCGACTTCGAGGCTGCCGCCGCCCATGTCGCCGACCGACCCGACGGGCCGGTAAAAGCCGGAGATCACGCCGAGCGTCGGAGTAATGCGCCTCCTCGGCCCGGCGAGCACGCGCACCTTCGAGTCCCGACTCGCGCCTCGATCGCGGCGGCCAGCTCCGGCCCGTTGGCGGCGCGGCGGATCGCCTCGGTGGCGGTGACGTCGAGCTCGGCGACGTGCATCGCCTCGGCGATGGCGCGCGAAGCGGCGCGTCGCCTCGACGGTGCGGCGGAAATTGTCGGGGCGGATGGCGCCGGTCTCGGCGAGGCCCTCGCCGAGCCGGCACAGCGATTTCTCGTTGAACCGCGGCAGCGGCGCGCGGCCGAGCTGGTCATAGACGACCAGGCGCACGGAATTGGAGCCGATGTCGACGATGCCGTAAGGAGGCCGGCGCTCGATGACGAGCGCTGATGTCGAGCGGGCGGCGGGCGAGCGTCGTCGGTCATGGGAATCTCCGGCCGCCCTCTAGCACGGCTGCGGCCTCAACGCCTACCGGCGGGGCGGCGCGCCGACGGGAACGCGGCGATTGGGGTTGGCGTCACTGAGTTTTGCTATCGGCAGCCCCGCCTTGGATATTGAGCAACGGCCCCGGCGTATAGGGCGGCGCGACATCCATCTGACACCCGCCCTTCACGGCTTCACGCAACGGCCACATCATCATTGCGGAGAACCGAGATTCGGGATGCTGTTTCAGCCAATCCCTTATGATTGCCGACTTGTTCTCGCTATCATATTGCATTTCGCCAAAAATGGCGTGGGCATTGAGCCGTTCAGCGAGCTTTTGCAGCCCGTCCAGCGTCAGATTGACTCTGCGCGCGTCATTTTCATAGTTGTGAATTTCGACGTATTTTGGCCGAAGCCCGGCTTCACCTAGCTGCTCGGCAAGCAAGTTGTTCCGCGTCGCCCCAAGCGAGTTGGGACATGAAAATACCCAACTGTCGCCAAATTGCGACTGCCACCTGCCGGCGATCGTTTGCACATACCGTTTGGCGTTAAGCAATGTGCTCGGCGGCATGTTGGCGGCCGCGCACGCGCCTTCGTTTGTGAGGTCGAACACCAGCGATAGCCCGTCTTTCACTTGCGTGACCGCTTCAGTCGCCCCGGAAATGAACCGCCAGTTTTCCTCCGTCCGATTGGGCTCGAAACAATCTCCCCATAGCTCGTGCCGGCAAAAAGGAGCGTTTTGATCCGCAAAGCCAAATGCGACTTCCAAATGCTTAAATCCAGCGGCGGCGATATCGCTGACAAAACGTTGAAGTTTTACCTTGTCGCTTGCAGCGAGACTTCCGTCGGCAGACAGAAAGTAATCGACGGCGCCGCCTAAATTGGGCCGTCTATGAAGAACGAATATTTTCAGCACCGTGAAGCCAGCGTCGCGCATTTCGCGCAACTGGGTCTTTACGGTGTCGCGGACAGCTTCGATCTGATATTGCGGCAGCAACCAATTCCCATGAAACGCCGTGGCAGGATGGGCGCGGCATTCGTCTTCGGTCCTCGGAGTAAAACGCCACCAATCGTAGTTCATCCCGATTTCGATCGAGGAGCCGGCGACGGCTCCAGATGTGCTGAGAACGATCAACGCGCCAAGCGCCGCCATCCTGAAAGGACGAAGCCGCGCAATCATCTGACGGTCTCCTGCACGCGGCTCACGCTCTCGCGACCCTATTCCTCGGAGTCACGTCTTTTTTCCGACCCAGAGCGTTCTTGAGTGTTCGCCGTTGTAAGCCTCCGGCTTGACTTCCAGTATCAGTTTCAAGTCGGGTATCCCCAGCCGTGCGACGATCGACTTGATCGCGCTCTCGCCCAGCGACCAGAAGTTCGTCTTGTCCCCGTTAAATCCCCATATCCATTTGCAGAGAAACGGGTCTTCCGAACCCCTATAGCACATGGTTTCGAGCGCAAACCAACCCCCAACCTTCAGGGACTCGACACAGCGCTGAATGGACCGATGCGGATTGGGCAAGTGATATAGAGTTCCAAGGTGCAGAACCAGATCGAAGGCGTTGGGCCTGAGGAAATCCTCGGCGCTCTCTAAAATGAATGTCGCCTTGACGTTCGTCATGCTCGATATCTTGTCCGCGATCTCCTTCAGCTTGGGAGTGACGTCGATGCCCAACGAATTCATTCCAAATTTCGAAGCCAGATACAGGCTGTTGTAGCCGATATTGCTCCCGATATCCAAGACGCTGCCCCCGGTTACGTCGCTGTGGGGAACGACTTTCAAGATTCGATCAAGTTTGCCGAGCGGATGCGGGTTGAATGGTTGGTATTTCGCGAATTGGGACGTGCGAATCTCGTCAAAGATGACCTCCATTCGCCATGGGGCATAGGTCTCGCAGAATTGTCGCGCGGTTCCGGGGTCCACGCCCGAGAGGATGAAGTCGCCGTGCTGGTTGGTGTTGATCACTTCGTTCTCCGTGTCCGAATTGCGCCGCGGCTGCGCGCCCTGCGTGTGAAGGCCCAGACTGTCATCGACAGGCAATTTCGCCGTCCCGCCTCCGTATATCCGACGCTCCCGCCATATGCGATCATTGCGCCGCTGAAGCCTGCCAAGCGTTACTCCGTGAGGCACAGCGCCGCGCCGCTGGCGGCGAGCCAGAACAGGAACGGATAGGCCGCAAGCCTTTCCACGAAACCAACGCCAAGCCCGCCATACGCTCGCAAACCCAGCGCCAGGCAGGCGGCGAGGCCGACGCCGCCCAGCAAAACGCCCGCGCGCAGCGCGGGCGCCCCGACCCACCCGAGCGTCACGGCGGCGAGATTGCTGCCGACGAGATTGGCCGTCGCGCCGAGATAATGCCAGCCGGGCGCGACGTTCTCCGGCGCCAGGCCGACAAGCACGACGCTCGCCGCGCAAACGGCGAGACAGAGCTTGCCGGTCTGGGCTGAGCGACTCGCGCCCAGCGCCCGCCACGCCAGCGCGAGTCCCCACGGCGATCAACGCGCCTTGCAGCACGAACGCGCCGTTCATCCACGCATGGCGAGGCGAGCAAACCGCGGCGCAATCCGTCGCCCCGAGATCGCTGATGTAACCGAAGCGATAAGAATAGCCGGGGCTCGCGGCCGCCGAATACGCCTCGGCGGCGAAGAATTGCAGGCACGCCAACCAGGCGAGGCCGGCCGCGCGCAGGCGCCCGTTCGCCGTCATGCACGCTCCAGCGGCCCCGCCGGCCGGATCTCGCCGACCTCCGAGCCGCGCCAGTTGACGAGTTTTGGCCGCGCCAACCGCCCAAAACCCTCCGGCGCGCCGAGAAAACGCGCCAGCAGCGCGGCGATCATCGCCTCCGCCGCACGCCCGCCGCCGTCGTCGGCTTTCACCGCAAAACCCAGTCCTAATTCCGGCGCCGCCGCGCAAAAAACCCCCTCGGCGCCGGTCTTGGTGATCGCGCGGCCCGCCAGCGCCGCCATCGCCTGGGTGTCGAACCGCCCGCTGCCCGCGACATGAAACGGATGCCGGGCGACGGCGGACATCAGCCGCCGCGCCGCGGCGGCCCGCCCCGCCGCCAGCCCCTGCCCCGTCGCCATCCGCGAAAAACCGCGCGCGAGGTTTTTGAGCGAAATCGCGTAGGTCGGGATCGAGCAGCCGTCGAGGCCCCGGCGCGAATCGTCGAGCGGCTCGCCGCAAACGTCCTCCAGCGCCGCTTTCACCGCGCGCTGCATGCCGTGCTCCGGGGTCTCGTAGCCGGAAACCGGCAGCCCCAACGCGCAAGCCGCGCACAAAAACCCCGCGTGCTTGCCCGAGCAATTGTTGTGCAAGGCGCTGGGCGCGCCGCCCGCGCGCGCCAGCGCCCGAGCCGCCTCGGCGTTCGCGGGCCAATGCGCGCCGCAAGCGAGCGCCGTCTCGTCGAGCCCGGCCTTCGCCAGCATCGCGGCGGCGCCGGCGACATGCGCGGGCTCGCCGGAATGGGAGGCGCAGGCGAGCGCCAACTCCTCGTCGGTGAGCCCGAAACGGTCCGCCGCGCCGCTCTCGATCAGCGGCAGCGCCTGGATCGGCTTGACCGCGGAGCGTGGAAACACCGGCCGGGCGATGTCGCCGAAGCCGAACGCCAAGCCGCCGTCGGCGTCGACCACCGCCCCGGCGCCGCGATGCGCGGATTCGACGCGACCGCCGCGGGTGACTTCGACGACGATCGGATTTTCGCTCAAGCGCGGCCCCAGGTCCTCAGTTCACCGCGCGATCCCTGCCCTCCCAGAACGGTTTGCGCAACTCCGTCTTGAGAATCTTGCCCGCCCCCGACAGCGGCAGCGGCTCCACGCGAAACGTGATCGCGCGCGGCGCCTTGTAGCCGGCGATCCGCGCGTGGCAATGCGCGATCAACTCCTCCTCGCTGGCGCTCGCGCCCGGCTTCAGCCGGACGATGGCCTGCACCGCTTCGCCCCATTTCGGGTCGGGCACGCCAATGACCGCGCATTCGGCGACCGCGGCGTGGGCATAGATCGCCTGCTCGACCTCGGCGGAATAGACATTTTCGCCGCCGGAGACGATCATGTCCTTGATGCGATCGACGACATAGACGAACCCGTCCTCGTCCATATAGCCGCCGTCGCCGGTGTGCAGCCAGCCGCCGCGCAACGCTCTCTCCGTAAGCTCCGGCTGGCGCCAATAGCCGAGCATCACATTGTCGCCGCGCCCGCAGATTTCGCCGACTTCGCCGAGCGGCGCCTCCCGATCATTCGCGTCGAGAATGGCGATTTCGCAGCCCAGCGCCGCCTGCCCCGCCGATTTCAACTTGCCGGCCCTCGGCCCCTCGACGGCGTGGCGGTCGGGGTAGAGGAAAGTCATGCAAGGCGCCGCCTCGCTCTGTCCGTAAGCCTGCACGAATCCGGTGTGCGGCAACGCCACGAAGGCGCGGCGGATCACCGCTTCCGGCATCGGCGAGGCGCCGTACATCACGCGCGTCAGCGACGACGTATCGGTTCGCTCCACATCGGGATGGTTGACGATCATGTTGATCATCGTCGGCACGATCAGCGTCGCCGTCACCTTTGCGTCGGCCACGAGTTTGAGGAAGGCGCCGGGGTCGAAGCGCGGCATGAACAGGTGTTTGCCGCCGACCGCCGTGACGACGAAATTGACCGCGTTGTCGGCGGCGTGGAACATCGGCGCGGCGTGCAAATAGACAGTGTTCTCGTCGCCGTCGAAGGCCGGCGCGGTGTTCAGCGCGTTGGCGACGATGTTGCGGTGGCTTAGCATCACGCCTTTGGAACGCCCGGTCGTGCCGCCGGTGTAGAACAGCGCCGCCAGATCGTCGCCGCGGGCGCCGGCGTCCGGCGCCGGCGCCGCGTCGGCGATTAGCGCTTCGTAGTCCGACATCCCCGGCGGCGGCGCGCCGTCGCCGACGAAAAACGCGATGCTTGAGATGCGGCAAGCCCGGCTTGAGCGCGGCGGCGATTTCGGCGAAATGCGTATCGACCAACAGCGCCGCGCATTCGGAATCGGCGAGCCAGAACGCGATCTCCGGCGGCGCGAGCCGGGTGTTGATCGGCACCGCGACGAAACCGGCCCACGGCAGCGCGAACAGGCATTCGAGGTAGAGATCGCTGTTGAGCGCGAGCACGCCGACCCGGTCGCCGCGCCCGATCCCCAGAGCCGCCAGCGCGCCGGCGAGCCGCGCCACCCTGTCGCCGAATTGGAGCCACGTGCGCGACCGGCCCTGAAATTCGGTGGCGGCGCCGCGCGGCGCGGTCTGAATCGCGCGGCGCAGTAATTGCGTGATTTGCGTCATCGGCGTCTCCTCCTGGACGCGAAGCTGCCGCGAAAGCGCCCGCGAAGGCAAGGCGCGCGTGGGGTTCTCGGCGCATTATCCGTCAGACCGCGAAGCTTCGCCTCACCTTGCGCGGCGTCAAGGCGGCTGGCGCCGCGCCGTGCATGGCTCGGGATCGAAATCGGAGTTCCACTCATGCTCGTCAAAGACGTGATGACCCACGAACTGATCGGCGTCGCCGAGAGCGCCTCGCTCTGGGACGCGCTGAACTTGATGGTTTCGCGCAAGGTCAGCGCGCTCATCGTATTCGACGCCATCGGCGCCGCCGTCGGCATCCTCAGCGAGGGCGATCTGATGCGCCGCGCCGAGTTCGGCGCCGAGAAGCGCCGGCCGCGCTGGCTTGAGTTCCTGATGGGCGGCGGTCGCTCCGCGCGCGACTACGCGCAGAGCCGCGGCCGCCACGTTCAAGAGGTGATGACCCGAGGCGTGCTCAGCGTCGACGCCAACGCCGAAATCAGCGAGGCGGTGGACCTGATGCAGGAGAAGCGGGTGCGCCGGCTGATGGTCGTCGACGGCGCCGATCCCGTCGGAATCATCTCCCGCTCCGATCTCGTGCGTGCGCTGATGCGCGCCCTGCCCCCTGACGTTGGCGCGCAGTCGGACGCCGACATTCAGGCGGCGATCGAAGCCGAACTCGAAAAGCAGCCCTGGGCGCCTGTCGCCTCGGTGCGGGTCGTCGTCGACCGCGGCGTGGTGACGCTGGACGGCTCGATCCCCGAGGAATCCCTGCGCGGGGGCCTGAAAGTGCTGGCCGAAAACGTTCCCGGCGTCAAAACCGTGCACGACCGGCTCGCCTGGATCGAGCCCAACTCCGGAGCCTACATAAGCGCGCCGGGCGAATCCTGAGCCGCGACCGTAAGCAGGGGCAAGTCGAAGATCGCCGCCGCAAGGTCGCGACGGCCGGCCGCGCGGCGCTCAGCGTGCGACGCCATGACCCGATAGATCATGCCATGCGCGGCCCGCGCGTTGACCGCGACGCCATGTAGTTCGAGCAGCGCCCGCGCCGCATAGTGGCGCACCAGCGCGTCGTCGTCGTCGAGCGCTCGCTCCAGGGCCCGATCGACCTCGTCCGTCGGCATCCGGCCGAGCGCAATCGCGGCGTCGGTGCGCTCAGCCGGAGAGGCGGCGTCGCGAAGCCGGCCCATCGCCGCGCGGGCGTAGCGATAGTGCGGCGCGATCCGCCAGAGCGCGGCGGCGGCGGCGATCAGCGCGGCGCCGCTCCACGTCTCGTCGCCGGAAAGCCGCGCCGCGCACGCGCCGGCGCTCTCCTGTTCGAACAACGCCGCCAGCCGCCGCCGCGCGCGGCGCGACGCCAACGCGCCCAAGCCGGCGATGGCGCGCGTTTCGGGCAGCGCGTTCAACAGCATCGCCTCGGCTGTTCGCTGCTCACGTCCCCGCAGCGCCGCGAGCGCCGCGAAGTCGAGTCCATCGCAGGACTCCGTCGCGGCGCCGAAGAAACTGCGGCGGAAATCTTCGAATTCCAGCGAACGGTCTCCGCCCGCGCCGAACAGCGCCGCAACCCGCGTTCCGAACTTGCCCAACGTATTCGCCCGCATCGTCACGCCTCTCGCAACCGCCTGATAGGCAAACGCTAACAAGCCTCCCGAAGCTCCGATGTTCCTGCGCCACACGGCGGGGCCTAAATCCTGTGAGCTTCGCCACATCGCGGAAACGAGCCCGCAAAAATTTTCGCCGGGGAGTCGAAACGCCGCGCTTCCGCCCGTCTAATAGTCGACGCCGCGATCAGGCGTTCTCAGAAGGAGCCGATACGATGCAATATCTGTTGCTGATTCATTCCGACGAAGCGGCGATGGCCGCGCGCGCCGCAAGGAGGACACGCAGGGCATGATGGCCGCCTACGGCGCCTACACCAAAGCGATGCGCGAGGCCGACGTCTGGCGCGGCGGCGAGCGGCTGCATCCGTCGGCCAACGGCGCCGATCGTGCGCGTCAAGGACGGCAAGACCTCGGTCGTCAACGGCCCCTATGCGGAGGCCAAAGAGCAGCTCGGCGGCTATTATCTGATCGAGGCCGCCGATCTCGACGCCGCGATCGCGCTGGGGGGCGCGCTGTCCCGGCGCGGCCGTCGGCGCCATCGAGGTCGGCCGATTTGGTCGATGTGAGCGAGGCGGCGCGCGAGGCGGCGACGCGCGTCGCGCGCGAAAGTTACGGCCGGCTGGTCGCCTATCTCGCCGCCGGAACGCGCGACGTTCCGGCGGCGGAGGACGCGCTCGGCGACGCCTTCGCCGCCGCGTTGGAAAGCTTGGCCGCTGCACGGGCCTGCCCGCCAATCCCGAGGGCTGGCTGATCGTCGCGGCGCGCCGGCGCCTCGATCGACAGCGCCCGGCGCCGGCGCACGGCGACCGAGGCCGAGGCGACCCTGGAGCTGATCGCCGAGGAATTCGCGGACGCCGCACGAGCGCACGCCGATGCCCGATCGGCGGCTCGCGCTGATGTTCGCCTGCGCGCATCCCGCGATCGAGGAAGGCGTGCGCGCGCCGTTGATGCTGCAGACCATTCTCGGCCTCGACGCGGCGGCGATCGCCTCCGCGTTTCTCGTCACGCCGGCCGCGATGGGCCAGCGCCTGACCCGCGCGAAAACTCGCATCCGGCTCGCCGGCGTGCCTTTCGGCGAGCCCTCGCCGGAACTTTGGCCGGAGCGGATCGGCGCCGTGCTCGACGCCATCTACGCCGCGTTCAGCCACGGCTGGTTCGAAATCGGCGACGACCAACGGCCGCCATTTCGCGGAAGAAGCGATCTGGCTCGGCCGTGTGGCGGCGGGGCTGGCGCCTGCGGAACCCGAGGCCGAGGGCCTGTTGGCGCTCATGCTCTACGTCCACGCGCGGCGCGGCGCTCGGCGCGACGCCGCCGGCCGTTTCGTCCCGCTGAGCGAGCAGGACGTCCGCGCCTGGGATCACGCCGCCATCGACGAAGCGGAACGCCGGCTTGCGGCCGCCGCTCGCCTCGCTCGTCCCGGCCGTTTCCAGATCGAAGCCGCGATCCAGTCGGCGCACGCCGCGCGCCGGCGCACGGGCGCGACCGACTGGCCGGCGATCGCCGATCTCTACGACGCGCTGCTTGCGCTCACCGGCTCGGCCGTGGTCGCCGTCAATCGCGCCGTGGCGATTTCACGCGCTCGCGGGACGGACGCGGGGTTGCAGGCGCTGCGGGAGATCGAAACCCACGCGGCGCTCGCCGAATTTCAAGCCTACTGGGCGGCGCGGGCCGATCTCGAGGCGCGCGCCGGGCTCCCCGAGGCGCGCGACGCCTACGAGCGCGCCATCGGGCTCGAAAGCCATCCCGCGGTGCGCGCATTCCTGCAAGCGCAGCTTCAGGCGTTCGACGCCCGCGGTCGCGACTAGTCCAGGATCTCGCTCGCCGTGACGATTTCTGCGGCGCCGCCGCGCAAAATCGCCATTTTCGCCATGCCGGTCATCGCCGAGCCGCCGTCGAGATTGAGGCGAAAGCGCTGGACCTGTTCGGCGTGGCCGCGGGTGTGGCCGCGGTCGAGCGGCGTGTGGCCGTGAACGACGAAGTAACCCGAAAACCCGCGGTCGTTGGGCCGGTGATCGAGAAACGGCGCGCGCACCCACGCCCAATGCGACTTTTCATCGACCCGATCGAGCGGCTCGTCCCAGGGTTCGCGCAGAAAGGCCTCCAGCGGCAGTTTCGGATTGACCCCGGCGTGGACGAACAGGACGCCGCCGGAGCGGTGATTCGGGCTCAAACCCCGGAGCCAGTCGGCGACCCACACCGGCGTCGCCTCACGCAGCGAGGCGAGCCCGCGTCGCTTCTCGTCGGGCAGCGCGCGGGCGCCGAGAAGCTCTTCGGCGACGGCGGCGCCGCCGTTGCCGAGCCACACCCTGAGCGCCATCTGCGCGGTCTTCGGCGGGGTCGCGGGGTCGAGAGCCAGGCGCATGAGGATTTCATGGTTGCCCATCAGCGCGACCGTCTCCTGCGCCCCGACGCGGTCGCCGGCGGACATCGCCAGGAACAGCGCGCCGAGCGAATCCGGGCCGCGATCGACGAGGTCGCCAGTGAACACGAGGCGGCGCGTAAGCTTCCCCGGCAGCGGCGCCTGCTCCAGCAGCGCGTCGAGCAGGTCGGAACGCCCGTGAATGTCGCCGATGGCGACGATTTCGAGATCGGGCTCGATGGCTCGGGGCAGCTCCAGGAATTCGCGCGCGAATCGCATGTTCGCTATCTAATGACGGCGATGCGGCGACGCGAGGGCGATTGCGGCGGCAGGCCCGCGCGGCTAGGGTCGATCCCCATGTTTCTCGAATTCTTCGCCGAATTGCGCCGCGCGCGCGTGCCCGTCACCCCGCGCGAGTTCCTCGATCTCATGCGCGCCTTGGATCGCGACGTCGCCGATCGCACGGCGGAAGATTTCTATCGGCTCTCGCGCGCTTTGCTGGTCAAGGACGAGCGCAATCTCGACGCTTTCGACCTCGTGTTCGCCGCCGTGTTCAAGGGCGCGCTGTCGCTGTCCGACGCGGTCGAGGCCGCCGAAATTCCCCAGGAATGGCTGCGCAAGCTTTTGGAGAAATATCTCTCGCCGGAGGAGCGCGCGGAAATCGAAAAGCTCGGCTTCGACAAGCTGATGGCGACGCTGCGTCAGCGCCTCGCCGAGCAGAAGGGCCGCCACCAGGGCGGCTCGAAATGGATCGGCACCGGCGGGACCTCGCCGTTCGGCGCCTATGGCGACCATCCCGAAGGCGTGCGCATCGGCCAGGACAAGGGCCGACGGGGCAGCGCGATCAAAGTCTGGGACAAGCGCGAGTTCAAGGATTTCGCCGGCGACGAGGCTTTGGGGCCGCGCAACATCCGCGTGGCGCTCAGGCGCCTGCGCCGCTTCGCGCGCGAAGGCGCCGAGGAGGAGCTTGACCTCGACGGCACCATCCGCGCGACGGCGGAGCACGGCTATATCGACGTCAAACTGCGTCCCGAACGGCGCAACGCGGTAAAAGTGCTGCTGTTCCTCGACGTCGGCGGCTCCATGGATTGGCACGTCGAGGAGGCGGAGGCTTTGTTCTCGGCGGCGCGGCTGCAATTCAAGCGGCTGGAGCATTTCTATTTCCACAACTGCCTCTACGAGAGTGTGTGGAAGAGCAACCGCCGCCGCTTCGAGGAGCGGACGCCGACGCTGGATCTGCTGAACGCCTACAACCGCGACCATCGCGCGATATTCGTCGGCGACGCGCAGATGAGCCCCTACGAGATTCTAAGCCCCGGCGGCTCGGTCGAACATCTCAATCCCGAGCCCGGCGAGACCTGGCTGAAGCGGGCGACGGCGGCGTGGCCGCATCACGTCTGGATCAACCCTAGCCCCAAAGAAAACTGGGACTTTTCGCAATCGACGCGGATCGTCTCGACTTTGTTCGGCGAGCGCATGTTCGCGCTGACCCCTGACGGGATCGAAGCGGCGATGCGGGCGTTGTCGCATTAGCGAATTGCAGCCCCGCCGATGACCTCTCCTCCAAAGATGATGATGGCCTGCCGCGTCAGCGCCTTCGGGCCGCCGAGCGTCATCGCCGTCGAGCGGATTCCGGTCCCGACGCCCGGCGAGGGCGAGGCGCTGGTGCGCGTCCACGCGGCCGGCGTCGGCCCATGGGATGGCTGGATCCGTTCCGGCAAGAGCGCGCTGCCGCAGCCGCTCCCGCTGACGCTCGGCTCCGACCTCGCTGGGGTTGTCGAGCTCGTTGGACCCGGCGTCGATAGCCTCAAACCCGGCGACCCGGTATTCGGCGTCACTAACTCGCGCTTCACCGGCGCCTATGCCGAATACGCGATCGCCTCGGCGGCGATGATCGCCAGGAAGCCCGCCGATCTCGACTTCGTCGACGCCGCCTCCGTACCCGTGGTCGCCGTGACGGCCTGGCAGGCGCTGTTCGACGAGGCGAAGCTCGCGAAGGGCCAGTCGGTCCTGATCCATGGCGGGGCTGGCAATGTCGGCGCCTATGCGATCCAACTCGCCCATGAGTCCGGGCTTAAGGTGGCGGCGACTGTAGAGCCGGAGGATGTCACAGTCGCCAAGGCGCTCGGCGCGGATCAGGTCGTCGACTTTCGATCGACCGCCTTCGAGACGGTTGTCGAGCCCGTCGATGCGGTGCTCGACCTCGTCGGCGGCGAAACCCAGCGCCGCTCCTTCAAGGTCGTCAAGCGAGGCGGCGCACTCATTTCGGCGGTATCGAAGCCTGATCAGGACTTTGCGGCGCAGGCGGGCGCATCAGCGCGTTTTTTCCTCGTCGAGGTGACAACGGAACGGCTGGAACGGCTGGCCCAGCTCTTCGGAAAGAGGAAGCTCACCACCACTGTGGGCGTCGTGCTGCCGCTTGCTTCAGCGCGGATCGCCCACGAAATGCTGGAGGGCGAGCGGCGCCATCCGAGGGGAAAAATCGTGCTCACGGTGGTGAGCTGAGAACTCAAACCCCTGGTTTCGGCTCCAATTCATTCCCGTCGCCGCCGGCTCCAGGGCGGGCGCCGGCCGTCAGAAGCGGAAGTTGAAGCGAGCGGTCGCTTCATAGAGATAGTCGCTCGCCGAGCCCGCCCAGTCCGGCACGAGCGCGCCCTGGCCGATCGAGTGCGTGGCGATCAAATTCAGCGTCATGTCGCGCAAAACCGGAAAGGACGTGTTGCGAAACGGCTCCAGCAGCGCCTCGCCGCCGAGCTGAACTTCGCTCCAACCGGTGTTGAAGCCGGCGGCGTGCCAGAGAACGCTGGCGCCATCGAGCCGCGGGCCGACGGCGATTCCATAGGCGTCGCTGGCGAGCAGCAACCGGGACGCGCTGTCCGCCCTTAATTCTCCGGGATTGTCGATGCGCTGCAGGAAGGTTGTCGAATAATAATCGAGCGACAGCCCCGACCCGCCGAGGCGCCATTCGGCGCCCGATTCCCAGCCGATCTGCTGCGCGTCGCGTCCGCGATAGGGGCCTCCGCCTGGGAAAAACTGCATGCCGCCGGCGACGTCGAGCACATAGCGGCCCGTCGCCGTTTGGCGATCCCAGATCGTCGCCTCGGCGCCGACATCCTGCCAGCCGGCGTAACTGCCGGAGTCGTGCGCGGTGGTGACGCCTGGGCCGTGGAATCCGCCGCCGCTCGGGGTGAACTGGCTCCAATAGTTGTTGTCGTATTGAAAGGCCTCGCCAGTGACATGGAAGCGCACACCCTGCCAAGGCGAGACGGCGAGCGTCATCGATTCGTACGCGTCGCGATAGTCCCAACGCTGGACGGTCGTACCGCCGCCGCCGCCGCCATGAAATCCGCGAGACGGCCGAGTCGTCGTCGTCTGATTGATCGTTTCCTCGCCACCCTGCCCCGAAGGCGCGACATAGCCCGTGTGTCCGCAAAACACCCCGATCAGCTGGGCCTCGAAGAAGTCGCACGGCGCCTGAGCGTCGGCGACCGGCGGCGCGTCGGCCGCAAACGCGGCGCCGCCAAACCCCGCCGCGAAAAAGGCGGCCGCCGCGAACAACAATCCCCGCATCCCAACCCCATCAGAAATTGCAGAACCAGGGAAGCGCCGACTGTCTTTCGCGGTCAATCTCGGCCTGCCGACTGAGCGGGAATTTTGCTTGGTGTTGCGGCGAAGCCACAAGTAACTGCGCCAACATTAACTGCGCCGAAAACCTGGCGGTTCCGAAGCAATTGGCGGCTGTCCAGCGGCTTCGGCCCCAGCGGACGAGGCGCGCGCGCCATTGTCCGCAACGCACCTACCCCACTGTTATACATAGCAAATTGCCTATCCTTCAAACCCTCGCGCTTGCTTTCGAGGACGAAACAAGCTAACGCACGCGCTGCGCACGAACCCGTTGAGTTCCCGGCTTCCCGAGAGCCGTCGCCGTACGCGATAGAGACAAGCCGAAGCCGTTTTGTACTATTCTATGGGTGCCCCATGCCTAGTCTAGCCAGAAGGCTCGGAAGAGCTCTCTCCCAGGCCACGTTCGACGAGCAGTATTACCGCTTGGCGCATCCCGACGTCGACCGGGCGATACGCGCCGGCTGGGTCTCATCCGGATATCAGCATTATATCGCCTGCGGCCGCAGCGAGCGCAGGACCATACGGCGCAACCTGATGCCGTCTTCGATCCCGCGCTATATCGGGTTCCTCAACTCCAGCGAGGATTATCTGAGCGGCGTCAAAATCATCGTCCGCGAAAACAAGGATGCGATCTACCGTTTCCGCTTGTTCCGCGTCGGCGTGCTGGGATTGGAGAAGGTCGTCGACCTCGAAGTCGACTCCGAGGCCGAACTTTACAACGGCGCCGGGTTCCTGATGTGGTCGCCGATTGAGCAGTCCAAGGGTCAATTGTTTCTGGCGCGGGTGACGCGGCTCGACGACGAGCGCAAGGGCGGCGTCAAAGTGGATTTTCTGCTCACCGATTCGCTGGTCTATTCTTCGCCGGAAGCGAAAACCGCCACGCCGCCGTTGATGCTGATGAGTCCGGTGACGCAGTGCAATTTGAACTGCATCCACTGCATCTCCCGCCCGACCCGCGTCCGGGCGCGCGAACTCTCGCCGGAGGTATGGCGCTCGTTCGAGGATCTGGCGAAGCGCAAGAAGATCGATCATATCGCCTCCGATTATTCCGGCGACATATTTTACGCGCAGGGCCGCAAGACGCCCTGGCTTGATCGCCTCATTTCGCTGGACGTGGAGCTGCGCTTCGACACGCACGCCAACGATCTGACGCCGGAGCTCGCCGAGCAGGTTCTCCGCTCGCGGCTGGCGCAGATCAATTTCTCGATCGACAGCTTCGACCCCGAAGATTACCCGAACATCCGCAAGGGCGCGCGCCCGTTGCCCGAGGTGCTGGCGAACGTCGCCATGTTCATGCGCAAGCGCAACGAGTTGCGCCCGACTTTGCACACCAGCCTGTCGCTCGTCGCCATGCGTCGCAACATCGGCACGCTCTCCAAGGCGATCGACTTCGCCAGCGAAAACGGCATCAATTTCGTCCAGATGTCGCATCTGATGGTCTTCACGCCGGATATGCTGGAGCAATCCGCGCTGCTCGATGTGAAGGCCTATCGCGAGGCCTACGAGGCGGCCGATGTTTACGCCCGCGAGCGGGGCGTGGTGTTTCAGGCGCCGCCGCCGCCGACCAAGCGCAAGGCGCGCAAAGGCCACGAACCCTGCGCGTTCCCCTGGGCGGGCGTCGTCGTCACCGGCGACGGCAACGTCAACGCCTGCTGCATGCCGGGTTCGACCATCGGCAACCTCAACGAAGCGACGCTGCCGGAAATCTGGAACGGCACACGGATGCGCGATTTCCGCTCGCGCGTGAACACGTCCGACCCGCCGTCGCCCTGCGACGCCTGCGGCTTCTTTCGGTACGAAAACGGTTTCGACAGTTATGTTCCAGGCTTGAGCCAGCCGGAGCGGGACGCGTTTGCCCAAAGGGTGATCGCGCAGCTCTGAAACTCGCCGAATTAGGGAAGGCTTAACGAAGTCCGCTGACAAGGTTGCATAAAATCTTCCCCTAACGCTCAGGTTGCGTCCACGTGCGGGAGGCGATCCCGGCGACCGCGAAGAGCGACCTCGGCATGGCGAACGTTCCCTCGGCAAAATCCTGGCGCCCCGGCGTCATGGCGAAATTCGCCTCCGGCTTCGCCGCGCTGTTGGCGACCGCCGCCGTGCTCGGCGCCTTCGCCGTGGCGCGTCTCGGTGCGGTGGACGACGCCGCCCGGACGATCGGCGGCCATTGGCTTCAGACGACGCGGGCGCTCGGCGACATTTCCTATCTCGGCCAGCGGTTTCGCGTGATCGAGGCCGCCGTAATCCTGGCGCCGCCAACCGAAGCCGCGGCTGAGGTAAAAACGCTGCGCAGCATCCGCAAGGACATCGAAGCCGCCTTTGCGCGCGAGGCGAAGCTCGTCGAGTCGGCGGAGGAAAAAGCCGGGTTCGAAGCCATCAAAGCCGCCTGGGCCGCCTATCTCAGCCTCGACGACCGCTTCCTCGCCGCCGCGGCCCATTCCGGCGACGCCGCCGCGCAAATCTACCGCAGCGACATGCGCGATTCCATCCACGAATTTCAGGGCGTGTTGAAAAAGGCGATCACCAGCAACGTCGCGCAGGCCGACGCGGCGGCGCGCGCCAGCGATGACGAGGGCGCCGCCGCCGAGCGCGAGCTTGCGGCCGGTTTCGCCGTGCTGGCGGTTTTGTGCCTGTTCGTCGGCTGGCGTTTGCAGGGCGCGATCGTGCGGCCGATCCGCGCCCTCACCGGCGCCATGACCCGGCTTGCCGACGGCGCGACCGACTTGGAAATTCCAGGCCTTTCGCGCGCGGACGAGATCGGCGAGATGGCGCGCGCGACCGCGGTGTTCAAGGACGCCTCGCGTGAGCGCAGGGCCAAGCTTGAACGCGAGGCGCAGGCCGAGCGCGCGGCGGCCAAGGCGGCGCGCGACGCGGCGACGGCGGAGCGCGAGCGGATCAGCCGCGCCCAGACGAAAGCCATCGGGGCGCTGGGCGCGGGCTTGCGCGCGCTGGCCGGCGGCGATCTCCAGCGTCGGCTCGACTCCGATTTCCCCGCCGAATTCGCGAGCCTGCGCGACCATTACGAGGAAGCGCGGAAAAGGCTCGCCGCCACTTTGCGCGCCGTCGCGGCGAGTTCGTCGCGGCTCGCCGACGAACATCGCCGGCTCGGCGACGGAGCGGACGAGCTTTCGGCGCGCACGGAGCGGCAGGCCGCGAACCTGGAGCAATCCTCGGCCGCGCTGCAGGAGATCGCCGACGCGGTCAAGCGGTCCTCGGAAGGCGCGACGCAGGGACGCGCCGCGGCTGCGGCGGCCGACAAGGAGGCCAAACGCGGGTCCAACGTGGTCGGCGAGGCGGTGGCGGCGATGGATGGTCTGTCGAAATCGGCCAAGGAAATCCGCGAGATCACCGGCCTCATCGACGAGATCGCGTTCCAGACCAACCTTCTGGCGCTCAACGCCGGCGTCGAGGCGGCGCGGGCGGGCGAGGCGGGGCGCGGCTTTGCGGTGGTGGCGACAGAAGTCCGCGCGCTCGCGCAGCGCTCCGCCGACATGGCCAAGCGCATCTCCGATCTGATCTCGACCTCCGACCGGCAGGTCGCCGCCGGCGTCGCCAAGGTCGGCGCGACCGGCGACGCGCTCGCCCGCATCGCCGCGGAGATCGCCGGACTTCACGGGATCGTCGACGCCATCGCCAGGGGCGCCGCGGATCAGGCGAGCGGGCTCGAAGAGGTCAGCGCCGCGTTTCGCGAGATGGACCAGGTGACGCAGCGCAACGCCGCGATGGTGCAGCAATCCGGCGCGGCGACACGCCGGGTCGCCGACGAGATCGCCGGCATGGACGGACTGATGCGGCAGTTTCAGGTCGACGACGAGAGGCCGCGAAACGCGGCCTGACACCAAATCTCTTTGATCGGAACCGATCATCAAAGTGAAGAGGCGCCCGGCGCAGAGGGCGGCGTTCTTGATTGGTCTTCTCGCACAGTCAGCGAGAGACAAACGCAGCCCCTATTCGCAAGCGACGCGGATCGTCGCGACCCAGTTTGGCGAGCGCATGTTCGCGCCGACCCCGAAGGCAAGCCGCGGCGCGTTCATTTCTCCGGCAGCCCCGCTTTGCGCAGGCCGTCGTAAGACCGCTCGCTCATCTCGACGAAGCGCGGATCGGCTCCGAGTTTGGAGGCCAGCGACATCAGGTGCGCCTTCCATGCCGCGATCGTCTTGAACGACGCCGTGGAGGGCGCGAGGTAACGCTGCAACGCCTCGCGCGCTTCCGCATCGTGATTGGTCAACGCGAGCGCCGCCACGAGGGCCACTGCCGCGTAGGGGTTGTGAGGATTGATCGCGAGCGCCCGCCGAGCCAAGTCGATGGCCTCAACATAGCGCTTCAGCCCGAGATTTTCCCACGCCTTGTTACCGACCCAATAGGTGATCGACGGATCGTACGCGCTCATCCGAATCGCCTTGTCGAGAACTTGAAGGCCTTCGTCGAATCGCCCGAGCGCAATGTAGTCAACTCCCAGGCCGTTGAGGCTGTCCGCGTCGGAGGGGTCCAGGGCGAGCGCTCGCTCGAATTCGGGCACGGATTCCTCGGGGCGCCCTTGGTTTTGAAGGATCCAGCCCTTCGTGCTGTGCGCCCATGCAAGATCTGGATCAAGCGCGAGCGCCTTCGCGTCGAATTGGTCGGCCTTCTCGAGATCGCCTTTGGGGTCCGTGGAAAGGCCAAGCGCCTCCGGCAACCAGAGCTGGAACGAAAATCCCAACAGGGCGCGCACATTGTTCGGATCGAGGGCGAGCGCCTGTTTGCAGAGCGCGAAGGCCGCCTCCCCGTCCTTGCCGAAAGTCGAGGACTTCCATTGGCCCGCATTGCATTGGAGAGCCAAGTCCTCGGCGTCGGGATTGGCCACAGGCGTCAGTTTGAGCCGGGCGGCCTCGGCCTGAGTGAGCTCAAAATTGAGTGTATCCGCGAGATGGGCGACGATCTCGTCCTGCATCTGCAACAGATCGGCGCGGCGGGTGTCGAATTGTTCGGCCCAGAGGTGTGCGCCGTTGCCGGCGTCGATAAGCTGGGCGTTGACCCTCATCCGATCGCCGCTCGGTTGCACCGACCCTTCGAGAACGTAGCGTACGCCCAGATCTTTCCCAATGGCCTTGGCGTCAACCGGCTTTCCCTTGAACGTCATGGCCGTATTGCGCGCGATAACAAAGTTGCCGCGGATGCGCGCGAGACTGGTGGTCAGCACGTCGGTCAGCGCGTCGACGAGATAATCCTGTCCCGGGTCGCCGGACAAATTGGCGAAAGGCAATACGACAATGGAAAACCGGGCGGCCTCTGCGGGCGGCGCGGCGGCGCCGCTCGCGGGCGGTTTCGCAGCGAGAAACCACCATGCGCCGCCCGCGATTACAACCAGCAGCGCCGCGAGCGCCGCAGCGAGCGGCGCCAGCCGGAAACGCCGCTTTTGCGGAGCGGGCGTCGCCGCCGCCAACTTTGCCCCAGTGGGGACGCCCACTTGCAGCGAATAGACGCGGACCGGATCGGCGATATTCTTGAGTTGGGTCGGGCCGAGATCGGTGACCATAAGGTCGACCCGGCCCTTGACCTGTCGGTAGGCGTCCTCGGACAGACAGATCGCGCCGGGCGCACAGACGCCTTCCAATCGCGCGGCGATGTTGACGCCGTCGCCCATGAGGTCGCCGTCGCTCTCCTCGACCACGTCGCCGAGATGAATGCCGATGCGGAACACAATCCGGCGGTCCTCCGGCACGCCCGCATTGCGGTCGATCATCGCGTTCTGCACCTCGACGGCGCAACGAACGGCGTCAACGACGCTGCGGAACTCGATGATGCTGCCGTCGCCGGTGCGCTTGAAAATGCGCCCGTTGTGCACGGCGATGGTCGGATCGATGAGATCGCTGCGCAGCGTGCGCATTCGCGCGAGGATGCGATCTTCGTCGGCGCCGGCGAGCCGGCTATAGCCGACCACATCCGAGCAGAGGATCGCCGCCAGTTTCCGGGTCTCGCTCACCGCGCCAATCCCCCGCGGCGCAGAGTAACACGAAGTCGCGACCAGAGTAATCGTGTTGGGCATAACGCAGGGCGACGCCCGGCCGCCGCCGACCGATCGCGCCCGTCGCCTCACAGCATCCGTCGCGCCTTCAGCGTCCCTCACCCTGCGTCACCTGCTCGAAATAGGATCGCAGGACCGCGTTGATGCGGGTCTGATAGCCCCTGCTCTGTCCGCGGAAATAGGCCAGCACATCGACGTCGATGCGCAGGTTCGTGTGTTCCTTTCGCCGCGGCATGGGCAACTCGGTCGTCGCCCATTCGACAGGCTCGATCGCGTCATCGGGATTGCTGCCGTCCGGGATCGGCTTCGCCGCCGCAGCCTTCCAATCCGTCTTCGTCCGGCCCTCAGCCCTCATCGCCGCGAGTTCCGCGGCCGAATGTCGAACGATGTTTGCTGATCTCCTGTTCATGGCTCCGCCTCGTGGAAATGACTGGAATCACTGCGCCTCGACTGTGTTTGGCGAGCGCATGTTCGCACTGACCCCGACGGCGTCGAAGCGGCGATGCGGGCGCTGTCGCACTGAAGTCGACGCGAGGGTGGCGCTGAGCGGAAAGCGCGTTTTACGCCTAATTTGTGCGCGATCTAATCCGTTGAGTTCCTCGTGAGCTTGATTGGCACGCGCCACGGTTTTTGATCGCTGAGCGGCGCCTCAGGCAACGCCGCGCGCCGGAATCCCCTGGGAAACCCCGCTCAGGACTCAAATCATTTTCGATCAACCTAGCTCTACTTCTCTGTTACCTTAAGGCTTTTTTGTATGTCAGCAACATCCCTTTCAAAAGCTTTGTCCCCTTTGGGCGATGCCCAATAGGTGAAGACGATATTGGTCCCGGATGGCAATCCCAGGTGAATATCTTTATAGTAAAGTATCGTTGGTTTACGATTCCAAATCGCGTTATCTGTGGTTACAGACACTTCCTTGCCGTCTTCTTGATGCTTTTGCTCATCGTGTGACGCAATAGTAATGCCCTGACTTTTCCAATACGCGTCATGTTCTGCTATAATTTTCTGCAATTCGTTCGGGTTATAGGCTTCTAACCAAATATATACCTCGTAGTCTTCGCTGAATATTTGAATACCGCGTTCAATCCGCTTAACTTCCCAGTGGTCGGGGATGGTAAGTTCCGCTATCGGTTGACTTGGTCGCAACTCAACCGGGTCCGCGTGAGCAAGTGCTGAGGAGAGCAACAAACATAATATTGAGAAGCGAACACGCATACGCGCCTCCCTTAGGTAGGGCCGAGCATCGGCCGCGCGTAGATTAGCCGATCAACTTGCAAGTTGGCAATCGAAAGCCGTCCGAATCCGGTGCGAAAACCATATCCGCGACGCCTGACTTGAACGATCTCGCCAGCGCGGTCGAGCGGCGGACGTCGGGAGGATCGTTTCGAGGCGCCGAATAGGACGCCGGCTCCCCGCCCTAAGCGGTTGGAATCGCAGCTCAAAATTCTTGACTTATGACGACCTGGCTTCCCTCTCCGGGGACGCTTCGCGGCGAGAGACTCAGCCGCAAAGCCTCCTCGGATTCAAACTCGTCGAGGTGCAGCAACGCACCGTTCCCGAATTTAATCAGGCGCCTGCGATGCAAATAGCTCCACGAGGGCGCCGGAAATTGCTTGGTGTAAACTCCATCGCCGATGCAACACACCACACACCACACTCGACCTCGCCCAATGCGACGACATCGCCAAGGCTTACTTGCTGACCGTCAACGTACTTCAACGTCTATCGCCCGTCTTCCCCTTGCGCAGGTTGTCTCAAAATGTCCGTCGCAGCGACAAAAACCGCTCGTTTCGGATGTTTTGAATTTTGAGACCGCGTGGGCGTCCGCCCGGATGACGGCCTCGATCGACAGCAGACAAACCAAACAGCTTAAGCGCAATAATTTTGTGTTTTTCAGAACATACGATATAATATATTCCATAAAAAGGAAATTTTCGATGCTCGACAGCCCCGCCTCCCCTACCGAAGACCGTCGCGGCCGCCGCAACGCCCGTCGTCTCTCGCGCCGCGGCCTTCTCGCCCGCTCTGCAGCCGGCGAGACCCGCCAGACTCTCGCCGAAGACCATGACGTCTCGATTTCGACCGTCCAGCGGGCGCTCGCCCGCGCGCGCGCCGAATGCCCGCTCGAGTCTCGCGAGAGCTTCTTCGCCAGCCAGCGGGACCGCCTGGAAAAGGCGGTAAAACTCGCCGAAGCGCGGATCGAGGACGGCGATCTCGCCGCCGCCTACGTGCTCATCCAGCTCCTGCCGCTGCTCGAAAGTATTGACGGCAAGCAGCGCTGCCTCGCCCTCAGCTAGCGCGGTATCCAATCAGGTGAAACCTCGCCGTCAGCCTCGCGAAAGCGAGGATGGCATCGGCCGACTTCAACCTGAGCGAAGGCCGCTCTAAGTCGTGGCGCCCCCCGGCGCCTGTTCGCCTTTTGACGCTTAAACGCCTGAGATTTCACGATCCCGACGTGAACAGGGTCAGAAGCCGCGCCAGGGGTCGAAGACGGGCGCGCGAAGCGTTCGCGGCCGCGTTCGGCGCCCAAAAGGCGCGCTTTGCGCCGAAACAGGCGCGCGCTATAGGGGCGTCATCCGCGCCGCCAGCGCCTCTCGGGGATGCACGTCATGAGCAAGATCAAGGTCGCCAACCCCGTCGTCGAACTCGACGGCGACGAAATGACCCGCATCATCTGGCAGCTCATCCGCGACAAGCTGATCCACCCCTATCTCGACATCGAGCTGCAAATATTTCGACCTCTCGGTCGAGAACCGCGACGCCACCAACGATCAGGTGACGATCGATGCCGCCAACGCGATCAAGGCCTGCGGCGTCGGCGTCAAATGCGCGACGATCACGCCCGACGAGGCGCGCGTCAAAGAGTTCAATCTCAAGGAAATGTGGAAGAGCCCGAACGGCACGATCCGCAACATCCTCGGCGGCGTGATCTTCCGCGAGCCGATCATCTGCAAGAACGTGCCGCGCCTCGTGCCCGGCTGGACGCAGCCGATCGTCGTCGGCCGCCACGCCTATGGCGACCAATATCGCGCCACCGATTTCAAGGTGCCCGGCAAGGGCCGGCTGACGATCAAGTTCGAGGGCGACGACGGCACGGTGATCGAGAAGGAGGTGTTCAAGTTCCCCGGCGCCGGCGTCGCGCTGAGCGATGTACAATCTCGACGATTCGATCCGCGATTTCGCCCGCGCCTCGCTCAACTACGGCATGATGCGCAAATATCCGGTCTATCTCTCGACCAAGAACACGATCCTGAAAGCCTATGACGGCCGCTTCAAGGACATCTTCCAGGAAGTCTACGAGGCCGAGTTCAAGTCGAAATACGCGGCGCTCGGCATCACCTACGAGCATCGGCTGATCGACGACATGGTCGCGTCGGCGCTCAAATGGTCGGGCGGCTATGTCTGGGCGTGCAAGAACTACGACGGCGACGTGCAGTCGGATACGGTCGCGCAGGGCTTCGGCTCGCTCGGCCTGATGACCAGCGTGCTGCTGACGCCCGACGGCCAGACGGTCGAGGCGGAAGCCGCGCACGGCACGGTGACGCGCCATTATCGCGAGCATCAGAAGGGCAAGGAGACCTCGACCAACTCGATCGCCTCGATCTTCGCCTGGACGCGCGGCCTCGCGCATCGCGCCAAGCTCGACGACAACGAGGCGCTGGCGAAGTTCTCCGGCGACGCTGGAGAAGGTCTGCGTCGACACGGTCGAGGCCGGCTTCATGACCAAGGATCTCGCGCTGCTGGTCGGGCCGGAGCAGAAATGGCTGTCGACGGACGGGTTCCTCGACAAGATCGACGCGAATTTGAAGGCGGCGATGGCGGTGGTATAGTTTCTATGCTATTTTGACTTCATGCGGTTCGAATTCGATCCCCGCAAGAGCAATACGAACAAGCTCAAGCATGGGATCGACTTTCACGAAGCGCAGCGTCTGTGGAACGACAGTTTCAGGGTTGATGCGCCGGTCCGTTGGACGGACGAGCCGCGCTGGATTTCCGTAGGAGTCATCGATGGCGTATTCTGGACAGCCGTCTGGACGAAGCGGGGCGAAGCGGTCCGCATCATCTCGGTCCGCAGGGCGCGCAGAGACGAAACCGAAGGTTATGAAAGCCGAGGACTTCGATAAGGCCTTCGACAATGGCGAGGACGTGAGCGCCCATATCGACTGGGATACGGCCCGCCGACCTGGCCTGAAGCCGCACAGAGTCAACGTCGATTTTCCCACGTGGGTTGTCGCGGCCTTGGACCGCGAGGCCGAGCGCCTCGGCGTAACCCGCCAGTCGCTCATCAAACTTTGGATCGCTGACCGCCTCGAGAAAGCCGCGTGAAGCGCGCTCTCAGCATTCCACAAAGTTGACCGCCAGTCCGCCGAGCGAGGTTTCCTTGTATTTCGTCTGCATGTCGGCGCCGGTCTGGCGCATGGTCGCGATGACCTGATCGAGCGAAACCTTGTGCGACCCGTCGCCGTGCAAAGCCAGCGAGGCGGCGGCGATCGCCTTGATCGCGCCAAACGCGTTGCGCTCGATGCAGGGGATCTGCACGAGGCCGCCGACGGGATCGCAGGTCATGCCGAGATGATGCTCCATCGCGATCTCCGCCGCGTTCTCGATCTGCGCGTTATGGCCGCCGAGCGCCGCGCAAAGCCCCGCCGCCGCCATCGAAGAGGCGACGCCAACCTCTCCCTGACAACCGACTTCCGCGCCGGAGATCGAGGCGTTGAGCTTGAACAAGGCGCCGACAGCGCCGGCCGTCAGCAGGAAGCAATGCAATCCCGCGCGCGACGCCGCTTCGCAATGGTCGCGATAGTAGCGCAGCACCGCTGGGATGACGCCGGCCGCGCCGTTGGTCGGCGCGGTGACGACGCGCCCGCCGGCGGCGTTCTCCTCGTTGACCGCCATCGCATAGACGGAGACGAAATCCATGATCTCGTGGGCCGCGCGGGCGTTGAGGCGCGAGGCCGCGTTGAGGCGTTCGTAGATGGCCTTGGCGCGACGCTGGACTTTGAGGCCGCCGGGCAGCTGGCCGTCCTGCAACAGCCCGTGGTCGAGACAGGCGAACATCGCCGCCAGAATCGCGTCGAGCTTCGCTTCGACCTCAGCGGGGTCGGCGAGCGCCTCCTCATTGCGGCGCACCAGCTCGGCGATGGAAAGGCTTTGGGCCGCCGCGATGCGCAGAAGCTCCGCAGCGTCGCGGAAGGGAAGCGGATAGACCGCCGCGGCGCTTTCTGCGGGCCGCTCGCCGTCGCGCACGATAAAGCCGCCGCCGACCGAGAGCCAGGTTTCCTCCGCGACGACGGCGCCGTCGGCGTCGCGTGCGACAAACCGCAGCGTGTTGGGATGTTTGGTCGCCGGAGTGACGTAGTCGAAGACGACGTCCACCGCGGGATCGAAGGCGATGCGCCGCCGCCCCGCCAAGCAGCAGCACGCGCTGCTCATGCGCGGCGCGCAGCACCGTTTCGGCGTCGGCGGGATCGAGCGTGTCTGGCTTCAGCCCGGCGAGCCCAAGGATCACCGCCCGGTCGGTCGCGTGACCCTTGCCGGTGAAGGCAAGCGAGCCGAGCAGGGTCGCCTGGACGGAGGCAATGCGCTCTGTCGGGGCGCCTGCGGCGAAGGCCGCGGCCGCGCGCATCGGCCCGACCGTGTGGGAGGACGACGGCCCGACGCCGATCTTGAACAGCTCGAACACGCTGATCATGGCACTGACTCCGGCTTGTTCAAGCGAAAGTGCCACGGACGGTTCTGGAAAGCGAAGGCCTTAATGTGGGGGCGCCATCAAGAATGACTTTCTCCCCGACGCAAAATAGTTTTCTAGCGTTTTCGCACGTCGAACTGTTAGGCTATTCACATGGGCAAATGTCGACTTCTGAACCCGAGAGAGCAATGAAAGCCGTCCTTTTTACATTTTCTTCCGCCCTGGCTCTCGCCGCAAACCTCTCCGGCGCCGCGGCATTTTCCGGAAGCTTTCGCTGGTGCTCGAAGATGCCTCACTCTAACACCTCGCCGGCTTTTACTTTGTCGGGCGCGCCGAAGGGCACTGTTTCCCTTACACTTATGATGACAGATCATCAGGCAAGCTATGATCATGGCGGCGGGACCATTCCGTACAGAGGCGGAAGCATCCCGTGCGGCGCCATAGCGAACGGCTGGGTTGGACCCTTTCCCCCGAACGGCGAGGTCCATACTACGAGTTCACAATCGAGGCGCGCGGTGGGTCGGGGAAAGTCATAGCTACCGCTCACGCGGTACGAAAATTTCCCGAGTAGAGCCGTTCGGTGTCGCGCTGCGTAGCCTCCTCATCGAAAGCGCGCTACTCCTCGATGGCGCCCCAGCCGCCGCCCGTCGGCGTGACGATCTCGATCGCCTCGCCCGCCTCGAGCAACGTCTGCGCGCAGCCCGGCAGTTCCTCGACGCGCCCGTCCAGCCGTCGCACGATGTTGCGCCCGAGCGCCCCCGGCTCGCCGCCCTCCATCGCCAAAGCTCGCGACGCGCCGTGCGTCCGCTCAGAATCGCCAGATCCATCGCTCTCGCGGAAGCGAAGCCGGCGCAGCGTGCCGTCGCCCGCGCGCCAGCGGCCCTTGCCGCCGGAGCCGCGGCGGATGTGGAAATCCTCGAGCACGACGGGAAAGCGGCTCTCCAGCACTTCCGGGTCGGTCAGGCGCGAGTTGGTCATATGCGTATGGACGCCGCTCGCGCCGTCGAAGCCGGGGCCGGCCGGCGCGCCGGAGCAGATCGTCTCGTAATATTGATAGCGCGTCGTTGCCGAAGGTCAGATTGTTCATCGTGCCCTGCGCGGAGCCGAGCGCAGCCAGCGCGCCGAACAGGCGATCCGTCACCGCCTGCGACGTCTCGACATTGCCGGCGACGACGGCCGCCGGATAGCGCGGGCTCAGCATCGAGCCCTCGGGGATGATGAGCTTGATCGGCCGCAGACAGCCGGCGTTCATCGGGATCTCGTCATCGACCATCACGCGGAACACATAGAGCACCGCCGCGCGCGCGACCGGCTCCGGCGCGTTGAAATTGTCGTCGGCGCTGCGGCGACGTTCCCGTGAAATCGACCGTCGCCTCGCGGCGTTCGCGGTCGACGCTGATCTTGACCTTGATGACGGCGCCCTGGTCGGTCTCCACGGCGAACTCGCTGTCGTTCAGCCGATCGATCACGCGCCGCACGCTCTCGGCCGCGTTGTCCTGCACGTGGCCCATGTAGGCTTCGACGGTCTGCGAGCCCGAACAGCTCGACCATGCGCTTGAGCTCCGCGCCGCCCTTCTCGTTGGCGGCGATCTGCGCCTTCAGGTCGTTGACGTTCTGCAAGCGGGTTGCGCGCCGGATAGTCGCCCGAGCCGAGCAGCTCGTAGAGCGCCTTCTCGCGGAACTTGCCCTTCTCGACGAGCAGGAAATTGTCGATATAGACGCCTTCCTCGTGGATGTTGGTCGCGCGCGGGCTCATCGAGCCCGGCGAGACGCCGCCGACGTCGGCGTGATGGCCGCGCGAGGCGGCCCAGAACAGGATGTCGCGCCCGCGATCGTCGAACACCGGCGTGCAGACGGTGATGTCGGGCAGATGCGTGCCGCCGTTATAGGGCGCGTTGAGCGCGAACACGTCGCCCGGCCGCACGCGTGCCTTCGTTGAGGCGGATGATCGTCTCGACCGAGCGGTCCATCGAGCCCAGATGCACCGGCATGTGCGGCGCGTTGGCGACCAGCGCGCCTTCGCGCGTCGAACACCGCGCAGGAGAAATCGAGCCGCTCCTTGATGTTGACGGAATAGGCGGTGTTCTGCAGCGTCACGCCCATCTGCTCGGCGATCGACATGAACAGATTGTTGAAGATCTCCAGCATCACCGGATCGGCCTTCGTCCCCGATCGCCGCGCGCTTCGGCAGCGGCCTGGACGCGCTTCATCACGACATGGTTCTTCGCCGTGATCTCCGCGCGCCAGCCGTCCTCGACGACGATCGTCTGATGCGGCTCGATGATCGAGCGCGGGGCCGTCGACTCTCGGCGCCGAGCGCGAGGTCCTCGCGCAGATAGACGTTCGCCTCGCGCCACGCGCCTTTCGAGAAAATCCGCGCGCGCTGCGCGCGGCACCGTGAGGCGGCGCCTCGAGCGACCGTCGGCCTCGCGCGCTCGGCGAAGCGCGCGCGCGCCGCCGTGCGCCTCGGCGTGGACCGCCTCGAACACGATCGGCTTGGTCCCGGTCGATGAAGCCGAAGCGGCGCTTTGTGCGCGCGCTCGAAGTCGCGCCGCATTCGGGCGCGCGTCGGCGAACGGGACCTCCAGCGCGGTGTCGGAGCCGGCATAGCGCAGCCGCGCCGAACATCTCGACGCGATATCGCCCGGCGCCGACGCCCTGCGCCGCGACTTCCTTCGCCGCGTCCGCGCCCAACGCATCGGCGGTTTGCTTCAGCCGCGCAGCAGTCTCGTCATCGAGCGCGCCCTCGACCCCCTGGCCGCGCTGGGCGCCGATCTCGGCGAGGCCCATGCCATAGGCCGACAGCAGCGACGACAGCGGATGGATCAGCACCGTCGCGATGGCGAGTTCGTCGGCGACGTCGCAGGCGTGCTGGCCGCCGGCGCCGCCGAAGCAGTTGAGCGCGTAGCGGGTGACGTCATGGCCGCGCGCGACCGAGATTTTCTTGATCGCCTCCGCCATCTTCGCGATGGCGATGGCCAGGAAGCCGTCGGCGAGCGCCTGCAGGGCTCGCGCCCGTCGCCGATCTCGGCGGCGAGGCTTCGCAAAACCCGCGCGCACCGCCTCGCGTCGAGCGGCTGATTGCGCCAGGGTCCGAAGATTTTGGGGAAAAATTCGGGGATCAGCTTGCCCGTCATCAGATTGGCGTCGGTGACGGTGAGCGGGCCGCCGCGGCGATAGGAGCAGGGGCCGGGATCGGCGCCGGCGCTGTCCGGCCCGACGCGAAAGCGCGCGCCGTCGAAGGCGAGGATCGAGCCGCCGCCGGCGGCGACCGTATGGATGCTCATCATCGGCGCGCGCATCCGCACGCCCGCGACCTCGGTCTCGAAGGCGCGCTCGAACTCGCCGTCGTAGTGGGCGACGTCGGTCGAGGTGCCGCCCATGTCGAAGCCGATGACGCGGTCAAACCCGGCGCTCTCGGCGGTGCGCGCCATCGCCACGACCCCGCCCGCGGGGCCGGACAGGATCGCGTCCTTGCCGGCGAACAGATCCGCGGAGGTGAGGTCGCCCGACGACATCATGAACATCAGCCGCGCGCCCGTGCGTTCGACGTCGAGGGCGCGGGCGACGCGGTCACGGTATCGCTCGAGGATCGGCGACAGGTAGGCGTCAACGACGGTGGTGTCGCCGCGGCCGACGAGCTTGATCAGCGCCGAACATTCGTGGCTGACGGAGACCTGCGCGAAAGCCGAGCGCGCGGGCGATGTCGGCGACCTGCCGCTCGTGCTCGGGATAGCGCCCAGGCGTGCATGAACACGATGGCGACCGCCTCGAAGTTTTGCTCGCGCAAGGTCAGCAGCGCAGCGCGGACGTCGGCCTCGTCCGGCGCCTGTTCGACCGTTCCGTCGGCGAGCACGCGCTCGTCGATCTCGACGACTTCGGCGTAGAATTGGTTCGGCTTGACGATCTCCTTGGCGAAGATTTTTGGGCGCGCCTGATAGCCGATCTCCAGCGCGTCGCGAAAACCGCGGGTCGTCAGCAGCGCCACGCGCTCGCCGGCGCGCTCCAACAGCGCGTTGGTGGCGACCGTCGTCCCCATCTTGACGAAGCCGACAGCGCCTTCGGGAATAGCGGCGTCGGGGGCGAGCCGCAGCAGATCGCGGATCCCCTGCACGGCGGCGTCTTTGTAAGCCGGGCTTTCAGAGAGCAGTTTTCGCGCGTGCAGCGCACTTTTGGGGTCACGGCCGATCACGTCGGTGAAGGTGCCGCCGCGATCGATCCAGAAATCCCAGCGCTTCGCGCTTGACGGCCATTTGAACTCCTCGACATCGACGCGCCCAAAGGCGGCGTTCTATAGTCTCGCGCCTGCGAAGGCGACCATCCTCGGAGACCATCAATGGATTACGTCCGCTTCGGCAAGACCGGGATGAAAGTCTCGCGGCTCTGTCTCGGCTGCATGACCTACGGCTCGACGAAATGGCGCGACTGGGTGCTCGAAGAAGAGGCGGCGCGCCCGTTCTTCCGTGAGGCGCTGGAGCGCGGGATCAATTTCTTCGACACCGCCGACGTCTATTCCTTCGGGCGTCAGCGAGGAGATCGTCGGGCGTGCGCTGAAGGCGCACGCGCAACGGCATGAGGTCGTCGTCGCCACAAAGGTGCATGGCAAGATGGGCGAGGCCGCCAACGCCGGCGGGCTCTCGCGCAAGCACATCATGGAGGGGATCGACGCACTCGCTGAAGCGGCTGCAGATGGATTACGTCGATCTCTACCAGATCCACCGCTTCGATCCCGCCACGCCGATGGAGGAGACGCTGGAGGCGCTCAACGATGTCGTGCGCGCCGGCAAGGCGCTCTACGTCGGCGCCTCCTCGATGTATGCGTGGCAGTTCGCCCAAGATGCTGGCGATTTCTCGCGCTCGCGGCGACGCCGAATTCGTGTCGATGCAGAATTTCTACAATCTGGTCTATCGCGAGGAGGAGCGCGAGATGATGCCGCTATGCGTGGATCAGGGCGTCGCGGTCATCCCGTGGTCGCCGATGGCGCGCGGCTATCTCGCGGGTTCTGGCCTCGGCGCCAACGCCGCCACCTTGCGCGGCCGCACCGATCCGTTCAGCGCCGCGCTGGGCCTGGGCTCGACCCAGGACGAGGAGATCAGGCTCAAGGTCGTGGAGGTCGCGCGCGATCTCGGCTCGAAGCCGGCGGTTGTGGCGCTCGCCTGGGTGCTGTCGAAACCGTTCGTCACGTCGCCGATCATCGGCGCGTCGAAGCCGCATCATCTGGAAGACGCCATGGCGGCGCTCGCGCTGAAGCTAGACCCGGAGACGGTCGCCAAGTTGGAGGCGCCGTATAAGCCGAGGGCGGTGGTGGGGCACGGGTGAAACCGCCGCAGGCGCGGAAGTCCAGCCCCTGGGTCGGCGCCGATTGCGCACGGTCGCATTGCGTGCGACCGGGATTGACGATCGGGGCGCGCGCCTCCAATAAACTCCAGGGATACGGCGCCTTCGTTCGCCGGAGTGGGCTCGCCATGCGCAAGAGTTTGCTGGGATTTGCGGCTTCGCTCGCCCTGTCGGCGAACGCCGGCGCGGCGCAGGGCGGAAACGCCTGGTATTACGGCGCGAAGGCGGAGCAATTCATCGCCAAATATCTGCCGCACGCCTGGATTCCCGGCGAGATCAACCAGGCCTTCGCCTACGGGCCGCATTTGCGCGGCTGGGCGTCTTGCAATGTGCCGGCCATGGGCGCCCGCTCCGATGGGGCGGTCTCCGTCTGCTACGTAAAATTCTGAGCTCGCTAATTCGCCTCCTCCGGCAACGCCGGCAGCGGAGCGATGCGGACGCCCTCCTCCAACAGCGCCTTGACCTCGCCGAGATTGGCCTGACCGCGGATCGCCCGCTCCGGTTCGTCGCCGGCGTGCATCGCGCGCGCGACCGCCGGGAACGCCTCGCCGACGTCGTCGGTGCGCTTCTCGATCTCGCGCCTCAGCGCCCGCATCGCCTCGCGTATCGCTTGCGTCTTGTCGTCGCGCAGCGCCGGCGGCGCGGCCTGGGCGGGCCGCGCGCGGGTGACGATCGCCGGCGCCATCGGCGCCTTGGCGATTCGGGCCGAGTTGCATTCCGGGCAGGTCACGAAGCCGCGCCGCGCCTGTTCCTCGAAAGAAGCCCCGTCCGGGAACCAGCTTTCAAACTCGTGGCCGTGATCGCAGACCAGCGTGAACTTGATCATGTCGCCAGCAGCGGATCGAGGCGCGCAGCTTCGTCGAGCGCATAAAGGTCGTCGCAGCCGCCGACGTGGGTCCGCCCGATGAAGATTTGCGGAACCGTCGATCTTCCACCGGCCTTGGCCGCCATCGCCGCCTGGGCCGCGCGGTCGCCATCGACGCTGATTTCCTCAAACGCCGCGCCCTTGCGCCGCAAGAGGTCTTTGGCGGCGTGGCAATAGGGGCAGGTCGACTTGGTGTAAATCACGATCGGCGGCAAGGTTCGTATCTCCCTCACTTTTGCTTATATGTGACGTCTCAATCGCGACACAACCGGCGAAATCCGCGAAATCACTTCGCCACGCGGGCGAAAACGAGCACATCGACCGCTTTCGCCCCGCCGCGCAGCAGCGCGCGGGCAGCGGCGTTGGCGGTCGCGCCGGAGGTCAGCACGTCGTCGATCAGCACGATGCGCCGGCCGCGCAGCTCGGCCGTCTCGGGGCAACGGAACGCGCCTTGCAAGTTTTCGGCGCGCTCGGCGCGGCTCAGGCCCACCTGCGAGCGGGTCCGCCGCACCCGGGCGACGAGGCCGTGCTCCGCCGGCTTGCCGCATTTGGCCGAGACAACCTGGGCGAGCGCGGCGGCCTGATTGAACTGCCGCCGCCATAGCCGCGTGTAATGCAACGGAACCGGCGCCAGCGCGTCGGCTTCGCCCAGAATGTCAGTCCCCGCCCGCGCCATCCACGCGCCCATCGGCCGCGCGAGTTCCAGGCGATCGGAGTATTTGAGCCGGTGCACCAGAGTTCGCACCGGCCCGTCCTCGAACAGGGCGACTGCGCGGGCGCGCTGAAAGACCGGGGGATTGTCGACGGCGGCCTGCGACAACACGCCGTCGCCCATCTCATGCTCGAACGGGGTCCCGAGACGATCGCAGAACGGGCGCTCGATGAACCGCATCTCGCCCCAGCACCGGCCGCAGAGCGCATTCGATTGCGCGACGGCCGCGCGGCAGGAAAGACAAGTCGGCGGAAAGACAAGGTCGAGCGCGGCGCGCCTGATGTCGGCGAGCCAGCCGGCGGCGCGGGTCCGCCACGGCCATTCGGCGGCGATGTCCATCGCGGCAGTCTATCGCGCCTTCGCCGTTTCAGGAAGAAATGACGCGGCGAGCGGAAGGAACCCAGCGCGCCCGACTTGGCGCGGACGGCCGCCGGCGCCATAGCGGAGCGATGCCCGCGCCCAAACTGTTCGATCGCGCCCTGATCGCCCGAAGGTTAGACCGCGCCCTCGCCGCCGGAGCCCCCGGCTCCGATTTCCTGCTTGCCCGCGCCGCCGAAGACCTCGAGGACCGGCTGTCTCTGGTTAAGCGCGACTTCGTCGACGCGCTCGATCTCGGCACGCCCGGCCCGCACGCCGCTGCGGCGCTGCCGGCGAACAACGTCACGCGGATCGCCCCGACCGCGGCTAGCCTCGGCGACGGCCGCTTCGCCGGCCTTGTCGGCGACCCCGAACGGCCGCCGCTCGGCGAAGCGGCGTTCGACCTCGCCGTCTCGCTGCTCGCCCTGCACCAGGTCGACGACCTGCCCGGCGTCCTCATCCAGATTCGTCTCGCGCTGAGGCCTGACGGCCTGCTGCTGGCGGCCATCCCCGGCGGCGACACGCTAACGGAGCTGCGCCAATGCCTGCTGAACGCCGAGAGTGAGATCAGCGGCGGCGCGAGCCCCAGGGTCATCCCGTTCGTCGACGCGCGCGCGCTCGGCGGACTGCTGCAACGGGCGGGTTTCGCGCTGCCGGTGGTCGACAGCGACCGGTTCGTCGTGCGCTATCCCGATATGTTCGCGCTGATGCGGGATTTGCGTGGGTTCGGCGCGACCAATGCGCTGGTCGACCGCTCGCGGTCGTTCGCCCGGCGCGCGCTGTTCGAGCGCGCCGCCCGTCTCTACGCCGAGCGTTTCGCCGACGCGGACGGGCGCGTGCGCGCGACCTTCGAGTTTCTCTGGCTCTCGGGCTGGACGCCGCACCCAAGCCAGCCCAAGCCGCTCGCGCCGGGATCGGCGAAGATGCGGCTGGAGGACGCGGTGAAACAAAAACGGCCGTGACGGGTATTGCTTTTCACGTGCGACGCCTGACCTTAGTGGGGCAAGGGAGCCTCAGATGAACACCGCCCGCGTTCTCGACCAGCAGGCTTCCGACGCCGCCTACGACCGCTGGGCGCCGGTTTATGACCTGATCTTCAATCTCCCGTTCCAGCCGGGGCGGCTGGCGGCGACCCGCGCCGCAGCCGCAGCGGCGGGCGCAAATGGCGAAATCCTTGTCGTCGGCGTCGGCACCGGTCTTGAATTGCCGTTGCTGCCGCTCTCGAACCGCGTGACCGGCGTCGATGTGAGCCGCGCCATGCTCGACGTCGCGCGCCGGCGCGTGGCGCGGCTCGGCCTCGCCCAGGTCGCGGCCTTGCTCGAAATGGACGCGCAGGCGCTGACTTTCGACGACGCGGCTTTCGACGTCGCGCTCGCGCCGTTCGTGATGAGCGTCGTGCCCGACCCCGCGAAGACCCTTGACGAAATGTGGCGGGTGGTGCGGCCGGGCGGCGAACTGGTGCTGATCAACCATTTCGCGGCCGAAACCGGCTGGCGGGTCGGGGTCGAGACGGCGATGGAGCGCGGTTCCGCCTGGCTCGGTTGGCGGCCGCGCTTTCCCTACAACGCGGTGGGCGACTGGCTCGCCGCCAAGCCGGAGGCTCAGCTGATGGAACGGCGCGAGCTGGCGCCGCTTCGGATGTTCACGCTGCTGAGGATTGCAAAGCCGACTTAAATCGGCTCCGGCCCGCGCGAAATCGCGGCGACGCCGGTGCGGGAAACTTCAACCAGCCCGATCGGGCGCATCAGATCGACGAAATCGTCGATCTTGCGCGGCGATCCGGTGATCTCGAAAATGAAACTTTCCGTCGTCGCGTCGATCACCTTGGCGCGAAACGCCTCGGCGAGCTGCAACGCCTCGACCCGCGCGTCGCCCTTGCCGCGCACCTTGACCATCGCCAGCTCGCGCTCGATGGCGCGCGTGGCGAGCGTCAGGTCCGTCACCGAATGAACCGGCACCAGCCGCTCCAACTGATGCCGCACCTGCTCGATCACTTCCGGCGTGCCGGAGGTGGCGATGGTGATGCGCGACAGATGCGTCTCGTGCGCGACCTCCGCGACCGTCAGGCTCTCGATGTTGAACGAGCGCGCAGAGAATAGACCCACCACCCGTGCGAGCACGCCCGGCTCGTTGTCGACCAGCACCGACAAAGTGTGGCTCTCGGCGTTGTGCTTGCCGATCGGCGAGGAATAGGGCGAGGGCGGGTAGGCTTTGGTCATGTGAAGTTTCCTGTCGCGATCCAGCTTTGAAACAGATTGAAGTCGATGTTGCCGCCGGAGAGGACGAGGCCGACCTTGCGGCCCCTCAGGCGCGTTCTCTCCTGCGTGGCGGCGGCAAGCGCGGCGGCGCCGGCCCCTTCAGCCAGGTTATGCGTATCCGTCCAATAGGCGCGGATCGCCGCGGCGATCTCCTCGTCGCTGACGACGACGATGCGCGCGACGCGCCGCATGATGATTTCGAGCGCCTCCGGATCGGGGGCGCGCGTCGCCATGCCGTCGGCGAATGTGTCGGCGGATGCGGTCGAGACCGCGCGCCCGGCGGCGTATGACAACGCGTAGGCGGGCGCGCCTTCCGCCTGCACGCCGACGATCTCGGTTGTCACCCCCAGCGCGTCGCGGGCGGCGACGGCGCCGCAAATCCCCGACCCCTGGCCGATGGGCACATAAAGCGCGTCGAGATCGGGGTGGGCGCGTAACAACTCCAGCGAATAGGTGGCGACGCCGCTGACGAGATCGCGATGGAAAGACGGGACAAGCGCCAGTCCCTCGGCTTCGGCGAAACGGATCGCCGCTTCACGCGCGGCCTGGAAATCGGCGCCGTGTTCGACGAGCCGCGCGCCGAGCGCGCGCATCGCCGCGTTCTTCTCCACCGAATTGCCGTACGGGACATAAACGATCGGCGCGACGCCGGCGCGGCGCGCGGCGAAGGCGAGACTTTGCCCGTGATTGCCGCGCGTCGCCGACACCAGCGCCGCCGTCGCCGGCGCGCGACGCTTAAGCGCGTCGATATAGGTCAGGCCGCCGCGCACCTTGAAAGCGCCGGTCGGATTGTGATTCTCGTGTTTTACGATCGCCTCGCAGCCGAGCCGCGACGAGATCAGCGGCCACGCGAGCGCCGGCGTCGGCGGAATCGCTTGGCGCACGAGATCATGCGCGGCTTCGAGTTCGGCGAGCGTGAACATCAATCAAACTTTCCGCGCGGGCATGACGGAAGAGCGCCGCCCTCTCGGCCCCCTCCCCCGTTTTGGGGGAGGGTTGGGGTGGGGGCGCCGGGAGACGCGACGAACGCCGCTCAGACCAGCATCTTGCCTTTTTCGTCGATGACCGCGCCGAGCTCGACGCCAGCGTCGTCTTCGAGTTCGGCGAGCAGCATTTCGTTATGCGCCTTGCCCGACGGGATCATCGGGAAACAGTTTTCCTTCTGATCGACGACGCAATCGAAGATCACCGGCTTCGGCGTCTCGATCATCTCCATGATCGCGGCGTCGAGTTTGGCCGGGTCCGTGCAGCGAATGCCGTGCGCGCCATAGGCTTCGGCGAGTTTGACGAAATCGGGCAGCGAGTCCGTGTAGCTCTCGGAATAGCGCCCGCCGTGCAGCAACTCCTGCCACTGCCGCACCATCCCCATATATTGGTTGTTGAGGATGAAGATTTTCACCGGCAGCCGGTACTGGATCGCCGTCGACATCTCCTGAATGTTCATCAGGATCGACGCCTCGCCGGCGATGTCGACGACCAGCGACTTCGGATGCGCCATCTGCACGCCGATCGCGGCGGGCAGGCCGTAGCCCATCGTGCCGAGGCCGCCGCTGGTCATCCAGCGGTTAGGCTCCTCGAAGCGGTAGTGCTGCGCCGCCCACATCTGATGCTGGCCGACTTCGGTGGTGATGTACACGTCGCGCCGCTTGGTCAGCTCATAGAGCCGCTGGATCGCGTGCTGCGGCTTGATGATCTCCTTGGAATTGCGGAAGCCGAAGGAGTTGCGGGCGCGCCAGTGGCCGATCTTCTTCCACCAATCCGCAAGCGCCGTGGCGTCCGGCCGGGCGGCCTCGGCGCGCCACAGCCGCACCATGTCCTCCAGCACATGCGCGCAATCGCCGATGATCCCGAGATCGACCTTGACGTTCTTGTTGATCGAAGACGGATCGATGTCGACGTGAATCTTCTTCGAGTGCGGCGAGAAAGCGTCGAGCCGTCCGGTGATGCGGTCGTCGAAGCGGGCGCCGACGCAGATCATCAGATCGCAATCGTGCATGGCGTTGTTGGCTTCGAACGAGCCGTGCATGCCGAGCATGCCGAGCCATTGCTTGTCGGCGGCGGGATAGGCGCCGAGCCCCATCAGCGTCGAAGTGATCGGGAAGCCGGTCAGCTTGACGAACTCGCGCAGCAGCGTCGAGGCGTTCGGGCCGGAATTGATGATTCCGCCGCCGGTGTAGAAGATCGGCTTCTTCGCCTTCGTCATCATCTCGATGGCGCGCTTGATCTTGTCCGAGTCGCCCTTGAGCTTCGGCTGATAGGTCTTGTGCTGGATGTTGCGCGGGAAATGATAGGCGCCGGCGGCGAACTGCACGTCCTTCGGCACGTCGATGACGACGGGGCCCGGCCGCCCGTGCGAAGCGACATAGAACGCCTCGTGCAGGATGCGCGGCAGGTCCTCGACGCGGCGCACCAGATAATTGTGCTTGGTGCAGTTGCGGGTGATCCCCGTGGTGTCGCATTCCTGGAACGCGTCGGAGCCGATCAGATGCGTCGGCACCTGGCCGGTGATGCAGACGAGCGGGATCGAATCCATCAGCGCGTCGGTGAGCGCCGTGATGGCGTTGGTCGCGCCGGGGCCGGAAGTGACCAGCATGACGCCGACCTTGCCGGTCGAGCGCGCATAGCCTTCCGCCGCATGACCCGCGCCCTGCTCGTGGCGCACGAGCACATGGCGCACCTGGTTCTGGCCGAACAAGGCGTCGTAGATCGGCAGCACCGCGCCGCCGGGATAGCCGAAGACATATTCGACGCCTTGGTCCTTCAGCGCCTCGACGATCATCTCGGCGCCGCTCATCTGTTTGGACATGGTCCTCGTCTCCTCGTGCGGGTGTTGTCAGGGCAATAAAAAAGGCCCGCGAGGGGCCTCGGATGCGCCGTTAGCATGGAACCGAACCCTCAGGTCCGTCCACCTCGCGGCGCACATCGTACAATAAGCATACCCACGTCAGACCTCATTCGCATTCGATTGGGCGCGGAAACTAAGGGCCAACGATGCGCGCGTCAAGATCGCCGCACAAAGATATTTCCGCTCCCGCGCAGTTCGGCTAAGGTTGCGTAAATTGGGGAAGCGCGCATGAAACTCCACTATTCGCCCGGCAGTTGCGCCTTGGGCGTCCACGTTCTGCTCGAAGAGATCGGCGCGCCGTTCTCGTTGGCGCGCATCGACTTCGGCGCAAGCGAGCAATATGGCGCGGCCTACCGCGCCCTCAATCCGAAGTCGAAGGTCCCCGCGCTCGAACTCGACGACGGCTCCGTGCTGACCGAATATCAGGCGATCGCGACCTATCTCGCCCTCACGCATCCCGAAAAGCGGCTCGTTCCCGAGGAGCCGCTCGCCAAGGCGCGGATGTACGAAGCGCTGGATTATATCGTCGGCACGATCCACGCCGACGGTTTCCGCCGCGTGTTCCGCCCCAATCGCTACGCCACGCAGGAAGCCGACTACGAGGCGGTGAAAGCGACGGGGAAGCAGACCGTCATGGCGGGTTTCGACCTCATCGAGCGGACGCTCGCGGGGCGCGAATGGCTCGCCGACCGCTTCTCGATCGCCGACACCGCGTTGTTTTATGTCTCGTTTTGGACGATCGCTCGCGTGAAATGGGCGGCGCCGGCTGGGGTGGCAGCGCATTTCGAGCGCATGAAGTCGCGTGCGAGCGTCCGAAAGGCGCTCGCCGACGAAGGGCTTTCGGCATGAGCCGGCCTCGCTCCGAACGCTTCGAGCGCGGCGTGAAAATTCGCCGCGAGGTGCTGGGCGACGCCCATGTCGCGCGCAGCCTCGATGCCGCCAACGATTTCAACTGGCCGGCGCAGGAAATGGCCACCGAAAAGGCCTGGGCGGACCTGTGGGGCCGCCCGGGGCTCGACCGCAAGACCCGCAGCGTCCTGACGCTGGGCGTCCTTGCGGTGATGAACCGGCCGCAGGAATTCAAGGCGCACGTGCGCGGCGCCGTCAACAACGGCGTCAGCGTCGCCGAATTGCAGGAAATCCTGCTGCATCTCGGCGGCTACGCCGGCTTTCCGGTCGGGCTCGACGCCTTCCGGCTTGCGACCGAAGTGTTGACCGAGATGGGTCTGATCTAGCCGCCGCCCTCGGCGACAAAGCGCTCGAACTTGTCCTTGAAGTCGGGATGCCAGCGCGAAAGCGCCGGACGCTTCTCGATGATGTCGCCGACGCTCCATTGCAGCCGCAGCGCGTCGAGCTTTTCCGTGACCGCGTTGTCGGGACAGTAGATATAAAACTCGCCGGCCTCGACGCCCGCGATCATGCGCTCGACGACCTGTTCCGGCGTCCAGGCGCCGGCGGGTTTTTCGCCGCCCTTCGGCGCGGTCAGGCCGGTAAAAGTCCAGCCCGGCACGAGCAGATGCGCGCTCAACCGCGCGCCCGGCTGGTTGCGCAGTTCATGCGCAAGTTGCTCCGTCAGCGCTCGCAGCGCCGCTTTTGACGCTGCATAGGCGGGATCGCCGGGCGGGTTGGTGATGCCCTGTTTCGAGCCGGTGTTGACGATGGCGGCCGGACCGCCCTGCGCCAAGCATCGCCTCGGCAAAGGCGTCGACGCCATGGATCACGCCCCACAGGTTGACGTCGAGGGTCTGCCGCCAGCGGTCGAGCGTCCCCCAGCTTCTGGAGCCGTGCTCAATGGCGGCGTTGTTCATCAGGAAATGTACGGCGCCGAAGGCGTCGTAGGCCGTCTCGCGCAGGCGCTCTAGGTCTTCCCGTCTGGCGACGTCGCCTACGACGGCGCGGGCCTCGGACCCCAGGCTCGCCGCGAGCGCTTCAAGCTCCGCGCCGCTGCGGTCGAACAGGCAGAGCCGCATCCCGCGCTCGGCCAGCATCGTCGCTGCGGCACGACCGATGCCGCTGGCTGCGCCGGTGATCACCGCGACATGGCCCCGTTGAAACACGCTCATGCTCGCCTCCTTGGCGGCCGTCGTATCGGGCGCGGCGCCCGTAGGCAAATCACGCTTTCTCAGGCTCGCCGGCCGGGTTTATAACCGGCCGACCCTAGCCGAGGTTTCGCCGTGACCGCCAATCTCCACGACCTTCTACGCGCCCGCGCCGCCGATCTCGACAAATGCGCGCTCGAAACGCCGGACGGCGGGCGCATCTCTTATGGCGAACTGTATGCGCGCGCCGGCCGCATGGCGCGCGCGCTGGTCGATCTCGGCGTCGAGCCCGGCGACCGCGTCGCGGCGCAGATCGACAAATCGCCCGACGCGATCGTGCTGGCGCTCGCCTGCTTCCGCGCCGGCGCGGCGCTGCTGCCGCTCAACACCGCCTATACGCTGGCCGAGCTCGAATATTTCCTCGGCGACGCCGAGCCGGCGCTGACGCTCTGCCGGCCCGGCGCGTCTCGAGGCGGTGCGCGCGCTTGCGCGACAAGCTCGGGCTTGCGCGCGGTCGAAAGTCTCGGCGAACGCGGCGACGGGACGCTTCGCCGAGCGCGTCGCCGCAGCGCGCGACGGAATTGCCGACGGTCCCGCGCGCGGCCGACGATCTCGCCGCGATCCTCTACACCTCCGGCACGACCGGCCGCTCGAAGGGCGCGATGCTGACGCACGAGAATCTCGCCTCCAACGCCGAGGCGCTGGTCGACCTCTGGCGCTTCACCGCGCGACGACGTGCTGATCCACGCGCTGCCGGTCTTTCACACGCACGGCCTGTTCGTCGCCACCAACGTCGCGCTGCTCGCCGGCGCGACGATGATCTTCCAGCCGCAGCTTCGACGCCGACGCGGTCATCGCGGCGATGCCGCGCGCGACCTCGCTGATGGGCGTGCCGACCTTCTATACCCGCCTGCTCGAGCATCCCGGCCTGACGCGCGAGGCGACCGCGCACATGCGCCTGTTCGTCTCGCGGCTCGGCGCCGCTGCTCGCCGAGACGCACGACGCGCTGGCGCGAGCGCACCGGCCACGCGATCCTCGAGCGCTACGGCATGACCGAGACCAACATGATCACCTCCAACCCCTATGACGGCGAGCGGCGTCGCCGGCACGGTCGGCTTTCCGCTGCCGGGCGTCAGCCTGCGCATCGCCGAGCCCGAGACGCGGCGCGCGCGGTCGCCGCACGGCGAGGTCGGCGTCATCGAGGTCAAGGGCCCGAACGTGTTCAAGGGCTATTGGCGCATGCCGGAAAAGACCGCGGCCGAATTCCGCGCCGACGGCTTTTTCATCACCGGCGATCTCGGCCAAGATCGACGAGCGCGGCTATGTCCACATCGTCGGCCGCGCCAAGGACCTCGATCATCTCCGGCGGCTTCAACGTCTATCCGAAGGAGGTCGAGAGCGAGATCGACGCGATCGCCGGCGTGGTCGAAAGCGCCGTGATCGGCCTGCCGCATCCCGATTTCGGCGAGGGCGTCACGGCGGTCGTCGTGCGCGGCGCCGGCGCGTCGCTCGACGAAGCGGCGATGCTGCGCGGCGCTCGCAGGACCGGCTCGCCACGCTACAAAGCGCCCAAGCGCGTGTTCTTCGTCGAGGAGCTGCCGCGCAACGCGATGGGCAAGGTGCAGAAGGCGGCGCTGCGCGAGGCGTACAAGGGGGCGTATCAGGAATAGCTAAACCCAAATCTCACGGCGGCGTCGATTTGCTGTGCAAACGCAGCGCCGTCTCCCTCTTCAACGATACCCAGCACCGCGCGCTGGTAAGCGTCGCCTAGCGCCAATGCCACAACCTCGGCCGCGACTTGCCGGGACTGATCGGCAGGTACTCCGCCGGTTTCGAGCAATTCCGCTATCCGCTGCCGGATAACGCGCATGCCTGACTGATCGAAGACGCGAGCAAGGTCAGGAAAACGCCAGCCGTCCGCAACGATCAATCGATAGAGCGCCAGCGCGTCCGGCTCGATCAGCGCCGACGTGAAGGCGCTGCAGCTCGTCCGTGAGCCTGTTCGCGGCGGGTTGCTCAATGTCGGCCGAGCGTCGCGGTCTCAAGGTCCTCGCGCAGGTACTCACACATGGCGGTGACCAGCCCCTCGAACAGCGCTTCCTTGCTTGGAAAGTGCCGATAGAGGGTCATTTTGGCGATGCCCCCTTCGGCCGCAACGCGGTCGAGCGTTGTCCCGCCCAGGCCATCCCTCAGCATAATCGGGCGTGCCGCGCGCAGGATCGAAGCGCGCTTTTCGGCCATGCGCAGCCTGCGCGGATCATCCGCTCGCCATTTCCTGGAATCGACGCCTTGCATACGATACGATTTCGTCTTATATGAATGACACGATACGATATTGTATCGCCTTATAGCCATGAGAGGCCCGTCATGCGCAATCCCGTCGATTTAGCCCACCTGTTTGCCGACATCATGAATAGCCACGACGCAAACCGCTTCGCCGAGCTCGTCTCCGAAAGTTACGTGCAGCACAATCCCGGCGTCGCGCCCGGTCTCGCGGGCCTGATTGCGTTCATGGGACACTGGTTCGCCACTCTTTCCGATACGCACGTCGTCGTGGAAGATGCGTTCGCTGTCAGCGACCGCGTTGTCGGCCGTTTCACCTC
>CAWIEP010000055.1:0-18553 GCA_963835115.1 uncultured Pseudomonadota bacterium
GCCGCAATGACCAGCGGCGACGTAGTTGGCCTCACCTCCGCGGACGTCAACGCGCTGACCTCGACGAACCTGCAGGCGCTGACCACCAGCGCGCTCGACGGCCTCACCACCACCGCGCTCGCCGGCGCCACCACTACGGCGCTCGGGTTGCTAACCTCGACCCAACTCGGCGCGCTGACCACAAGCCAGGCTCAAGCTCTCACCACAGCGCAGCTCAACGCCGTCACCTCGACCGTGCTCGACGCGCTCAACGCAGCAAGGCTCTCCAGCACGCAGATCGGCGGCTTCACCACGACGACGGGCAACGCGCTGACGACGACGCAGCTTTCCGGGCTGAACAGCGCCCAGATTGCGGGCCTCACCTCCACCGTCGCCAATGCGCTGACGTCGACCAACCTGCAGGCGCTGACGACCTCGGCGCTCGGCGGGCTCACCTCCACCGTCGCCGGCGTGCTGACCACGACCGCGCTCAATGCGCTGACCACCACCCAGGTCGGCGCGCTCAACACCTCGCAGCTTGATGCGCTGACTTCGACCCAGGTGGCGGGGCTCACCACCACCAACCTCGCCGCCCTCTCGGCGCCCAAGTTGACCTCGACGCAGTTCGGCGCACTGACGACGACTACGCTCAACGCGCTGACGACAACCCAGGTCGCCGCAATGACCAGCGGCGACGTAGTCGGCCTCACCTCGGCCGACGTCAACGCGCTGACCTCGACGCAACATTCAGGCGCTGACCACCACCGCACTCGACGGCCTCACCACCACCGCGCTCGCCGGCGCCACCACCACCGCGCTCGGGCTGCTCACCTCGACCCAACTCGGCGCGCTGACCACAAGCCAGGCTCAAGCTCTCACCACAGCGCAGCTCAACGCCGTCACCTCCACCGTGCTCGATGCGCTCGACGCCACCAAGTTCACCAGCACGCAGATCGGCGGCCTGTCGACGACGGCGCTCAACGCGCTGAGCGGCACACAGCTCGCCGCCCTGTCAAGCACCCAACTCCCGCTGCTCGCCGCCGCGTCGGTCGGCGCGCTCGACCTCCACGAATCTGCATACATTGACGACAACGGCGATCGCCGGCCTGTCGACCACGACGGTCGGCGGCCTGACCACCACCGCGCTCGGCAATTTCACCACCACGCAACTCGGCGCCTTGACCTCCGGCCAAATCCAGAGCCTGACTGCGAGCCAGCTCAATACCGGCGGGACCACGTCGCTCACCGCGCTCGACGCGTCAAAATTCACCACGACGCAGGTCTCGGGCCTGACGACGACCTCGCTCAATGCGCTGACCACCAGTCAGCTCGCCTCCTTCAGCTCGGCGGAGGTCTCGGCGCTGTCGGCGGCGGACGTCAACGGGTTGACGTCGACCAACCTGCAAGCGCTGACCACAGGCGGGCTCGACGGCCTCGCGACCTCGGCGCTGTCGGGCGCGACCACCACCGCGCTCAGCAACTTCACCACAACTCAGCTCGGTTCGCTGTCGAGCGCGCAGGCGCAAGCGCTGAGCGCTTCGCAACTCGGCGCGATCACGACGACGGCGCTCAATGCGCTGCCCGCCGCAAGCCTGTCGAGCACCCAACTCGGCAATTTGACGACAACGACGCTCAACAATCTGAGCGCCGCCAATTTTGGCGTTCTCACTTCGGGCCAGATTTCCGCGTTGAGCGCGGCCGACGTCAACGCCCTGACCTCGACCAATGCGCAGGCGTTCACGACTGCGGCGATCCAGGGCCTCGCCTCCAACATCATCTCGGGTCTGACGACGACGGCGTTGGGCAATCTGACCGCCGCGCAAGTTGGCGCGCTAACCGACGCCGAGGTGCAAAACCTCAGCGCCAGCCAGCTCAATACGATCACGACGACCGTGTTGCATGAACTGGATGTGACGCAATTGTCGACAACGCAGATCACCGGGCTCACCACCACGACGATCGGCGCCATGACCACCACGCAGGGCGACGCTCTGACTTCGGCGCAGGTGGGGGTGATGAACAATGCCCAGTTGACGGCGTATCAGACGCTTATCGGCTGACGATAGACACGCGCGGGCGCCAGCGCCCGCGCCCGTGAGCGTGACAACAAGCGTTCGTCTCAGAGCGTCGAACCGCCTCGTACGCAAACGAGGCGACCCGGGAGACCCTGATGCTGCAACAGATCCAATTCGACGGGCAGGCTCTCGTCTCTCCCGCCGAACTGGAAAGTTACGGCTTCTATCAGAACTGGGGCGCCGGCGACCTTTCGGCCCACGCCGAGCGGTTCAACGCCGACGGCGCCTCCAACATCGCCGCGGCGCTCTACAAGAACTGGATCGCCTGCAATCCGCGCAGCGAATTTCTGCACGCGGCCTACTACAATTACAGCTTCTCGCTCGCCAAGGCGGGCGACCGGCTCGGCGCGATCGCGGCGGCGCGCGAGTGCCAGCGCCTCAAGCCTGATTTCATGCCGGTCTACGTCAATCTCGGACGGTTGCTCGAAGACGCCGGCCAACTCGGGGAAGCGGTCGAGCAATGGCGGGCGCATGGTCGAGCATCTGCCGCAGATCCGCGGCGACTACATCCGCACAAGAAGTTGACGTCGCTCGAACAGATGGCGCGGGTTCTGGAGGCGCACAACATCGACGGGCCCGCCGAAGAGGCGATGCGGCTGTCGCTCGAAATCTCCGTCCATCAGCCGTCGGTCATCCAGCACTACATCGCGCGTGCGCCAGCGCCAGTGCAAGTGGCCCGCGGTGCAGGGCTTTGAGGGCGTTCCGCCGAAGCGTTGATGGCGGGCATTTCGCCGCTGTCGATCGCCAATCTCTCCAACGATCCGCTGTTTCAGCTCGCGCGCGCCGCGAGCTATTTTCACGAGCTCGTCGGCCCGCGGCCGGCGGCCGATCGAAATTCCAGAGCCCGCCGCCGGCGGCCGACCGCAAGCCCGGACGGCTGCGGATCGGCTATGTCTCCTCCGACTTCCGCGAGCACGCCGTCGGCTTCGCCATGACCGACGTGCTGGAAACCCACGACAAGGCCGAGTTCGAGATCTTCGCCTATTACTGCGGCATCGCGCGCGACGACGGGATCAAACAGCGCTGCCGCGCCGCCGTGGACCATTGGCTCGACATCAACGACCTCACCGACGAAGCGGCGGCGCGGCGCATCCGCGCCGACGAGATCGACATTCTCGTCGACCTCAACGGGTTCACCAAGAGCGCGCGCACGAAGGTGTTTTCGCTGCGGCCGGCGCCCATCATCGTCAACTGGTTCGGCTTTCCCGGCACGATGGGCTCGCCCGATCATCATTATCTGATCGCCGACGCCCGCATCGTCCCCAGGACAGCGAGCGCTACTACACCGAAAAGGTGGTGCGGCTGTCCTGCTATCAGCCCAACGACCGCAAACGCATCGTCGCGGACCCGCCGCGTCGCGCGGAGGAGGGCTTGCCCGACGGCGCCTTCGTCTTCTGCTCGCCTAAATGGCGCGCAGAAGTTCATCGCCGGCGATGTTCGCCAGCTGGATGGCGATCCTGCCGCCATGCCCGATAGCGTGCTGTGGCTGTTCGGCGGCGCCGGCGACACCAACGATCGGCTGCGCGCGCTCGCGCGTGAATCCGGCGTCGCGCCGGAGCGGCTCATCTTCGCGGAGAAGAAAGCCAATCCGCAACACGTCGCGCGCTATGCGCTGGCGGATCTGTTCCTCGACACGTTCCCCTATGGCTCGCACACCACGGCGGCCGATGCGCTATGGATGGGGCTGCCGGTGCTGACCTTCGCCGGCCGAACTTTCGCGTCGCGGGTATGCTCCAGCCTGGTCCATGCCGCCGGGATCGGCGAACTCGCCTGCGCCTCGCGCGAGCAATATGTCGCGACCGCCATGGCGCTCGCGCAAAATCGCGGCGCTCTCGGTCTACTCAAGCAGCGGCTCGCCAACACTCGCGGCAAATGTCGGCTGTTCGACACGCCAAAGCTCGTCGCCGAACTCGAAGAGCGCCTTCCGCGCCATGCACGCGGACTATAAGTTGGACCGGCTGCCGACGCCCAATCTCGACAATCTCGGTTTCTATCACGAGATCGGCGTCGCGCTGAGCGCCGGCGAACTCGACGACGACGCCTATCTCGGCGTCTACGCGCATGAGATGGCGCGGCGGGACGCCGTCAGCCCGCTGCCGGCGGACGGGCGCGCGTGGAATGGCCGTGGGGGGAAAGAACGTTCCGACCTGAACTTTTTTCCTTAAAGCGCCTTGCGTTTTTTGCAGCGCAATGTAATTATTGCTATGCGGCGCCTGTCGCCGCATATGCCCTCCTTGGGCGTTTCCTCCCTAAACTCGGGGCCGCCGTCTCACGATGGCGGCCTCCTTTTATTTCAGGGATGGCGCCGGGTCGATAGCGGCCCCGCTTTCGGCCGAATGTTTTTCCGTCGCGCCGAACTCTTCAGATGCCGGTTAAGCCTCTGGTGTCTCTTCGATAACCTCGATGCGGCAGATTGTCCCTTCTCCACACGGTTAGTTTTTTGCGCGCCGCAGCGAGGGCAAGGGCGCCGCGATGGAACGGCGAGCGACGCATCGTGAACGAAGCGCGGGCGAATCGGAACCGGCGAGTTGGCGCCACGGAACAAGCGGCATCTCGATTTAGGGTTAACGCGCGGCGCCGCATTGCCGCATGGGATTTTCCTGAAACGGGAGGACCAAGACGCGGCGGGAACGAAACCGGGGCGAATCGCGCGCGCTTGTCGGCGGCGGCGTCGGAGGCTAGGTAACGGGGCCGCCGCCGGGCCGAACCGGCATCGCGCACCCCCGGGAGAAACGCCTTTGGCTACATTGCTCGTGCTCTATAAGACCCCCACCGACCCCGCCGCCTTCAACAGATATTACGTCGAAACCCACATCCCGCTGGCCAAGAAAGTCCCGGGCCTCAGAAGCTATCGGGTCAGCAAGGGCGTGGTCGGGACGCCCGCGGGCGCTTCCAATGTCCATCTCGTCGCCACCCTGACGTTCGACAGCTTGGCCGCAATTCAGGCCGGCATGGGCAGCCCCGAAGGCGCGGCCGCGGCCGGCGACCTCCCGAACTTCGCGTCCGGGGGCGTCGATATCTACATGTTCGACGACGCGGCCGCCTGACCCCAGCGGCGTCAACCGCCGCCGACTTGCGCGAAGCCGTATTCGAGCAGGCGGCGGCCTTCGCTGGCGCGCTCGGCCTCGCTCTTGAGGCCGTTCAGCACCAGGATTAGCCGGTGGCCGCCGCGCACGGCCGAGCCGACGACGCCAAAACCGCTCGCTGCGAGATGACCGGTCTTGAGCCCGTCGGCGCCGTCGGCGAGCAGCGGGTTGCGGTTCTTCTGCTGGATGCCGGCGAAGTTCAGTTCTGGCTGGCTGAAGTATTTGTAATATTGCGGATAAGTGGCGATTACATAAGCGGCCAGCCGCACCATGTCGCGCGGCGTCACGCGATTGCCGGCGCGTCCCCACGGGTTGGTGAAATGCGAATGGCCCATGCCGATGGCGCGGGCGTGCGCGTTCATCACCGCGGCGAACGCGCTTTCGCTGCCCGAAATTCCTTCGGCGATGGCGATGGCTGCGTCGTTGCCGGAGTCGGTCAACAGCCCCTGCAACAATTCGTCGATGCTGACCCGGGCGCCCGCCTTGAGGAACATGCTGGAGCCGCCGGATTCGGCGTCGCCCTCGGTGGCGGCGTGGGCGGAGATGGTGAATGCGTCGTCGAGCTTTAGCTGACCCGCCGCAAGCCGGCTGAACACGATTTCGGCGGTGAGGATTTTGGTCGTCGACGCCGGGGCCATGCCGGAATTGGCGTTTTTCTGGAACAGCGTCTTGCCCGAGCTTTCGTCGACCAGCAGCGCGTAGGGCGCCTTGGTCTTGAACGGGGCGGCGAGCGCGGGCGTGGCAAGCGCGATAAGCAGAATCGGCAGAAGACGCATCGGGACTCCTTTGCACCAATGGCCCACCTCGCTGGCTCGTCGCGCCCGGGATTGTCCCGCGCGCCCACGAAGACGTGGATGGCCGGGGACAAGCCCGGCCACGACGGCGATGGGTTTCCAAGGCCGTCGGTACTAGAGGATTTTCGGGATCGCCGCGAATGCCGCCAGCTTGACAGGCCGCGGCGCCGCTTCCTATATCCGCCGCCTTCAGGCGGGGTAGCTCAGTTGGTTAGAGCAGCGGAATCATAATCCGGAGGTCGCCGGTTCGAATCCGGCCCCCGCTACCAAGACGATCCTTTCACCCCGTCAAGCCTACCCCGCCTTGCACCCGATCGGTTCCGGCCGGTCGGCGCTGGATTTACGTTATCCCATGAAATAATTACGCAATTCGTTAATCCAACTTAAGTCGATTCTGACGAAGTCAATTCAACTCCGTTGAAACCGGCGGTCCATTCCTCGCGTACTGGAGCATGGGGAGGAGGAAATAAAAATGGACGCTGAAGACGCAATTCAACGGCTCATCGATATCGCAGAGGCCATCAGGCGCGTGCGAGACGCCATTGAGCGTGACCCGCCGAGGGGACGCAAGCTTGGCGAAATCATCACGCTGAACACTCGGCTCATGTACGAAACCGATGCATTGGATCGTACGCTGGAAGCGGTGTTGGAGCCGCCTTTCATCGACGCGACGGAACCCGCCGACATCGGAAAAGATAAACGATGCCAGCCGTCTTGCGTGACATCCTGAACCGAAGGTCGCCTTGGCGGCTTCGCTAGCGGCAGGGCGCTCGAGACTGTCGGGCGCCCGACGCGCTCCTTGTCGCCAATACAATAGGAGGATCCATTGAGCCCGTATCCGCCTCCGGACGTCTCGACCGTCACTTGGCTATCGACGAGCCTTTACCTCGCGCGTCGCGTGCCGGCGAACTCGAACAATCCCGAACTTAAGACGCGATCGCGCGACGGCCGCCACGGAGATCCTGCGTCGTCCGTTCTGTCGATGACGCGGCCGGCCGCCAAGCCTCGCAGCAAGCCCGGCAGCGACGCAAAGTCCTTCTGATCCATCCCGTCGTCGCGGCTTGGCCGAGGCTATCGCCGCTTGCCCGCGTCGCGCGCTTTGCTTTCATAACGACCTTTTTCGGCCGGCCAGAGAACCGCTCACGGCGGTCGCAGAGATTGGTTTTGGCCCTCGGGTCCGTTGGGGGCCCGCGCCCATCCGGGCATTGACAATCGCGCCCCCGCAGCGAATAGACCCGCCGCCTTTTCCCTTTCCGGTCCGAGCATGTCCGAACTGCAAACCCTTATCGAACGCGCCTTCGACGACCGCGCCCATGTCAACGCCGACACCCACGGCGATATCAGCGACGCCGTCGGCAAAGCCCTGGAAATGCTCGATTCCGGCCACGCCCGCGTGGCGGAGAAAATCGAGGGCGCCGAGGGGCCGGCGTCGTGGAAGGTCAACCAATGGCTGAAAAAGGCGGTGCTGCTGTCGTTCCGGCTTAGCGACAACGCCATCGTCGAGGGCGGCCCCGGCGGCGCGACCTGGTGGGACAAGGTCCCCTCGAAATTCGCCGGCTGGGGCGAGAACCGCTTCCGCGAGGCCGGCTTTCGCGCCGTGCCCGGCGCGATCGTGCGCCATTCCGCCTTCATCGCCCGCGACGCCGTGTTGATGCCGAGCTTCGTCAATCTCGGCGCCTATGTCGGGCGCCAAAACCATGGTCGACACCTGGGTGACGGTCGGCTGCTGCGCGCAGATCGGCGCCAACGTGCCATCTCTCCGGCGGCGTCGGCATCGGCGGCGTGCTGGAGCCGTTGCAGGCCAACCCCACGATCATCGAGGACGATTGCTTCATCGGCGCCCGCTCGGAGGTGGTCGAGGGCGTCGTCGTCGGCAGGGGCGCGGTCGTGTCGATGGGCGTTTTCATCTCCGCCTCCACCAAGGTGATCGACCGTTCGACCGGGAAAATCCATGTCGGCTACGTGCCGCCCTATTCCGTCGTCGTCTCGGGCTCGCTGCCGGGCAAGCCGCTGCCGGACGGGTCCGCGGGGCCGTCGCTCTATTGCGCGGTGATCGTCAAGACGGTCGATGCGCAGACGCGCGCGAAAACCGGCATCAACGATCTGCTGCGCGATTGACGCCGTCGGTGCGGTTCCTCTACCGGGAAGACAAGGGGACCATCGGCCCAGGCTTGTGGGCGCGGGCCAGCGCCCTGCCGGTCGGCGTGGCCTTGGCGATGACCGTCTTGGCGTGGATCGTCGCGCCGGGGCCACGCGATCTCAGTTCGCAGCCGTTCTTCTCGCTCTCGATCGTCGCCGTCCATGCCTATTTGATGGTTTACGGCTTCGCGCTGATCTTCCTCAGCGTCGCGCAATATTTCGTCAGCGCCAAGCGTTTCAACGATCTCGGCAAATCGCCGTCGCTGGCGGGCCTCGCCCCGTTCGCGCTGCTCATTGCCGGGGCGGCGGCCTGGTTTCAGCCGCGCTCCGAAGGTTTGATGCCCGCCTGGAGCGTCTGGCCGTTCTACGCCGTGGCCGCCGGAATCATTGTCTGGAACGTGGCAGAGTTGGGTTTTGCACGGCGCGAGCGCCGTTAGCGTCGAGGAGGACAATATGCGTTCACGCGCCGCCGTCGCCTGGGAAGCCAACAAGCCGCTGACCATCGAGACCATCGACATCTCCGGTCCCGAAGTCGGCGAGGTTCTCGTCGAAGTGATGGCGACCGGCGTCTGCCATACCGACGCCTACACGCTGTCGGGGCTGGATTCCGAAGGCAAATTCCCCGCCATTCTCGGCCACGAGGGCGCAGGGATCGTGCGCGAGATCGGCGCGGGCGTGACCAGCCTCAAGCCCGGTGATCACGTCATCCCGCTCTACACGCCGGAATGCCGGAATTGCAAAACCTGCCTGTCGCGCCGCTCCAATCTCTGCACGGCGATCCGCGCAACTCAAGGGCTGGGCCTGATGCCGGACTCGACCAGCCGCTTTTCCTGCTCGGGGAGCGAAGTGTTTCACTACATGGGCTGCTCGACCTTCTCCAACTACACGGTGCTGCCCGAGATCGCGCTCGCCAAAGTGCGCGAGGACGCGCCGTTCGACAAGATTTGCTACATCGGTTGCGGCGTGACGACCGGCGTCGGCGCTGTCGTCTACACCGCGAAAGTTTGGCCGGGCGCCAATGTCGTGGTGTTCGGGCTCGGCGGCATCGGCCTCAATGTGATCCAGGGCGCGCGGATGGTCGGCGCCGACAGAATCGTCGGTGTCGATCTCAACCCGGCGCGCGAGCGGATCGCGCGAAAATTCGGCATGACGCATTTCGTCAACCCCGACGTGGTTGGCCGCGACAAGGTCGTGCAGGCCATCGTCGACGTGACCGGCGGCGGCGCGGATTTCTCATTCGAGTGCATCGGCAACACCACGACGATGCGGCAGGCGCTCGAATGCTGCCATCGCGGCTGGGGCGAATCCATCGTCATCGGCGTTGCGCCCTCGGGCGCGGAGATTTCGACCCGCCCGTTCCAACTCGTCACCGGCCGGGTCTGGAAAGGCTCGGCGTTCGGCGGCGCGCGCGGTCGCACCGACGTGCCGAAGATTGTCGATTGGTACATGGAGGGCAAGATCAACATCGACGATCTGATCACCCACACGATGCCGCTCGAAAACATCAACGACGCTTTCGACCTCATGCACGCGGGCAAGTCGATCCGCAGCGTGGTGATTTACTGAGCCGGGGCTGGGCAGAATTTCGTTGCGGCGCTAGCGGTTCGGCGCAGCGAAAGCCCCGGCTTGCGGTTCGAGCCGCGTGAGGGCAATCTCGGCTTAGCAATATGTTCAGCGGATGCGTGGCAGTGTATTCTCTCGGGCGAGAAATTGGAAACTCTGATGATCAAGCACAGCAGTATTGCCGAGGCCGGCGAGATAGACGAGGTTGGTCGGTCCAACTTTCGGTCGGGGCTTCTCAACCGACGGTCGTTTCTGCTCGGCTCCGCGGCCGGCCTCGGCGCGCTGGGGCTGACCGGTTGCGCGGTGACCGACGGCATGAGCATGGCCGAGGCGGCGAAGGTCTATGGACCGGTCGCCGACGATAAATTCCCGATCCCGGCGGTCGATGTCGCCAAGATCGATCCGAAATATTATCGCCGGATGGTGAGCTACGAAAGCAACGAAGCGGCCGGCACGATTATCGTCGATCCCCACAATTACTACGTTTATCGCCTCGAAGGCGACGGAAAAGCCACGCGCTACGGCGCCAACGTCGGCCGCCAAGGGTTCCTGTGGAGCGGTGAGGCTTATGTCGGGCGCAAGGCCGAATGGCCTGTCTGGACGCCGCCCAAGGAGATGATCCAGCGCCAGCCGGAGGCGGGCAAATATGCTGGCGGCATGCCCGGAGGTCTCGAGAATCCGCTCGGCGCCCGCGTGCTCTACCTCTATCAGAACGGCGTTTACACGCTCTTCACGATCTACAGCACCAGCGACCCCGAGACGATCGGGACCAACCTTACCAGCGGCTGCACCGGCCTGCTCAGTCAGGACATGATCGACCTTTATTCACGAACGCCGGTCAAGACGAAGGTGGTTGTCCTGCCGGCATAGGCGACAGCGTCAGCCTCCGGACCAGGCGCCGTTGTTTCCTGCTAAAGGCGGACCGACTGCAGCAGGTCGAGCGCCGAGCTAAATCGGATGTCCGTTTCGACCGCGTCGGCCGAAACGGACGGGTTTGATTTGAACCCCTGGCGAGGGAGAATGCGCGATGGCGGTCGATGGACTTCTTACGTCGAGGAGCCGGCACGGGCAGACGGAAACGATTGCGCGGCTCAAGGCTGAAATCCAGGCGCGCGGGCTGACGATATTTGCGGAAATCGACCATGCGGCCGGCGCGGAGGCGGCGGGGCTAACGCTTCGCCCACTTTTTCTTGTCATATTTGGCGCAGCGAAGGGTGGCACGCCGCTCATGCAGGCGGCGGCGACGGCGGGCATCGACCTGCCGCTGAAGATTCTGGTGTGGCAGGACGAAGCGGGCGAGACCCAGGTCTCATACAATGATCCCTTTTGGTTGGCGAAACGGCATGGGCTTGGGGAAAAGGTGGAAGCTCCCGTCCGAGCGATGTCCGCCATGCTTGGCGCCGTCGTCGTCGCCGCTGCGGCCTGAGATAAGCCGCCGCGCGGTCCTTGTGCTTCCGCTGCTTCTGGCGGCCTGCGCCTCCGAGATCGTCGAGCCGACGCCGGTGTCGCGCCATAAGCTCGATGCGGTCCGTCTCGACCGGGAAGAAGCCGCCGCGTGGCTTAACGCCTATCGCGCCAAATCCGGCCTCGGCCCCGTGCGGCTCGACCCTCAACTGACCGCGCTCGCGCAAACCCAGGCCGATGCGATGGCGGCGGCCGACAAGGTGTCGCACGACATCAACGGCCATTTCGCCGTCCGCCTCGCCGCCGCGGGCGTCCGCGCCGGGGAGGCCGGCGAGAACGTCTGCGCCGGTTATTTCTCCACCGCCGAGGCGATGGAAGCGTGGCGGAACTCGCCGGAGCACGACGTCAATCTCAGGCTGCGTTCGGCGACCCGTTTCGGCGTCGCGCTCGCCAAAAACCCCAACAGTCCCTGGGGGGCGTTCTGGGCGATGGCGATCGCCTCGCCGCCGCCGCCGGCTTAAGCCCGCGGATGCGCCGCCTTGTAGGCGGCGACAGGCGGGCGCTGTCGACGGCGGTGTAGACCTGCGTCGTCGACAGCGAGGCGTGGCCGAGCAATTCCTGGATCGTGCGCAAGTCGCCGCCGCGCGCGAGCAGATGGGTGGCGAAGGAATGGCGCAAGCGCGTGCGGCGTCGCGCTGTCGGGCAGGCCGAGCGCGCCGCGCATCCGCTCCATCGCCAATTGCACGATGCGCGGGCGATAGCGGCCCGCCGCTTGCGCGCCGACGAACAGCGGCCCCCGCGGCTTCAGCGTCCAGGGGCAGCGCGTCAGATAGTCCTCGATCGCCGCCCGCACCGGCGCGATCACCGGCGCGATCGCGCGTCTTGCCGCCCTTGCCGGTGATCCGCACTTCGTCGACGGCGCCGATGGGCGCGTCGCCACGCGCAATCGACAGCGCCTCGCTGATGCGCAAGCCCGCGCCGTAGCAGAGCGCCAACACCGCGGCGTCGCGCGCCAGCACCCAAGCCTCGCGCGTCTCGCCCGCCCGGGTTTCGACATCGGCGACGGCGCGCGCGTCGTCGGGGCGCAGCGGGCGCGGCAGCCGCCGCCCCGCCTTCGGCGAGCGCAACGCCGAAAACGCCGAGGCGCGCCCGGCGCCGACGCGCTCCAGATATTTGGCGAGCGACCGCATCGCCGAGAGCGCCCGTTGCAGCGAGCGCGGCGTCGATGCCGTCGGCGCGGCGCGCGGCCAGAAAGGCGCGCAGATCCGCCGGCTTCATCGCGGCGAAATCGTCGGATTGGGACGCGCGGCCAAGGCGAAGATGCAGGAAGTCCAGAAATTGCCTGACGTCGCGGCCGTAGGCCTCCAGCGTCTTCGCCGCGAGGCGCCGCTCTTGGCTCAAATAGGCGAGCCAGGCGATGACCTCGGCCGCCAGGGTCCGGCGCGCCTCCGCTTGAACGCTCATGGCGCCGACTTCGCCCCGATTATGGGTCGTTGTCCAGCGGCTTGACCTTCTTCGGGTGGTGCTTGTGCTTGCCCTTGAGCTTCGGCGTGTCGGAAATCGCGCCGATCGGCATCGTGTCGATGCGCGCCGTCGATTTCTCGGGTGCGGGAGCGGGCGCCGGCGTGGCGGCGACCGGAGCGACCTTGGGCGGGTCAGCTTTGGGCGGGGCGAGAGCGACAGCCTCGATCGCCGGCGGCGCGGGCGTCGCGGCGGCGACCGCTGCGGCGGCGCGATGCTCACGCGCGACATTGGCCATCATCAATGCGCCGCCGAGCACGATGGCGGCCAAGGATGCGTAGGCGCCGAATTTCGTGGAGTGCGCGACGGGCGCGGCGGTGGCGGCGGCGGCGGCGGAGCGCGGGAAAAGGATCGCCGCTCGCGCGCGCTTCTTGAATTCCTGGGCGAGATCAAAGGAGAACACGGGCGAAGGCCTTTCTCTCGGCTTAGCTTTCGAAAGTTAAACCAACAAGCTTAACAGCGGTTTACGATGCTTGGTTAACAGGGAGAATATATGTGGCCGTCGGCGCGCCGCGCGCGATGACCGCTGTTTGATCGCGGCGCGCTTGTGCATGGCCTCAGCGCGTCCTAAGCTCCCGCATTCCCCCAACCATCGAGACGCCCTACATGCGCTATCGTCCGCTCGGCCGAACCGGCCAGTTCGTTTCCGAAATCTGTCTGGGCACAATGACGTTTCACGGCGGCGCCGGTTTCTGGCGCAACGTCGGGACGGTGGACCAGCAGGACGCGACGGCGCTCGTCGCCCAGGCGCACGAAGCCGGCGTGAATTTCTTCGACACCGCCGACGTCTATTCCGAAGGCGGTTCGGAGACGATGCTGGGTCAGGCGCTGATCGACCTGAAAGTTCCGCGCGAAGACGTCATCGTCGCGACAAAAGTGCGCGGCCGCACCGGCGCCGGCCCCAACGCCGTCGGCCTGTCGCGCGGCCACATCATGGATCAGATCGCCGGGAGCCTGAAGCGGATGAAGCTCGAACATGTCGATCTCTATCAGATCCACGGCTTCGACCCCGTCACGCCGCTCGAAGAGACGATGCGCGCGCTCGACGACTGCGTGCGCCGCGGCTACGTGCGCACGATCGGCTGCTCGAACCTGGCGGCCTGGCAGATCATGAAGGCGCTAGGCATTTCGGAGCGGCGCGGCTTTGCGCGGTTCGAGACCGTGCAGGCCTATTACACGATCGCCGGCCGCGAGCTTGAGCGCGAGATTCTGCCGCTGGTCGAGGATCAGGGCCTGGGCGTGATGGTCTGGAGCCCGCTTGCCGGCGGGTTTCTCTCCGGCAAATTCACCCGCGAGGGCGCGAAATCCAACGACGCGCGGCGCGTGGCGTTCGATTTTCCGCCCGTCGACAAGGAGCGCGCCTACGACATCATCGACGCGATGCGCGCCGGTCGGCGAGGCGCACGGCGCCTCGGTCGCCCGCGTGGCGCTCGCCTGGCTGTTGCCGCGCAAGGGCGTGATGAGCGTCATCATCGGCGCCAAAACGGTGGAGCAGCTCGACGACAATCTGGCGGCGGGCGAATTGAGCTTTCGGCGCCGAGGAAATCGCGGAACTCGACAAGGTGAGCGCGCTGAAGCCGGAATATCCCGGCTGGATGATGGCGCGGCAGTCGCAGGGACGCCGCAGCCGGCGAGACTGAGGCGGAGCGGGCGACGTGAGCGATGCCGGTGTCAAATGGGGCGTGCTCGGGCGTCGCGAAGATCGCGACCGAGAAGGTGATTCCGGCGATGCAGCGCGGCGACGTCTGCGCAAATCGTCGCCATCGCCTCGCGCGACGGCGCGCGGGGCGCGCGCGGCGGCGAAGCAGCTCGGCATCCCCAAATCCTACGGCTCCTATGAGGCGCTGCTCGCCGATCCCGAGATCGAGGCGATCTACAATCCGCTGCCCAACGAATTGCACGTGCCCTGGACCGAGAAGGCGCTGGCGGCCGGCAAGCATGTGCTGTGCGAAAAGCCGATCGCGCTCGACGCCGAGCGAGGCCGGCGGCTGATCGCCGCGCGCGACGCGCTCGGGCAAGCTGGTCGCCGAAGCGTTCATGGTGCGCTTTCATCCGCAATGGCGGCGCGCCCACGAGATCGTCCGCTCCGGCGGCATCGGCGAAGTCGGCGCCGATCCAGACCCTGTTCGCCTATCGCCTGCTCGATCCCGACAACATCCGCAACAAGCCGCCGGGCGGCGGCGGCCTCTACGACATCGGCTGCTACGCGATCCTCACCGCGCGCTACATCTTCGGCGCCGAGCCGGTCGCGGGTCGTCGCCGCGCTCGACATCGATCCGAATTTCGGCACCGACCGGCTGGCGAGCGCGCTGATCGAATTTCCCGGCGGCCGGCATCTGACGTTCAGCGCCGGCGACCCAGCTCGCCGGCGCTCAGCGCGTCGACGATCGCCGGCACGGCGGGCCGGATCGAAGTGCAGATCCCGTTCAATGCGCCGATCGACCGGCCGACGCGCATCGTCGATCGACAGCGGCGCCGATCTCGTCGGCGGCGGCGCGAAAGTCGGAGGAATTCCCGGTCTGCGATCAGTACACGCTGCAGGGCGACGCGTTCTCGCGCGCCGTCCGCGGCGAGGCGCAAGCTCGAATTCCCGATCGAGGACGCGATCGCCAACATGCGCGTCATCGACGCCTGTTTCCGCTCGGGCAAGTCGGGGCGGTGGGAAGCGGTTTAGCGTCGCGGCTCAGTCGAACCAAAGGCGACATTCTCGCCTTACCTGTGCTAAATTTCGCGGCGTTGGAGGGGAACGATGACCCAGGCGCGCCGTCTTGCCGCAATAATGGCCGTCGACGTCGTGGGTTATTCCCGCCTGATGAGCGAGGACGAGGTGGGCACGGCGCAGGCCGTGCAGAAGCACCGGGACGCGGCCCGACCGATTGTCGCGGGCTTCGGGGGGCGCATCGTCAAGACGATGGGCGACGGACTTTTGCTGGAGTTCCCATCCGTGGTCGCCGCCGTTGAATGTGGGATCGCGATCCAGAAATTGATGCTCGATCGCAATGCGGATGTTCCCGAATCCAAACGTATCGTCTACCGGGTCGGCGTAAATCTTGGCGACGTGCTGATCGACGGCGATGACATTCTCGGCGACGGCGTGAATATCGCGGCACGACTTGAAGGAATTTGCGATCCCGGCGGGATAAATATTTCCGGGACAGCGTTCGAGCACATCGACGGCAAGATCGGCGCGGAGTTCATCGATCTTGGCGAGAAATCGCTCAAGAACATCGCACGCCCCGTCAGGGTCTATGCCGTGAAGCTCGGCGCGGAGCGCGCTTCGGCGGCGTTTGCGGCGGCGCAACGAAGTCGTTTGGGGCCGCCTCGTTTGTCGATCGTTGTTCTGCCGTTCGTCAACATGGGCGGCGGCCCCGAACAGGAGCATTTCGTCGATGGGGTCACGGAGAGCCTAACGACTGATCTCTCCCGAATTCGCGGCGCGTTCGTGATTGGCCGTAACACGGCCTTCACCTACAAGGGGAAAGCCGTCGACCTGAAGCAGATCGGCCGCGAATTGAATGTGCGATATGCGCTTGAGGGCAGCGTTCAACGCGGCGGCGACCGCATGCGCGTCAACGTGCAGCTCATCGACGCCGAAACCGGTCATCATCTCTGGGCGGAACGGTTCGACAAACCCCTCGCTGATCTCTTCGACATGCAGGATGAGATCGTCGCGAGGTTGGCGAATCCGTTGAATGCGGAACTTATCGTCGCCGAGGCCAGGCGCGCGAAAAAGTCCGCAAACCCGGACTCGATGGACTTGTATTTCGAGGCTCAGGCTTCGCTCAATATGGGGTTTTCACCGGACAATGTGGCGCGAGCGCGCGAACTGTCCGATCGGGCGCTCGCAATTGATCCCGGCAATATCGAGGCTCTGGTCGCCTCGGCGTGGGTGGACATATGCGATAGCGGGATGTTTCATGTCGCCGACCCCATGTCGGCGATAGCCGACGCCGAATCGAAGCTGACGAAAGCGTTGAACGTGGTTCCAGCCCATCCCGCCGCACATTTGGAGCTGGGTTTTCTTTACGTATTGACCAGGCGCGCTCGGCAGGGAATCGCCGAGTGCGAATACGCGTTAAAGCTGGATAGAAACCTCGCCTCGGCCCATAGCACAATTGGAATGGGGAAGATGTTCGACGGTCGTCCGGAAGAAACGGAGGCGCACATCCTCGAAGCTTTGCGTCTCAGCCCGCGCGACATCTTTGCTTACGCTTGGATGCTCACCGCGGCCATGGCGAACAACCAACTTGGGCGCTGGGAACAGACGGTCGCGTGGTGTCGACGGTCCATCGAGGCCAACCGGAACATGTTTCAATCACATTGCGAACTGGCCATGGCGCTGGCGCAACTGGGTCGTCTCGACGAGGCCCGTTCCGCGATCAAGGCGGGTCTGGCGATCCTTCCGAACTTCACGCAATCCGGCGCGCGGGCCTCCTGGACAACGATGAGCGACCATCCGGACTGGCTGGCGGGGCTTGAGCCACAGTTCGAATCTCTTCGCATGCTTGGCGTTCCCGAATAGCCACTGCGGCCAGCGGCTGTGACGCAATCGGAGATACGGACGCGGCGGCCGGTTTTGCAGTCGCGGCTATGGCGCGCGAGAATATTTGCTTTTCATCAAATGGCGTCCTTAGCGCGTGGCCAAAACAGTGAACGTGAGGGTCGTCGACGCCGGTTTCCGCTTGGCCGTGTCAGCGCGGTGGGAGACGGTTTATACCAAGTCGCGAGGATGAGGACCTATTCGACGGCTCGCCGTCATGGCCGGGCTTGTCCCGGCCATCCACGCCGTTCCGCCGCCCTCCATGGTTGGAAGAACAAATTCGACCGTACGTGCAACACCTTATCCGATTCGATCTCTCAGCGGCGTGGATGCCCGGGACAAGCCCGGGCATGACGAATCCGAAGTGCTCATGAGTCATTCTCTCTGCGACTTGGTATTAGGTCGCCTCGCCGATCCGCTTGATCTCCCACTCCAGCTCGACGCCGCTCGTCTCGCGCACGCGCCGGCGCACCTCCTCGCCCAGCGCCTCGATGTCGGCGGCGGTCGCGGCGCCGCGGTTGATGAGGAAATTGCAGTGCATCGTCGAGACCTCGGCGTCGCCGACGACGAGACCGCGGCAGCCGGCGGCGTCGATCAACTGCCAGGCTTTGCGCGCCCGGCGGGTTCTTGAACGTCGAGCCGCCGGTCTTTTCGCGGATCGGCTGCGAGGCTTCTCGCGCGGCCGTGATGCGCTCCATCTCCGCTTCGATCGTCGGCGCGCGTCGCCCGGCCGGCCCTGAAACACCGCGCGCGTGAAAATCACGTCCTCCGGCGCTTCGCTATGGCGATAGGAAAAGCCCATCTCCGCATTGTCGAAGCGGACCGGCTCGCCGGCGCGGTCGAAGCCGCGCGCCTCGACCAGCACGTCCTTGGTTTCGCCGCCATGCGCGCCGGCGTTCATCCGCAGCGCGCCGCCGATCGCGCCGGGGACGCCGCGCAGGAAGGCGAGGCCGTCGATGCCGGCCTCCGCCGCGGCTTTCGCGACGTGCGGCGTCGAGCGCCGCGGCGCCGGCGCGCATGCGATGATCGGCGAGCGTCTCGATCGCGCCGAAGGCGCGGCCGCCGAGCCGGATGACGACGCCCCGCACGCCGCCGTCGCGCACGATCAGGTTGGAGCCGACGCCGATCGACGGTGACAGGAATTTCGCGCGGGCAGCGCGGACAGCAGATAGGCGAGGTCGTCCTCATCCGCTGGCGAGAGCGAGCGCGTCGGCGGGGCCGCCGACGCGGAACCAGGTGTAGGGCGCGAGCGGCGCGTCATAGCTGAGACGGCCGCGAAAGCCGGGAAGCGCAAAATCCCTCACGCCGCCCCAAGCTCCTCGGGCAGCGCATAGGCCCATTGCGTGATGCTGCCGGCGCCGAGGAACACGACGTAATCGCCGGGCTTGGCGAATTCCCGCACCAGCCCCGCGATCTTCTCGGGGCCGGCCAAGGCGAGGGCGTGGCGGTGGC
>CAWIEP010000056.1:0-30247 GCA_963835115.1 uncultured Pseudomonadota bacterium
GTGAGCCCGCAGGCCAAGCTCTCGAGGATCCAACGCCGCCATCGGCCTCTCTAGAAGTGGCTGTACGAGCCGCGCGCAAAGCGCATGGGCGCGCCGTCCAAGCCGGTGACTCGCAAACCGCCCTCGCCCGACACTCGACCGATGGCGCAAACCGGAATATCCGCTTCCCGCGCCGCGGCTTCGAACGCCGCCGCTCGCTCCGGCGGCGTCGTAGCAAGAATCTCATAGTCGTCGCCGCCGGTCGCCGCAATCTCGATGGCGGCGGGATCGGCGGCGAAATAGGCGCGCGCGGCGGGCGAGAACGGAACGCGGGCGAGATCGAGCGCGCCGGAGACGCCGCTGGCGGCGAGCATTTTGGCGAGGTCGCCGACGAGGCCGTCGGAGACGTCCATCGCCGCGTGCGCGAAGCGCAGCGCCGCGGCGAGCTCCAGCCGCGGCTCCGGCGTCAAATAGCGGCCTATCAAGGCGTCGCGATGCGCCGCCGCAAGCGCCGGACCTGCGCCTCGCCGCAATTGCAGGCCGAGCGCGGCGTCGCCGATGGCGCCGGAGACATAGATCACGTCGCCGGGGCGCGCCGCCGTGCGCAACGGCATCGGACCGGGAGCGACCGAACCCAGCGCGGTGATCGAAAGCGTCAGCGGCCCGGGCGTGCGAACCGTATCGCCGCCGATCAGCGGGCAGTCGTAAGCGCGGGCGTCAGCGCCGAGACCGTCGGAGAAAGCTTGGAGCCAGTCGGGCGTCATGTCGTCCGGTAACGCGAGGCTCAGCAGGAAGCCGAGCGGCGCCGCGCCTTTGCTGGCGAGATCGGAGAGATTGACCCTGAGGCTCTTGGCCGCGATCCGGTCGGGGGGATCGTCGGCGAAGAAATGCACGCCGGCGACGAGCGCGTCAGCGGTGAGGACGAGGTCTCGCCCCGGCGGCGGGGTCAGCCGCGCGACGTCGTCCTTCAGCGCGAGGCCCGCGGCGCCGGCTAGCGGCGCGAAATAGCGGGCGATGAGGTCGTCCTCCGAGAGCGACATGCGGCCAGCCTAGCCGGGACCCTGTCAAGCGCGCAAACCCGCATCTCCGATGCGCGCCGGCGGCGCTTGGTGCTGCGCCGCCCTGCGCCATCGCCACGCGCTTTACGCGCACAAAAAACCCGTCTTTACTGCCGGCCGCCTGGAGCCGCCGATGACCTACATGCCGCCGATATTCGACGAACCGCGCCGCCGCTGGCGGCGCATGGATCGCGTCGTGCGCATGATCATCGGCCATTGGACGCTGGGGTTCGGCGCCGGCGCCGTCATGGCCATGGGCCTGCTCCTGTTCGATTTCCTGGGCCTGCGGTCGCTGCTCTGGCGCTCCAATATCGCTGCGGTCGGCATGATCGTATTTGTCGCCATGTTTGGGCTGACCTTCGGCGGCGTGATCGCCGCCAGCGCCGCCATGCGCGCAGGCCAGGACGACGATGACGAGCCCCGAGGGGGAACGCGCATCCGCGCGCTCGCTGCCGTCGCCGCGCCGCGCGGCGCGCGTTAAACCCTAGAGGACGCCATGAGCATTCGTTTCGACGGCCGCGTCGCCATCGTCACCGGCGCGGGCGGCGGACTCGGGCGCTGTCATGCGCTGGGTCTGGCCGCGCGCGGCGCCAAGGTGGTCGTCAACGATCTCGGGCCCGGCGGCGCGCCCTCGGACTCCGCCAAGCGCGTCGTCGCCGAGATCGAGGCGGCCGGCGGAACGGCGTTCGCCAACGGCGCCGACGTCGCCGACGCCGAGCAGGTCGCCGAGATGGTCGCCGCCGCTGAGAAATCGTGGGGAGGCGTCGACATCCTCGTCAACAACGCCGGAATATTGCGCGACAAGAGTTTCGCCAAGATGGAGCTCGCCGATTTCAGAAAGGTGATCGACGTGCATCTGATGGGCTCCGCGATTTGCGCCAAGGCGGTTTGGAACGGCATGCGCGAACGCCGCTATGGTCGCATCGTGTTCACTTCCTCCTCCTCGGGGCTTTACGGCAATTTTGGCCAGGCCAATTACGGGGCCGCCAAGGCCGCGATGGTCGGGCTGATGAACGTGCTTCATCAGGAGGGGGCCAATTACAATATTCGGGTCAACACGCTGGCCCCGACCGCGCGCACGGCGATGACCGAGAACCTGCTGACCGCCGACGCCGCCGAGTTGCTCGCTCCGGAAGCGGTGACGCCGGGGCTGTTGTATCTGGTCAGCGAGAACGCGCCTTCCCGCGTCATCCTCGGCGCCGGCGCCGGCGCGTTCGCGGTGACCCATATTCTGGAGACGCCGGGCCTCTATCTGGAGGAGGACGAGCGCACGCCGGAGACGATCGCCGCGCGCTTTTTGGAAATATCCGACCCCGCGACCGCCGCGCCGCTCGAAAATGCTTTTGGCCAAACGTTCAAGTTCATTTCGCTGGCGACGAAATCGCCATCGTGAAGTTTAATTCTGACTGAGTTGCTTTGGGGGAAAGCCACGCTCTTCACGCGGGCAAGACGTGATGTTACAAGCGCAGCCATGGCGGGCTCCCACGAAGACGTTGTCGAAGGCGATTTGGTGGGACTTGCATCCGCGTTACCGCGACAGGCTCGGCCGCGCGAAGCCGCCGCCGTGAAAGGAGCGGCGCGGCTGAGCCTCGGCGCCGCGGCAAGCAACCATGTGCGATCGGTCTGACTGGCGATGAGCCATTCCGCAAACCAGCGCACGATTTCAGGGCGACGCCCGACGTTCTGGCGCACCCTGGCCGTCAACGGGCGCGTCATCGGCGCGCTGCTGATGCGCGACGGGACCATGCGCTACGGTCACGAGAACCTCGGTTTTTTCTGGGTGATCGGCGAGCCGCTGGTGCTCACCATGGGCGTCATGGGCATGTGGACGATTTCCGGCCAGACGCACGGACGCGGCGTCGGCGTCGTGCCGTTCGCGCTTTCCGGCTACACGATGATCACGCTCTGGCGGCATTTGTCCGGGAAATCGATCCACGCCATCCGCAACAACATGGGGCTGCTGTTTCATCGCAACGTCACGATGCTGGATGCGCTCGTCGCCCACTCGCTGCTGGAGATCATCGGCATCCTGACCGCGTTTTTCGTCGCCTGGACGCCGCTCGCGCTGCTAGGCTTCGTCGATCCGATGCCGGACCCGATCCTTTTCCTCGGCGGATATTTGTTGCAGGGATGGTTCGGGGCGGCGTTCGGCCTTCTGGTGGCCGCGCTCAGCGAGATGTACGAGGCGACCGAGCAGATTCTGCCGCCGCTGCTTTACATCACATTGCCGTTCACCGGAGTCTTCACGATGGCGGGCTGGCTGCCGCAGCGCTGGCGGGAGGCCGTCGCGTGGTCGCCGCTGGCGACCAATGTCGAAATGATGCGCGCCGGCATGTTCGTCGGCGACATGCCGTTTTACTACTATCCGACTTATGTCGCGACCTGGTGTCTGGCGTTGACGGCGATCGCGCTGCCTTTGGTGCAGCACGCCAGACGCTCGGCGGCGTTCCACTGAAGCCGATCTCAAGCGCCGCGCGCGGGTTCCGCTCCGCGAACCTCAGAGGATGATCGAGTGACGAATACGCCGACAGCGTCCAGTGAGCCTCCGCGCGCCGGCGGCCGCGCCGTCGACCGGACGCCAGCGGAGATCGCTCAGGCGAAACTGCTGGACGTCTTGAGCTGTCCCGGAACGCAAACGCCGGTCGAGATCGTGGCCATTGAGGTGGCCGCAGGCGCGATCCGCACCGGGGCGATTTTCGCCCGGGCGGACGGCGCCCGAGTGGGAAGCATCGAGAGTTTTCAGATCGACTTCGTCCGCCCCGGCGACGGCGAACCGCGGCGGAGGCTGCAAGAGCGAACTCGCGCGGGCGACCTGCCGCGCGAGATCGACGGGGTCGCGGAATGGCGGACGGTCGCGTTTTCCGCCGAGGAGATCGAATACGCCGGCCCGCGGTTCCCGCTCAGCGATCACGCCATGGTCGCCGTCGAGCCGCCCGCCGCCATTTCGTTCGTCGCCAGCGGCGAAATCGAAGCGCTCCTGTTCGCGCATCCCTGGTCGGGTGAAGTCGAGGTCAGCCACGGCGACGAGAAGATCGTCCTCGATCTATATGCGCCTCACACCGTCATCCCTCGCCCGCTCAAACTTGATCTGGGCCGCGCCCGGCGACGGGTCGCCATCACGCCGACCGGTCGCAGAAACGCGCTGTCCGGCGGCGCGCAGTGCCTTGTTCGGCGGCTTCCGTCATCAAACGGGCCGCAGGGTCCCGCTACGCCATCGTAAGGAGGCCAAAGTTCGCGGCGCCTCGTTCAACGAGGAGTTTCGGCAATTGCTCGCGAGCGTGCCGGAAAGCGGGCTGTTGCTCGACGTCGGCGGCGGCAATCGGCAGATCGACAATTCCCGCTACATCAATCTCGACTACGCCGCTTACGACGAACCCGACCTGATCGGCGACGCAACCCTGTTGCCGCTGCAAGACGCCTCGATCGACGCGGTCTATTCGACCGGCGTGTTCGAGCATATCGGCGATCCCGCGCGCGCCGGGGCGGAAGTGGCGCGGGTGCTGAAATCGGGCGGCAGGGCGATCATCGGTTGGGCGTTCATGCAGCCGATCCACAGCGAAGGCCAGCATTTCTACAACGCCACCCCATGGGGGCTGGAGCGCGCCTTCTCGGCGCTGAAGGTCAAGCGCATGTGGTACGAAACCTCGTTCGCTTTCCTGGTGCGCTGGGGCGCCTCGGTGTCGGGGCTGCACGGCCGCGCGCCGGCCGGCGAGATCGACGCGGTGTGCGAGACGCTGAAGCGCTGGGATGCGCTGATCCCGGAGACGCACAAGCAATACATGGCCAATGGCGTCTGGGCGGAGCTCGAAAAGCCTTAGGCCCAAAAAGAATCGGACCGTTGCATTGATCGCGGTCCTCGGGCAGGCTGAAGCCTCTCAGGGAGGATTACATGCGCGAAGCCGTCATCGTCTCGACCGCCCGCACGCCGATCGGCAAGGCCTATCGCGGCGCCTTCAACGACACGCCGGCGCAGACGCTCGGCGGCCACGCGATCGCCGCCGCCTTGGGCCGCGCCGGCGTCGCCGGCGGCGAGGTCGACGACGTCGTTATGGGCGCGGCTCTGCAACAGGGTGCGACCGGCGGCAATGTCGCGCGCCAATGCGCGACTTCGCGCGGGGTTGCCGACGAGCGTCGCCGGCATGTCGGTGGACCGGCAATGCGCCTCCGGCCTGATGGCGATCGCCACCGCCGCCAAGCAGATCATCTCCGACGATATGCGGATCGCCGTCGGCGGCGGGCTGGAATCGATCTCGCTGGTGCAGAACGACCACATGAACCGCTTTCGCGCGGCCGATCCGTGGCTGCTGGCGCATCGCGACGACATCTACATGGCGATGCTGGAGACCGCCGAGATCGTCGCCGAGCGCTATGACATTCCGCCGCGAGGCGCAGGACGCATACGCCCTGCAATCGCAGCAGCGCACCGCCGCCGCGCAGGCCGCCGGGCGGTTCGACGAGGAGATCGTGCCGCTGCCGACGACAATGAAGGTGCAGGACAAGGCGACCGGCGCGGTGAGCGACAAGGAGATCACGCTCAAGGCAGGACGAGGGCAACCGGGCCGACACCACGCTGGCGGGGCTGGCGGCGCTGAAGCCGGTGTTCGCCGGCGGTCTGCACAAGAAGACGCCGGGCGAGTTCATCACCGCCGGCAACGCCTCGCAGCTTTCCGACGGCGCCAGCGCCTGCGTGCTGATGGAGGCGCAGGCTCGCCGAGAAGCGCAACCTGGAGCCGCTCGGCATCTATCGCGGCATGGCGGTGGCCGGCTGCGATCCCGACGAAATGGGCATCGGCCCGGTGTTCGCGGTGCCGAAGCTGTTGAAGGCGCACAACCTGACGATCGACGACATCGGCCTGTGGGAACTCAACGAGGCGTTCGCGGTGCAGGTGATCTATTGCCGCGACCGGCTTGGCATCGACAACGACAAGCTCAACGTCGACGGCGGCGCGATCTCCATCGGCCATCCCTACGGCATGAGCGGGTCGCGGCTGGTCGGCCATGCGCTGATCGAGGGCAAGCGGCGCGGCGCGCGCTATGTCGTGGTGACGATGTGCGTCGGCGGCGGCATGGGCGCGGCGGGATTGTTCGAGGTGGCGTGACCGGCGCGTGGGAGATCGCGCCTGGCAAGCCCCGCGAAAGTTAAGTCCACGACCTTGTTTCTGGAGTCTTTGAACGGACAGGTTCGCGCTGAGCGATCTCGCCGATCCGGAGGCCATTCCACCACTCGGAGGCCGGCATGGAGCGGATCGGGCGTCGCAGGGACGAGCGCAACGTTGACTTCCGCATTTTCAAGGACGTCAATTCGTTTGTTGTCAGCTTTTCGGCCGGCGGCGAAATTCTCGGTCCGGGGAAGATCAGCAATGTCATGTATATCATTCAAAAGGGCGTCGTAGCGGTGCAAATAGAAGGCGCCACTGTGGCCCAGCTTACGGAAGGCAACATTTTTGGCGAGATGGGAATCGTCGATCCGCGTCCGCATACCGCCAGTATTTTCGCGGTGACGGACGTCGAACTGTTCGTCGTCGACGAGGCCCAGTTTCTCACGCTGATCGCCAAGACGCCCATGTTCGCCCTGCAAGTCATGCGTGTGCTCGCGAGTCGACTTCGCTCCATGAATTCGCGCCTGCTGGAGTCGTTTCACGGTACGGCGTGAGAAGGGCTCTCAGGCGAACGCCGCGGCGATCTCGTCGAGCGCGTCGCCGACCAGCTTGACGCCGCTTTCGGTCACGATGCGCGCGCCGAACAGGCGCGCGCCGAGCTTGACGGCTGCGGCCTCAGCAAAATTCATCGACGACAGGTAACCCGCGAGATCGACGTCGACGAGCGTTTCGATCACCGCCGTGGCGCGCTTTTCGATGAGTTGCTTGACGACTTCGAGCGAAACCGCGTCGGGGGTGGGATAATCCACGGGGCCGATCTCCACCGGCGCCTGCATCCGCTCGGTCAAGGGAATGATTGGAAAGCCCGGCTGGTCGCGCTCCGAAATCGACCCTCGGCGCGAATGTCTTATCCGGCAGGGCGGCGTCGGCCCCGGCCGCGATGGAGCCGGTGCGCCCGTCGGCGCGCTTCACCCGCCAGCGCTCTTGATTGATCGCGACGCCCTCGAACAGCGGGTTGGTTTCGGGCAGCGCAAAATTCCAGCGCAAAAACGCCTGGGCGTTGCGGCGCCCGAGCAGATAGTCGTGACGGCGGAACAACTCGTGCAGGAAGCCGCTGAAGCCGGACATCGCGCCGCAGGCGATCGGCAGCTTGGCGGCGAGCGTATTGTCGGGGTCGTGCTCGCGGGTCGGCGAAATCATGAAGCGCGAGAACACTTTGTCGTTCTCGGCCTTGTGCAGTTCGTCCGGCTTGAACCGAGCCTGCTGGAGCAGCGACGAACCCAGCGTTTTCAGAACATGCACGAGCTTCAGGTTGTCATCGGCCGCCGGCGTTTTGACGAGACTGGGAAACGGCGCGATCAGCACAACCGCTTTGTTGGCGCTCGCGCCGTTCTGGTCATTATGCAAATCGGCGCCGGCGAGATAGCGGCGGGCGAGTTCCAGCGGTTCGTTGTCGATGACGCCGCCGTCGACCGACGTGAAGGCGTACGGCGTTTCGGCGAAACCCGCGTCGGGCGTAAGGGTGACGAACGCCGGTTCATTCGGGCCGCCCTCGTAGCCGACGCAGCCGTTTTCGCGATAAAAGCTTGTGTCGGGGCGGTTGATGACGCGCGGCTTCAGCCCGATCGGAAATGCGCCCGTCGCCAACGCCGCCGCCTTCAGCGCGGACCAGTCGGGCGTGTCGAAATGGGCGGCGTCGAGCGCGGTTGCGCCTTGCAAAAGCGTCCTCTGCAAGTCGTCCCGATCGCCAACGGCGAACTCGTAGAAATCGGCGTGGTTCAACATGCCGAAGCGTTCGGCCGCCTCAGCGCCGAACAATGCGAATGAATACGGCACCCCGCGCGTGTTGGTGAGCGTCAGCCGCACGCGCAGCACGGGATCGTCCTCGCGGCCGATCCAGTCGCGCTTGCGCATCGCGCCGTCGATGACAAATGCGTTGTCGACGATTTCGTCGAGCACATCGCAGCAAAGCGCGGACAACACGCCGTTCTGCCGCCGCGGCGGGGCGACGTCGGCGGTCTCCAGCAAGCGCCCGAGGCCGATGTCCTTGACCCAGCTCGAATAGAGGCGATTCAGTTGCGGCGGCGGCGGCGCGGCGGCGGCCTGCACATGTTGGAGGTCGCGAAAGGCGTGCAGCGCTGCAATGGCGCCGGTCATGCCGCCGGCCGAGGCGCCGGTCATGATGGGGATGCGCACGTCGTGGCGCGGTCCGTCCCAATCCGGGGATGTCCGCGCCTCGTAATAGGCGTCGAGCGCTTCGATGAGGAAGTCCATCACGCCGGCGGAATAGGCGCCCGCGGAGACCGCGCCCGCCATCACAATTCCCAGTTCGAAGGCCTTGGCCATGCGACCTCCCGGCGTCGCTCTGCGCAGCGGCCGGCCCCTGGGACCGCGAGCGCCGCGCTCGCCATCTTTGAAGATGGGCGAAGACGCCCGCAAACAAGCCGCCGTCGAACACACAAAGTAATTCGCGCGACTTTGGCGTCAACTGCATAAGCGCGATGTATCGTCGCCGCAGATCAAAACATGTCGAGCGCGACCCGCGCCTCGTCCGACATGCGGCTCTGGTCCCACGGCGGATCGAACACGATTGTCGCCTTTGCGTGCTTGACGCCCGGCACGGCGCTGACGGCGTTCTCGACCCACACCGGCATTTCGCCGGCGACCGGGCAGCCCGGCGCGGTCAACGTCATCTCGATGGCGACGTTGCGCTCGTCGTCGATGTCGACGTTGTAGATGAGGCCGAGCTCGTAGATGTCGGCGGGGATTTCGGGGTCGTAGACCGTCTTCAGCGCCGCGACGATGGCGTCGGTGAGTTCGGCGATCTCTTCCGGGCTCATCGAGGACGGCGCTTTCGCCGCCAAAGTCTGCGTGTCCGACATGGCAATCTCACTCGAAACAGTTTTTGCGCTTTGACGAGCGCGTCGGCGAGCACGTCGATCTCGGCGCGGGTGTTGTAGAGCGCGAACGAGGCGCGGCACGTCGAGGTGACGCCGAACCGCTGCAACAGCGGCATCGCGCAATGCGTGCCGGCCCGCACCGCGACGCCCTGAGCGGTCGATCAGCGTCGCGATGTCGTGCGCGTGCGCGCCTTCCATCGTGAACGACAGGATCGGGCCCTTGCCGGGCGCCGTCCCGATGATGCGCAGCGAATTGATCGCCCCGAGCCGCTCGTGCGCGTAGGCGGTCAGCGCCGCCTCATGCGCGGCGATGGCCGTGCGGCCGACGCCCTCGATATAGTCGAGCGCGGCGCCCAGGCCGACGGCTTGGGCGATCGGCGGCGTGCCGGCCTCGAAGCGATGCGGCGGCGCATTGTAGGTGACCGTCTCCGTCGTCACTTCCTGGATCATCTCGCCGCCGCCGTTGAACGGCGGCAGTTCGGCGAGCCGTTCGGCCTTGCCGTAGAGCACGCCGATCCCGGTCGGGCCGTAGAGCTTGTGGCCGGTGACGACGAAGAAATCGACGTCGAGCGCCTGAACGTCGACCATTCCATGCACAGCGGCCTGCGAGCCGTCGACCAGCACCGGAATGCCGCGGGCATGGGCGAGCGCGACGATTTCCGGGATCGGCGCGACCGTGCCGAGCACGTTCGACATCGCCGAGACCGCGACCATTTTGGTGCGCGGGCCAATCGCCTCCGCGAAACCTTCCAGCGACAGCGAGCCGTCGTCAGCGACGTCGACCCATTTGAGCACGGCGCCCTTGCGCTCGCGCAGGAAATGCCAGGGCACGATATTGGCGTGATGCTCCATGATCGTCAGCACGATCTCGTCGCCTTCGCCGATGTGCTCGATGCCGTAAGCAGGCGGCGACAAGGTTGATCGCCTCGGTCGCCGAACGGGCGAATACGATCTCCTCGACGCGATGCAGCGTTGAGAAAGCGCCGCACGCTTTCGCGCGCCGCTTCGTAAGCGTCGGTGGCGGCGTTGGCGAGATAGTGCAGGCCGCGATGCACGTTGGCGTATTCGTGTTCGTAGAAATGCGTGAGCCGGTCGATGCACCGCGCGCGGCTTCTGCGCGCGAGGCGGCGTTGTCGAGATAGACGAGCGGCTTGCCGTAGGGGCGCTCGGCAAGGATCGGGAAATCGGCGCGCAGCGCGCTCGACATCGTAGGGCGTCTTCGACGATGGCGTTCATGACTGCAGCCCTTCGCGTCCAGCCAGGCGCTCAGCGCGCTCGCGCAGCGCGTCGGCGATGGCCTCGTCGGCGACGCGCTCGATCGCCTCGACGCCGAACGCCTCCAGCAGCATGGCCTCGGCCTCCGCGCTTGCGGCAGGCCGCGCGATTGCAGATAGAAAATCTGCTCGGGGTCGAGCGCGCCGACGGTCGCGCCATGGCCGCAAACGACGTCGTCGGCGAAGATTTCGAGCTCCGGCTTGTTGTTCATCACGCGCCGTCGGCGACAGCAGCAGCGCCTGGCTCTTCATGCCGCCGTCGGTCTTTTGCGCGTGCGGGGCGACGATCACCTTGCCCTGGTAGACGCCGACGCCTTCGTCGGCGACGATGTGGCGGAAGAATTCGCGGCTCTCGCCGTGCGGCGCGGCGTGCGTGACTTCGAGCGTCGTATCGGCGTGGCGGCGCGCCGTCGATCAAGCGAGAGGCCGCGAGCACGATCATCGGCGCCCTGCGCGCCGTCGAGGCTGGCGAAGATTTGCCGGCGCGCCAGCGCGCCGCCTGCGATCGAGGCCGAAGTCGTCGAACACGGCGCCCTCGCCGCAGATCGCGACGCAGGCTCTCGACATGCGACGCGCCCGCGTCGTCCTCAACGATCGGCGACGTGCTCGACATCGCGCGCCTCGCGCCGAGGTCGACGAAGCGAGGCGTGGCGCTGCGCGCCGCGCCGGCGCCCAGCGATGCGCTCGACGATGACGCGCCTGCGCCCCGGCGCCGAGCGATCGACGCGCGAATGCGACGCGGAACTCGCGCCCGGGCGCAGCGACGATGCACGATCTCGACCGCGCCGGCGTCGGCGCCGGCGCGACCTCAACGCAAAGCCGCCGTGCGCAAAGGCGGCGTTGAGCGCCAGCATCGGCGTCGTCGCGTTCGTCGAGCGCCAGCGCCGGCGCGCCGCCGCGCGATGCTGCGACGCCTGCCGGCGGCGGGATCGGAGAGCGCGGCGACATAGCGGCCGTCGACGAGCACGAGGCGCGCGTCGCCAGCCGCGGCGCCGCGGCGAGTCCGCCTTCGCCGCGGCGATGCGGCGCGCATCCGGCGCGGCGCGAGCGGCGCGGCGCTCGCTGCAGCGCGGCGCGCAAGTCGGTGTAGTGCCAGGCCTCGATCGCGGCGGCGTCGGCAGGCCGCGCCGCTCGAAGCGCGCGAACGCCGCGCTCGCCGGCCGGCGCTCGCGGCCGAGCGCTGCGAACGCGTCGCGCGAAGCGCCGTCTCGGCCGCCGGTCTTCGGCGAGACGCGCGTCATGGCGCTCATGCCGCCGCCTCCGCATAGTCGCGATAGCCGTTGCGCTCGAGTTCGAGCGCCAGTTCCGGGCCGCCGGACTTCGACGATGCGGCCCTTGGCCATCACATGCACGACGTCGGGTTTGATGTGGTCGAGCAGGCGCTGATAGTGGGTGATGACGAGGAAGGAGCGGCCGGCGTCGCGCAGCGCGTTGACGCCCTCGGCGACGATGCGCAGCGCGTCGATGTCGAGGCCGGAGTCGGTCTCGTCGAGCACGCAGAGGCGCGGCTGCAACAGCGCCATCTGCAGGATTTCGACGCGCTTCTTCTCGCCGCCGGAGAAGCCGACGTTGACGGCGCGCTTCAGCATCTCGGGATCGACCTTGAGCTCCGCCGCCGCGCCGCGCACGGCGCGCATGAAGTCGGGGGTGGTGAGATCGCTTTCGCCGCGCGCGCGGCGCTGCGCGTTGAGCGACGCCTTCAGGAAGGTCATCGTCGCGACGCCCGGGATTTCGACCGGGTATTGGAAGGCGAGGAACACGCCTTTCGCCGCGCGCGCGTCGGGCGCGAGCTCGAGCAGGTTCTCGCCGTCGAGCAGAATTTCGCCGCCGGTGACTTCATAGTCCGGCTTGCCGGCGATGACATAGGACAGCGTCGATTTGCCGGAGCCGTTCGGCCCCATGATCGCCGCGACTTTGCCGGCCTCGACCGTGAGATTGAGGTCGTCGAGGATCGGCTTGTCGTGGATGGAGACGGAGAGGTTTTTGACTTCGAGCATTTCATTTCTCAGAACTAGTTTGATTTTCGCGCGGCGGTTAGCTGACAATTCAAAGCTGCCCCTCCGAACGGAGGTACTCCAAAACGTCCAGCCTAAGCTGCCGAACTCGCGTCAGATCCTTCGCAACCTCTTCCGACGAGATAGTTGGGACAGAGCCCGCGCCTGTGGGATAGCGATATCGTGTCGATGCGGAACTCAAATGTTCGAATTCCGCGAACCTTGCCCTCAGCGCGTGAGAAGCCGGCAACAATCCCGCCAGGAACGAAAGATTGTGCGCCGTCCCCGCCGGAACGCCCTCCGCTTCGAGAGTAGCGCGGATCAGCTTTTCGACCGCCTGCTGGAGAAAATATTCGGCCTGCCGCAACTCTTCGTCAGCGATTTGCAGGAAGGCCTTAACGCGCTTTTGCGTCATAGAGCCTCCTTCCCTCGGCAAGCACCTGTGCGATCAGCGAGGTTCTAACGTTCACAGCCTCTTCAAAATCCTCGCTCGAGCAGGGGACGATGTCGCAACCGACGCCAAGCCCAATTACAGGTTCGTACACTCGGTCATAGTCGTTCGAGCCGAATGCACCGTCGGCCTTGGCGACCAAAAGTAGGTCGAAATCACTATCCGGACTGGCCTGCCCCTTTGCGCGACTCCCGAACAACCAGATGCTTTCCGGATCGAGCGCATCGACCAAACGTCTCACGATCTCGGACAAGGCCTGTTCCTCGTCGTCGAAGACGCCCTTGTTGAAAATCCTGGTGTTGGCGCGATCCAAGCTCACCCAACGCTCCCCTCAAGCGAAATCGCGATCAGTTTCTGCGCCTCGACCGCGAACTCCATCGGCAGTTGCTGCAACACGTCGCGCACGAAGCCGTTGACGATCAGCGCCGTCGCCTCTTCGCCGCTCAACCCGCGCTGCTGGCAATAGAACAGCTGGTCTTCGGAGATTTTCGAGGTTGTCGCCTCGTGCTCGAAGATCGTCTGCGAATTCTTCGCTTCGATATAGGGCACGGTGTGCGCGCCGCACTGGTCGCCGATCAACAGCGAGTCGCAATTGGTGAAATTGCGCGCCCCCGTCGCTTTGGCGTGCGCCGAAACCTGCCCGCGATAGGTGTTCTGCGAGCGCCCGGCAGCGATCCCCTTGGAGATGATGCGGCTCGTCGTGTTGCGCCCAAGGTGGATCATCTTGGTGCCGCTGTCGACCTGCTGATAGCCGTTGGAGATGGCGATCGAATAGAATTCGCCGCGCGACGAGTCGCCGCGCAGGATGCAGCTTGGATATTTCCAGGTGATCGCCGAACCGGTCTCGACCTGGGTCCAGGAAATTTTGGACCGCGCCCCCCGGCAGTCGCCACGCTTGGTGACGAAATTGTAGATCCCGCCCTTGCCCTGCGCGTCGCCGGGATACCAGTTCTGCACCGTGGAATATTTGATCTCGGCGTCGTCGAGCGCGATCAGTTCGACCACCGCCGCGTGCAGCTGGTTCTCGTCGCGCTTGGGCGCGGTGCAGCCTTCGAGATAGGAGACGTAGGCCCCCTTCTCGGCGATGATGAGCGTGCGTTCGAACTGGCCGGTGTTCTTCTCGTTGATGCGAAAGTAGGTGGAAAGCTCCATCGGGCAGCGCACGCCCTCAGGCACGAATACGAAGGAGCCGTCCGAAAACACCGCCGAGTTCAGCGTCGCATAAAAATTGTCGGTCGGCGGCACCACCGAACCGAGATACTTACGCACGAGTTCCGGGTGATTTTTGACCGCATCCGAAAACGAGCAGAAGATCACGCCTGCCTTGGCCAGTTCCGCCTTGAAGGTCGTCGCCACCGAGACGCTGTCGAAAACGGCGTCGACGGCCACCCGGGGGCGGTCGACCCCGGCCAGAATTTCCTGCTCCACCAAGGGAATGCCGAGCTTGGCGTAGGTCTTCAGCAACTCCGGATCGACTTCGTCGAGCGACTTCGGCGCATTTCCGCGCTTGGGCGCTGCGAAATAATACAGGTCCTGGAAGTCGATTTTCGGATATTCGACGCGCGCCCAGGTCGGCTCGCGCATCGTGCGCCAGCGCCGCAGCGCTTCGAGCCGCCATTCCAGCATCCATTCCGGCTCGCCTTTCTTGGCGGAGATGAAACGGACGGTGCTCTCGTCGAGGCCCTTGGGCGCCATGTCCGAACTCGATGTCGGTCACGAACCCATATTTATACGCATCCACGTCAATGGCGCGGACGCGGTCGACGGTCTCTTGGACGGCCGCCATGCTGACATCTCCTCGCCTTGACGGTTTCAAGGACCGTCGGTGGGGGTCAAAAACGCTCGGCGCGGCGGACGAAATCCACCCTCGCCAAGCCCCGTGTATATCGGCTTGACGAGGGCGGAATGCAATCGCTGTCTAGGATTTTCCCGTGACGACGCTCAGGCGCCGGCGGCCATCCGCATCGCTTGCGGGGGCGGCGCCTCGGCCGTGGCGACCTCGCCGCGCATTCGCGCGACGGTTTGCCGCAGCAATTCGCGCGACCGTTCCAGAGATTCCTCGGGTCCGGGGGCGCGGCTCGCCGCCATTTCGTTGAACTGACGATAGTCGGAGAATTTCATGCGCATCGGCGTCGGAATCGCCTCGCCGAAGGCGATCGCCTCGCGGTCGGCGAGCGACGACAGGAAGTTTAGCGTGCCTTGGCTGGAGGCGCCCGCCGCCGAAGCCATGATGTCTTTGTCGCGCTCGCTCGACAGTCGCATCGCAAACATCGTCGAACATTGCGACAGCACCGTGGAATCAAGCTCGCTCGGGCGCTGCGTGACAATGCACAGGGAGGCTCCGTACTTACGGCCCTCTTTGGCGATGCGTCCGATCGCCCGCCGCGTCGGCTCGAAGCCCATATTGGGGTTGGCGGGAATGTAGCGGTGCGACTCCTCGCACAGCAGCGCCACTTGCACGTCGCCCTGACACGCGCTCGCCACCTCGAAAGCCAGCCGCGCCAGCACCGAAACGACCGAGTTGACGACTTCGTTGGGCAGGCCGCCGACCTGCACGATCGTCACCGGCAGCCGCTCCATCGGCAAGCGGAACAGCGCGCCGATCACCTTGGCCATGTTGTCTTCGACCATCACCTTGCCGAACATGAAGCGATAACGCGAGTCGTGGCTGAGCGCGTCGAGTCGGTTTTTCAGCGAGCGCAAGTCGGCGCGCGCGTAGCGGGGGTCGAGCTTGCCGGCCCACTCGTCGAGAATCTGCAGCGCATCGGAAATGCGATACGGCACCGGCGTATCGGCGCTCACCCAGCCGAATTCCTGCGGCTGATTGCGGCGGATCGAGCTGTCGACGGTTCGTCCGCCCGCGGCGAAACGCTGCTTGGCGGTGCGGATCACTTCGTAAAGCGCATCGGATTCGTCGGGGTTGGGCTTACGACCGACGTAGACGACGTCGATCATCTCCTCGAAGCGGAACATCCAATACGGCAATTCAAGCGTCTCGGCGTCGACTATATAGGCCTGATTGCGGAAATGCGCGGCGTATTCGTTGTGGGGATCGACGATCATCATTCGCAGTTTCGGCAATTCCCGCACGCATTGCTTGACCAGCATCGACACCGAGGTCGTCTTGCCGACGCCGGTCGAGCCGACGATGGCGAAGTGGCGGCGCGTCAACTCCTCGACGCTGACGGTGGCCTGAATGGTGGAGTTCTGCGTCAACGTGCCGACTTCCACGACATTGGCGTTGCGCACGGCGAAGATGGCGCGCAGATCCGCGGCGCGAATCCGATGCGCGATCGCCCCGAGCGTCGGAAACGAGCGGATGCCGCGATAGAACACCGGCTTGCCCGGCGACTCGTCGACGATCTCGCCGGTGAGTTCGATCTTCACCATCGCGATGTTGACGCTGTCGGCATGCCAGCGTTGATCCGTCGTGGTGATGTCGCAGACCTGTCCGACCAGACGCGCGCCGTCGTGGACGACGGAAATGAGGTTGCCGACCGACCAGTAGTCGCCCGGCTCCAAGCCGCTCATTTCGCAGACGATGACGCCGTGCATGCCGTCGAGCGACACGAGATTCCCGATGACTCGGCGGGCTCGGCGTTCGGGGCCTGGCGCCGGCCCGGTGATTTCGGCGACATCGTCAAGTTTCATGGAGAGTTCCATAAGTCGAAGGCAGCTTGCGCCCGACTTACGTAACCGAAAGGAGTAAACATAGCGTTTTGCGGCGACGGGAATTTGTCGAGACGCCTTGGTTAGAGCGGCCTCCGGCCAAATTGAATCGGCCCATGTCATCCCCGCGTTCGCGCGCTTTCGCCGAGATGACGGCGAGGCTCCGCCAGATCGGAAACCGCGCTAGCGCACCGCGCGCTAGCGCCGCGACGAGCGCCGCCGCTCGCGCACGATCGGCTCGCCGCGCCCCTGCCCGCGACCCGAAAGACTTGGATTCGTGAGGAAAAACTTGTGCGCGTTGAACGGCTCCTCGCCCGGCCCGGGCGTGATGCGCTCGCTCGTGCCGTCCGGCAGCAAGCGGTAACTCTGCTGATTGTCCTTGAGATTGCCGACCATGATCTGGTTCAGCACCTGCTCGTGCACGGTCGGATTGCGCAGCGGGGCCAGCGCCTCGACGCGCCGGTCGAGATTGCGCGGCATCAGATCGGCCGAGGAGATGTACACGCTGGCCTCCGGGTGCGGCAGGCCGTGGCCGCTTCCGAAAGCGTAGATCCGCGAGTGTTCGAGAAACCGGCCGACGATCGATTTGGCGCGAATATTGTCGGACAGACCCGGCACGCCAGGGCGCAGGCAGCAGATGCCGCGCACGACCAGTTCGATCTGAACGCCCGCCTGGCTCGCCCGGTAGAGCGCGTCAATAATCTCGGTATCGACGAGCGCATTGCATTTGGCCCAGATCGCGGCGGGCTTGCCGGCCCGGGCGAATTCGGTCTCCGCCTCGATATGCTGCAACAGCCGCTTCCTCAGCGAGATCGGCGAGATCGCCATCTGTTCAAGGCCGTCGGGCTCGGCGTAGCCGGTGATGTAGTTGAAGATGCGCGCGACGTCGCGTCCGATCGCCGGCTCGGCGGTGAAATAGGAGATGTCGGTGTAGATGCGCGCGGTGACAGGGTGATAATTGCCGGTCCCGACGTGGCAATAGGTGACCAGTTGGCCGCCCTCGCGCCTGACCACCATCGACAGTTTGGCGTGGGTCTTCAGATCGATGAAACCGAACACGACCTGGGCGCCGGCGCGCTCCAGGTCGCGCGCCCAGCGGATGTTGGCCTCTTCGTCGAAGCGGGCTTTCAGCTCCACCAGCGCCGTAACCGATTTGCCGGCCTCGGCGGCTTCGACCAGCGCGCGCACGATCGGGCTGTCGGCGGAAGTGCGATAGAGCGTCTGCTTGATCGCCACGACATTGGGATCGCGCGCGGCCTGTTCGAGGAACTGCACGACGACGTCGAAGGATTCGTAGGGGTGGTGGACGACCAAGTCCTTGAGCCGGATGGCGGCGAAACAATCGCCGCCATTTTCCCGTATGCGCTCGGGAAAGCGGGGAATGAAGGGCGTGAATTTGAGCTCGGGCTTGTCGAGCGCCACGATGCGCGACAGTTCGTCGAGCCCCAGCATGCCGTCGATATAGACCACGCCCGAGGCCAGGACGTCGACGTCGCCGGTGACGAAGGCGCGCAACGCCGGCGGCATGCCGGCCTCGATCTCAAGCCTGATGATCGAGCCGCGCCGCCGGAGCTTCAGCGCGCTCTCGTATAGCCGCACGAGGTCTTCCGCCTCCTCCTCGACCTCGATGTCGCTGTCGCGGATGACCCGGAAACTCCCCTGCCCGACAACTTGGAACCCTGGGAACAGCAAGCGGCTGAAGGCGACGATGGTTTGCTCCAGCGAGACAAAGCGGTTCGTGCCGCGCCCGAGCGCCTCCGGCAGCCGCATCAGCCGCTCGACCCGGTTGGGAAACCGGACCAGCGCGCTCATCGTGCGCCCGTCCTCGATATGCGCGAGCTCCAGCGCCAGCGTGAAGCCGAGATTGGGGATGAACGGAAACGGATGGGCGGGATCGACGGCCAGCGGCGTCAGCAGCGGAAACACATGCAGCAGGAAATGGTCCTGCAACCATTCCATTTCCGCCTCCGAGAGATCGGCGACATCGACGATGATGACGCCGGCCTCGGCCAGTTCGCCCCTGAGTTCGCGCCACCGCGCCTGCTGCGAGCCGACCAGCGTCGCGACGCCTTGGCCGATGCGTTCGAGCTGCTCGGCGGGCGTGCAGCCGTCTTCGGAAAGCTCGGTCATCCCCGCGTGGACCTGGCCGACCAGCCCGGCGACGCGCACCATGAAGAACTCGTCGAGATTGTCGGCGGAAATCGACAGAAAGCGCACCCTCTCCAGCAGCGGATGCGAGGGGTTGCCGCTTTCCTCCAGCACGCGTCGATTGAATTCGAGCCACGACATCTCGCGGTTGATGAAGCGTTCGGGCGAACCGAGCCGGCCTGCGGCGGGCTCCGCCGGGGGCACGATCGTCGGTCGCCTCGTTACTCGCGTCGCCACCTGAAGTGTTCCTTTTTGCCCGCGCTCGCCTTCCGCATCCCTGGCCGCGCGGGCCACCATGACATTATGGCGGCGTCGAAGCGAGCCGCAGGCGCTTGCACACCGTACGCACGGCGCTGGGATAAAGCTCATGTTCGGCGGCGAGCACGCGCGCCGCGAGCCGCTCGGGATCGTCCCCCGGCAGCACGGGAACGCGCGCCTGCGCGACGATCTCGCCGGCGTCCAGTTCAGCCGTCACCCAATGCACCGTGCAGCCGTGCTCGCGCACGCCGGCGGCCAGGGCGCGGGCGTGGGTGTCGAGGCCCTTGAAAGCGGGCAGCAGCGAAGGGTGGATATTGAGCGCGCGTCCCTGCCAGCGACCAACGAAATCCGGGCTCAAAATCCGCATGAAGCCGGCCAGACAAATCAGTTCGATCCCCCGCCCCCGAAGCGCCTCATCGAGCGCCGCCTCGAAGGCGGCGCGGCCGCCCAGCCCCTTGGCGTCGAGAGTCGAGGGTGTCGACGCCGGCCTCGCGCGCCCGCGCGAGGCCGGCCGCGCCCGTGCGGTCGGCGATCACCACGGCGATGCGGGCCGGAAAATCCGGCGCCTTGGCCGCTGCGATCAGCGCGGCCATGTTGGAGCCGCGCCCGGAAATAAGGATGGCGACGGCGACGCGGCTGGTCACAGGCGCAGACGCCCTTCCATGACGACGCCGGCGCCGTCGCGCGAGACGAGCCGGCCGATCTCGACCGGCGCCAGGCCCGCGGCGCTCAAAGCCGCCGCCGCAGCCTCCGCTCCGGCGCGGCGCGCGAAGGCGACCATGCCGATCCCGCAATTGAAGGTGCGCAACATCTCGGCCTCGCCGACCGGCCCCGCGCCGGCAAGCCAGGAGAACACCGGCGGGACCGCGAAGGCGGCGAGGTCGAGCCGGACCGCCAGATTTTCGGGCAGCGCCCGCGGCAGATTGTCGGGAAAGCCGCCGCCGGTGACATGGGCGAGCGCCAAAATGGCGTCGGTCGCCTTGAGCGCGGCGAGCAGCGGCTTGACGTAGAGTTTTGTCGGGGTCAGCAGCGCCTGCCCTAGAGTTCGGCCGCGGTCGAAGACCGCCGGAGCGTCGTAGCCGAGTCCGGTCTTGGCGACGATGCGTCGGACCAGCGAAAAACCGTTGGAATGCAAGCCTGACGAGGGCAATCCGAAAACGACGTCGCCGGCCGCGAGGCCCGGCTTCGGCAGCAGCGTTCCGCGTTCCGCGGCGCCGACGGCGAAGCCGGCGAGGTCGAAATCGCCTTTTGCATAGAGCCCCGGCATTTCCGCGGTCTCGCCGCCGATCAGCGCGCAGCCGGAGTCCACGCAGGCCGCAGCGATCCCCTTGACGATCTCGGCGCCCTGGCGGGGATCGAGTTTGGCGGTCGCAAAATAGTCGAGGAAGAACAGCGGCTCGGCGCCCTGGACGACGATGTCGTTGACGCACATGGCGACGAGGTCGATCCCGATGGTGTCGAAAATCCCGGCCTCGATGGCGATCTTGACCTTGGTGCCGACGCCGTCGTTGGCGGCGACCAGTACGGGATCGCGGAAACCGGCGGCGCGCAGGTCGAACAGGCCGCCGAAGCCGCCGATTTCGGCGTCGGCGCCGGGCCGGCGCGTCGCGCGCACCAGCGGCTTGATCGCCTCCACCATCGCATTGCCCGCGTCGATGTCGACGCCGGCCTCGGCGTAGGTCAGGTTTTCCGCCATATCTCGCCTCTAAAACGCGCCGCCTTTCGCATGGCGAGGCGCAAAGTCCAATAGGCCTTGAACAGCCGCACCCGCGTCTTGCTGAAAGCGACGCGCGCCCCCGGCCGTCGGCGGCGCAAGGCGCGCCGCATGTAGCGGCGCGACCAGCGGGCGCAATAATGCACGAAGACGTCGTCGATCAGCGCAATGCGCACGCCGCCGAGCCGCAGCGTCTCGGAAATCGCGAACTGCTCGATGTCGTGCCGGCGGACGCCGCCCTCCCAAAGCCGGTCGATCAGGAGCGCCGCGTCCTCGATGAGCGGCAGATGCGCGGGGGTCACGGCGACAAGGCCGGAATTGAGCATTTTGGCGCGCGCGCGGTCGAGGCGGTAGCGGCCGAGATGCGGCAGATCGGTCGCGAACGGCGGGGATGTCGGGATAGGGGTCGTCGCGCACGAAGAAATTCATCGCGGCGCCTTGCGCCAGCGCCCGCGCGACGGCGTCCGCAAAGCCGGGACGAACAAAACTGTCGAGGTCGAGCAGGACGCAGGGGCGGCCGAAGCGCCGCAGCGCATCGGCGAGAACTTTTGGTTTGACGCGATGATGGTAGGGATGGGCGAGCGCGTCGGCGATAAGGTCGGAGGCGTCGACGATAGTCGCGCCGAGATCGGCGAAAGCTTCGGGGCGATCGGTGTAGAGGGCGACATCGCCGCTGCTCTCGGCCCGCAAGGTCTCGACGCTGTAGCGCAGTTCCCGCTCGGCGGCGGGTGAACGGCCGTAGCAGAGATAGACGTAGAGCGGCGTCATCGGGCGAGCGCCGCGCCGTCATGCCCGGGCTTGTTCCGGCCATGACGGAGGGGTCGCCCGCTCACCCGAGCATCGGCGCGCCCTTGCGGGCGAGGATTTCCTGCACCCGCTCGACCATCTCCGCCTCGGAGACGGCGACCTGAGCTTTGGCCCGCATTTCCAGATAGTCGGCGCGGTCCTTGTTGGCCTTGGCGAGTTCGGCGCCGAGCGCGAGATCGCGGATCACGACTTGCGGCCCGCCGGCGGCCTCGCGTTCGTTCGAGCCCTGGATGACGGCGCACAGCGAGCCGCGCTTGTCGGCGTATTTGAGCTGCGCGTTCATCTTGCCCTCGCCGAGATAAATCTCCGACGCGATGCCGGCGCCGCGCAGGGTTTTTACGAGCTTCTGGTAGTCGGCCATGCGGTCTTTATCCATCGCCAGAACAACCACGGGGCCGGGCTGTTGCGCCGCCTTGACGATGGGGCTGTCGATGGCGCGCAGAGCCGCCAGCAGCCGCGAGACGCCGATGGAGAAGCCGGTCGCGGGGACCGGATCGGACCGAAAGCGGGCGACAAGGCCGTCATAACGCCCGCCGCCGCCGACGGCGCCGAAGCGCATCGGCTTTCCGTCGTCGCCTGGGGTTTCAAAGGTGAGTTCGGCCTCAAAGACGGGGCCGGTGTAATATTCGAGGCCGCGGACGACGGAAGCATCAATCAGAATCCGATCCGGTCCGTAGCCCGCGATGCGAAGCAAGCTGTTGAATTTCGTCTAGTTCACCAAGTCCGTCTGTAAGAACTTGATCGAGATAGACGCCTCCCCTCATGTTTTGCAGCAAGCCGGATATGGTGAGGCCGCCGAGATCATGCGCGCCAAACTTGAGATCCAGAACCGCAATTAAAGCGCCGACTCGAGGTTGATCAAGGCCCACTCCCGCCGTGAAATCGCCGCTTTCATCTTTCCGCCCCTCACCAAGCAAGCGCGGACACCCTCAAGGCCCAAGTCGATCCAGCTTATCGATAGCTCGAAGCACAGTTAGCCGCCGTCCCGCGTTGTGTTCGCCGCCCAGACCAATGGCTCTCCATCACCCCATCGAGCACCTTGCGGTTGTTGACCTTCACCACATAAGACCCGCGCTTGAATCCCCAGCGCCTCCAGACAATCCGCCGCCATCATGCAAATCTCGGCGTCCGCCGCCGGCGAGGACGCGCCGACCGTATCGGCGTCGAACTGCATGAACTGCCGGAACCGCCCCGGCCCCGGCTTCTCGTTGCGAAACACCCAGCCGGCGCGATAGCTGCGATACGGCTTCGGCAGCCGCTCGTAATGCTCGGCGACATAGCGGGCGAGCGGCGCGGTCAGGTCGTAGCGCAGCGACAGCCATTGCTCGTCGTCGTCCTGGAAGGAGAACACGCCCTTCGTTCGGCCGGTCGAGATCGGGCAGGAATTTGCCCAGCGCCTGGGTATATTCGACGAACGGCGTCTCCACCGCTTCAAAACCATAGAGCGCATAGACCTCGCGGATTTTCGCCATCATCGCCTCGGCGGCGGCGATGTCGCGCGCCTCGCGATCGACGAAGCCGCGCGGCTTCGCGGCGTCGACCTTCGAGACTTCGCTCATAACGAAAAACCCTGCTCAGACAAGCCCGGCGCCGATGTTGATCGTCAGCGCCAGAATGATCGTGTTGAAGAAGAACGCGATGATGCTTTGCACCAGGCAGCGACGCGCGCGCCGCGCGACGTCAAGTTGACGTCGGCGGTGGCGCAGGCGCAGCCGATGGTGAACGCCTCATAGCAGAATTCGCCCCAGCCGGGATTCTGCGCATTGCGGGAACACGAAACCGCCGCGCACCCCGTCGTCGCCGCTGCCGTCCTCGAAATAATATTGCGCGGCGTAATGCAGCGCGAACATCAGATGCATGAACGCCCACGAACTGAGGATCGTCGCGCCGACCAGGCCGAGATGGGCCGCCTTGTCAGACCCCTTCATGTCCTTGACGGGGCCAAGCTCCCATAGGATCGCCGCCATCGCCGCGCACGCCGTGAGCACCGAGATGAGCAGCAGCGCCAGCGGCTTCTCGTCCTCCTGCGCGGCGTGATTGCGGATGTCGTCGCCGATCGAGGTCAGCATCATGTGAGCAGACCAGCGCGATGAACACCCAGGCGCCGACGTTCCAGCCGATCAGCGCCCGCGTCGCCTCGCGCAGCGAGGACGGGGTCGCCACGAAGGCGAGGATCCCGACGCCGAGGCCGATCAGGATGCGCGGCCGCCGGGCGAGCGTGTTGTAATAGGCGCCGCCGCGCATGGCCGTCCGCGCCCCGCTCATGTTCCCTGGCTCCAAGTTCCGGCCCGCCCTTGCCAAAGCTGCGCCGGGGGGTCAAGCGAGGCTTGCATTGACAGCCTCGCGGTTTTCCCCGACGTCTTCTGTCCATGACCCCCGAACAGGACGACGACGCCCTGAAAGCCCGGCTCGACAAGCTCGGCCGGGATTTCAAGTCCGCCAAGCCCGCGCGGCCGGAGGGGCAGCCAGGGGAGGGCGCAAGGGACTCCGCCGGCGCGGCGTGGACGCTCGGGATGCAGGCCGCCATCGAATTGGTCGTGTCTGTAGGGCTCGGGACGGCGATCGGCTGGGGGCTCGACTAGCTGCTGCACACCAAGCCCGCATTCACCATCGTGTTTTTTCTTCTGGGCGGCGCCGCCGGGGTGTGGGGCGTGATCCGGGCGACTTCGCCCAAGGGCCGCCAATAGCCCTCGCAATTCGCCGCTTGGCAACCGCGAGGGGCTTGGCTAAAGAGGCGCCGCGCGTGGCCCAGGGGAAGGGTGCTTGCGCCAACAGGGGGTTTGACAAGCGTGGCTGACGCGGGACCGGCGATCAATCCGATCGAACAATTCGAGCTTTCCCGGCACCTGCGCATCATCGTGGGCGACTACAACGTCTCCATCACCACCTCGACGATTTTCATGGCGATCATCGGCGCCGTCACGCTCTGGCTGATGTCGGCGACCGCCAAGGGCACTGTCGGCGTTCCAGGTCGGCTGCAATCGCTTGGCGAGATGGCCTACGAATTCGTCGAGGGCATGGTCAGATCCGCCGCCGGCGAGGAGGCGATGCGATTCTTCCCGCTCGTGTTCACGATCTTCATGTTCATCCTGCTCGCCAATCTGATCGGCTTCTTCCCATTTTCCTTTACGGTCACGAGCCACATCATCATCACCGTGGCGCTGGCGCTGATCGTGTTCTTCACCGTGGTGATCTACGGCATCAAGGAGCACGGCCTGCATTTCTTCAAGCTGTTCGTGCCCTCGGGCGTGCCGATCTACATTCTGCCGCTGGTGGTGGCGATCGAGGTATTCTCGTTCTTCGTGCGCCCCGTCAGCCATTCCGTGCGTCTGTTCGCCAATATGCTCGCCGGCCACATCACGCTTTACGTGTTCGGGGGCTTCGTGGTGATGCTGCTCAGCGCCAGCGCGGCCGTAAAAGTAGTCGCGATCCTGCCGTTCGCCATGACGATCGGCCTCGACGCCCTCGAATTGCTCGTCGCCTTCCTGCAGGCCTACGTGTTCGCCATGTTGACCTGCATGTATCTCAACGACGCGCTTCACCCCGGCCATTGACCGGCCGATTCCTCCCTGCAACGCCAAAGAAACTCCAGGAGCAAGCCTTATGGACCCGCCATGCAATCGAGATCGCCGCCAAATACATCGGCGCCGGCCTCGCCGCGATCGGAACCGGCGCGGCCGGCATTGGCGTGGGCACGCTGTTCGGCCAGTTCCTCAACGGCGCGCTGCGCAATCCCTCGGCGGTGGAAGGCCAGTTCGGCCGCCTGATTTTCGGCTTCGCGGTGACGGAAGCGCTCGGCATTTTCGCGCTGCTGATCTCGTTCCTGCTGCTGTTCGCCGTCTAAGCGAAGTCACGACGCAATCGTCGAGAGCGGCGCCGCCGGCGCCGCTTGCCGCGTAAAATCGTCCGCCGAGGCTCCCGATGGCCACAACACCGCAACAAACGACGGAGGTCGGCCAAGAGGCGCCTCACGCGAACTTCCCGCCGTTCGATTCGAGCACGTTCCCCTCGCAATTGCTGTGGTTCGCGCTGATCTTCGGGGCGATGTACTATTATCTGTCGACGCGCTACCTGCCGGCCGTCGGCAAGGTGATCCAGGCGCGCCGCGCCCGCATCGCCAAGGACATCGACGAGGCGACGGCCATGCAGGCCAAAGCCGACGCCGCCGCTGCCGAACACGAAAAGGCCCTCGCCAAGGCCCGCGCCGACGCGCAGGCAACCGCCCAGGCCGCGCGCGAAAAAGTCGCCGCCGCGACGGAGGCCAAGCGCAAGGCGCTCGACGATCAGCTTGCCGCGAAGATGGCGGCGGCGGAGGCCAGCATCGCGCAAAGCCGCACCGCGGCGATGGCCAATGTCTCGGCGATCGCCAAGGACGCGACGGGCGCCATCGTCCAGCGGCTGATCGGCCGCGCGCCGGACGCCGCCGCGGTCGCCAAGGCGGTCGACGCCTCGGCGCAGGCCTGACCGGAGGACATCATGGGCGCCGAATTTTTCGTCCTGCTCGGCTTTTTGGTTTTTGTGTTCCTGCTGTTCTATTTCGGGGCGCACAAAATCGTGCTGAACGGCCTCGACGCCCGCGGCAAGGCGATCGCCGACGAACTCGCCCAGGCCGCCAAGCTGCGCCAGGAGGCGCAGGCGCTGCTGGCGAGTTTTGACAAGAAACGGTCGGAGGCCGAAGCGCAGGCGGCCGCTATCGTGGCGGAAGCGCGCGCGCAGGCCGAGCAGCTCGCCAAGGACGCCGCGCTGCGGATGGAAGAGTTCATCACCCGGCGAACCGCGCAGGCGGAGGCCAAGATCGCCTTCGCCGAGAGCCAAGCGGCGGCCGAAGTGCGCGCCGCCGCGGCCGATCACGCGGTTCGCGCCGCCGAAATCGTGCTGCGCGACGAGTCCAAGGGGAAAGCCGGCGCGGAATTGGTGGCGCGCGAAATCGGCGCCTTGAAGAGCCGTCTTAACTGACCCCCCGGCGGCGGCTGTGGCGCCCGCGCCGCTAGCGCAAAAAATCGCGCCGCGCCCGGCTTGACCGGCGCGGCCGTTCGCGTTTGAAGCTGAACGCAGAATCGCTGGGAAAAATCTCATGTGGCGCGCGGCTTTGATCTTGGCCTTGCTCGGCCTGTCGACGGCGGCCAGGGCCGACAGCAATTATGAGGACCCCGCGGAGCAGCGGTTTTCGCCCTATGTCGGCAACGTCTACGCCTGCGACGACCAGGCCGTCTTGACGCGCATTCAGAGCGTGTTCCGCACCACGCAAAACGCCTATTGGGGCGCGGACCTTCAGCTCACTTCATTCGACCGCGTCCGCGAATTGAGCCTGCGCGGCAACGGGACTGAATATATCCCGCGCCGCTTCTGCATCGCGCGCGGCCATTTCAGCGACGATCACGTGCATACGGTGATTTACGACATCGAGGAAGGCCAGGGCATCATCGGTATGGGCGACGGCGTCGAATGGTGCGTGGTCGGGCTCGACCGAGACTTCGCGTTCTCGCCCGCTTGCAGCACGCTGCGACCGGTCGCCGAACGGTTCCTCGGCTCGAAGGCGCTGGTCGAGAAATATTGATGGGCCGTCGCGCCGGCCTGCTTGCGGCGGCGCCGACATGAATTATCGCCACGGCTTCCACGCCGGCAATTTCGCCGATGTGTTCAAGCACGCGTTCCTGACCCGCGCGCTCGTCTATCTGCTGAAGAAGCCCGCGGCCCTGCGTTTCATCGACACCCACGCCGGCGCCGGCCGCTACGATCTCGACGACGAGGCCGGCCAGCGCTCGCCGGAATGGCGCGACGGGATCGCGCGGCTCCTGAAGGCCAAGCCGCCGCCCGAGGTCGCCGAGCTTTTGGCGCCCTATCTCGCCGCCGTCGGCCCCTTCGATCCCGACGCCGGGCGACCGGCTTCCTATCCCGGCTCGCCGGCCATTGCGCAGGACCTGCTGCGCGCCGACGACCGGATGGCGCTGTGCGAGGCCCACCCGGAGGAATACGAGCGGCTGATGGCGGCGCTCGGCCGCGACCGGCGCCTGCGCATCTCCAGCGCCGACGGCTATGTCAGCCTCAACGCCTATCTGCCGCCGCCGGAACGGCGCGGCCTCGTGCTGATCGACCCGCCCTTCGAGGCGACCGACGAGGGGAGCCGCGTCGAGGCGGCGCTCGGCAAAGCGCTCGTGAAATGGCCGCGCGGCGTTTATCTGCTGTGGCGGCCGATCAAGACCGCGCGCGACGACGCGCGCTTTCTCAACGCGATTCGGGCCTTCGGGGCGCCCAACGTGCTGGGGCTGCAACTCGACGTCGGCGCTGTCGCGCCGGGGCCGCATTCGCCGGCGCCGCTGCGCCGCTGCGCACTGTTGTTCGTCAACCCGCCATTCGGGCTCGCCGAAGAGGCGCGCGTTCTCCTGCCTTATCTGAGCAAGCTGCTCACGCGCGGCGGCGGCGCCGAATACGCCGTCGACTGGGTGACCGCGCCGGCTTAGAGCTTGCCCGCTGGCGTCGATTTCGTTTATGTATAAACAATCTGCCGGAGCCACCCATGTCCCTGCCCCCCGCCTTGCAAGGCCGCCTGCGTCTGCCCGTGATCGGCGCGCCGCTGTTCATCATCTCGCATCCGGCGCTGGTGATCGCGCAATGCAAAGCGGGGATCGTCGGCGCGTTCCCGGCGCTCAACGCGCGGCCGATCAGCCAGTTGGACGAGTGGCTGCACGAGATCACCGAGACCCTCGCCGCGCATGACAAGGCGCATCCGGAAGCGCCATCGGCCCCGTTTGCGGTCAACCAGATCGTCCACCGCTCAAACACGCGGCTGGAGGAGGACCTTCAGCTTACGGTGAAATGGAAGGCGCCGATCGTCATCACCTCGCTCGGCGCGCGCGAGGACGTCAATCAGGCCGTCAAGGCTTATGGCGGCGTCACGCTGCACGACGTCATCAACCAGACGTTCGCCCGCAAGGCGATCGAGAAGGGCGCGACCGGCCTCATCTGCGTGGCGGCGGGCGCCGGCGGCCATGCCGGAAAAATCTCGCCGTTCGCCTTCGTGCAGGAGACGCGCGAATGGTTTGACGGACCGATCGTGCTGTCGGGCGCCATCGCCACCGGCGGCGCCGTGCTGGCGGCGCAGGCGATGGGCGCGGATCTCGCCTATATCGGCTCGGCGTTCATCGCCACCGAGGAAGCGCGCGCCGCGGGGGACTACAAGCAGGCGATCGTTGAGGGAACCGCGGCCGATATCATCGGCTCCGACCTGTTCACCGGCGTGTTCGGCAATTACCTGCGCGCCTCGATCGTCGAGCGCCGGGCTCGACCCCGACAATCTGCCCAAGGGCGACGTCAAGACGATGAATTTCGAGAGCGCCGGCGGCTCGAAGTCGAAGGCCTGGCGCGACATCTGGGGCTCCGGCCAGGGCATCGGCGCGGTGAAAGCGATGCAGCCGGCGGCGGAATTCATCGACAAGCTGAAACGGGAGTACGAGGCGGCCAAGCGACGCGTGGCGGCCTAGAGTCGCTCGAACCGTCCGCCGAAGTGCAGCAGCGCCGAACCGTCGCCGACGCTCGCGGCCTCGACCCGGCCGATGACGATGGCGTGGGTAAAGCGCTCCAGGATTTCCTCGACCCGGCACTCCAGCGTCGCCAGCGCGTCGGCGAGTTTTGGCGCGCCATCGGTTCCGTCGCTCCAGGCGCCCTCCGCGAACCGCTCCGGCCCCTGCGCGCCGCCGGCGAACCGACGCGCCAGCGGCTCCTGCGCGGTGGTGAGGATATTGACCGAGAAACGGCCGCACGTCCGCAGACGCCGCAGCGTCGAACCGTCGCGTTGCAGGTTGACGATCAGCGACGGCGGCGTCAGCGACAGCGAGGCGAGCGCGGTGGCGACGCAGCCGGCCCGCTGCGCCCCCTGCCCGCAGGCGACGATCGGCACGCCGGTGGCGAAGGCGCGCATCGCCTGACGATAGTCGGCGGCGGCGGCGTTAGGCGTTGGCTCGTCCATGCCGCGCTCATAACCGCGAAGCGGGGCTTAGGCAAAGCTCAGGCGGCGGCCGGCGCCAAGACGCGGCGGCGCTGGTCGCCGATCAGCCCGACCGCCAGCGCCGCGGCCAGACAGGCCGCGCCCGCGATATAAAACGCCGGCGAATAGTCGCCGAGCAGGCTGCGCGCCAAGCCGGCGCCGAGCGCCGCCACCGAGGCGCCGAGCATATGCGCGGCGAAGATCCAGCCGAACGCGACGCCGGCGCGCTGCGGCGCCGAAGGCCTGCGCCGTCAGCCGCACGGTCGGCGGCACCGTGGCGATCCAGTCGAGCCCATAAAACACCGCGAACAGCGACAGACTCGGCAGCGAGAACGACGAGGCAGGCAGGTACAGCAGCGAAAGCCCGCGCAGGCCATAATACACGAACAGCAGCGCGCGATTGTCGAGCGGTCCGAAAGCCAGCCGGACCCGATGGTGCCGACGAAGTCGAACGCGCCCATCAGCGCCAGCATCGACGCCGCCGTCACCGAGGCGACGCCGAAATCGCCGCAGAAGGCGATGAAATGGGTCTGAATCAGCCCGTTGAGTGCTCAATCCGCAGATGAAGAAAGTTCCGGCGAGAACCCAGAACGTCGGGTTCGGCGCAACCTCGCGCAGGACCCGGAACGGCGTCGAGAAGGCGGGCGTCGTGAGCGGCTGCGGCGCAAGCGCCTTGGCGCCGAACGGCGGCAGGCCGAGATCGGCGGGACGGTCGGCCATAGCAGGACCACGGCGAGCGCCGCCAGCGCCAGGCCCACAATCGTCGGAATCAGCGCGGCGCGCCAACCCCAACGCGACTCGATCGCCGCGGCGAGCGGCAGGAACACCAACTGGCCGGTCGCCGAACTCGCGCTCAGGATGCCTCGACGCAGCCCCACAGCAATACTAAAAATCCCGGCCCGAGTAGACGCT
>CAWIEP010000057.1:0-116649 GCA_963835115.1 uncultured Pseudomonadota bacterium
ATGGACGTCGCTCGACGCCGAGATCGCGCTGTTCGATTTCACCACTGCGAGCGCCGTCGCCCTGGAGCCGGGCGTAACGCCGCTGCCGCGCCGCATGTACGCCAACGCCGAAATGCTGACGCCGGCCCCCGACCACCCCGGCCCGTTTTTCCTTCCGGGTCCGCCGGCGGTGCATCATCCGCTCGCCGGCCGGCCGGCGCTGGTGCGCCTGCGCCATGCGGCGTTCCAAGGCGCGCGGGGTTTGCGCGCGCTGTTCGGGATCGAGCACGAGCAATCGCGGCCCGTCGAATTCGCGCTCTGGGCGCGCCGTCCAGGGCCGCTAGTCCGCGATGTCGAGGCTTTGGCCGATTCCGCCGCCTTCAGCGGCTGGACCGCCGTGCGCGCCGCCTTCCGCCAGCATCGCGCCGAAATCGTCTTTCCCGAGCCGCTGCGCCAGCCGCACGACCTGTATCTGGCGACGCGCGTCGTCGAGTTTCCCGACACCAACTACTGCCACGCGGTGTGGCACGACATTTTCGTCATCGAAACCCAGCGCGCTCAGTCTCCCCCAGCGTGAGAGCCATGCGGATCAAGCGATTCAGGAATGCGTTGCGCGCCCGCATGTTGCGGGCGATCGAAGTGAAGGGCCCGTTCGCGCCCTCCGGCGTGAACGTGACCATTCGCTCGGGCAATGTCTGGCGGGCGACGATGAACGACCCGCAACTGATCTTCCCGGCCCCGCCGCCGGAGCTCTCGACGCTCGTGCTGTTCGCGCGCGCCGACAATGACCGCGCATTGACGCCGCGCGTCTATTTCGATTGGGGCGCGAACTTCTCTCAGGACGAAAGCATCGGCTTCGGGGCGGCCCGCGCGGCGTTGATCCGCATCGTCCTCGACGGTTGCCACGACTTGCAGCGGCTGCGGTTTGATCCGCTGGAAGGCGTCGCCGAGTTCGAATTCCGCTGGGCCGGGGACGCCGACGGCGAGGCGCTCGCGCTCGCGGTCGCGCCGGAAATGGCGGCGCTCGCGGCGCGCCGGGCGCCGATCCTGCGCGAGACGGTCGTCGCCGCCGACTTCGCGGCGGCGGCCGACGGCCGTCCATTCGGCCTCAAGCGCAAGCCCAAATCCGTCGAGGAGCATTTTCTACGCGCCTGCGCTTTGGCGGGGCGCGAACTGACGCCCCAGCCGCCGCCCGCGGCGCCGCTGATCTCCCTGGTGTCGCCGCTCTACAACACGCCCGCTCTCTATCTCGACGATCTCCACGCCTCGTTCCGCCGGCAAGCGCCGGGCGTCGCCGAATTGGTGCTCAGCGACGACGGCTCGACTTCGGCCGAGACGGCCAAGTGGCTCGCCGCGCATCAACGCGAGCCGGGACTCGTGGTGGTCCGCAACAGCGTCAATCGCGGCATCGCGGCGGCCTCCAACGCCGGCGTCGCCGCCGCGCGCGGCCGCTGGATCGGCTTCATCGACCACGACGACGCGCTGAGCCCGCATGCGGTCGCCGTCGTCGCCCGCGCCATCGCCGACAACGGGCAGGCGCGGTTCTTCTACACCGATGAATTGATCGTCGACAAGCGCCTGCGCCCGGTGGATTTCTTCGACAAGCCGGCGTTCGACGACGTGTTGTTGTCCGGCGTCAACTACATCAACCATCTGTCGCTCTACGCGCGCGAGCTGATCGACGAAATCGGCGGTTTTCGCGAGGGTTTCGACGGCTCGCAGGATTACGATCTGGTGTTGCGGGCGCTGGCGCGGCTAAAGCGCGACGAGATCGAACACATTCCCTATCCCGCCTATATCTGGCGGCGCGATGGCGGCAGCTACTCCGTAAAATTCATCGAGAAGGCGACCGCCAACGCGCGCCGGGCGCTCGGCGAGATTTATGCGCGCGACGGCGCGCCGGCCGAGGTCGCGCCCGCCATTCTGCCCGATTTGCACCGCGTCCGGCTCGATCGCGGCACACGCCCGAAAGTGTCGATCGTCGTGCCGAACCGCAACGCGTTCCGCCTGATGAGCGTGCTGACGGAGGGGCTATTCGAACGGCACGGACTATCAAAACTTCGAGCTGATCGTCGTCGACAACGGCTCCTCCGATCCCGACACGCTGGCGCTCTATGAGCAACTGAAACGCGAGCATCCGAATTTCACGCTCGATATGGAGACGGCGCCGTTCAATTTCTCGCGCCAGGTCAATCGCGGCATGGCGCTGGCGAACGGCGAGGCGATCCTGCTGCTCAACAACGACATCGAGGTGATCGAGCCCGACTGGCTCGCCGAAATGGTCGAATGCCTGGCTTTCCCCGATGTCGGCATTGTCGGCGCCCGGCTGCTCTATCCCGGCGGCGACATCCAGCATGCCGGGGTGGTGGTCGGGCTCGGCGGGCTCGCGGGCCACTGGTACGTCAATCGTCCCGCCGACTTTCCCGGTCCCATGGGGCGGCTGGCGGTGCGCTCGACGGCCTCCGCCGTCACCGGCGCCTGCATGCTGATCACGCGCGCGTGCCTCGACGCCGTCGGACCGTTCGACGAGGCGGATTTCGCGGTCGCCTATAACGACGTCGATTTCTGTCTGCGCGCCCGCGCCGCAGGCTTCCGGGCGCTCTACACGCCGTTCGCGACGCTCATCCACAACGAATCCGCCACCCGCGGTCCCGACGACCGCGGCCCCAACTGGGCGCGCTTCCTGCGCGATCAGGCCGCGCTGATCGAGCGCCACGGCACCCAAGACTATCTCGATCCCGTGCTGAGCCCCTGGAGCGACCGCAATCGGTCGGAGCCGACGCATACTTGGCTTGAGGCGCTGCCGAAGGCCCGATAATCGTAAGCCTGCTCAACATCTCTTGACACAATCCGGCTTGCCGCGCGGACGCCGCGGCGCCAAATGCTCGGGATCATGCGCCCCGCCGTCGTCACCGCCCTCATCATCGCCACCGCCTTGTTCATGGAGAACATGGATGGAACGGTGCTCGCCACCTCGCTGCCCGCCATCGCCGCCGATCTTCATCAAGACCCGATCGTGCTGAAGCTGGCGCTGACCTCCTACATGCTGACGCTGGCGGTGTTCATTCCCGCTTCCGGTTGGGTCGCCGACAAGCTCGGCGCGCGCACCGTGTTCTGCTCCGCCATCATCGTATTCACGCTTGGGCTCGGTGTTGTGCGGGGCTTCGACGAGCCTGCCAACGCTGATCGGCGCCCGCGTATTCCAGGGCCTCGGCGGCGCGATGATGGTGCCGGTCGGCCGGCTGGTGCTGTTGCGCAGCATCCCGAAATCCGAAATGGTCAATTCGCTCGCCTATCTCACGGTGCCGGCGCTGCTCGGTCCCGTGATGGGGCCGCCGCTCGGCGGCTTCATCACCACCTATTTCCACTGGCGCTGGATTTTCTGGATCAACGTGCCGATCGGCATCGTCGGCGTCCTCTTGACGCTTCGCTTCATCGCCAATGTGCGCGAGCGCGACGTCGCGGCGTTCGACACGCGTGGGTTCTTCCTGTCGGGCGCCGGACTGCTGAGCCTCGTTTTCGGCCTCACCGTGATCGGACGCGGCATCGCCCCGTCGGAGCGTCGTGGCGGCGCTGATCGCGAGCGGGGTCGTGCTGCTGGCGCTTTATGTCGGCCATGCGCGGCGTCACGCCCGACGCGATCCTCGACCTCAATTTGCTGAAACTGCCGACCTTCTTCGCCGGCGTGGTTGGCGGCTTCCTGTTCCGGTTTGGGCATCGGGGCGATCCCGTTCCTCATGCCGCTATTGCTGCAGATCGGTTTCGGCCTTTCGCCGTTCGAATCCGGCTCGCTGACTTTCGCTGCGGCGGCGGGGGCGATGGCGATGAAGTTTTCCGCCTCCGGCTCATCAAGCGTTTCGGCTTCCGCACCATTCTGGTCGCCAATGCGCTGATTTCGGCGGTCTTCCTCGCCTCCTACGGGCTCGTCGGCGCTCATACGCCGCACGCGCTGATTTTCTTCGGCCTGCTGATCGGCGGGTTCTTCCGCAGCCTCGAATTCACGGCGCTCAACGCCATCGGCTACGCCGACGTGCCGTCGGCCCGGATGAGCCGGGCGACCAGCTTCGCCAGCGTCTCGCAGCAGATGTCGAGGCGGTCGGCGTCGCGGTCGCGGCCGCCTCGGTGCAAAGCCTGCAATGGGTTTTCGGCGACGCGACGCTTGCGCCGCGCGACATGCAGTTGAGCTTTTTCGTCGTCGCGCTGCGTGTCGGCGATCTCGACTTTGATTTTCTGGCGTTTGGCGCCCGACGCCGGGGCGGAAGTCTCCGGCCACGCGATCAGCGTCGCCTCGCCGGGGGTCTCGCGCGCGCCGGCGGAGTAGCGGCGGCCTCACTCGAACGTCCAATCGAACTCATAGTCGAGCGTGAACGCGAACAGGTTCGCCGAGTTGCCCGGCGCATCGGCGACGCGCCATTGCCCCTTACCTTGGATGCCCTTGAACTTGCCCGTGCCGCCGAGCACTTCGACCGGCCCGCTCTCCGGACCCTCGTAGGTGAGATAAAGCTTGTCGCCGTCGCCGTCGGTTTCGACGCAGCTTCCCGTGAACTTATAGCCAGCCTTGCGCGCGACCGATCCCTCCAGGCAGCGCAAAGCGAGGTTGTCGAGCGGCTTCGATCCGTCCCGGGTTCTGACGATGCCGGTGCAGATCGCCGAAGTGTCGGACCCGACATCGCCGAGATCGACGGAGGCCGCCGAACGGCAAACCGTATAGGCGGAATGTTTGACGGCGCCGGTTTTCGGCAGGCTCGCGCCGGCAGCCATGGCGGCCGTCGCAAGGAGCGTGGCGGCGAGCGAGACAATCAGACGGTTCATGCGACTTCCCTTTGGACGGTTGCGCCCTCCCATAACGGGCGAGAGGGCGCGCGCGTTGCATTGAGGGCCGGAAAATGTGCGATCGCAAGCGGAAAAGCCGCGCGGCTTGGCCTCGGCGCCCCGCGCCGCTAAGAACCCCGTCGGCCGGAACGCTCGGCCCGGAGGCTCCATGACGACTACGTTTCCTGGTCGCGCCTATCTCGTCTGTTGCGACGCACGCACCGGATCGAGCCTGCTGGCCGCGACGCTCCGCGCGACGGGCCGCGCCGGCAAGCCGTTCGAGTATTTCACCCGCGCCGAGATCGACAAGTCGTGGCTGCGCGCGGAATTGCGCGTCCCCCACGACTTGGCCTTCACGAGCTTTCCCGATTGGCGCGACTACATCCTGAAGGCCGGGTCGGAGATGGGCGGCCTGTTCGCCGCCTCCGTGCATTACTGGCAGCTCCCCCATTGCGTGGAGACGTTTCGCGCCGCCGACGCCGATCCCGCGACGCCGGCGCTTGAGGTGTTGCGCGGCTTTTTTCCGGATCTGAAGCTCGTCTGGCTGCGCCGCAACAATATCGTCGCCCAGGCGATTTCGCATCACGTCGCCATCGCCACAAACTACTGGAACAGCCGCTTGGCGGTTGAGGTGAAGCCAGGCGAGAGCGACCGCGATGCGCCTTACGACTTCGACAAAATCGACCACCAGGTGCAGAGCGTCGTCGCCGCCACACAGGGCTGGCGCGAGACGCTGAAGGGCGCCGAAGCGATCACTCTGCCGCTCGCCTATGAAGACCTCGCCTCGGATCTGCCGGGCGCTGTGCGGCGGATCCTCGCTTTTGTCGGCGCCGACCTCGGCGACGCGCCGGTGCGCGCCCCGGGTCTGGAAAAGCAGGCGGGTCCGTGGTCGCTCGAAATGGAGCGACGCTATCGCGAAGAGCGCCGCACGAGGGGCATGGGACCGGTGGGGGACGAGCAGGCGGCGGCCTGAGCGCGGCCCGCGTCAATGCGGCGGCGGCGCATCGCCTTCGGGCTTCTGTGGCGGCGGACGATGCGGAACCCGTTCCAGCAGGCCGTGCAGGCAGCCCTTGAACACCAGATAACAGGCGACGCCGAGATAGCCCCAGAAGATCAGCTCCACCAGTTGCAGCAGGCCGCCGTCGGCAATCGCCATCCAGCGGTAAGTGGCGATTAGCGTGAAATTGGCGCTGAAGAACTGGAACAGATCTATTGTGCAAACTGCGAAGCCGCCGGCCGCCGCGCCCATCGCGAGGAAGGTGAGCCACGCCGGGCCGTGGAAGAGAAAGGAGAGAATTTTGGCGAGCCGCATCCCTCGCGGATAGCGGTTCCGGGCGGCATTGTCATGGCGCCTTCTCAGCCGCTGTTGCGCAGACCCGCCGACACGCCGTTGATCGTCAGCTGAATCCCCGTCAGCACTTTTTCGCTGGTCGCATGCGCTCGGTGCAGCTTCAGCAGCTCGACCTGCACGTGGTTGAGCGGGTCGAGATAGGGGAAGCGGTTGCGGATCGAGCGCAACAACAGCGGGTTATGCGCCAGCAGATGCGGCTGGCTCATGATCGCGTTGAGCGAGTCGACCGAGGCTTTCCATTCCTTGGAGATGCGCGCGAAGATCGCTTCGCGCAAAGCCACGTCCGGCACCAGGCTCGCGTAGCGCGAGGCGATGGCGAGGCTGGACTTGGCCAGCACCATGTCCATGTTCGACAGCAGCGTGCGGAAGAACGGCCAGTGCTTGTACATGGAGCGCAGCCGCTCCAGCCCCTTTTCAGGTTCTTGCGCGCAGTAGGCTTCGACCGCCGAGCCGAAACCGTACCAGCCGGGCAGCATCAGCCGGCATTGCGCCCAGGAGAACACCCAGGGAATGGCGCGCAAATCCTCGATCGCCTGCGTCTTTTTGCGGCTCGCCGGACGCGAGCCGATGTTGAGGGTGGCGATTTCGGTGATCACGGTGGACGACCAGAAATATTGCACGAAGCCGTCGGTCTCGTAGACGAGGCCGCGATAGGCTTTGTACGCGGCGGCCGACAAAGCCTCCATCGTGGCGAGATAGGCGGGATCGGGGGCGGGGGTCTGCTCCTCCAACAGGCTCGCCTCCAGCGTCGCCGAGACGAAGGTTTCGAGATTGCGCCGGCCGACCTCGCCGTTGGAATATTTGCTCGAAATGATCTCGCCCTGTTCGGTGATGCGGATCTGGCCCTGCACGGCGCCGCCGGGTTGGGCGAGGATGGCGTCGTAGGAGGGGCCGCCGCCGCGCCCGACCGAGCCGCCGCGGCCGTGGAACAGGCGAATGCGCGCGCCATGCTTGCGGAACACCTCCACCAGCCCGATCTCGGCCTTGTAAAGCTCCCAGCCCGAGGTGACGAAACCGCCGTCCTTGTTGGAGTCGGAATAGCCGAGCATCACCTCTTGCTCGCCGCCGAGCGAGGCGACGAATTTGGCGTATTCCGGGGTCGCCAACAACCGGTCCATCACCTCGACGCAGGCGCGCAAGTCGTCGATGGTCTCGAACAGCGGCACCATGTTGATGACCGAACGTCCGTCCGCCCCGACGAGCCCCACCTCTTTCAATAGCAGCGCCAGCTCCAGCAGATCCGAAACGCCTTGGCATTTCGAAATGATCGAGGTGACGATCGCGGCGGCGCCGTAAGTCGCCCTGATCTTGGCGGCGGTGCGGAAGATCGCCAGTTCCCCCGCGGTCTCCTCGCTGTAGACGTGGAACGGCAGCAGCAGCGGGCGCGACGAGACCAACTCCTTGCGCAACAGCGCGATGCGCGCGTCCTCGTCGAGCTTGAGATACTCGATATGAGGCTCGGCGGCGGAAAACAGTTCCGCAACCGTGCGTTCGTGCACGTCCGAATTTTGCCTGAGGTCGAGCGGCGCCAGATGGAAGCCGAACACGTCGACCGCGCGCCTGAGCGCCCGCAGTCGTCCGCCCGCGAGAATGCGCGCGCCACTCTTTTCCAGCGATTCGGCGATGGTTGCGAGATCGGCGGCGAATTCCTCGGAGGTCGCGTAGGCCGGCGCTTCGCCGGTGGGATGGCGCAGCGCGACATAATGGTCGAGCGTCTCGGCCGTCTTGGCGATGCGCGAATAGATCCCGGTAATGGCGCGGCGATAGGGCTCGTCCTTGCGCGCCGGCGAAGGATCGGTCGAACGTTCGGCCAAAGCGACAAGTTCCGGCGTCACCCGCGACAGCGTGCCGCTCAGCGAGAGTTCGCCGCCGAGTTCGTGCAGTTCGTCGAGATAATGGCCGAGCGCGCGCGCGCTTTGCAGCCGGGTCGCCTCGTTCAAGACCTGCGCGGTGACGAAGGGGTTGCCGTCGCGGTCGCCGCCGATCCAGGAGCCGACGCGCAGGAAGGATTTGACTTTTGCGCCCGCGGCCTTGGGATCGAGCGCGGCGAGATCGTCCTCGATCGCGGCGTAGATGCGCGGCAACTCGCGAAAGAAGGTGTAGTCGTAATAGGAAAGCCCGTTGGCGACCTCGTCGATCACCTTTAGCCGCGTCTGGCGCAGCATGTTGGTGCGCCAGAGCAGGAGGATCGCGCGGCGCAACTGGTTCTCGTTGCGCTCGGTCTCGGAATCGTCGCCGACAAGGCGTTCGCGCTCGTCGAGCAGCGCGGCGATCTCCAGTTCGCGCGTCAGCGTGCTTTTGCGGCGGACTTCGGTTGGATGGGCGGTCAGCACCGGGCTGACCAGCGCGCTGGCGAAGAAATGGGCGAGCGCCGCGCCGTCGAACCCGGCTCGCGCGGGCGCGGTTGAGCGCATGGCGCAGCGAGCCCGGCCGCGGCGCCGAGCGGCGCACCACATGGGCGCGATTGCGCCGGATGTGGTGCTGATCCTCGGCGATGTTGGACAGATGGGAAAAATAGGAGAACGCGCGCACGATGGCCAGCGTCTGGTCGTTGTCGAGGCTGTCGAGGATGGCCGAGAGTTCGCGCCGCGCGCCGGCCTCGTTGTCCCTGTGGAAGCGGATTGAGGCCTGGCGGATACGCTCGACGAGATCGAACGTCTCGCCGCCCTCCTGGTCGCGCACGGTGTCGCCGAGCAGGCGGCCGAGCAGGCGGACGTCGTCGCGCAGCGGCGCGTCTTTTTCGTCATCGGCGCTGGCGGGCAGATCGAAGGCGACGGACATGGCGGGCATCCCGGTGGGCGACGGGCCTTGCCAAGCGCAGACCCGCGCCGGACTGTCAAGCAAGCGCCGCGCCAAGCGGCGCTGGCTCAGCAAGCGCCGCGCAAAGCTCCGCGCGCAGCAGATCGGGGTTTTTCAGCGCGCATTCGTAGACGACGAGCGTGCGCCAGCCGAGTTCGCGCAGTTCGTCGGCGACGCGCGCGTCGCGGGCGCGGTTGCGGGCGATCTTGGCGCGCCAATAGTCCGCGTTGGTCTTCGGCGCGCGCGCGCCGCGCGCGCAATCGTGACCGTGCCAGAAACAGCCATGGACGAAGATCGCGAGTTTCCGCCGGCCATAGACGATGTCGGGCTTTCCCGGGAGATCGGCGCGGTGCAGGCGATAGCCGCGCGCGATCCCGGAGAGCAGCTGGCGCACGGCGCGCTCAGGCCCGGTGTCGCGGGATTTGACCGCGCGCATCGTGGCGGAGCGTTCGGGGGAAGGCGGTTGCATTCTACGCTCGCCCGCTCACTCCGCCGCAACGCGTTCTGACGCCGCCCCGAGGATCGGCTCCAGAATATGCGCGGCGAGGTGCCGGACGATGGGGACGCAGACGCCGTCGCCGCAAACATGATAGGCGTCGTTGTAGCGCTCCGGCAGCCGGTAATCGTCGGGCAGGCCCATCAGCCGTGCGGCTTCGCGCGGCGACAGCAGGCGCGAACGCACTTGGCTGCCCTCGACCACCAAAATCGTCTGCCGCGACGATCCCCCGGCCGGAGTTCGCAAACACCCGGATAGGTCGTCGAACCGGACCTCGGCGCGCTGGCGTTTCGCGCCGTTCCCGTCCGGCCGTGTCCGCCTGTAGACCGCGCCGACCATGCGCCGTCGCGCGCGCTGCGCCGCCGCCACTTTGGCGCGGTTGACGTCGGACATCAGGCTCAGAAGATGGTTCGTCGCCTCGGCGGCGCGCCATTTGACGCCGGACGGCCTCGCCTCGAGGACGTCGGCGAACGCGGCGACCCTGGGGGCAGGCTCCGGCGGGCTCCACCAGAGCCATCGTCGCTTCGCTTCATCGCTCATATTGGCGTGGGCGCGGCGCAACGCCTCGGGATGCCACGCCTTCGCCGGGCCGTCAGTAATCACGGCGTCGTGGCGCGGTTCGCCCGCGCCGACGGCCACGAAAAACACGCGCGGCCGCGACTGCGGCACGAAGCGCGAAGCATTGATGACGAGCGCTCCGAAGGAATAATCCGCTTCGGCCAAGGCCGAAGCGATGGCCGCGAAATCCTGGCCTTGATGCGAGGTCAGCGAGCCGTAGACATTTTCGAGCACGATCATGCGCGGCGCGCGGCCTTCGCGGCCAAGCGCGCGCATGAGCCGCCAGAACGGCCAGAATGTGCCGGAACGCGTGGGCGCATTGTCCGCCTCACGCCCGAGCCCGCGATAGCCGCCCGCGAGCGACAGGTCCTGACAAGGGAACGACGCCCAGGCGAGATCGACCTTGCCCCCCGGCAGGTCCTTCGTCGTAAGCGTCGCCACGTCGGCGTTGCGGATATGCCCGGCGCCCCAATTCCGTTCGTAGGTTTCGACCTTCATCGCATCGAAATCATTGGCGAACAGGCAACGCCACGATTCCCCCAAACCTGCGCGCGCCATGCCGCCGCCGGCGAAGAACTCGTAGAAGGTGCATGGGCGCATAAACGATCCGACTCGCGAGTCGGACACTAAGGGATCGCGACCGATATCGGAAGCAGGAGCCGCCGCGGCGGCGCTTAGCCATGCGGATCGCGGCCGCTGTTCTCGAACGGCTGCTGTCCGCCCTTCAGATAATTATCTATGTTTACTCTGTTAATCATCGGTGTTAACATTGGTTCGAATTCTGGACCTCGGACGAAGAAAACGTCTTGCAAGTGAGAAGAGGTAGAGGAGGAACGCCATGAAAGTTCTGCGAGCTATTGCTGTTATGGTGTTGGCGGTTGCGACCCTGCACACGACCTCTCCCGCATGGGCGGGCGCAACCGCCGACACGCCCGCAAGCCTTGCCGCGGCGGCAGCGCGCGATGCCGCAAGCGCTCGCAGGGGGTTCGCGACGGCGGTGCAAATCTACGATGCGATCGGGCGCCGAAAGGGGTTCAGCGCCAGCGTTCTGAAAGCCGCCCAAAGCAACGACCGCGAGGGGCTCGCGCGTCTCTTCGCCTTGGCGAGCGGAGCGCCAGTGGACAGCGTCGCCATTGATGAGGTTGACCGAGACATTCTGATCAAAGGGACGATAATTGTCGGGCATGGAAAAGACCAAACCGTCATCACGTATTGCCTCGACACCGAAGGCAAGCGTTGCGGCGGTCACGGCTATAGCATCGGGATCGCCGGGGCCTGAGCCGATCTCCCAAGGCAAGCGCGACCGCCCGCTCTCGCCGTGCGGGCGAAAGCCTTGACGCCGACCATGGCGACGGACGGTTCCGGGCGCGGCGCAACCAACGCATCGGCTTGACGTCGCCAGTCGCTTCCCGGCAGAACCATCGCATGACCTTCGCCTTTCCCGTCCTCGTCTGCGACATCGGCGGCACCAACGCCCGGTTCTCGCTGAAGGAATCGCCAACGGCGGAGCTTCCGGCGCCCGTCCACGTGCGCACCGGCGACTACCCCGGTCTCGGCGAGGCGATCGCAGCGATTCTCCCCAAACTCGCGGCCCGCCCGCGCGCGGCGATCGCCTGCGGCGCCGGGCCGATCGTCGACGGCAAGCTGAAACTCTCCAACGCCGATTGGCATATCGACGGGCGCGAGGTCGCCGAAAAGCTCAAACTCAGCGGCGGCCTGCTGCTCAACGATTTTGAGGCGCAGGCGCTGTCGCTGCCCGTCATCCCCGAAGGCTGGACGAAACAGATCGGGCCGCCGCGCCCCGGCGCCGAAGGCCCGCGCGTCATTCTCGGCCCCGGCACCGGCCTCGGAGTCGCCGCGCTGATCGAGATCCAGGGCAAGCATACGCCGGTCCCCTCGGAATTCTGCCACATGGGGTTTGGCCCGGCGAGCGACGAAGAAGCGGCGATCTGGCCGCATCTCGAACGCGCGCACGGCCGCATCACCACCGAAAGCGTCGCCTGCGGCCAGGGGCTCGCCCGCGTCTATCGCGCCCGACTGCTCGCCAACGGCGTCGAGCCGGAATTTGACGATCCCGCCGCCGTCACCGCCGCCGCGCTGGCCGACCGCAGCAGCGAGGCGGCCGAGGGGGTGCGGCTCTATTGGCGCATCATCGGCCGGCTCGCCGGCGATGCGGCCATCGCCTTCGTCGCGCGCGGCGGCGTGACGCTCGCCGGCGGCGTGCTGCCGCGCATCGTCGATTTGCTCGACGAAACGGCGTTCCGCAAAGCGTTCGAGGACAAGGCGCCGGTCGATGGGCTCGCGCAGTCGATCCCGACCCGGCTCGTCATCCAACCCGACTCGGTGCTGGTCGGCATGGCGGCGATCGCGGCCGAGCCCGGCCGCTACGCCATCGATTATGCGGGCCGCGCTTGGGGCTGAGGCGGCAAACGCCGTGAATTCGCCGTTTTCCTGGTGTGTTCGGAATATGTGAACAGGCGCTCGACGTAGGGGACTCGGAGGCATGTTGAAGATCGGTCTGCCCGTTTTGGCCGTGGTCAGTCTCGCGATGGCGAGCGCCGCCTTCGCCGCCGGCGATTGCGCCGGCGACTTGCAGAATCTATCGCGCTCGGCGCGAGCGGCGCTGAAGGGCATCAACGAACTGGTCGTCTCCGCGCACGGCAAGAAGCTCGATCCGGATGCGTTCTGCGCGCGCTCGCGTCCGCTCAACGCCGCCGAGGACGCGATGCTCGCCTACATGATCAAGAACAAGGACTGGTGCCAGATTCCCGACGACGCGATCGGCCAGTTGAAGGCGACGCACGCCAAGAGCGTCGCGTTCGGCGGCAAGGCCTGCACCGTCGCCGCGCAGATCAAGAAGATGAAGAGCCAGGCCGCGCAAGCCGCGCAGCAGGGCGGCGGCCGGTGGCCAGCCGGCCGAGCAGCCGCTGCCGGCCGGGCCGCTTTGAGCGGCGCCGAGCGCCGCGCGTCCTCCCGGACGCGAAGCCCGCGAGCCTGGTCCTCCGGCTCGCGCCGACCTTCGCCATTCCCTTCGTCCAACTCGCGCGCTGGGACCGCCCGATCGGCTGGGAGTTGTTGCTCGCGCCCTGCTGGTGGGCGACGGGCGCTTGCCGGGGTCGCCGCGCATCGCGGCCCCGACCTCTGGCATCTCGCGCTGTTCCTGATCGGCGCCATCGCCATGCGCGGCGCCGGCTGCACCTATAACGACATTCTCGACCGCGATCTCGACGCCGGCGTCGAGCGCACCCGGGGCCGGCCGCTGCCCTCGGGCCGGGCGACGGCCAAGGCGGCGGCGGCGTTCATGGTCGCGCAATCGCTGGTCGGGCTGGCGGTGCTCGTTGTGCTTCAACCGCTTCACGATCTGGCTGGGCCTCGGCTCGCTGCTGGTCGTCGCGGTCTATCCGCTGATGAAGCGGGTCACCTCCTGGCCGCAGGCGGTGCTGGGGCTGGCGTTCTCCTGGGGCGCGCTGGTCGGCTGGAGCGGCGGCGTTCGCGCGCCTGGATTGGCCGGCGCTCGCGCTTTACTCGCGCCGCGTGGTGCTGGACGGTCGGCTACGACACGATCTACGCGCAGCAGGATGCGCGCGACGACGCCATCGTCGGCATCCGCTCGACGGCGCGGCTGTTCGGCGCGCGCGCGCGGCTCGCGGTGGCGGCTTTCTACGCGGCGACGGCGGCGCTGACGCAGGCCGCGATTCTCGGCGCGGGCGGCGGGCGTCTGGGCGGAGATCGGCTGGCTCGCGTTTGCGGCGCATCTGGCCTGGCAGGTCGCTGCGCATCGACGGCGCGAGCCCGGCGACGGCGCTAAAGCTGTTTCGCTCCAATCGCGACGCGGCGCTGATGCTGTTTGCGGGGCTGGCGGCGCAAGGGGTTTGGGGCTAGCCGACGCCCATGCGCCGCATCTCCGGATGCCGGTCGAGAAACTGGTGTTTGAACGCCGCTGCGATATGCAGGGCGACCAGCGCATAGAGCACAAAACCGGCGCTCTTGTGGGCGGTGAACAAGAGATCGTGCCAATGCTCCTTTTCCGGCGCCGCTAGACCCGCGATCACGCCGATGCGCGGAAACGGGACGATTCCAAACAGAAGAATCGGATGCGTCGGCCCCGCCTTCCACGCGGAATCATGCGCCCAGCCGGTGAGCGGCAGCGCGAACATCATCAGGTACAGCGCGGCGTGCGCGGCGTGCGCCGCCCAGCGCTCCCAAGGGCGAAAGGACGGCGGCAACGGCGGCGGCGTATGCGACAGCCGCCACGAGAGCCGTAGCACCGCCAACCCCAGCACCGTAATTCCGACCGATTTGTGCGTGTCAATCACCGCGCGCGCCCAGTCGTCCGGGGCGATTTGCCCATAGAGGCCGAGACCGACATTGCCGAGCATCAGCGCCGCGACGATCCAGTGCAGCCAGATCGCGGGACGTGAATAACGTTGTTCGACGCTCACGTCTCTGCGCCTCGCATGACCGCTCCTTCGCTCGAAACCGCGTTTCGCCGCGCTTCGCCGCGGCTCAACCCGCAACCCATCGCGCCTCTCGGCGCCGCGATCATGACGGCGATCGTGCTTTTCTGGCTAGCAGCCTTCGTCTCGGCGTTTCGCAGCCACGGCTTGGCGGCGTGGTCGATTGGCGTCGCGTTCATCTTCTATGATCTCGCGCATTTGGTGTTCATCGGCGTGCAGGCGCGCAAGCTGTTCGCGGCCGCGCCGGCGTCTGCGGCCGCGGCGCCCGTCAGCGTCGGCGTCGTCGTCGCCGCCTATAACGAGGCGGCGGCGCTCGGGCCGACGCTCGACGCGCTACTCGCCCAGACGAGCCCGCCCGATCAGATTACTCCTCGCCGACGACGGCTCCGACGACGACAGCGCCGCCGTGCTCGCGGCGCGCTACGGCTCTGGCTGGCCCGGCGCTCGGCGGGTCGGCGCGGAGCCCGTTGGCGCCGACGCTCCATTGGCTGCGCTTGCCGCATCGCGGCAAAGCGCGCGACACTCAACGCGGCGCTCGATCAGGTCGCGACCGAGGTTGTCGTCACCGTCGACGCCGACACCAGGCTGGCGCCGGACGCCATCGCCGATATCCGCCCGCCTTCGCCGCCGACCCGGAGCTGGTCGTCGGCGGCGGCGTGCTGGAGCCGCGCTGTCGCGGCGGCGCCGTGGCCGTCGCGTTGCAGACGTTCCAGCGCTTCGAATATATCCGAAATTTCCTCGCCCGCTTCGCGTGGTCGGAGCTGGAGGCGCTGTTGCTGATCTCCGGCGCCTTCGCCGGCTTCCGCACCTCCGCCGTGCGTCGAGGTCGGCGGCTTCGACCCCGAATGTCTGGTGGAGGATTACGAACTGATCCACCGCCTGCATCGCGCGCGCGCGCGCAGCGGGGCGCGCCGGCGAAAGTGCGCATCCTCGGGCGCGGCCTTCGCCTCCACCGACGCGCCGGCGACGATCCCGGCCTTCCTGCGGCAGCGCCGGCGCTGGTTCGCCGGCTTCCTGCAAACCCAATATTGGAACCGCGACATCGTCGGCGACCCCCGCTATGGCGCGCTGGGTCTGGCGATGCTGCCGTTCAAATGTCTGGACGCGGCGGCGCCGCTTTACGGTCTCACCGCTTTTGCGTTGTTTGCGGCGCTTGCGGCGACCGGCCGCGTCGGCGTTCTGGCGCCGGCGGCGGGTTTGGCGCTCGCCAAGCTCGGCTTCGATCTCGCCAACATGGCCTATTCGCTCGAAGCCTACCGGCGCTGGACCGGCGCCCGGACGCCGCGCCGGCTTGGGCTCGCCTGGGCCTGTCTGCTGATCGAGCCGTTCACGTTTCAGCCGCTGCGGCAACTCGGCGCCGCCGCGGGCTGGGCGGCTTTGCTCGGCGGGCGCATGGAATGGGGCGGCCTGTCGCGCCAGGCCGGCCCTCAGGGCCGCGCGCCGAGAAATTCCAGCACGCCTTCCTTGTAGACCCTGTCGCCGACCGCGCGGTTGTGGTCGCGGCCGGGGATGTCGAGCGCGGCGCCGTTGCGGCAACAGCGCCGCCAGTTCGTGGGCGTCGCCGGCGACCGTGTCAGCGGTTCCGACCGCCACCAGCGTCGGCGCGGCGATCTCCGCGACTTCCGCGCGCGTGAGCGTTTGCCGCGAGCCGCGGATGCAGGCGGCGAGCGCGCGCAGATCGCTGCGGTTCTGGTCGGCGAAGGCGCGGAACATGCGCTGCATGGGATCGGTGAGCGCGTCGAGCGAAGGCGCCTCCATCGCGTCGGCGATGCCGAGCGGCAGGCCGACGCCGTCAACGAGATGATCGCCGAGGCCGCCGAGGATCAGCGCGCGCACAAGCTCCGGCCGCTCCAGCGCCAGGAATGCGCGGCGATCCGCGCGCCCATCGAATAGCCCATCACGTCGGCGCGGCGGATTCCGAGATGGCCGAGCAGGTTGGCGGCGTCGCGGGCCATGAGCGGCGTGGCGTAGGCGTCGGGATCGTAGAGCTTTTCGCTCATGCCCGTGGCCGCGATTGTCGAACAGGATGACGCGCCGCCCGGCTTTGGTCAGCGTCGCCGCCCAGCGCGGATCGACCCAGTTGATGCGGTGTGCTGGAGGCGAAGCCGTGGATCAGCAGGATCGGCTCGCCGAGGTCCACGCCCTCGGCAGGAATGTCGCGAAAGGCGAGCGTGACGCCGTCGGAAACAAGGGTCTGCATGGCGGCTCGTCCTAAAGCCGCGGGCGGCGATTTGCAAAAACGGGTCAACCGAGCCCGATTTGACGCGAGCGCCCGCAGCGCCATTATGCGCGTCTTCCTTGGAGCCCCACCGATGTCGTCGCCCAACATCGCCGTTATCGTCGGCAGCCTCAGGGCGGCCTCTTTCACGCGTCGGGTGGCGGAGGCCATGATCCGGCTCGCGCCGGGCGGCATCGCGTATGAAATCGTCGAGATCGGCCAGCTGCCGCTCTACAATCAGGACCTCGACACGCCCGAAAGGACGCCGCCGGCCTGGATCGAATTCCGCGACCGCATCCGTCCGTTTCGGGCGGTTTTGTTCGCCACGCCCGAGCACAACCGCTCGATGCCCGCCGCGCTCAAAAATGCGTTGGACGTGGGATCGCGGCCTTACGGCAAAAGTGTATGGGACGCCAAGCCGGCGGGGATCGTCAGCGTGTCGCCCGGAGCGGTAGGCGGCTTCGGGGCGAACCACCATCTGCGCCAGTCACTGGTGTTTCTCAACATGCCGGCGATGCCGCAGCCGGAAGCTTATATCGGCCACGCCGCCGACCTCGTCGCCGACGATTACACGGTGAAGGTCGAAGGCAGCCGCGCCTTCCTGGCCAATTTTATGAAGGCGTTCGAGACTTTTGTCGGCAAGCTGGCGGACTGATGGCCCCGCTTGACACCGCCGCGGCGAGCGCCGAGCCTCAGCCCGAGAGACGCAGGGGAGGGAATATGACGGCGCCGAGCTATGTGAGCGGAATCAGCGACGAGCCGCTGCTCGGCATGACGGTCGGACTGGCGCTCGCCCGCGCCGCCGAAACCTGGCCCGACCGGCCGGCGCTCATCTCACCGAGCCACGGGGTCTCGTGGACGTGGCGTGAGTTCAGCGCGCGCGTGCGAAAACTCGCCAGCGGCTTGCTGGCGCTCGGCCTCGAGCGAGGGGAGCGGATCGGCTGCTGGTCGCTCAACCGGCCGGAATGGACGCTGACCCAGTTCGCCGCGGCCGAGGCGGGGCTAGTGTTCGTCACCGTCAATCCCGCCTATCGCCTGCACGAACTCGAATATGCGCTGAAGAAAGTCGGCTGCGCCGCGCTCGTCACCGCGACGCGGTTCAAGTCCAGCGATTTCATCGGCATGGTCAACACACTGGCGCCGGAGCTGGCGGCCAGCCGGCCGGGCGCGCTGAAATCGGCGCGACTGCCGGAACTTCGCTGGGTGATTCAGATCGGCGAACAGGCGCCGGGGACGCTGGCCTTCGCGGAGGTCGCGAAGGGGGCGGCGGACCAACTGGCGACGCTCGACGCGCTCGCGCCCGAACTGCAATTCGACGATCCCGCCAACATTCAGTTCACGAGCGGCACCACCGGTTCGCCCAAGGGCGTGACGCTGAGCCACCACAACATCCTCAACAACGGCTATTTCACCGGCCGGGCGATGCGGCTGAAGCCGGAGGACCGCATCTGCATTCCCGTGCCGCTCTACCATTGCTTCGGCATGGTGATGGGCAATCTCGCCGCCGTGACGCTGGGTGCGGCGATGGTCTATCCCGGCGAGGGTTTCGATCCGCTGGCGACGTTGCAGACGGTCGAGTCGGAGCGTTGCACCGCGCTGTACGGCGTGCCGACGATGTTCATAGCGGAACTCGATCATCCCGAGTTCGAACGCTTCGATCTCACGTCGCTGCGCACCGGCATCATGGCCGGCTCGCCGTGTCCGATCGCGGTGATGCGCAAGGTCGTCGAGCGCATGCACATGCGCGACGTGACGATCGCCTACGGCATGACCGAGACGAGCCCCGTAAGTTTTCAGAGTTCGACCGACGATTCGATGGAGCGCCGCGTGACGACGATCGGGCGCGTGCATCCGCATGTCGAGGTCAAGATCGTGGACCAGTCAGGCCGCATCGTCCCTCGCGGGACGCCGGGCGAACTCTGCACGCGCGGCTATTCCGTGATGTCGGGCTATTGGGGGGAGCCGGAGAGAACGCGGGAGACGAAGGACGCGGCGGGCTGGATGCACACCGGCGATCTCGCCACCATCGACGCCGAGGGTTTTGGCAACATCGTCGGGCGCATCAAGGACATGGTCATTCGCGGCGGCGAGAATCTTTATCCCCGCGAGATCGAGGAATTCCTGTTCCGCCATCCCAAGGTGCAGGAAGTTCAGGTGTTCGGCGTCGCCGACGAGCGTTACGGGGAAGAGCTTTGCGCGTGGATTCGGGTGCGAGCCGGGGAAACGTTGACGGCGGAAGAGGTGCGAGCGTTCTGCACCGGCCAGATCGCGCACAACAAGATCCCGCGCTATGTCGATTTCGTGAACGAAATTCCAATGACCGTGACCGGCAAGGCGCAGAAGTTCTTGATGCGGGCGGCGGTCGAGGAGCGCTTGGGGTTGAAAAAGGCCGAGACCGCGTGAGCGGCGCCTGATCAACAAATTTGATTGACGCCACGGGGAGACGATGAGGTCTCGCCGTGGCGCAACGCCGCGCTAGGCGCGACGCATGAACGCGAACACCACGCCGACAATCAACACGATGACGGCCACCCAGATGAGCAGATGCGCCCCGCCCATCGCGGTCGAGGCGACGCCGCCGAAGCCGAACAGCGCCGCCAGCAGCGCCACCACGATCAGTACGATCGCATAATAGATCAGATTTCCAGGCATGATTTGATCTCCTTGGGATCGAGGCTTCATTTCCTGCGGACTTGCGCGATCAACCCGCTGGCTCGGTGCTTTGTTCCTCGTTTCCCGAAAGACGATCGCGGCTCGATCGTGCGCGCTCAAGTTCCCCTTGGCTTGGCGCGCGCCGTCGGCGCGGCGTCGGCCGGGGCCTCCGGCCAGAAATGGCGGGGATAGCGGCCACGCAATTCCGCGCGCACGGCGGCCCAGGAGCCGCGCCAGAAACCTGGCAGGTCGCGCGTGATCTGGATCGGGCGATGCGCCGGCGAGAGCAGCGTCAGCGTGAGCGGAATCCGGTTTCCGGCAATTGAGGGATGCTCGACAAGCCCAAACACCTCCTGCACGCGCACGGAGATCGCCGGTCCGCCTTCGGCCTCGTAGTCGATCGCGAAAGAATTGCCGGTCGGCGCGGTGAAATGAGTCGGCGCCTTGCGTTCGAGCCGCTGGTTGAGCGTATAGTCGAGCGGCGCCTTGAGCGCGACGGAAAGGTCTTCGGCCGTGATTTCCGCCAGCGAGGTTTTGCCGAGGACATAGGGAGCGAGCCATTCCGGGGCGCCGGTGAGCGTCGCGTCGGAGAGATCGGGCCAAACGTCGGGCTCGGCGCGGCGCAGGAAGGCGATGCGGTCGCGCCATTGCGTGAGCGCCTTCGTCCACGGCAGGCGCGCGACGCCCAAGGCCAACACCCCGCGCGCCAGCGTCAACGCCGCGGCGTCGTCGGTCGGGGCGGGCAGGGCCTGTTCGGAGAGCGTCAGCTGACCCAGACGCCGCCTCCGCCGCCGCCGCAAGGCGGCGGCGCTCCGGTCGAACACCACTTCGTCGACCGTCTCGACGCCGCCGAGCGCCTCGATCTCGTCGAGGGTCAACGGCGCGGCGAGCAGGATGCGTTGCGCGCCGGCGCGGCCGACGACTTCGCCGACGGCGAGGAAGGTTTGGCCCGCGAGCGGGTCGTGCGGCTCCACCGCCGCCGCCCGGCCGTTGGCCATTAGAAACTCGCCGCGCCCGCCCCGCGCGCGCGCGATCCGCTCGGGGAACGCGCGGGCGAGGAACAGCCCGGGGGAGGGGCTAGACGTCGCCGCCGCCTGATCCGCAGTGGCGACCGCGCGCCGGGCGAGGCCCTTGGCCAGCCGGCGCGCGTCTTCGGCGCGCGGCGAGCGGTCGCGGCGGAAGGCCGCGAGCCGCTCGCCCAAGTCCACCGCGGAACCGCCGAGCCCGCGCTCGCTGACGAGCGTGGCGATCTCCGCCGCGGTCTGCGCCTCGCCGTGGCGGGCGGAATCGACCAGCATCCGCGCCAGCCGCGGCGGCAACGCGAGCTTGGCGATGGCGCGGCCTTCGTCGGTGACTTGGGAGCCGCCGTCGAGCGCGCCGAGCCGGACCAGCAGCGCGCGCGCCTCGGCGAAAGCCGCGCGCGGCGGCGCATCGAGAAAGCGCAGGCTCGCGGGGTCGACGACCCCCCACAGCGCCAGATCGAGCGCAAAGCCGGAGAGATCGGCGGCGAGAATTTCGGGTTGCGCAAAGGGCTCGAGGCCGCCGTTGGCGGCTTCCTCCCACAGCCGATAGCAGACGCCGGGCGCGACGCGCCCGGCGCGACCGCGCCGCTGATCGGCGTTGGCGCGGGTGACGCGCACCGTTTCGAGCCGCGTCAGGCCGAGGTCCGGCTCGAAGCGGGCGACGCGCATGAGACCGGAATCGATCACCACCCGCACGCCTTCGATCGTCAAGGAGGTTTCGGCGATCGAGGTGGCGAGCACGACCTTGCGCCGGCCCGGCGGCGCCGGCGCGACCGCGCGGTCCTGAGCGCGCGCGTCCATTGCGCCGTAGAGCGGCGCGATCTCGACATGGGGGTCGCGCACGCGTTCGGCCAGCGCGGCGGCGACGCGCGAGATTTCGCCCTGGCCCGGCAGAAACACCAGGATCGAACCGGGCTCCGCAGCGAGCGCGGCGAGCGTCGCGCGCACCGTCTGGTCCTCGATGCGGACGCCGGGGTCGCGGCCGAGATAGCGGGTCTCGACGGGATAGGCGCGCCCGGCGCATTCGATTTGCGCGGCATCCTGCATCAGCGCCGCGACTCTCGCGCCGTCGAGCGTCGCCGACATGACAAGAAGCCGCAAATCCCCGCGCAAAACCCCTTGCGCGTCGAGCGCCAGCGCCAGCCCGAGATCGGCGTCGAGCGAACGCTCGTGGAATTCGTCGAACAGCACCGCCGCGACCCCGCTGAGTTCGGGATCGTCGACGATCATGCGGGCGAACACGCCTTCGGTGACCACCTCGATGCGGGTCTTCTGCGAGACCAGGCTTTGCAGGCGCACGCGCAGGCCCACCGTCTCGCCGACCGCTCCGCCAAGCGTCGCCGCCATGCGTTCGGCGGCGGCGCGGGCGGCCAGACGCCGCGGCTCCAGAACCAGGATCTTGCCGTCCCTGGCGAAATCCTCGTCCATCAGCGCCAGCGGAACTCGCGTGGTCTTGCCCGCGCCGGGCGGGGCGACGAGCACCGCCCGCGGCGTGCGGCGCAGCGCCGCCGCGAGGGGTTCGAGGACCTCGTCGATGGGCAGTTCGTCGGCGAAAGCGCGCATGCGGGCGGGCTAGCGAGCAGGCGCGGCGAAGGCAAGGCCGGCGCAAGCTTCCCCGGGCAACATGCGCACGGCGCTTTGCGTAGGTTGGAGGTTTTAAAGCGACAGGAGATCCGGTGATGCCCTTGTCGGGACTGACCGCCACGACGGAATACGCGTCCGAACCGCGTTATCGCGACCGCCGCGCGCCGCAGGATCGCCTCGGCAAGCCGGAGGCTCCCCTCCCGCTGAGCCCATCCGCCGCTTATGACTCCGGCGACGGCTACGACGCGGCCTTTTACGGTCGCCGCTTCAAGACCGATCTGTCGCAGCTGCAGGTTTTCGACGGAGCCGATGCGCCGCCGCCGGACGCCGAGGGCGATTCGACGCTGATCGATTTCTTCGGCCATCTCAGTGTGTTGCTGGTGGCGGTGCGCGCCGGCGACATCGGACGCGCCCAATCCGCGGCCGACGCCCTGGAACTCGACGCGCTGGTCGAGCGCAACGTCGGGCGTCGCTCCGGCGGCTCGGCCGCCATGCTCGGAGATCTCGTCGCCATGTTGGGCGCGGCGCAATCGCGCGACGAGACCGCAGCCCGCGTCGCGGCCAGGGACCTCGCCAACGATTTCCAGACCGTCGTCGCTCCCGCCGCCTTCGTCCCGCGCGACCCCTACGCGGATGAGGCGGAGGACGGCGGGGCGGCGTATGAGACGCTGACGCAATATCTGGACGGCGAAGCCGGCGCCGTTTGAGCCGACATTAAGGCTGCCGCCGCGCCGCGGCTCGGACTCGCGCACGGCGCTGTTCCGGCTCCGCCACAAACGCGCTATAGGCGATTGAACAAGTCTGTAGCGTGGGCGCCATGATCGATTCCGACGAAACCATCATCCTGGTCGACGATCAGGATCGCGAGACCGGCTTCGCGCCCAAGATCGAAGCGCACGCCCAGGGCTTGCGTCATCGCGCGATCTCCGTCTGCGTCCTCGACGGACGCGGGCGCATGCTGTTGCAGCGGCGCGCGAGCGACAAATATCACTCGGGCGGCCTGTGGACCAACGCCTGTTGCACGCATCCGCGTCCCGGCGAGACGGTGGCGGACGCCGCGAGGCGGCGCCTGCGAGAAGAACTCGGCGTCGATTGCGAGCTGAAGTTCGTGCTGCGCACGCATTACCGCGCCGACGTCGGCAATGGCCTGATCGAGGATGAGGTGGTGCACGTGTTTCTCGGCGTCTATGGCGGTCCGGTCACGCCGGACCCGGGCGAGGCCGCCGACTACGACTGGGTGACGCGCGCCGATCTGCGCGCCCGCATCGCCGCGCATCCGGAACATTACACCTATTGGTTCAAGCACTACATGCGCAGCTACGCCGACGAAATGTTCAGCGGCGTGGCGGCCTGACGCAATGGCGCTCATCCGTATCGGCACGCGCGGCTCCCCGTTGGCGCTGGCCCAGGCGCACGAGACAAAGCGCCGGATGGCCGAGGCGAACGGCGGGTTCTCCTTCGAGATCGTCGTCATCAAGACCAGCGGCGACCTGATCCAGGATCGCGCGCTCAGCGAGGCCGGCGGCAAGGGGCTGTTCACCAAGGAGATCGACGCGGCGATGCTGCGCGGCGAGATCGACGTCGCCGTGCATTCCTCGAAGGATCTGCCGACCGCGCTGCCGGAGGGCATCGGCGTCGCCGGCTATCTCCCGCGCGAGGACGCGCGCGACGCGCTGATCTCCGCCAAGTCGACGACGCTCGCCGGGCTGCCGCAGGGCGGCACGCTCGGCACCGCCTCGCTTAGGCGCCAGGCGCAGGCCAAACGGCTGCGGCCGGACCTGAACGTCGGCCTGCTGCGCGGCAATGTCGAGACCCGGCTCGGCAAGGCCGAGCGCGGCGAGATCGACGCGACGCTGCTGGCCTACGCGGGGCTGAAGCGGCTGGGTTTCGCCCACCGCGCCACGGCGCTGTTGGAAATCGACGACTTCCTGCCTGCGGTCGGGCAGGGCGCGATCGGGATCACGGCGCGGCCTCGCGACGAAGGCGCCGCTCGCCGCGCTGGCGCCGATCCTCGATCGGGCGACCGGCGAGGCGCTCGCGTGCGAGCGCGCCTTCCTCGCCGTGCTCGACGGCTCCTGCAAGACGCCGATCGCCGGCAACGCCCGGATCGAGGGCGGGGTTTTGCGGTTTCGCGGCGCGGTCTATCGCGCCGATGGGTCGGAGGCGTTCGAGGTCGAGCGCTCCGGGCCCCCGCCAGACGGCGCCGAAATCGGCGCCGCCGCGGGGCGGGATGTTCTCGCGCGGCTGCCGAAAGGCGTGCTGGCGGACTAACGCTGCATCGACAGGTGGGCGCAAAGCGCCCATCTTCCCACTATGCCGTCACGCTCATCTTCGCACGAATCCGACTTTTACGCCTGGGCGCAGGAACAGGCGGCGTTGATGCGCGCCGGCCGCGCGGCGAGGTCGACCTCGCGCTCATCGCCGAAGAGATCGAAAGCCTGGGCAAAGCCGAAAAGCGCGAACTCATCAGCCGCCTGACGGCGCTGCTCCTGCATTTCCTGAAATGGACGCAGCAGCCGGCTTTGCGGGGAAATTCGTCGCCGCTTTCCATCGCGAACGCACGAGATGAGATCGCCGATCTCCTCGCGGACACTCCGAGCCTGAAAGCGCAACTCGATGAGATCGTCTCCACCGCCTATCGCTATGCGCGCCGCAAGGCCGCCGCGGAGATGGATATGCCCGACGAGCGGCTGCCTGCGGCCTGTCCGTGGACATTCGCGGCGATGACCGATGAAAGCTTCTGGCCAGCGTGAACGCCCCGCTCGTTCTGAGCGGGGCGAGAAACGTTATTGGAAAAGCCCCATCGCGTTGCCGATGGTCTTGAACACGCCCCATAACAGGGGGATGCCGACAAAGCCCCAGGCCAACGCCAGTTCGACGCCGGTGGTTGCGCTCACTTTATTGTCCGCCATGTTTGCCTCCTCTCAGGCGCCCGCGGGATCGCCGGCGGCGCCGACGGCCGCCTGCGCGCTCTCAACGTCATTGGTCATGTGGAAGCGCTGATGCACCGCCTTGATCGCGAGATTGCAGATGAGGCCAACCACCAGCAGTCCCGCCATGATGTACATTGTGGTGTTATAGGCCTGCGCCTTCGGCACGCCGCTGTCGATCTGGAATTGTCGGATGTAGTTGACCAGCACCGGGCCGAACACGCCCGCCGCCGACCAAGCTGTGATCAGCCAGCCGTGGATGGCGCCGACATAGCGCGTGCCGAACATGTCTCTGAGATAAGCCGGCACGGTGGCGAAGCCGCCGCCGTACATCGAGATGATGATCAGGAAGCACACCACGAAGCCGGCGATCGAGCCGATCTTTCCCATGTAGGGCACAGCCGCATAGAGGACGACGCCCAGCACGAAGAAGCAGACATAGGTCATCTTGCGGCCGATAAAGTCGGAGATCGAGGCCCAGAAGAAGCGGCCGCCCATGTTGAACAGGCTGAGCAACCCGACAAATCCGGCGGCAGCGACCGGCGACACTCGGCCGGGGAACATTTCCTGGGTCATGGCGGAGGCTTGACCCAGGACCCCGATGCCCGCGGTGACGTTGAGGCAAAGCACCGCCCAGATCAACCAGAATTGCGGCGTCTTTAGCGCGTCATAAACATAGACGTCGTTGCGGGTGATCAGTCTCGACGCGGCGGTTGGCGGCGCATAGCCGGCCGGCGCCCAGCCCGCGGGCGGCACGCGCACGATCGCCGCGCCAACCCACATGAAGATCAAATAAACAATTCCGAGCCCGATGAACGCCTCTTCGACGCCGACATGGGTCGGCGTGGTGAACATCTTCATCAGCAGCACCGACAGCGGCGAGGCGATCATTGCGCCGCCGCCAAATCCCATGATCGCCATGCCGGTGGCCATGCCGGGACGGTCGGGGAACCATTTGATGAGGGTCGACACCGGCGAGATGTAGCCGAGCCCCAAACCTATGCCGCCGAACAGGCCGTAACCGAGATAGACTAGCCAGATGTTATGAACATGGACCCCCGCCGCCGAGATGAAGAAGCCGATCGCCCAACAGAGCCCCGAGGTGAACATCGCCCGGCGTGGGCCGCCTTCCTCGACCCAGCGGCCAAATATTGCGGCCGAGGCGCCGAGCACGAAGATCGCAATGGAGAATATCCAGCCAAGCTCAGTGAGCTTCCAGTCCTCGGGCGCGGATTTGGTGATGCCGATCAGCTTGGTCATCGGCAGGTTGAACACGCTCAACGCATAGGCCTGGCCGATGCACAAATGAATGCACAGCGCGGCCGGGGGAACCATCCACCGGCTGTAGCCTGGCTTGGCTATGGTGCGCGAGCGGCTCAGGAAGCCGCCGCCGTCGATTGCGGATTGATAGCTCATGTATCGCCCTCCCTAGTCCGTGCGGCTCTTTTCGCCGACACGGTTATTCTGTGCGCTTCAGCTTGCCGAGCAAATGACGGGCCCGTTTCGGCGTGGGTCTTTGCGGGCGTCCTCGTCACCTTAAACCTTTGCTTTCAAACGCCGTCGCGCGTCAATTCGGGCCGACGAACTCCTGTCTTAGAATCGCAAACCCGCCCGAGGCTGGAGCGTTGAGCGCAATCCGGCCTTGCGCCTGCGCGTCGAGCGTCTCGGCGATCATTTTGGGCGTCCAAAACTTTCGAATGTGGGTGGCGACGCCCGCTGCGCCGTCGTCCGGCGGCAAGGCGGCGTGCGCGTCGCCGATCTGATTGGCCATCCGGGCGAGTTTGTCGATCTTGGCGAGGCTCACACCCTGCCCTCGCCCGACGCGGACTCGAAGCTCAGCGCATGATCCGCCCTAGCGACCGTAATGAGCCGCATTCCCGCTTCCTCCGCGCGCCGCAGCGCCAAAGTCGTCGGCGCCGAGACGGACACGAGAACCGAGGCGCCGAGTTTGCTGGCCTTGACGACCATTTCGTGAGAGCAACGACTGGTTATCAGAAGAAAACCGTCGTTAACATCCTGGCCTCTTAATAACAAAGCTCCGATGCATTTGTCGAGCGCATTGTGCCGGCCGACGTCCTCGCGCAACAACAATATTTCGCCTGACGCAGCGTCGGCCCAGGCGGCGCCATGCGCGGCGCGGGTCGCCGCATTGAGCGGCTGGTGCGCGTCGAGCGCCGCGACGGCGGCGCCGATCGCATGCGGCGCGATCTCGGCCCGCGCCGGGACTTTGCGCGCGCGCGGCAGGTGCGCGAGATCCTCGACGCCGCAGACGCCACAGCCGGTGCGGCCGGGCAGGGCGCGCCGGCGCGCCAGCGCCGCGTGCAGGGCTTCGCCTGCGAGCGCGATATCGACGCGCGCCGACTCCTCGCGCCATGTGACGTCGACGCCGCGAATCTCTTCGCGTCGCTCGACGATCCCCTCGGTGAGCGAAAAGCCGTAAGCGAAATCCTCGAGGTCGGCGGGCGTCGCCATCATCACGGCGAACGGTTGGCCGCCATAGCAAACCTCGATCGCCGCCTCGACCGCGACGTCGCGGGCGAACGCCTCGCCCTTGGGGCCGATGTCGTAGGAAAAGACGCGAGCGGATCGATTTACGGACCGAGCGCCGCAATTGGGATCAATTTTCGCAGCGGGAGCCGTCATGGCCGGGCTTGTCCCGGCCATCCACGTCGGCGCGCGCGGCGGCCGTTGGTGCGGTTCAACCGGCGACCAAACACTAGAAACCGCAGTTCGTCGGGACGACGTGGACTCCCGGGACAAGCCCGGGCATGACGGGTATGCAGCGTTGCGATCGTTCTCATTCACTCCGCCGCATCGAGTCCGGCGATGCGCCGCAGCGAGAAGCCCTCTTCGCGGTCGCGCTCCTGCCAGTCGGAATAATGGTTGGTGCGGCGCACCTGCACCGCGGTCACCTTGTATTCGGGACAGTTGGTCGCCCAGTCGGAATTGTCGGTCGTCACGACATTCGCGCCGCTGTTGGGATGGTGGAACGTCGTGTAGACGACGCCCGGCTGCATGCGCTCGGAGATTTTCGCGTGCAGCGAGATCTCGCCGACGCGGCTTTGCAGCGAGACGAGATCGCCGTCGCGCACGCCGCGGCTGTTCGGCGTCGAACGGATGGATCTCCAGCACGTCCTCCTCGTGCCAGCGGCTGTTTTCGGTGCGCCGCGTCTGCGCGCCGACGTTGTATTGCGAGAGGATGCGCCCGGTCGTCAGCAGCAGCGGGAACAGCGGCCCCGTGCGCTCGTCGGTCGGCACATATTCGGTCAGCATGAACTGGCCCTTGCCGCGCACGAAGCGATCGACATGCATGATCGGCGTGCCCTCGGGCGCCGCGTCGTTGCAGGGCCATTGCACGGAGCCGAGTTCGTCGAGCTTGGCGTAGGAGACGCCCGCGAAGGTCGGCGTCAGTCGCGGCGATCTCGTCCATGATCTCGCTGGGGTGCTTGTATTTCATCGGCAGCCGAGCGCGTCGGCGAAGTCGATGCGTCACCTCCCAGTCCGCCTTGCCGGCGAGCGGCTCGATCGCCTTGCGCACGCGGTTGATGCGGCGCTCGGCGTTGGTGAACGTGCCGTCCTTCTCGAGGAACGAGGCGCCGGGCAGGAACACATGCGCGTAGCGCGCGGTCTCGTTGAGGAACAGGTCCTGCACGACCACGCATTCCATCGCCTTGCAGGCCGGCGGTGATGTGCTGGGTGTCGGGGTCGGACTGGGCGATGTCCTCGCCCTGCACGTAGAGGCCCTTGAAGGCGCCGTCGACGGCTTCGTCCATCATGTTGGGGATGCGCAGGCCCGGCGCGTTGCTGAGCGGCGACGCCCCACATCTTCTCGAAAATGTCGCGCGTCGCGTCGTCGCGAACGTGGCGATAGCCGGAGAACTCGTGCGGGAACGACCCCATGTCGCAGGAGCCCTGCACGTTGTTCTGGCCGCGCAGCGGGTTCACGCCGACGCCCTCGCGGCCGATGTTGCCGGTCGCCATCGCGAGATTGGCGAGCGCCATCACCGTGGTCGAGCCCTGGCTGTGCTCGGTGACGCCGAGGCCGTAGTAGATCGCCGCGTTGCCGCCCTTCGCGTAAAGCTCGCGCGGCGGCGCGGATCGCCTTCGGGTCGACGCCGGTGAAGCCGAACACCGCTTCCGGCGAATGTTTGTCCTCCGCGATGAAACGCGCCCAGGCCTCGAAATTGGCGGGATCGCACCGCTCGCGCACGAACGCTTCGTCGACCCAGCCGCTGGTGACGATCACATGCGCCAGCGCATTGACGACGGCGACGTTTGTGCCCGGCTTCAGCGGCAAATGGTGTGACGCCTCGACATGCGGGGTCTTGACGAGGTCGATCTGGCGCGGGTCGATGATGATGAGCTTGGCGCCCTCGCGCAGCCGCTTCTTCATGCGCGAAGCGAACACCGGGTGCGCGTCGGTGGGATTGGCGCCGATGACCAGCATCACGTCGGATTGGTCGACCGACTGGAAATCCTGGGTGCCGGCCGAGGTGCCGTAGGTCTGGCTGAGGCCATAGCCGGTCGGCGAATGGCAAACGCGGGCGCAGGTGTCGATGTTGTTGTTGCCGAAGCCGGCGCGCACCAGCTTCTGTACGACGAACACCTCTTCGTTGGTGCAGCGCGAGGAGGAAATCGCGCCGATCGAGTCGCGGCCATATTTCGCCTGGATGCGCTTGAACTCGCTCGCCGCGTGCTGGATCGCCTCCTCCCAGGACACTTCGCGCCAGGGATCTTCGATGCGGGCGCGGATCATCGGTTTGGTGATGCGGTCTTTGTGGGTGGCGTAGCCGTAGGCGAAGCGGCCCTTGACGCAGGAATGGCCCTCGTTGGCCTTGCCGAGCCGGTCGGGGATCATCCGCACGACCGTGTCGCCCTTGACCTCAGCCTTGAACGAGCAGCCGACGCCGCAATAGGCGCAGGTCGTGGCGACCTCGCGCTCGGCCTTGCCGAACTGGATGATGCTTTTTTCGTTGAGCGTCGCGGTCGGGCAAGCCTGCACGCAGGCGCCGCAGGAGACGCATTCCGACGACATGAAGTCGACGCCGCCGGCCGAAATCTTGCTGTCGAAGCCACGGCCGAGCACGGTCAGCGCGAAGGTGCCTTGCACTTCCTCGCAGGCGCGCACGCAGCGCGAGCAGACGATGCACTTGGAGGCTTCGAAAGTGAAATAGGGGTTCGATTTCGTCTTTGGGCGCGTCATTGTGGTTGGCGCCCTTGTAGCCGTAGCGCACGTCGCGCAGGCCGACGACGCCGGCCTGGGTCTGCAATTCGCAATCGCCATTGGCCGAGCAGGTCAGGCAATCGAGCGGGTGATCGGAGATGTAAAGCTCCATCACGCCGCGTCTCAGTTTGGCGAGCTTTTCGGTCTGCGTATGCACAACCATCCCGGACTCGGCCGGCGTCGTGCAGGAGGCGGGCGTTCCCTTGCGGCCATCGATTTCGACCAGACAAAGCCGGCAGGAGCCGAACGCCTCGAGGCTGTCGGTGGCGCAGAGTTTTGGAATCGGCGCCTGGATCAGCGCCGCCGCCGCCATCACCGAGGTTCCTTTCGGCACGCGGACTTCGCGACCGTCGATCGTCAGCGTCACTTGCTCGTCGGCGACGCGGATCGGCGTGCCGGTGTCCATTTCGGTGCGGAAAGCCATGAGAAGCCTCCTATTCCGCCGCGCGCAGCGCGGCGGCGGCCGAGAAATCCTCGGGAAAATGATTGAGCGCGCTCAACACGGGGTAGGGGGTCAAACCACCGAGCGCGCACAGGGAACCATCGAGCATCGTGTCGCAGAGGTCGCGCAGCAGCGCGATGTTGGCTTCGCGCTTCTCGCCGGCGACGATCTTGTCGACCGTCTCGACGCCGCGCGTCGAGCCGATGCGGCAGGGCGTGCATTTGCCGCAGCTTTCCACGGCGCAAAAGGCGAACGCGAAGCGCGCCTGCTTGGCCATGTCGACGGTGTCGTCGAACACCACGATGCCGCCATGCCCGAGCATGCCCTTGGCCGCGGCCATCTCTTCATAACCGAGCGGCGTGTCGAGCAGGCTTTCGGGAAAATAGGCGCCGAGCGGGCCGCCGACCTGCACCGCGCGGATCGGTCGCCCGGAGCGCGTGCCGCCGCCGAAATCCTCGACCAGGCGCCGGATGGTCGCCCCGAACGCCAGCTCAACCAAACCGCCGCGCTTGATGTTGCCGGCAAGCTGGAACGGCTGCGAGCCGAGCGAGCGGCCGACCCCGTAGGCCGCGTAAGCCGCCGCGCCATGTTCGAGAATCCACGGGCAGGAGGCGAAGCTCAGCACGTTGTTGATAACCGACGGCTTGCCGAACAGGCCGGAGATCGCCGGGATCGGCGGCTTGGCGCGCACGAGCCCGCGCTTGCCTTCGAGGCTTTCGAGCAAGGAGGTTTCCTCGCCGCAGATGTAGGCGCCGGCGCCGAGACGGGCCTCGAGGTCGAAGGCGCGGCCAGAACCCAGCACGTTCGGCCCCAGCCAACCAGCCCTGCGCGCCGTTTCGATCGCGGCGCGGAACGTCGCGAAGGCGTGCGGATATTCGGAACGGATGTAGACGTAGCCCTTGGTCGCGCCGGTCGAGACGCCGGCGATGGTCATGCCCTCGATGAGCAGGAACGGGTCGCCCTCCATCAGCATGCGGTCGGCGAAAGTGCCGCTGTCGCCCTCGTCGGCGTTGCAAACGACGTATTTCTGGTCGGCTTCGGTGCCAGCAACCGTGCGCCACTTGATCCCCGTGGGGAAGCCCGCGCCGCCGCGCCCGCGCAGGCCGGAGTCGAGCACCTGTTTCACCGTCGCGGCGGGGCCGATTTCGAGGGCGCGGCGAAGGCCCTTGCCGCCGTCGTGGGCCTCGTAATCGGCGAGCGACAGTGGGTCGATCACGCCGAGCCGCGCGAAGATCAACCGCTGCTGCTGCTTGAAATAGTCGATCTCCTCGACGCGGCCGAGCGCCTTGGGATGATCGCCCCCGGCGAGCACGCTCTCGGCGTCCTCGGGGGTCAGCGGACCATATCCGAAGCGGGCGCCGTCGCGCTCGATTTCGACGAGCGGCTCCAGCCAATACAGCCCGCGCGAGCCGGTGCGCACGATCTCGACGCCGGGCCGCGCGAAAGCGCGGGCCACCTTCTCCGCGCCGAGCGCCAAAGCCGTGGAATCCCTGGGGATGTAGACGCGGGTCATCGGCCGATCTCCGCCAGCCGCGCATCGAGGCTTTCGCGGGTCAAACGCGCCATCGGTTCGCCGTCGAGCATCGCGGCGGGCGAGGCTGCGCAATGGCCGAGGCAATAGACCGTCTCGACGCGAATGGCGCCGCCGTCATGCGCATCGGCGACGAGGCCATGGCGGCTGTCGAGATGGGCGACGAGATCTTCGCAACCCGCCGCCTGACAGGATTCGGCGCGGCAGATTTTCAATACGGCGCCGTCGAACGGCTCGCGGCGGAAATCGTGGTAGAAACTGACGACGCCCACCGTCTCCGCCTTCGATATGTTGAGCGCGGCGGCGACGAGCGGGATCGCCGCGTTGTCGATGTAGCCAAAGCGCTCCTGAAGCGCGTGCAGGATCGGCAGCATGGCGCCGGCGTCGGTCTTGCGGGCGTCGATGAGAGCGATCGCCTCCGTTTCGCTCCACGCCGCATTCGCTCCCATTGATACCTCCGATACACGCTCTGGGATTGTGCGATGGCCGATCGCCAACCTCCGGGTGCATCCAAACCGTTTAAAGTTCTTTAAACCCTGATACGCCCAACGAATATGGCGATCAAATTGATGTTGGACACCGTTTCATAGATAAAATCTATCGAGATGTCTTCCGTGGCGGAATGAGTGCCGCGACGATGTCGCCCGGAAGCGGCATCGCCATCAGATTGCGCACGAGCGGAGCGGGCGGGTCGCGGTCGGCGATTATGAGGCCGACCGACCGCTGCGCCGTCGGCGTCGTCAGCTCCACGGCGCGGGTGCGCTCAGGGATGCCGAAGAATTGCAGAAGCTGACGCGGCACGATCGACGACCAATGGCCGGAGGCGGCGTGGCTGACGAGGTTGAAGATCGAGTTGGTCTCCACCGCTGGCTTCGGCGTCGCGCCGACGGATCGGAAAATGCCGTCGAGGATGCGCCGGTTCTGCATGTCCGGGGTGAGCAGGCAGAGCGGCGCCTCGGCGGCCTCCGCCCAAGTCAGCGTGGCGCGCTCGGCGAACGGGCCATCGACAGGGGTCAGAAAGACATATTCCTCGGCGTAGAGCGGCCGCGCGCGCACGCGTTCCAGCGGTTCGTTGTCGAGATAAGTGACGCCGGCGTCGAGCTCGAAATTCTCGATGCCGCGCTGGATCTCCTGCGAGGTGAGCGACAGCACGGCGACGGTGACGCGCGGGTAGAGGGCGAAGAAAGGCGCTGTCAGATGCGACATGATCGGCAGCGCCGTCGGGATCGCGCCGAGCCGCAGGCGTCCGGAGACGCCGTGATCGAGGGTCTCGACCTCGCGCTTGAGCGCCTCGACTTCGGCGAGCACGCGATGGGCGTGCTCCAGCGCCAACTGGCCTTGCGGGGTCAGGCCGAGATAGCGGTGGCCGCGCTCGATGATCGGCGCGCCGAGCGTCTCCTCAAGCTGGCGGATTGCCGCCGACAGCGTCGGCTGCGTGACATGGCAGGCTTCGGCGGCACGGCCGAAGTGGCGCTCGCGCGCCAGCGCCACGAGATATTCGAATTGCCGGATCAACATGCGCTCGACACTAGCCGAGCCTGCGCCGCTGTCCAAAGCTGGCGCGCGCGCGTCGTGGGGTTTATGAAGCGGCCGCAGCGACAAGGAGCGCCATGCCGAAGCCCGCTAAACTTGCGTTTCCGACGCGGACCGCGACGCTCGTCGCCGCCGTCGCGCTGGTCGTGGCCGGCCTGGCCGCCTATTTCACGCCTTCGCGCTTCGGCCAGCCGCTGATCGGCGGCCCGTTCGCATTGCAACAGGCGGACGGCAAGACGCTGACCGATAAGGACCTGCGCGGCCATCCCTATCTGGTCTATTTCGGCTACACCCATTGCCCCGACGTCTGCCCGACGACGCTGGCGCAAATTTCCGATGTGCTAGGCAAATTGCCTAGCCAGCCGGTCAAGGCGCTGTTCATCACCGTCGATCCCGACCGCGACACGCCCAAGCTGATGGGGGACTATGTCTCCGGTTTCGATTCCCGCGTCATCGGGCTATCGGGATCGGCGGCGGAAATCGCCAGGACTGAGAAGGAATTTCGCGTCTACGCCGAAAAGGCGGCCGAGAAGAACGGGGATTATGCGATGGACCATTCCTCGGTGGTTTATCTGATGGACCGGAACGGCCGCTTCGTCGAAGCGTTCAATCTTGAGCGCAGCGCCGCAGACGCCGCCAAAGAGTTGGAATCCTATCTGTAAAGGGAGCGCGACGCATGGCCGCCCACAAAATCCTCAGCGACGCCGAAGTTGAAACCGCGCTGAAAGGCGCCGCCGGCTGGCGGCGCAAAGGCGAGAACATCGAAAAGACGTTTGCGTTCGAGACCTTCCGCGACGCCATCGCCTATATCGTGCTGGTCGGAATCGAGGCGGAGATGATGAATCATCATCCGGAGTTCTTCAATTCCTACAACACGATAGCGTTCGCCTTCTGCACCCACGACGTCGGCCGCAAAATCACCGACACCGATATCAAGCTGGCGCAGCGGCTGAACGAGATCGCGGAGCGGTTTCCGAACGTGAAGTAGGGATCGCAAAGCTGACGACAGTAGCTCCGCCGTCACCGCGGGGAGCGAAGCCACGAAGCGATCGGCGTGGTTCATCCCCAGGGTTTCAGCCCCCGAGCAGCGCCGCAAGCTGCGCGTCGCCCGCGGCCCGCCGGGTCTCGATCCAGCGTGTGGCGCCGAGATAAGCGCTCTCAAAAACCTCGCGCTGCCGCCGCCATTGCAGCCATTGCACGCCCACCGGCATGTCCGGATGAAATAGCAAATCCTGGGCGCCAAGCTCCAGCGGCAGGCGGCGGTTGGCCAGCAGGCTCAGCACGATGACCTGCACCAGGTTCGGCGGGCCCGGCGGACGTCGCCGCCACGGCGTCAACGCCTGAAGCAGCCAATCGCGCGGGCCGGGAATGGAATCGTAGTCGACGGCGTAGCGGCTCGCCGTCTCCGCCTGCAGCGAGACGACGAGGTTCGGGCCGGCCTTCAGCGCCTTCATCGGCGCCAGCGGCAAGTTGTCGAACAGCGCGCCGTCGACCAGCATGCGCCCGTCGTCGGTAAAACACGGCGGCAGCGCGCCGGGGATCGCGCTGGAGGCGCGCACCGCCCGCCACACCAGCCCGTCGCGATGCGCATGCGAGACCCGATTGGTCACGTCGGAGGACATAGCGAAAAACGGCCGCCAAAGATCTTCTATGCGCACGTCGCCGAATTCAGCGCTGAGCGCCGCGTCGAAGATCTTGTGATCGATCAGCGCGTGATAGGGAAAATTGAAGTGACGGAACGCCCTGCGCTCGACAAAAATCCGATGCATCCGTAGTTCGATCTCGGCAATGTCGCGCGCCCATCGCCAGCGCCGCCGCCATCGCCGCGCCGATGCTGGTCCCGCCGAACATGTCGAACTCGGCGCCGGCTTCGCTGAACGCCTTGTAGACGGCGAGATGCGCCGAGCCGAGCGCTCCGCCGCCGCCGGCGACGAACCCGACTGCGCGGCCGGCGAGAAAACGCGCCAGCCGCTCGACGTCGGCGTCGTCTTCGAGCGCGACATGGTGGTGCATGAAAACGTCGCGCTGCGCGAGCCACGCGGCGGTTCCCGAAGCGTGCATCGACCTTTGTCGTGGAGCATGACGAGCCGCCGCGTCGCCCTGGGATGAACTTCCATGGCGAAAAGCTCGGCCTCGCCGAGATCCGGCGCGTCCATCGGCGGCCGCGACCAGCAAAACCAAGTCAGCCTGCCGGATGCCGGTGCGCGTCCACTCGGTGAGCCCTTCGTCCGCGAGAAAGAACACGCAATCCGGCCCGGCTTCCAGCGCATTGAGCCAGCGGGTCGTGCCGCCGTCGTCGAGCCTGCGCCCTTGCAGGCGGCGCAGCGCGTCGCCGTGCGAGAGGAACAGCGCGCGACCGTGACGGCTCAGCGCGGCGCGCAGCAGCGCCAGGAACCGCCGCGACAAGGGGGCGCCGCCGGCCGAGACGACGGCGACCGTGCGCGGCGGCGACCACGGTTTCACCGTGGGGCGCAGCCGAGACAGCCGCAACGCCAGCGCCCGGATCACGCTGTCGCGCAAGCCCGGAAGATCCGCGCTCGCGGCCTCGAAAGTGTCGCGGGTCAGCGTCAGCACCTCGGAATCGCGGATCGCCCTGACCGTGAACGTGCGCGGCACGCGCGCGAAAAAGCCGATCTCGCCGACCGGTTCGCCGGGCGCGATCTCGCTGAGCACCGCGCCATCGTCCTCGACGATGGCGAGCCGTCCGGAGGCGAGAAAATGCAGGCTTTCGGCGGGCTCGCCGCGCCGCAATAGGATTTCGCCGCGCAACAGCCGACGCTGCGTCGCCGCCGCGGCGAGACGACGCAATTCCGGCGCGGTCAGCCCTGCAAGGGCTGAGTTCGAGGCGCCGCCTCTCGAATGGGTTGGACGGCTTGGAAATGTCAAAATCCATGTTTCATGCGTGGGCAATAGCCGGCAAATAGGGGGGAGGCGGAAAAACTTTGCAAGTCGCCCCTGTCGCAAGCCGCACCGATCGGCTAGGCGCAGGGAAAACAGGGAGGCGTTGTTGGGACCGCTGAAGGGTTTGAACGTCATCGAGATGGCGGGCATCGGCCCGGCGCCGTTCGTCGGCATGATGCTGTCGGACATGGGCGCGGACGTGCTGCGGATCGACCGCAAGGCGAAGGGAGGCGCGGATGCCTTCGAGCGGGTCAAGGCGCCGAATTTCATCGATCGCGGCCGCCTCTCGGTCCGGCTCGATCTGAAGTCCGCCGAGGGCGCGGCGCTGGCGCTCGACCTGATCGCCGGCGCCGACGCCGTCATCGAGGGCTTTCGGCCGGGCGTCATGGAGCGGCTCGGCCTCGGGCCCGACGTCTGCTTCGCCCGCAACCCCAAGCTGGTCTACGGCCGCGTCACCGGCTGGGGCCAGTCCGGGCCGCTCGCCGACACCGCCGGGCACGACATCAACTATATCGCGCTGACCGGCGCGCTGCACGCGATCGGCGGGGCCGAGACGCCGCTGCCGCCGCTGAACCTCATCGGCGATTTCGGCGGCGGGGCGATGATGCTGGCGTTCGGCCTCGTCTGCGCGCTGCTGGAGGCGCGAAACTCCGGGCGCGGGCAGGTGGTCGACGCGGCGATGACCGACGGCGTCGCGACGCTGGCGGCGATGATCTATTCGTTCCAGGCCGCCGGCCAGTGGCGCGACGCGCGCGCGGCCAATCTGCTCGACGGCGGCGCGCCGTTCTATCGCGCCTATTCCTGCGCCGACGGAAAGTTCGTCGCCGTCGGCGCGCTGGAGCCGCAGTTCTACACCGCGCTGTTGCGGGGTTTGCAGATCGCCGAAGGCGATCTGCCGGACCGCTGGGACCCCGCGAACTGGCCGGCGATCGCCGGCCGTTTCGAGGCGGCGTTCCGGGCCAAAAATCGCGACGCCTGGGCCGAAGTGTTCGCGGGAACCGACGCCTGCGTAACGCCGGTGCTGTCGCTCGCCGAGGCGCCGGAGCATCCGCACAATGTCGCCCGCGGCGCCTTTCGCGGGCAGGAGCCGGCGACGGCGCCGCGGTTCTCGCGCACGCCCGGCGAGATCGCCGGACCGCTGGCTGCGGGGGAAGCGGCGGAGGCGGCGCTGAAGGCCCGCGGCGTGACGCAGGCGCGGATCGCGGCGCTCAAGGCCTCCGGGGCGATTTAGCTCAACCGCCGCCGTCGCCCAGGCGCAGCCGGAGCACCGTCAGCGTGACGCTCTCCAAGGCTTGCGGACACAGCGCGGACTTGGACAGAAAGGCGTGCGCGCCGGCGCGAAAGGCGAGGCGCCGGATATCGGGCTCGTCGAGATCGGTCAGCACGACGCAGGGCGGCCCCTCCGCCGCGGCGATGTCGTGAATGAAGGCGATCGAGGTTTCGTCTCCCAGCCAATATTCGAGATAGATGACGTCAAAACACTGCTCGGCCAGCGCCGCGTTGGCCTCGGCCAAGGAACGGCGGCGTGTGACGACGATGTCCAGATGTTTGGATCGCGCCGCCAGATTTTCCAAGAGCAGGCCGTCGTGCGCGTCGGAGTCGATCAGCAGCGCATGAATTTTCTCCCTGTCCGGCCGTTCGCACGCGACCGAGGCAGCCTCGAAGTCGAGGGGGCCGATTTCGGATAGGGCTGACGACATGCTGCGGCTCTTAGGCTCAGGCGACGCGGGAAACTGACAACCCGTTCGAGCAATTGCGACGCGCGGTTCCCGAGCTTGCTGTTTTCCTTAAGGTCGGGATGGTCAGAAAAATTCTTCGTTATCACAACTCTAAATCACCAAACTAAATGTCATAAAGCAACATGACAAGCATGTTGTCAACAAGAGTCGAAAGAAGGGCGTTTTGTATTGGTGCGGCTTCGGGTGTCGATTTCGACGCTGCGCAGGCCCGAAGCGACGAAATTTTCTTTTCACGTTTGCAGGAAATATAGAGTGAACCTTGTTGACTAAGAACGTTAGAAGTAAATATAGTCAAAATTATATTTGATCTATGCTCATTTAATCTTCGCTTATGCCGTAACTTTTCGCCCGACGTTTATTACGGTCTGCGCGAATATAAAGTAATAGTGATAATTAACGCATAGTTAAAAACGTATATATCACAATTTTGAATAAAATCTCCAGTTACCGTGAAACTACCATAGTTAAATTTTCGGACGCTACGGAGTATCGAGCTTGATTTATTGATAAATGAAAATCTTTCCGCTGCCCGTTCTCAATTTAGAGTCAGAGCAAGCCCGCGCGACAAAAACAGAAGACAGCGCCGGCGGCCCTACTCGGCGCCGCCAAGTCATCGCCATCCGCCACGATCTAGCGGCGCCGCCAAAGCGGATTGACGGTCGAATTCGCTGTCGCGACCGCCGTCAACCGCGCCGGCGCTTCGCCTCCACCGCCAGCGCCGCCAGCGTGAACAGCATCTGCGCGCCGCACTGCGCGGTCACGTTGGTGGCGTCGTAGTGCGGCGCGACCTCGACCACGTCGCCGCCGACGACGTCGATCCCGTCGCAGCCGCGCAGGATCGCCAGCGCCTCGCGCGGCGTCAGGCCGCCGACTTCCGGCGTGCCGGTGCCCGGCGCGAAGCCGGGATCGAGGCTGTCGACGTCGAAGCTGACATAGGTCGGCCCGTCGCCGACCACCGCGCGGCGCCTTGGCGACGACCGCGTCGACGCCCATGGCGGCCAACTCCTCGGCGTGGATGACGGTCATCCCGGAATCGTAGGAGAACTCCCAGAGATATTCGGCGCCGCCGCGGATGCCGATCTGGATGACGCGCTCGGGATCGAGCACGCCGTCGAGCACCGCCTGCCGGAACGGGCCGCCGTGGTGGAATTTCGAGCCCTCGTAGGGGCCCGCCGGTGTCGCAATGCGCGTCGATATGCAGCATGCCGACCGGGCCGCTTCGCGCCGACCGCCTTCAGGATCGGCAGCGAGATCGAATGGTCGCCGCCGACGCTCAGCGGCACGACGCCGGCGTCGACCACGCGGTCCATGAACAGCTTCGATGTCGTCGTGGCACATCTCCAGCGAAAAGCGCGAGCGCATCGGCACGTCGCCGACGTCGGCGAACTTCGCCATCGCCAGCGGCGCCGGCCGCAGCACGTGCTCGTAGGGGCCGACCCGCTCGACCGCGCGCACCGCGCGCGGCCCGAAGCGCGCGCCGGCGCGATTGGTGACGCCGAGGTCCATCGGCACGCCGATCAGCGCGAAATCGAGGCCGCCGAAATCGCGGCGAGATCAGGCGCCTCGGGCCGATAGGGCGCGCCGAGCAGCGTCGCGACATCGGCGAACGGCCATTTGCGGCGTTCGCCGGCCGTGAACTGGCTGCTCCGCCACCGCGCTTGAAATGCGGATCGAACATCTCGCCGCCGAGCGCCTGCCGTAGCGCTCGCGCAGGCGCTGCAGATTTGCTTCGTCGACCATCGGTCTCCACGCGCCATAGAGCCAGTCGTAGCGTTTCAGCAGCCGCTCGGGCCCGAGCGCGCGCATCGCGAGATCGCGCGCCAGCGCGAACGGGCCGCTCATATGGTAGATGCGGCGCCTGCGCCAGCGCCTCGCGCTGCACGCGGGTCGCCGCGCGGCGCGCGCTCGGCGCGAATAGGCGGCGAGCGCCGCGGCGACGTCTTGCGCTCGCCGAGATGCGCGCGCCAGCGCGCCCGGCGTCCTCGATCGCCTGCGCCGCGCCTTGCGCGAGAAACGGGACCATCGGATGCGCCGCGTCGCCCGACCAGCGCGACGCGGCCCGCCGCATAGGAGGCGAGCGGCGGGCGAGGGTAGAGCGGCCAAGCGCGCCAGTTCCTGGCGGCGCCGATCAGCGCGCGCGCGCGCGCCGACCAGTCGGCGAAAGCGCGCTGCAGCGCCGGGCGGTCGGCTTCGCCGTCCCAGGGATGATCCGGCGGGGCGCTCGCGCCATCCCGCCTCGATGACGGCGACGAGATTGACGTCGGCGCCCCGCGCAGCGGATATTGCACGAGATGCGCGTGCGGCGCCGAGCCGCAAAGTCACCTCCGGCTCGCGCGCCGCGCGGCCGAGCGTCTCCGCGGCGAGCGTGGCGCGGAAAGCGATGCGGCCGGTGAATGTCGGCCCGTCGTCTGCGCCCAGCCCGAGCTTTTCCCGCACCTTCGAGCGCAAGCCGTCGGCGCCGACGAGCAGGTCGCCCTCTTCGGTCATCGCCACGCGCCCGCGCCTGACGGTCGCCTGCGACCTTGTTCGCGTCGGCGCCGTAGCCGACGAGTTCCGTCCCCAGGCGCAGCTCGATCCCCGGCTCCGCGGCGCACAGCGCGACGAGGGCGCGTTGCAGATCGGCGCGGTGGATCACGAGATAGGGCGCGCCCCAGCGCTTGGCGGCGTCGGAGAGATCGAGCGAAGACAGCAGCGAATCGTCGCGGCCGCGCAGGATGCGGATCGTCTGCGGCGCCGTGGCGAGCGGGGCGAGGGCGTCGAGCGCGCCAGAGACGCCAGCACGCGGGTGGCGTTCGGCGAGAGTTGCAGCCCCGCGCCGAACTCCTCGAGCGCCTCGGCGCGCTCGAAAACCACCGCTTGCAGCCCGGACTTCGCCAGCGCCAGCGCCGCGGCGAGACCGGCGACGCCGGCGCCGGCGATCAGCGCGCGGCGCACAGGCGTCAGGCCGTGTCCGCGCCATTCGCAGTCGGCGGGCGAGGCGTGCGCGCCGAGCGTCGCGTCATAGACGAATCGGGTCGAGCAATAGGAGCAGATCGCTTCGCCGTCGCGCCCCATGTCGATGAAGATGTGGGGATGATCGAACGGCGGCGACGCGCCCATGCACATGAACTCCTTGACCCCGACCTTGATGACGGGCACGCCGGGATCGTTGTGGAAATGCGGGATGGCGTGGTCCGCCATGTCGTGATCCTCGCTCGCGAAGCAGCCGGCGGCCTTTAAGCATTTTTGGAGGTGAAGAGGAAGCGTCGGCAAGTTCGTTGCAGGAGCGCCGGCGCGAAACCACCTTGCGGGCCGCGCCACGAAGGCGCGCACTGCCGCCGCGTCCGCCTTCGGTAATTATGCCCGAGTTGCGATTGCAAGCTGACGTTGCCCTAAATACCGTTCGGTCCGGTGAGGTGACGCGTGTGCTCTCACCGACGCAAAAATCGGTTGATCTTGCATTTGTCCTACTTGTATAGAATTCGCACGTGTCGGGAGGGAGAAGCGCGTGTACAGAAAGATAGCCGCAATATTGGCGCTCGCCGCAGGGCTCATGCTGCCGTCGATAACTCCATCCAGCGCTGCGATCAGCAATGGATTTCCGGCGGTTCACGACTCAGCCGCCCAAGATTCCCCGATTCTCAACGCTGATTTCATTTACGGCGGTCGGCAGTACTGCTGGTACGACGAAGGGTGGCGGGGACCCGGCTGGTATTGGTGCGGTTATGCCTGGCGCCATGGATACGGTTGGGGCGGCGGCGTGGGTTGGAACCGCTGGACTCATGTTAGTGTTCATCGTCATGTGCATCGTCCCGGTTATGTTCATCGCCCCGGTCATGGGCATCGTCCCGGTCATGGGCATCGTCCCGGTCACGGTGGCGGGCATCGTCCCGGTCACGGCGGCGGGCATCGTCCCGGTCACGGCGGCGGCGGGCACCGTCCCGGTCACGGCGGCGGCGGGCATCGTCCCGGCCACGGCGGCGGCCATCGTCCCGGCCACGGCGGGGGACATCGCGGCAAGAAGTGAGCAAGCGGCGGCAGGCGTCGAACTTCGATGTGACGCTGGCGCCCGGCGCCAGCCGACTTCAGCTCAAAGGTAGACGGCTTCGTCGGCGCTAGCGCGATTGGCGCGACAGCGCCGAAAAACGGGTGAGAAACTCGCCCGCCGCCGCTGGCATATCCCGGTCCGCCACATGCGCGACCGGTTTGGCCGCGCCGCGCCAAGCCGCGCCCATGACCTGCATCGTGTTGAATAGCCCGACGTTCCAGCCGGCGTCCGCGAACACGCCCAAGCCCGCCGCGACGTGCGGCGAAACGAGATCGTGGAACATCACCATGGCGTCCGTCAGCCATCAGGTCGATCACGGCGCGTGCGTCCTCGCGCGGCGCCTCGCCCTCGTGATAGCCGTCGATGAACGCAAAACTCCAAAGCTCCGGCCGCACGGCCCGCACCGCCGGCACGATGTTGGGTGAGAAACCCGCCCACAGCCGCGCCGGGCCCACGCTCGCCAGCGAGGCTCGCACGTCGCGCATTTGGTCGGCAGTCCCCAGCGCCGGGTCGATCACGTCGAGGTCGAGGCCGGCGGCGACCAGATGGGCGGTCGACCAGGCGTAGTGGCAGCCGATCTCCAGCCCGCGCTTGCCGCGGAACGGCAGGGCGTTGTTGTGCAGCAGCGTCGCCTCGTCGAGCGACAGCACGCCGATATAGGGATTGCGGCGCCCGCGCAGGTCGCGCCGCCAGATATGCGGGGCGTCCTTGCGCAAATACGGCCATTGCAGATCGGCGACCTCGCCTTCGGCGAGATCGGGGAAGAGACGCATCAGGCCCGGGTCGGTCAACCCGGGCGCGACGTAGTCGCGCCGCCGCCCCGGCCACAGCGTTTCTGCGATCGGCTCGACGGCGGAGAAATCGACGAGGTCGACGACGGGCTGCAAGTCGCTCATCACGCCGATATAGGCTCGCTCACCCGCGCCGGCAAAGCTCTTGCGGTGGGCGGGCGAGCGGCGCAGGTTCACGTTCATGGCGCGCGTTCTCTTGCTCGGTTCGACTGGAACCATCGGCCGCGCAACGGCGCGGGCGCTGACGCGTCGCGGGCATGATGTCGTCGCCTTCGGGCGGCGTTCGCCGGAAATCGCCGGGGTTGCGGCGCGCATCGGCGAAATCGCCGCGATCGGCGAAGCGCTGCGCGGCGAGCGGCTCGACGCCTTCGTCTCCTGTCTCGCGTCGCGCACGGGCGCGCCGGCCGATGCATGGGCTATCGACCACGCGGCGCAAATGAATGCGTTGGCGGCGGCGAAGGCGGCGGGCGCGGAGCGTTTCGTGCTGCTCTCGGCGATCTGCGTGCAAAAGCCGCGGCTCGCGTTCCAGCACGCCAAGCTTGCCTTCGAGCGGGCGCTCACGGAATCCGGCCTCGACTATTCGATCGTGCGGCCGACAGCCTATTTCAAATCGCTTTCGGGGCAAGTCGCGCGGGTGCAGGCGGGCAAACCGTTTCTCGTGTTTGGCGACGGGCGACTGACCTCGACCAAGCCGATCGCCGACGACGATCTCGCCGTCTACCTCGCCGATTGCCTGACGGACCCCTCGCGTCGCAACCGCGTCCTGCCGGTCGGCGGTCCCGGACCGGCTTTCACGCCGTGGGAGCAAGCTGAGGCCCTGTTCGCGCGGCTGAAGCGGCGACTTGTCGTCAGGCGCGCGCCCGTGGCGATGCTGGATGTCGCGATAGCCGCGCTATCTGGAGTGGGCGTCGTCTCGGCGCGAATGGCGGATAAAGCGGAGTTCGGGCGCATCGGGCGATACTACGCCACTGAGTCGATGCTGGTCTGGGACGAGGCTTCTCAACGCTACGATGCCGACGCTACTCCGGAGACGGGGACGCAGACCCTATTTGAGTTCTACGCCCGCCTCATTCGCGGCGACGCGGTGGCTGACCTGCGCGAGCAGCGCGTTTTGACGAACAAGACCTACGAGACGCGACGCGGTCGGCGACGGGAACGACGGCCAAGCAACAGGCCCGCGGCGACCCCCGCCAGCACCGCCGCCATCGGCGCAACGCGGACGACGCCGCGAAAGCCCTCGGCGAGGTCGTGGATCGCCAGCCGCAGTTCACGCTTGTCGACTTGCCGGCGCAATTGCGAGCGCGCGGCGGCGTTGGCGGCAAGGTCCTCCAGCGCAGCCGTGGTCTCCGCTTCGGAAGCGGCGGCCTCCGCCGCCGCGGCGGCGGAATAGGCGGCGGTCGCGGATGCGGCGCGGGAGATTTCAGCCTCCGCGGGAATAACGGTCATATGGGCCTCCCTTACGCAATGGGTCGCCATAAAAAACGCGCGCGGCGCCAACGGGTTCCGTAAGCGGCGGGATTATCGCTTCCGTTACGCCGCCGACTCCCATGCGGCTGCGAGTGGCAGGCGAAGGCGCGCGGTCAAACCGTGCGGCCGGTGATTTTCGAGTTCGACGCCGCCGCCGTGGCTCTCGGCGATGTCGCGCACGATCGCCAGACCGAGGCCGAAACCGCCGCCGCCTTTTTGCGCTCGGGCGTGGTCGCCTTTCACGAACGGCTCGAAGACATGGCCAAGCATGTTTGCGGGCACGCCGGGCCCGTCATCCGTGACCTCGATCGTGACGTCGCGCTCTTGGCGTTTCACGTTGACCTGCACGGTCTCGCCAAACTTGGCGGCGTTGTCGACGAGATTGGCGACGGCGCGGGTGAGGGCGTGCGGGCGGCAGGACATCACCAGCCGGTCCGGCCCGCAATAGCAGACGTTGTGGCCGGTGTCGGCGAATTGCGCGCAAATCGTTTGCAACAGCGAGGGCAGGTCGGTCGGCGACGGCGCTTCGGTCTGACCGACCTCGCGCATGTAGGCGAGCGTCTCGGTCAGCATCTCGTTGATGGTGGCGATCTCGTCCAGCATGGCGTTCTTGGCGGGATCGTCGCGCAAACGCTCGATGCGCAGCCGCAGGCGCGTCAGCGGCGTGCGCAGATCGTGGCTGACGGCCACCAACATGCGGGTGCGCTCGTCCACGAGGCTGCGCACGCGCTTGCGCATCTCGTTGAGCGCGCGCGCGGCCTGAGCCACTTCGATGGGGCCGTGCTCGGCGAGGTCGCCGGCCTCGCTGTCGCCCGGCCGTCCGAACGCGCGCGCCGCCGAGGCGATCGAGGTCAGCGGCGAAGTGACCCAACGCACAGCCCACGCGGAGACGAATACGATCAGAAACGCGACGACGCCCAGGGTGAACAGGATTTGTGTGAGCACCAGACTGCGCAGGCCGCCATAAGGCGCCACGGAGAATCGCAAAATCTTGCCGCTGTCCAGCTTGACATAGATGGCGGTGGCGTCGTCGCCGGCGCGGTCGTGCGGCAAGGTGCGCAATCGCCAGCCCTTCTCCAAATCCTGTTCGATGGCGGCGACCATCGGCTCTTTGAGGGCTGCGACGGCGCGTGCGCTCCCGGCCGGAGGCGCGGCCCAGGTGACATAGACCGGCTCGGTGTTGGCGTGTTTGGTGACATAAAGCGATTCCGCGAGGGAATGCGCCTCTTCGACGCCATTGACGACCGCTGCAATGCGCGCCGCGCGAATTTGCGCCAGCGTTTCCTGACGTCGGCCCGACGCCGCCGGAATAGACGAAATAGAACATCAGCGCCGAGGCGAAGCAGACGCCGAACAGCACCGCCGCGACCACGACGCCGGTCAGTTGTCCGGCGACCGTGCGCGGCGCGAGGCGGCGCAGCCATGCGTTCATGCGTCGGTCACCTCCGGCGTGAAAATATAGCCGCCAAGCCGGATCGTCTTGATGAAGCTGGGCTCGCCCGGATCGGGTTCGATCTTCTGGCGGATGCGGCTGACGTGCACGTCGACGCTGCGCTCCACCGGCCCGGCGATGCCGCCGTGCGTCAGCTCCAGCAATTGCTCGCGCGACAGCACTTCGCCGGGATGCGTGCAAAAGGCGAGCAGCAGGTCGAATTCGGCGCTCGTCGTCGTGACGAGCGCGCCTTGCGGAATTGATCAGCTTGCGCTCGGTCGGGTGAATGACCCAACCCGCGAAGCGCATCGCCGACTGCCGGGTTCGCAGCACCGCTCGCCCGCGCGCGGCGCAGCAACGCGCGGATGCGGGCGATCAGCTCGCGGGTGTTGAACGGCTTCGTCACATAATCGTCGGCGCCGATCTCCAGCCCGACGATGCGGTCGATGTCGTCGCCGAGCGCGGTCACCATGATGATCGGCAGGTTTGGCGAGCCGGCGCGCAGCCGCATGCAGATCGAGCGGCCGTCTTCGCCCGGAAGCATCAGGTCGAGCAGAACCAGATCGGTTCTGTCGCGGGCCATCGCCCGGTCCATCTCCGAACCGGACGCGGCGATCCCGACATGAAAGCCGCTTTCCCTTAGGGCGTCCGCCAGCATGTTCTGGATCGTGGCGTCGTCCTCGACCAGCAGGATGTGGGCGCCGGCCTCGCCCGCGGGCTCGCCGCTGCGGGGCCGTTCGAGAACGGGGCCGCCATTGGCCCCTGACGTCATCGCCAAACCCTCCGCGTAGACTTTGCCCAACATAAGCGTTCGCGGCGCGCGGCGCAAAGGCGCACGTCCGCCGACTGGCCAGCCTGTTTCCGCGCGGCTAAGCTGGGCGCCATGATGTTCCGCCGCGAAGCCGAACGGACGTTGGCGATCAGCCAGCCCGCGCACGCCTGGATTTCCGGACAACTCCTGCGGCGGCTCGCCGCGCCGATGTCGGAGCCGCTGCTCATCGCCGGCGAACAGCACGACATCGGCTGGCTCGATTGGGAGCGCGCGCCGAGTTTCGACGCGGTCGCCGGATTGCCGCCGACGTTCCGCGAGGTCGGCGCCGCTGTCCATGCGCCGATGTGGACGCTGGGGGTCGAGCGGGCGCTCGCCGCCTGGGGGCCGCAGGTCGCGCTGCTCATTTCCCGGCACGGCGGACGCATCTATCGCCGCTTCGGGCTGCCGACCGCAGGCCCGCAGGACGCGGCGGCGATCCAAGGCTATCTCGCCGCGCAGAGGCCGCGCGAGGCGGAATGGGCGGCGGCCTCAGGGCTCGACGACGGCGAGACTCGACCGCCAATCGGCGCTGATCGCGTTCGTCGACGCGCTGTCGCTGGCGCTGTGCGGCGCATTGCGCGCGCCGGCGACGCTGGAGTTGCCTGAGGCGACCGTCAGGCTCGCTGAGGCCGCGCCTTGGGATTTTCGCTTGAACCCGTGGCCGTTCGCGGGCGCGGGCTTTGTCGTCGAAGGGGAGGGCCGGCCCCTGCCGGGGCCGGGCGCTTCGCCGACGAGGCGGCGATGCGCGCCTGGATCGCCTCGCCGGCGCGCGAAACTTTTTGCGCGCGGCTCTCGCCTTAGGCTCAAAACACCAAGACGTTGCGCAGCGCGGCGCCCGTTCGCGAAGCCGCGATGGCCTCGTTGATCTTCTCGAAGGGAAAGCGCGCGGTGATGAGTTCGTCGAGTTTCAGCCGGCCTTCGCGGTAAAGCTCGACGATCTTCGGCACGTCCACGGGAAGCCGCGCCGAGCCCATCTTGGAGCCGAGAATGCGTTGGCCGTCGGCGGCGATCCAGCCGGGATCGAAACTCGCGCGCACCCCGGACGGCGGCATGCCGACGAGCACGGTCGCGCCGTTGCGCTTCATCAGCGAGATCGCCTGCTCGGCCGCGCCGCCGACGCCGACGGTGACGAACACGATAGTCCGCCTTGACGCCCGCCGGTGATCTCCGCGACCCGGGCGGCGACGTCTTCGCGTCTTCGCGTTGATCGCATGCGTGGCGCCGAATGCGCGCGCGGCGTCGAGCTTGCTGTCGGCGACGTCGACGGCGATGATCGGCGCGGCGCCGGCGACCCGCGCGCCCTGCACCGCATTGAGTCCGACGCCGCCGCAGCCGATCACGACGACGCTCTGCCCCGTCCCGACGCCGGCCGTGTTGACCACGGCGCCCAGGCCGGTCAGCACGCCGCAGGCGATCAGCGAGGCGACGTCGAACGGCATGTCGTGAGGGATGGCGGCGACCTGGCTGTGGTGGACGACGACATGCTCGGCGAAGGCGCCGATGCGCATGCCGTGCGTGATGCTTTCGCCGCCGCGGCCTCGGATCGGGCTTTGGCGGTCGAGCGGGAACACTTCCTCGCAGAACACCGGCGCGCCGCCGGAGCAGGAGGGACAGAAACCGCAGGAGCGAATCAGCGTCGCCACCACGGGATCGCCGACTTTTACGCGGGTCACGCCGGGGCCGACCGCCTCGACGACGCCCGCCGCCTCGTGGCCATAGACCGCCGGCAACTCGCCGCCCCAGGCGCCCTCCCAGAAGAACACGTCGCTGTGGCAGATCGCGCAAGCCTTGATTTTTACGCGGATTTCGCCCTGACCGGGTTCGGCGAGGTCGATCTCCTCAATCGAGAAGGGTTGGCCGAAGGCGCGGCAGACGGCGGCGCGGGTTCTCATAGTTTGGCTCCGATTCAGACAGAGGCCGACATGAACGCGGCGGCGCCCGTGAAGCAAGCCTAGGCTTGTCCTAGTCGGCTCGGATTTTTGTGTGGGGGCAAACGTGGCTTCGCGCGACGGCTACGCAGCCGACGGTCCCCGCTTTTCCGGTTCGAAACTGATGCGCAAGCGCATGTTCGTGGCCTTGGCGAACCTCTCCAGGGTTCGCGTGGAGGGCCTTGACTTGCCGCCCTCCAGGCGCGCGATCGCGGCTTGCGTGGTTCCCATCGCCTTCGCGACCTGTTCCTGCGTCATGGCGGCGTCGCTACGGGTCTTTATGAGCGCAGAAGCGATTGCGAATTCGTCTTCGAGCGCATCGTAAGCGGCGACGAACGCGGGCCGTTTCACCCATTCGTTCGGTAGTCGGAGCAGTCAGCTTTGTCAGGCCGCTACTCCGAATCATCGGATTCGCGCATACTCGGCCCCGATGAAATCGCTTCGCCTCTTGCGGCAGACCGCCGCCGACCCGCGTCTGGCGCTGATGCTGGGGCTCGGCTTTTCCTCGGGCCTGCCGATCCTGCTGATCTTCTCTACGCAATCGGCGTGGCTGCGCGAGGCCGGCGTCCGCAAGGCCGACATCGGGCTGATGAGCTATTGCGCGCTCGCCTATTCCTTCAAATTCGCCTGGGCGCCGATCGTCGACCGCTACGACGTGCCCGGCCTCGCCCGAGCGCTCGGGCGACGGCGAGCGTGGATGCTCGTGGCGCAGGCCGGCGTCGCGGCGGGGCTGCTTGCGATGGCGTTCGCGCGCCCGCAAGTCTCGCTCGCCTGGAGCATCGCCTCCGCCGCGCTGACCGCCTTCGCGGCGGCGACGCAAGACGTGACCGTCGACGGCTGGCGCATCGACGCCGCGCCGCCCGAGCGGCAAGGGATGATGACGGCGGTCTACAGTCTCGGTTATCGGCTGGGCATGGTCTGCGCCGGCGCCGGGGCGCTCTACCTCGCGGATTACGGCGGCTGGCGGCTCGCCTATTTGGTCATGGCGGCGTTGATGGCGGTCGGCGTCGCGACCTGCCTGCTCTCGCCGCGCCTCGACCGCGTCGCCTCCGGGCCGCCGCCGACCTTTCAGTCTTCCTTCGTCGAGCCGCTCGCCGATCTCGCACGCCGTTACGCTTGGGCGATCGCGCCGATCCTGGCGCTGGTGGCGCTGTACCGGTTGCCGGATTTCGTCTCCGGCGTGATGGCCAATCCGCTTTACATCGACCTCGGCTTCACCAAATCCGACATCGCCACGGTGTCCAAGCTTTACGGGGTGTGGATCGGAATTGCGGGCGCGTTCGCCGGCGGCTGGCTCTCCGGCCGGATCGGCCTGATGCCGACGCTGTTGATCGGCGGCGTGGCCGCGTCCGCATCGCATTTGTCGCTGGCATTTCTGGCCGGCCATCCCGGCCGTCTCGACCTGCTGACGCTCGCCGTCAGCGTCGAGAGTTTCGCCTCCGGCTTCGCCGGGGCGGCGTTGATCGCCTACATGTCCTCGCTGGTCGCGCCCGGCTACGCGGCGACGCAATACGCGCTGCTTTCGTCGCTCTACGCGCTGCCCGGAAAGTTCATCGGCGGCCTCTCCGGCTTCATGGTCGAGGCGATGGGCTATCCGCGCTTCTTCGCGACAACGGCGCTGATTGGCGTTCCGGTGGCGCTGCTTTGTCTGCTGGTGTGGCGGCTGAGGCCGGCGCGGACCGCTGCGGTCGCTTGAGGGTTACGCACAGTCAGCGCCCGGCTGCTTTGTTGTAGCCTTCGGGATCGGCTTTAGCGCCCTCGGCCTGGTCGCCTGCCGGACGGCGCCGCACCGTCAAGCCCCTCGACCCGCGACTTAAGGCGCGAAACCGTCCGTCGGTTGATCGAAATCAATGAGCGCATCGGGGCAACGGCGCAGGTCAAAGCCATTGCGATCGTCCGATGGAGGGGAACCCGTGTCGACATACAAAGCGGCTAAATCGCTGCGGCCGGGGGAAGCGGGATTGGCGCTCGTCCTGCTGGCGCTGGCCGTCGCCACCGTCTTCGTCAGTTCGCGCGCGTGGACGGCGCCCTACGCCTTCCACATGACGCTGTTCACGCTGGCGAGCCTCGCCGGCGTCGGCGCCATCGCGATGCGCTACAACGCCCGCGAGGCCGAAACCCCGCTCGTCATCGACGGCCGGCCGAACTACAATTTCGGCCCCGTGAAGTTCACTTCGCTGGCCTCGCTGTTCTGGGGACTGGCCGGCACCCTTGTCGGGCTTTACATCGCCTTGGAGCTTGCGTTTCCGGCGCTGAATTTCGACACCTCGTTCATCAACTTTGGCCGTCTGCGGCCGCTGCACACCTCCGCCGTCATCTTCGCCTTCGGCGGCAATGTGCTGCTGGCGACCTCTTTTTATGTGGTCCAACGCACCAGCAGGGCCCGGCTCGCCGGCGATCTCGCGCCCTGGTTCGTGGCGGTCGGGTACAATTTCTTCATCGTGATCGCCGGCACCGGCTATCTGATGGGCATCACCCGCAGCCACGAATACGCCGAGCCCGAGTGGTACGCGATCCTGTTCCTGGTGGTCGTGTGGGTAACTTATCTGCTCGTCTTTCTCGGCACGCTGGCGCGCCGCGTCGAGCCTCATATTTATGTCGCCAACTGGTTCTATCTCGCCTTCATCGTCACCATCGCCATGCTGGTCATTGGCAACAACACCGAATTGCCGGTGTCCGTGTTCAGCTCCAAATCCTATCCGCTGTGGTCGGGCGTGCAGGATGCGATGATCCAATGGTGGTACGGCCACAACGCGGTCGGCTTCTTCCTCACCGCCGGCTTCCTCGCCATCATGTACTATTTTGTGCCCAAGCGCGCCGAGCGGCCGGTCTATTCCTACCGGCTGTCGATCGTCCATTTCTGGGCGCTGATTTTCCTCTACATCTGGGCCGGTCCGCATCATCTGCACTACACCGCGCTGCCCGATTGGGCGCAAACGCTCGGCATGACCTTTTCAGTGATGCTGTGGATGCCCTCCTGGGGCGGCATGATCAACGGGCTGATGACGCTTTCGGGCGCCTGGGACAAGCTGCGCACCGATCCGGTGCTGCGCATGCTGGTCGTCTCCATCGCCTTCTACGGCATGGCGACCTTCGAGGGGCCGATGATGTCGATCAAGACCGTCAATTCGTTGAGCCACTACACCGATTGGGGCATCGGCCACGTGCACTCGGGCGCGCTCGGCTGGGTCGCGTTCGTCTCGTTCGGCGCGCTCTATTGCATGATCCCCTGGGTGTTCGAGCGCGAACTCTATTCCAAGCGGCTGGTCGAGTGGCACTTCTGGATCGCCACGATCGGCATCGTTTTCTATATCACGTCGATGTGGGTGGCGGGCATCATGCAGGGCCTGATGTGGCGCGCCTACACCGACCAGGGCTATCTCGAATACTCCTTCGTCGAGACGGTTCAAGCGATGTACCCGATGTACGTCATCCGGGCGCTTGGCGGGGCGATGTTCGTCAGCGGCATCGTCATCATGATCTTCAACATCTACAAGACGCTGGCCTCGCCGGCGGCTGCGGCGGCGCCCGAGCGCGGCGCGCCCCAACTGGCTCCCGCGGAATAAGAGGCGAACATGGCTAACTCATCCCCGTTTTCGCTTCCCAGCCACAAGCCGTTCGAGACCAACTCGATCATCCTCTTGATTGGCATCCTGGTGGCGGTCGCCATTGGCGGCCTCGTCGAGATCGTGCCGCTGTTCTATCTGAAGAACACGATTGAGGCGGTGAAGGGGGTGCGCCCCTACTCGCCGCTGGAGCTTTCGGGCTTCGACATCTATGTGCGCGAAGGCTGCTATCTCTGCCATTCGCAGATGATCCGGCCGTTGCGCGACGAGGTCGAGCGTTACGGCCATTATTCGCTGGCGGCCGAGAGCATGTACGATCATCCGTTCCAATGGGGCTCGAAGCGCAACGGCCCCGACCTATCGCGAGTCGGCGGCAAATATTCCGACGATTGGCACCATGCGCATCTCGACAATCCGCGCTCGGTGGTGCCGGCCTCGATCATGCCCGGCTATCCATTCCTCAGCCAGACGCCGCTCGACTACCGGCATATCCGCGAAAACATGGTTGCGCTGTCTCGCGTCGGCGTTCCCTACACGAAGGATGACCTCGATCACGCCGTCGACGACCTGCGCGCGCAAGCCGGCGCCAAAGGCGGCGACTCCATGGTCAAGCGCTACCCGAAAGCGATCGTGCGCGATCTCTCCGGCCAGCCCGAGATCACCGAACAGGACGCGCTCATCGCCTATCTGCAACAACTCGGCGCCCACGTAGACTTCAAGCTCTACGACGACGCCGCCAACATTCGTTAAGGGGGCTTCGCGATGTCAGACTTCGAGAAATGGCAGTCGTTCGTGGCCAGTTGGGGTTCGCTCTACTGCGCCGCGATCTTTTTTATCGCCGTCGGCTACGCGCTGTGGCCCTCGCGCAAGCCGATCTATGACAAGGCCGCGATGATGCCGCTGGAGGAGGATTGATCATGGCCGACGGCGCTCATTCGCACGTCGACGCCAAGACCGGCAAGACGACGACCGGCCACGAGTGGGACGGCATCACGGAGCTGAATACGCCGCTGCCGAGGTGGTGGCTGTGGACGTTCTATGCGTGCATCGCCTTCGCCTTCGGCTATTGGCTGCTCTATCCCGCTTGGCCGTTGGTCAACGGGGCGACCGAGGGCCTGCTTGGCTGGCATTCCCGCGCCGCGGTGGTCGCCGACGTCAAGGAGCTTCAGCAACTGCGGGCGCCTTCGATCGGAAAGCTGCAGAACGCTTCGCTCGAGGACATCGAAAAGACGCCGGAATTGTTGCAGATCGCGCGCGAGCAGGGTTCGGCGTTGTTCGCCAACGATTGTGCGCCTTGCCACGGCGCCGGCGGCCAGGGCTCCAAGGGCTTTCCCAATCTCAACGCCGATCGTTGGCTCTGGGGCGGCGCGCTCAAAGAGATCCAGGCGACGATCACCCATGGCGCGCGCTGGGAGGCCGATCCCGACACGCATTCGAGCCTGATGCCGTCGTTCGGCAAGGATGGGATTTTGAAGCCGGAGCAGATCGTCGCCACCGCCAACTATGTGCGCACGCTGTCGGGACTTTCGACGGAGCCGGGCGCCAATATTGAGCTCGGCAAAAAAACCTTCGCCGACAATTGCTCGCCCTGCCACGGGACGGATGGCAAGGGCAACAAGGAGATGGGCGCGCCCAATCTGACGACGAAGGTTTGGCTCTACGGCGCCTCGCTCGCCGACGTCGAGCATCGCATCGAGGTCGGCGGCGGCGGCCAGATGCCGGCGTGGGGCCTCAGGCTCGCCCCTGAGGAGATCAAGGCGCTGACCGTGTTCGTCCACAGCCTCGGCGGCGGGCAGTGACCGACATCGGCGTAGGCGCGCCCTCGGCGATCGAGGAGATCGACGAGGGGCCGCTGTATGCGGCGGCGAAGAAAATCTATCCCCGCTCCGTCGCCGGCTTCTATCGTCAGGTGAAATGGGCGGTGCTGTTCGTAACGCTCGCCATCTACTACCTGCTGCCGTTCGTGCGCTGGGATCGCGGGCCGAACGAGCCCAGCCAAGCGGTGCTCGTCGATCTCGAGCACCGTCGCTTCTTTTTCTTCTGGATCGAGTTGTGGCCGCAGGAGGTCTACTATTTCACGGGACTGCTGATCATCGCCGCGCTCGGGCTGTTCCTGATGAACGCAGTGGCCGGCCGCATCTGGTGCGGCTACATGTGCCCGCAGACGGTGTGGACCGATCTTTTCCTCGCGGTCGAGCGTTGGGTCGAGGGCGATCGGCGCGAGCGCATGATCAAAGACGCCGGCCCGCACAATTGGCGCTGGCGCCGCGAGAAGATCGCCAAACACGCGATCTGGTTGCTAATCGCCTGGTGGACCGGCGGCGCCTGGGTGCTCTATTTCGCCGACGCGCCGCATCTGGTGTGGAGCCTGCTGACCTTTCAGGCGTCCTTCGTCGCCTATGCCTCCATCGGCATCCTGACCGCCACCACCTACGTGTTCGCCGGCTACATGCGCGAGCAGGTGTGTCTCTACATGTGCCCGTGGCCGCGCATCCAGGCCGCGCTGACCGACGAATACGCGCTCAACGTCACCTATCGATACGACCGCGGCGAACCGCGCCTGTCGCTCAAGAAGGCGAAGGCCGCGGCGGCTGAGGGCGAGAAAGTCGGCGACTGCATCGATTGCAACTATTGCGTCGAAGTCTGCCCGACCGGCGTCGACATCCGCGAGGGCGCCAATCTCGGCTGCATCCAGTGCGGCCTGTGCATCGACGCCTGCGACACCGTGATGGACAAGATCGGCCGTCCGACCCGGCTCATCGCCTACGACACCGACATCAACATCAAACGCCATGCGCAACGGTTGCCGCCGATCTACCGGCTGATCCGGCCGCGCACGATCCTGTATTCCGCCGTCATCGCGGCGGTCGGCGCGGTGATGCTTTACGCGCTGACTTCGCGCGCGGCGGCCTCGCTCGCCGCCATCCACGACCGCAACCCGCTGTTCGTGCGCACCGCCGACGGATCGGTGCGCAACGGCTACGAATTGCGCATCGCCAACAAGGCGACGCAGGCGCGGCGCTTTTGGCTCCGCGTCGACGGGCTCCCCGGCGCGACGGTCGAGATCGTCGGCGAGGCCAAGGACGCGGTCGCCAGCGTCGACGTCGGACCCGACCAGACGAACGAGATCCGCGTGCTGCTGACGTCGAGCCGGCCGCCGCCGCTGGCGGCGACGCCAGTGACGTTCGATCATCGTCGGCTCCGACGAAGCGGTCGCCGCCGCCGCGAAAGATTTCTTCCGCTCGGACGGTCAATAAGCGAGGCGCTCGATGGCGAACACGACGACGATTTCCGAGGGCGCGCCGCTCACCGGCTTCAGGGTCCTGCTGATCCTCTTGGGCTCATTCGGCGCCGTCTTCGCCGCCAACTTCCTGATGGCCTATGACGCCATTTCGACGTTCCGCGGCGAAGTCGTCGAAAACCCCTACGAAGTCGGCCTGCACTACGATTCCGAGATCGCCGCCGCTCAGGCGCAGTCGCAACGCCGGCTGGCAAGTCAAAGTGACGCTCGCCGGCGCCGTGCGGGCGACGTTTCGCGACGCTGCGGGCGAGCCGCTCGCGGGCCTCGCCGTGTCCGGCGTTTTCGCCGCGCCCGCGGACATGAGCCGCGACCGCCGCTTCGCGATGCGGGAAACCGAACCCGGCGTCTATGTCGGCGCGACCCCGCCGTCCGGGGTCTGGGACCTTACGCTGGAGGCGAGGCGCAGCGGGCAAACGCTGTTCCGATCGAACAACCGGATCAAGGTCAGGTGACGCCGCCGCGCGCAAACGCCGAACCCGAGGAACCACGCCGCGAAATCGACTTCGCGGTGCAGGGGATCACCTGCGCCGCCTGCATCGGCGTCATCGAGCGCGCCGTCGCGGCGCTGCCGGGCGCTCCGCAGGCTCGGCTCAACTATGCGAGCCGGCGCCTCAGGGTGCGCTGGCGCGACCCGGATTTCGAGCCCGCGCGCGTACCGAAAATTTTGGGGCCGCTCGGCTATCGCGTCCGCCCGTTCGCGATGGGCGAACTCGAACGCGCCGACGCCGAGGAAATGCAATATCTGCTGCGTTGTCTGGCGGTGGCGGGTTTTGCCGCGATGAACGTGATGCTGCTTTCGGTGTCGGTCTGGGCGGGCGAGGCGTCCCACATCGACCCCGCGACGCGCGATCTGTTCCATTGGTTGTCCGCGCTGCTGACGCTGCCCGCCGCCGCCTACGCCGGCCGGCCGTTCTATCTGAGCGCGGCGCGCGCGCTGCGCGGCGGCGCGCTCAACATGGACGTGCCGATCTCGATCGGGCTGGCGTTGGCGCTCGGCATGTCGCTGGTCGAGACTGCGCGCGCGCGCCGAGCACGCCTATTTCGACAGCGCGCTGATGCTGATGTTCTTTCTGCTGCTCGGCCGCGCGCTCGACGCCGCGATGCGTCGCCGCACCCGCAGCGTCGCGGCCAATCTGGCGAGCCTGCGCGCGACGCAGGCCACGCTCATGCGCCCCGACGGCGGCCTCGTCGAGACGCCAGCCTCGGGGCTGCAGGCGGGCGACCGCATCTATGTGCGCCCCGGCGACCGGCTGGCCGCCGACGGGCGCGTCGCTGCGGGTCAATCGTTGATCGACGAGAGCTTCATCACCGGTGAAAGCGCGGGCCGGGCCGTCGCGCACCGGCGCGCGCGTTCATGCCGGCGCAGTCAATCTTTCCGGCGCGATCGAGGTCGAGGTCGCGGCCGCCGGCGGCGGGACCTTGCTCGACGAGATCGAGCGACTGCTCGAGAGCGCGACTTCGGCGAAGTCGCGCTACCTGCGGCTCGCCGACCGCGTGTCGCGCGTCTACGCGCCGGTGGTGCATCTGGCCGCGCTGGCCGCCGCGCTCGGCTGGCTGGCGGCGGGCGCGAGCCTGCACGACGCGTTGCTTGTCGCGATTGCGGTGCTGATCGTCACGTGCCCCTGCGCGGTGGCGCTCGCCGTGCCGGCGGTGCAGGTCGTCGTCGCCGGCGCGCTGTTCCGGCTCGGCGTGCTCATCAACAAGGCCGACGCCATCGAGCGGCTGGCGGAGGTCGATACGATCGTGTTCGACAAGACCGGCACGCTGACGCTGCCCGAGCCCACGCTCGAAGGCCGACGCGCCCCGCGATCTCGTCGCGGTCGCGGCGCGGCTCGCGCTTTCGAGCCGACATCCGCTGGCGCGGGCGCTCGCGGCCGTGGCGGCGGGTCTCGCGCCTTATCCCGACGCGGTCGAGACGCCGTCGCGCGGCGTCTGCGCGCCAGTTGAGGGTCGCGAGGCGCGCCTCGGCGCGCTTGAGTTTTGTGGGATCGCGGACGACGAGGCGGCGGGTCTGTCGCGCGTCGGTTTGCGCTGGGGCGAGCGGACGGCGGTATTTCGGATGCGTCAGGCGCTGCGGCCGGACGCGGTCGGCGTCGTCGCCGATTTGCAGCGGCTGGGGTTCGCGGTCGAGATTCTGTCCGGCGACGGCGCGCGCGCCGTCGAGGAGGCCGCGCGCGCGCTCGGCGTGGCGCGCTGGCGCGCTGGCATGAACCCGGGCGAGAAGGTCGCGCGGCTCGACGCGCTGCGACGCGGCGGCGCGAAAAGTGCTGATGGTCGGCGACGGAATCAACGACGCCCCGTCGCTGGCCGCCGCGCACGCCTCGATTTCGCCTTCCAGCGCCGCCGATCTCGCGCAGAATGCGGCCGATGCGGTGTTTATGGGCGAGCGGCTCGCGCCCGTAGCAGCGGCGATCGCGGCGAGCCGGCGCGCGCGCGCGGCGATGCGGCAGAATCTGGCGCTCGCGGCGGCCTATAATCTGTGCGCGCTGCCGCTCGCCGCCGCCGGGCATCTGACGCCGCTGATCGCCGCCGCGGCGATGTCGGGATCGTCGCTGCTGGTGACGCTCAATGCTCTGCGCGCCCGGGGTCGGGCCAAGCGCGTCGACGTCGCGCGAGCCGGGGCGAAACGCGACATCGGGCTTGGCGTCTTGGAGACGGCGGCATGACTTCGCTTCTGTTCCTGATCCCCGCTTCGCTGTGCCTCGGCGGCCTCGGTCTCGTCGCGTTTCTGTGGGCGCTCAATAGTGGGCAATACGAGGATCTCGAAGGCGCAGCGCTCAGGATGCTCGACGACGCCGATCTCGAACCGGGCGAACGAGGCCGCGGCGGCCGCGGGTCGCGGGACTGATCGGCGCCCGCGCTCCGCGCGGTCCGCAGGAGCGCCTTGGCCTGGCGCCGCCGCGCGTCTAAAAGAAATGCGATGGAGCCCAGACCGCGCCCCAAGGCGCTATCCCTGAAGAGGCGGCCGCCCGCGGCGAGCCCGGCGGCTCGCTCGAACGGGGGCGCGTGGGCGCTCGACGCAGCGACCGGCGAGACGCACCTTTCCGTGGGCGCGCGGAGGCTCCTCGACATCTCGCAGGACGAGACGGTCGGCGACCTGGTCGACCGGCTTCCAGTTGAGGCCGCCAGCCGCCGGCAGGCGCGCGCGGCGATCGAGGCTTGCCTGGCGAGCGGCGCCGATTTCGATTTGCGATTGCGCCGCGTCGAGCCCGCCGCGCCGGGCGCGATACGAATGACGGGCGGCGCGCTGGCCGGCGCCGACGGCGTCCCGCGCAGCCTCGTCGGCGTATTGCTGACGTCCGACGAGGACGCGCAATTTGGGCTGGAGTTGGCGCACCGCGCGGCGCATGTGCGCTCCATTCTGGAAACGGCCCTCGACGGCATGGTCGTGATCGACGTCACGGGGCGCATGGAAGCGTTCAACAGCGCCGCGCAGCGGATGTTCGGCTATTCCGAGGCCGAGGCCCTGGGCCGTAACGTCAGTATGTTGATGAGCGGCGCCGACCGCCCGCGCCACGACAACTATATTTCGCATTATCTGACAACCGGCGAGCGCCGCATTATTGGCATCGGCCGCATCGTCACCGGGCAGCGCAAAGACCAGTCGCAATTCCCGCTGCACCTTTCCATCGGCGAAACGAGCGTCGCGGGCCGGCGACTGTTCACCGGCTTCATGCACGATCTCACCGAGGAGCGCCGCAGCGAGAGCCGCAGCCAGGCCTTGCAGGCGGAACTGGCGCATATTTCGCGCTTGAGCGCGCTCGGCGAAATGGGCTCGGCGCTCGCGCATGAGCTGAACCAGCCGCTGGCGGCGATCGGCAACTACATCACCGGCTCGCGCCGCCTTATTGCCGAGGCTCCGGGTCCGACGGCGGCGCGCGTCGACAGCGCGCTGGAGCGGGCTGCCGAGCAGGTGCTGCGCGCCGGTCAGATCATTCGCCGCCTGCGCGACTTCGTTTCGCGCCGCGCCTCGGAGCGGCGGATCGAGAGCCTCGCCAAGCTGGTGGAGGAGGCGAGCGCGCTGGGCCTGGTCGGCGCGCGCGAAAAAGGGCGTGACGCTCAAATACAATCTCGATCCCGCGCATGACGCCGTATTCGTCGACCGAATGCAGATCGAACAGGTGCTGGTCAATCTGTTGCGCAACGGCGCTCGACGCGATGGAGCGCGCGGCGCCGCGAATCTGACTGTGTACGAGCCGGCTCGTGGGCGGCGCATGCTCGAGGTCGCCGTCGCCGACACCGGCGTCGGGCATTGCGCCAGACGCTTTGTCGCGATTGTTCGAGCCGTTCTTCACCACCAAATCGCAGGGGCTCGGCGTCGGCCTGTCGATCAGCCGCGGCATCGTCGAGGCGCATGGCGGGGAAATGCGTGCGGAAAACAACGACGGCGGCGGCGCAACGTTCAGCTTCACGCTGCCGTTGCGGGGAGACGGCGCGCCATGAGCGACAAGGGGCTCGTATATATCGTCGACGACGACGAGGCGGTGCGCGATTCGCTGGAACTGCTGCTGTGGGTCGGCCGGCTTCGAGACGATGCGTCTTCGAGTTCGGCGGAGGCTTTTCTGCGGCCCCCAGCGCGAACGGGGTCGCGTTTGCCTATGTCGGACATTCGTATGCCGGGAATGAGCGGGCTCGACCTGTCGAGGCGGTGCGCGGGAGAGCGTCCGTTGTCCGGTGGTGCTCATCACCGGCCACGGCGACGTGCCGCTGGCGGTGGAGGCGATGAAGCGCGGCGCCGAGGATTTCATCGAGAAGCCATTCGACGACGAGCGGCTGATCGCCGCCATCACCGCGGCCTTGGCGAGCGCCGGCGCGACCGGTCGCCGACGCCGTCGACCCCGAAACCGCAGATCGCGTGGCGGCGCTGAGCCGCCGCGAGCGGCAGGTGATGGAGGGGCTCATCTGCGGCCGCTCCAATAAGGCGATCGCCCGCGACTATGGCATCAGCCCGCGCACCGTTGAGGTCTATCGCTCCAACGTGATGACCAAGATGCACGCTTCGAGCCTGCCGAACTCGTGCAGATCGCAATACGCGCCGGCGTCAGCGGGATTTGACGCGTATCAAGGCCGGCCGCGCGGCTTTGGCGAAAATTAGCCATGGCCGTCGCTAATCCCATCTACGATCTGGATCCAAGTCAGGGCGCGGCGGCGCGCCGGGTCTGCGTGGTCAACGACGACGCGGCCGTGCGAGTGTCGCTTAAATTCGTTTTTCAGGCGGCCGGATTTGAGGTCGGCGCCTTCGCCACAGGGCGGGGATTGCTGTCCTCGCCGTTGCTGCGCGCCGCCGACGGCTTCGTGCTCGATCACAAGCCGCGCGGGGCCGACGGGCTGGCCCTGGCGCGGCGCCTGCGGGCGCTCGGGCTCAGCGCGCCGATCCTGCTGACAACGGGCATCCGTTGCGGCGTGCTGGAGACGTTTGCCGGCGCCGTCGAGCGTGTGATTACGGCGCCGCGCGTCGACGAGGAGATCATCGCCCGCTTGTTCGTGATGATCGAGGAGACCCGCGGCCTCCGTAACAGCACTTAGGCGCCGCGCCTTAGGTGTTCGACCCAAATATTTTACGTCCTCAGGCGGCGCTACGAAACTCCCACAACGCTTAGGGGGTTCGACATGCTCGATATGGCGCCCGGGTCTTCAAAACGCTTCGCCGATGCGATCTCCACATTCGCGGCGGCGAACGAAAAACCCATTCTGCTGCGCAGCCTCGGCGGTCTGCCGGCCAAGGAAATCGCCTACGATCGCGACGAAGAGATCTACGGCGAAAGCGAGCCGGCGGAATATCTTTATTGCGTGCGGCGCGGCGCCGTGCGCACATTTAAGCTGTTGCGCGACGGACGCCGGCAGATCGACGCCTTTCATCTGCCCGGCGAATATTTCGGGCCGACGGCCGGCGAGAGCCACATCCTCACCGCCGAAGCCGTGGTCGAAAGCAAGCTCGCGATTGTCAAGCGACGGGCGCTGGAAAGCGTCGCAGAACAAGACGCCAAGACCGCCTGCGCGCTCTGGCGGATGGCGGCCGTCGAATTGCGCAACGCCCAGGAGCACATGCTGTTGCTCGGGCGCAAGAGCGCGATGGAGCGGGTCGTCGCGTTCCTGCTCGAAATGGATCGCCGCCTCGCGGTCGCCGGCGTGCTGGCGCTGCCGATGTGCCGGCGCGACATCGGCGATTATCTTGGCCTGACGCTGGAGACGGTATCGCGCTCGTTGTCGGCCTTGGCTGAAATCGGCGCCTTGAGCTTCTCCGGCTCGCGCCAGATTGCGCTCGCCAATCGCGCGCGGTTGCGGGCGATGACTGAATAGCGCCTCGGCGCGGGAGCGAAAATGCGTGAACCCGCAAGCATCGCCTCTCCGGGCGCCGGTCGTCTGACGGCGGCTGATCTGATGCACGCGCCGGTCGTAACGGCGCGCGAGGACGAAACGGTGCGCGTGGCGGCGCGGCGAATGATCGACCACGGGGTCGGCGCCATGCCGGTCGTCTCCGCGGCCGGCGCGGCCATCGGCATGGTGAGCGACGGCGACCTGCTCGGCCATCGTCTGCGCGATCCCCGCCGGGAATGGTGGCTCGATCTGCTGGCCGACGGAGGGCTCAACGCGTCGCGGCCGCATTTCGTCGACGACCGGCCGGTGCGCGAGGTGATGAGCGCGCCGCTCGTCGCCGTCTCGCCGCGCACGCCGGCGGCCGAAATCGCCGCGCTGATGCGGCTCAATCACGTCAAGCGGCTGCCAGTCGTCGCGCAAGGGTCGCTTGTCGGCATCGTCAGCCGCGCCGACCTGATCGGCCTCGTCGAAACGTTGGCGCCGCCCAAGGCGGCGACGGAGGGCGCCGGATTGCTGGAATTCCTCGAAGGCCTGATCGGCGGCGCCTCGCTGCGCGGTCTGCCGGCGCGGCGGCCGTCGCTCCAGGTCACGCCCGCCAAGGCGCGCGCGCCGGCGTTCACGGCCGCGGAGCTGCGCGCGGAGGCGGAAAAATTCGAATCGGACAAGCAGGAGCGCCTCGAAGCTGCGCGCACCGCCGCCCGCCTTGAACGCCAGCGCGAAATGAAGGCGATGCTACAGGCGCATGTCGATGAGGCGCTATGGCGCGACCTCATGGACCACGCCGAGGCGGCGGCCGCGCGCGGCGAGTTCGAAATGCAGCTTCTGCAGTTCCCCTGCGCGCTGTGCGCCGACGGCGGACGCATGATCGACGTGCATGAAGGCGGCTGGGAGGCGACGCTGCGCGGTGAGCCGGCCGAGATGTACGCCCGATGGCGCCAGGAATTGCAGCCCCGGGAGTTTCGTCTTGACGCGCGTATGGTCGGTTGGGACGAGCAAGGCAGAATCGCAGAAGCCGGGTTGTTTCTGCAATGGGGGGCTGGGGATCAATCCGCATCGCCCTCGAAGATCGCCTGATCCGCAAAGGCGCGCGCCAGCGCCCATTGGGCGGGGCTTCGCACCGTCCACGCCATGACGGGTCGCCGCCCTAGCGCCCGCATGAGCGACGGCGCGGCGTGCGGGAGATCGTCAACGCGCCAGGACAGGAAGTCGGGCGCGGTGCGTCCGATGTGCAGGAACGCCGTGCAATCGCGTTTCTGCGCCCCCGTCAGCGCGGCGAAATAGGGACTGTCGTAACTCGCCTCGGCGACGATTCCGAGCGGGCGAGAGACGGCGCGCGCGCGCAGGTGTGCAATCACCTCGGGATCGAAGCTTTTGAAGGCGAGCGGTCCGTCATAAGCCAGCGCGACCGCCGCCGCGCGGTCGGCGAGCCGCATGTCGCCGTCGAAGCGGCTTTTGATCTCGCAGACTAGCGGAACGCGGTCGGCGAGCAGGGCCAGAAGTTCGGCGAGCGACGGGATGCGCTCGTCGCCGCCGGCCAAAGCGAGTCCGCGCAAGGCGGATAGCGGCAGGTCGGCGACCCGTTCCGGCGCACCGGTGAGCCGCGCGAGCGTGTCGTCGTGGAACACCACGGCCTCGCCGTCGGCGCTGAGTTGCACGTCGCATTCGACGGCGTAGCCGGCGTCGCGCGCGGCTGCGGCGGCGGCGAGCGAGTTTTCCGGGCGCCCTGGAGCGTGCCAGCCGCGATGGGCGATCGGCCGCGCGACGAGCCAGTCCAAACTCACGGTGCGACCTCGAAGATGCCCTCCACTTCGCAGATGGCGTCGAGCGGCAGATGGGCGACGCCGACAGTCGTGCGGGCGTGGCGGCCGTTCTCGCCAAAAACCTCGGCGATGAGGTCGGAGGCGCCGTTCATCGCCGCCGGCAACGCCTCATGCCCCCCGGCGACGGCGAAGAAGCCGCCAAGTCGGACGACGCGGGTCACCCGATCGAGATCGCCGACGACGGCCTGAACCTGCGCCAGCACGTTGATGGCGCTGAGGCGGGCGGCGGCTTTCGCCGCCGCGATGGCGTCGCCGGGCTTCAGCTTGCCGACATGGTCGGGCGCGAGTTTGCCGTCGGCGCCGAGCGGAAGCTGGCCGGAGACGACAACGAGGCCGCCGGCCTTTACGGCGCCGACGTAGTTGGCGACGGGCGCGGCGGGTTTCGGCAGAGTGACGCCAAGGGCGGCGAGACGTTCAGCGACGGACATGGGCTGCCTCCGGATTGGGGAGCCGTGTTCTTAACAGGGATGGAAAGGGTAGGGGAGGGCGCCTCAGTCACCGGCGGCCGCCTCGACTTTCTCGGCGAGCCATACTTTTATGAGCGACTGATAGGGCACGTCACGTTTGTGGGCCGCGACTTTGATGCGCTCCAGCAGGCTCACCGGAAGTCGCAACGAGATCGAGGCTTTGCTCGGCTCCAGATTCGGCATCCGGACGCGGTCCGCTTTCGACCAGTCGACCCGGCCGACAAACTCTGTCCGCTCCCAATAGGCGCGCTCTTCCGCCTCGTTCCGAAATGCGGGCTTGGGCTCAAAGGCTTTGGACATAAAGGGCTCGCTCCTTTTGGCTCATGTCGCGGGCGGAGATGACGCAAATCAACGCTCCGTCTGATCGCAAAGTGAATGTAATGTGCAAACGCCGGCCAGAATGGGTCGCCCCCAGAGCGTGAAAGCGCGGTTCGCTTTCGCTGTGGCGCTCATCTCCGGCGACGATCAAGGGCTCGTTGAAGAAGACATCTTCGGCTTCCGCCTGCTGTACGCCGTGTTTGTCGGCGCTCTTTCGCACATTGCCATCGTCCCACTGGAACCCGACGACACGTGGCCAATCGATCATACCTGTATATTTCCATAATATACACAACTTGTCAACCGCGAGGCTTCCAGAGCGTTCGGTTCGCCAACGACGCGGCCTTCTGCCGCCGCTTGCTGTGTTGCAAACGGTTGGTTTCGGCTGTTAACTTATGGCGACGGAGGACGTTTCGCCCTCGGCGCAAATCCGGGTCCGCTGCCTAGCCGTTAGGCGTTTCCGGGCCCCGCCGGCTTGTATTCGCCGCCTTTCGCGCATAGGTTTGAGGCCACGTAGTCAGGCGCGCGCCCGAACGCGCGCGCGAAGGGATGGTCGCCATGGGTAGCTTTAGCATTTGGCACTTGATGCTGTTCGCAGCGGTCGCGCTGGTCCTGTTCGGCGGCAAGGGCAAGATTTCCGACATCATGGGCGACGTCGCCAAGGGCATCCGATCGTTCAAGAAAGGCATGGCCGACGACGATGAGGCTCCGGCGCCTGCGCCTACGCCGGTTTCGCGCACCATCGAGAGCCGGCCGCCCGCGGGCGCCGACGTCGGCGAAAAGCAGAAAGTCGGCTGACCGCCTCAGCGCGAGCTGCGGGGCGAGTGAACCTCGATGTTCGATTTCGACGCCGGTAAACTCATTGTCTTCGGCATAGTCGCGCTTGCGGTGATCCCGCCGAAGGATTTGCCGCGCGTGATGCGCACGGTCGGCAAGTACGTCGGCCAGATGCGCCGCATGGCCTCAGACTTCCAGGGACAGTTCATGGAGGCGATGAAGGAAGCCGATCTCGAAAGCGTCAAACAGGAGATTCAGCAAATAAATCAGGCCGCCAAAATCGACACGACGTTCGAGCCCGCAAGCCTCATGCGCGACCAGATGGCGGGGGCGATCGAGGACAAGTCCGCGCCGCCCGTCGCGGAGGCGGCCGAAGAAACGCCGCCGCCTTCCGTCTATGAGACTGTGACCGTCGCGCCGCCCACGCCGGCCGAGCCGCCCCTGGTTGCGGAAAAGGCCGCTTCGAACGCGACATGACCGACGCCGACATCGAGGCCTCGAGGGCGCCGCTGATCGAACACATCATCGAACTGCGACAGCGCCTCATCCGCGCGCTATACGCGTTCTTCGCCGCCTTCATCGTCTGCTTCTACTTCTCGCGCCACATCTACAATATCCTGACAAGGCCGTATGTGAACGTGGTCGGCGCCGACAAGGCGAAGCTGATCGCCACGCATTTTCTCGAGCAATTCTACACCAACATTCGCCTCAGCATGTTCGGCGCGATCGTCATCGCGTTCCCGGTCATCGCCAGCCAAATCTACAAATTCGTCGCGCCGGGGCTCTACAAGAACGAGCGGCAGGCTTTCTTTCCCTATCTGATCGCGACGCCGGTGTTTTTCGCGATGGGCGCGCTGCTCGTCTATTTCGGCGTGATGCCGTTGCTGATCCGATTCTCGGTGTCGCTGCAGCAGGTCAATGTGCCGGGCGAGGCGACGATCGAGCTGCTGCCCAAGGTCAACGAATATCTGTCCCTCATCATGACACTGGTGTTCGCCTTCGGCGCGGCGTTCCAACTGCCGGTCGTGCTGACCTTGCTCGGCCAGGTCGGCATCATCAATTCGAAATGGCTGATCTCGATGCGCCGCTACGCCATCGTCGTAGTGACCGGAATCGCGGCCATCCTGACGCCGCCCGATCTCATCAGCATGACGACGCTGATGGTGCCGATGCTGCTGCTTTACGAGGGCTCGGTGATTGCGGTCAAAATCATCGAGCGGCGGCGCGCGGCGGAGAAAGCCAAGAATCCGTGAAGCCGCTCGACATCGTCGCCGCCAGCGTCGCGGCGATCGTCTGGGGCCTCTCCTTCATCGCCATCAAATACGGGGTGGAGACGGCGCCGCCGTTCTTGCTGACGGCGCTGCGCTTCGCCTTTGCCGCCTTTCCGCTGGCGCTGTTCGTCAAGCCTCCGGCGGCGCCGTGGGGCCTCGTCGCGCTCTATGGCGCCCTGATCGGGGTCGGCCAGTTCGGACTGCTGTTCCTCAGCATCGAGCAGGGGATGCCGGTGGGATTGGCCTCATTGGTGATCCAGATGCAGGTCTATTTCACGATCCTGTTTGCGGCGCTTTACTTCGGCGAGCGGCCGACGCGGCCGCAGCTTTTTAGCGCCGGCGTCGCGCTGGCGGGGATGGCGCTGATCGCCTCGGCGCGCTGGGCGCATGCGAGCCTGGGGCCGTTTGCACTGACGCTGGCTGCTGCTGTGTGCTGGGGCGCCGGCAATGTCGTGGGCAAACGAATGGGCCGCGTCGATCCGTTGGCGCTCATCGCCTGGTCGAGTCTGGTCGCGCCGTTGCCGATGCTCGCGCTCTCGGCGGCGACCGCGCCGCAGGCGACATGGACCGCGCTTGCCCATCCGAGCCTCAAACTTGCGCTCAGCGTGGCGGCGCTTGCTTACGGCGGCACGCTGTTCAGCTACAGTCTCTGGGCGCGATTAATGAGCAAATATCCGGCCGCCGCGGTGACGCCGTTCGCGCTGCTCGTGCCGGTGGTCGGCATGGTTGCAGCGTCGCTGCTGTTTCAGGAGCGCGCGAGCGCGGCGGAAATTTTCGGCGCGCTTTTGGTGATGATCGGCCTCGCGCTCAACGTGTTTGGCGGGCGGCTCGCCGTCGCTTCGCGACGGCGAGCCGCCTGACCCCTCAGGCGAGCATGCGCAGCTTCGGCTCGCGCGCCCATTGACGGGTTGTGGCGGCCTCAAGGAACGCCGGCCCGAGGTCGCAGACGCCCGCGTCTTTTTCAACTCCCGCACGATCGAGCAAGGGCTTCGCCGTCTCCGACGCGCCGATGGCCTTGAGATGGGCGTAGGCGTCCATCACCCACTTCACCGCCGCGCCCTCGTGCGCCAAAGTTTTGGCGTGCTTGTCGTCGAGGCAAATGGCGACCGCGTCGAACATCGCCGAGGGCGAGCCGAGAAGCTGGCCATCCGCCTGCGCGGCCGAGCCGTCGGAGAGTTTTAGGCCATGCAAGCGCGGCGCGACGACGAAAAGCGTGGCGCCCTCCTTCTCCGCAGCCCGTTTGAGCGCCGCCAACGCCTTGGCGTCGCTGCCGTCTGCGATCAGCACGCCGATCTTGCGGCCCTTCAGCACCCGCTTGGCGTTGCGCTGGATCGACAGCGCGGGCGAAGGCGGCAGGTCCACTTTGGCGCGCGCGGGCTTTGCGGCCTTTGGCAGATCGACGCCAAGCCCCGCCGCGACGCGCTTGGCGAGGTCCTCGTCGACATTGCGCAGATTGGCGACCACGCGCGGCGGAACATGCTCCAAGCGCGACCTTCGACAGTTCGAACACGAAGGAGGAGGCGATATGCGCCTGTTCGCTTGTCGGTCTGCGAGTTGCCAGAACAGCGCGCGCCTGGCTGTAGTGGTCGGCGAACAGTTCGGCGCGCACGCGCAGCTTGTCGCCGCTCTCGTCGGCGTCGGTCGCGCCTGTGACGCCGTGACAAATCCGGTCGCCGGGCATTCGCGCGGCCGCCCTCTTCGCCTGCTGCGGCGAGGCTGTTCGGCTCGTAGTTGGCGCGGCCCTTCGGGACATGCATCTGCATCTGGCCGTCGCGCTGGAAATTGTGCGAACGGGCATTTCGGCGCGTTGATCGGGATCTGGTGGAAGTTGGCGGTGCCGAGCCGCGACTTTCTGCGTGTCGAGATAGGAGAACAGCCGCCCCTGCAGCAGCGGATCGTTGGTGAAATCGATGCCCGGCACGATATTGGCCGGGCAGAAGGCCACCTGCTCGGTCTCGGCGAAGAAATTGTCCGGGTTGCGGTCCAGCACCATCGCGCCCGACCATGCCGCACGCGGCACGACCTCCTCGGGGATCAGCTTGGTCGCGTCGAGCACGTCATAGGGCTGCGCGTCCGGCGAATGCCTGGTCGAACACCTGCACGCCCAGCTCCCATTCCGGGAAGGCGCCGCTGGCGATCGCCTCGTGCAGGTCGCGGCGGTGGTAGTCGTTGTCGGCGGCCTGCAGCTTCAGCGCCTCGTCCCACACGCGTCGACTGCATGCCGAGCTTCGGCTTCCAGTGGAATTTGACGAAGGTGACCTTGCCCTTGGCATTGACCAGCTGGAAGGTGTGGATGCCGAAACCCTTCGATCATGCGCAGCGAGCGCGGGATGGCGCGGTCGGACATCGCCCACATCAGCATGTGCGTGGTCTCCGGCATCAGCGACGCCAAGTCCCAGAACGTGTCGTGGGCGCTGCCGGCCTGCGGATAGCCGCGGTCGGCCTCCATCTTCACGGCGTGGATCAGATCGGGGAACTTGATCGCGTCCTGGATGAAGAACACCGGGATGTTGTTGCCGACCAGATCCCAGTTGCCTTCCTGTGGTGTAGAACTTCACCGCGAAGCCGCGCACGTCGCGCGGCGTATCGACCGAACCGGCGCCGCCGGCGACGGTCGAGAAGCGCGCGAACACCGGCGTCTTCTCGCCCGCGCGCTGGAACAGATCCGGCCTTGGTGATGTCGGCAAGGGAGTCCGTGCACTCGAAGTAGCCATGCGCCGCCGAGCCGCGCGCATGGACGATGCGCTCGGGGATGCGCTCGTGGTCGAAATGGAAGATCTTTTCGCGCAGCACGAAATCTTCCAGCAGCATCGGGCCCGCGCGCGCTCGCCTTCAGGCTGTTCTGGTTGTCGGAAATGGGCGTGCCGGTATTCGTCGTTAAGGGCGTCGCGGCGTGCTGATGCGTCTCGCCGCCGGGACCAACGACGATGGGGTCGGTGTGGGTTTTCGCCATTCTTGAAACCTCAAAACTTTGCGCCTCCGGGCGGCGGCGTCTGTAAGCAAACGCGAAAGCGCGGCCTTCGTTGCCGAGACGGGGCGGAATTCTGAGGCTCGGTTGGTGAGCGCGGCCCGATCTGCTATGCGCGCGGCCTCAGGGAAGGTGAGCCATGCACGACATCCGGGCAATTCGCGACGATCCCGACGGTTTTGACAAGGGGTTGTCGCGCCGCGGTCTGCCGGCTCGCGCGGCGGAACTGCTTGCGCTCGACGACAAGCGCCGCGCGGCCATCGCCGAATTGCAGAAGGCGCAGGAGCGCCGCAACGCCGCCTCCAAGGAGATCGGCGCCGCCGCCGCGCGCAAGGATGCGGCGACCGCTGACGCCCTGAAGGCGGAAGTGGCTGTGATCAAGCAGGCGATGCCGGAGATGGAGGCGGCGGAAAAGGCCGCGCAGGCGGCGCTTGACCTTGAACTGGCGGCGATCCCGAACCTTCCCGGCCCGGACGCGCCGGACGGTCGCGACGAGAGCGAGAACGTCGAGATCCGCCGCTTCGGCGAGCCGCCGCGCTTCCCCAACAGCTTTAAGCCGAAAGAGCATTTCGAGCTTGGCGAGGCGCTGGGCCTGATGGATTTCGAGACCGCCGCGAAACTTTCGGGCGCGCGCTTCGTCGATCCTGAAAGGGCGCGCTGGCGCGGCTGGAGCGGGCGCTCGTGCAGTTCATGCTCGACCTGCACACGACCGAGCACGGCTACACCGAGATCAACCCGCCGGTGCTGGTGCGCGACGAGGCGATGTTCGGCACGGCGCAGTTGCCGAAGTTTCGCGAGGATCAGTTCGCCGCCGCCGACGGCTTCTGGCTGATCCCCACCGCCGAGGTGCCGCTGACCAATATGGTGCGCGAGCAGATCCTCGACGAGACGCGAGCTGCCGCTGCGCTTCACCGCCTGCACCCTGTGCTTCCGCTCCGAAGCCGGCGCGGCCGGGCGCGACACGCGCGGCATGATCCGCCAGCACCAGTTCGACAAGGTCGAGCTGGTCTCGATCACCACGCCGGAGCAATCGGCCGACGAGCACGAGCGCATGACCGCGCTGCGCCGAGGAGGTGCTGAAGCGGCTCGGCTTGCATTTCCGCACTGTCGCATTGTGCACCGGCGACATGGGGTTCGCCTCGCGCAAGACCTACGACATCGAGGTCTGGCTGCCGGGGCAGGGGCGGTTCCGCGAGATTTCCTCCTGCTCCAACTGCGGCGATTTCCAGGCCCGCCGCATGAACGCGCGCAGCAAAGGCGCCGGACGCCAAGGCGACGCGCTTCGTCCACACGCTGAACGGCTCCGGCGTCGCGGTCGGCCGCGCGCTGGTGGCGGTGATGGAGAACTACCAGATGCCGGACGGCGCCATCGAGGTGCCGGACGCGCTGCGGGTCTATATGGGCGGGATCGACCGGATCGAGCGGGCGAGTTGAAAAGAGAATCGTTGGGTCGCCCTGGCGAACCATCGTCGTTTGAACGAAACATCGCTTAGCGCTCTAGGCCGCCCCCGTCGCCACCGGGCAATCGTCGCGCGCGCCCCATTCCGCCCAGGAGCCGTCATAGAGGCCGGCGAGTTTTCCGCCCGCTTCCTCGACCGCCAGCGCGAGGATCGCGGCGCTGACGCCGGAGCCGCAGGTCGTGATCGACGGCCGGCCCAGATCGACGCCATGCGCAGCGATCACCTCGACGAGCGCGGCCTTCGGCTTGAGCTGGCCGTGGTCGAGAAGTTCGCCGAAGGGCAGGTTGAGCGCGCCCGGCATGTGGCCGCTCTTGAGGCCGGGGCGCGGCTCGGGCGCGCGGCCCTCGAAACGGTCGGCGGGGCGCGCGTCGACCACCTGCGCCGAGCCTTCGTCCAGCGCCGCCTTGACGTCGTCGAGCGTCGCCACGATCGACGCTTCGAGCCTCGGCGTGAAGGTCGCGGGCTTCGGCTGCGCCTCGCCCGCCTCGATCGGCCGGCCCTCGTGCGTCCATTTCGGCAGGCCGCCGTCGAGGATGAACACGTCCTCGGCGCCGAAGGCGCGCAACGTCCACCAGACCCGCGCCGCGGCGAACAGGCCCAGCGTATCGTAGATGACGAAGCGCATGCCGTCGCCGAGGCCGAGCTCGGCCATCGCGCGCGCGAAGGCGGCCGCGTCCGGCAGCATGTGCGGCAGGCCGATCGACGTGTCGGCGATCACGTCGATGTTGAAGAACACCGCGCCGGGAATATGGCCGGCGCGGAATTCCGCGTCGCCGTTGCGCGCGGTCGGTCGGCAGGTGCCAGGAGGCGTCGATCACGCGCAAGTCCGGGTCGCCGAGATGCGCGTCGAGCCAGTCGGTGGTGACGAAGTTTCGGCGTGGCGTCATCGTCGACGGGCGGTCGACGCGGGTCCAGCCGTTCAGGCCCAGCCGCTCCTGCGGAAGATAGGCGCCCTTATAGGCCATCTTGCGCGAGCCCTCGACCCAATAGCCGAGATAGACATGCGGCAGGCCGATGCGCCGCGCCTTTTCGATATGGTCGAGGATGACATAGGCGCCGAGCGAGCGCTTGCGACCTCGGCGGGGTCGTAGAAGGAATAGACCAGCGACAGCCCGTCGGCGAGCCGGTCGGTGAGGCAGGCGGCGATCAGCGGGCCCTCGCCGCGGCCGTGGATGGCGGTGTCGGGGCCGCGGCGGCGGTATTCGGTGATGACCGTGTCGATATGGCTGTCCTCGACCATCATCGAATAGTCGAGCACCGACATGTCGGCCATGCCGCCGTCGGGATGGCGCGCGTCGAGATAGGCGCGGAACAGCGAATATTGCTCGGCGGTCGGCTTCGGCGCCCGCATGACGCCGACGAGATCGGCGTTCGCCTTGGCAATGCGGCGCTGGCTGGCGCTGGCGAGAAATCGTCGACCAGCACGCGCACCGAGACGCAGCCGCGGCAATTCTCGCAGGCCGGGCGATAGGCGATGGTCTGCGAGCGGCGGAAGCCGGTCTGCGTCAGCATGTCGTTCAGCGCGGCGGCGCGCTTGCCGACGAGATGGGTGAACACCTTGCGCTCCACCATTCCCGGCAGATAGGGGCACGGCGAAGGCGCCGTCAGATAGAATTGCGGGGCGTCCCGCACTTCTCGCGTCACGCTGTCCTCTCCTCGGCGCGGCTCAGACCGAAGCTAGTCCGGAACGGATTGCGCGAAAATGGCTCAGCGTAAATTTTTTTGTGAAGTCGCGTCAGCGCCGGCGCAACACCACGCACCCCCGACAGGATGTCGTGCAGAAAGCGCTTCTCGCCATCGACCAGCGTCACCAGGAACACCGGCGGGAAGAACCAGCTCAGATAGAAGAACACCGCCATGCGCGGCCGCGTTGAGGAACGGGACGGGCGCGCCGGTCCCGAACATGCGCACTTCGAGGTCCATCGCCCGCATGCCCGGCGTGCCGTGCGGCGGCCCGACACCGTGAGGCCGCTGTAGAAGAAGGCGACGATCGGCAACAGCGGCGGCAGGAAGAACAACGACAGCCCGAGCGTCAGCACGAGCAGCAGCACGTCAAATGAGGCTGGCGATGACGCTGACGATGACGAAATCGAAGGCGAGCGCCATCAGCCGTCGCGTTCGCACTCCGTCGAGCGCGTCGCGTGCGGGCAAACCAGAGACGAAAGCCTGGGTCATCGGAGCCCTCCTTGAGCTTAACGCAAGATTTGGAGTGGCCGGGGCGCGCGATCAAGCCCAGCGCCGACCTGAATTTTCGCTCGCCCCGAAAAGGCCGCCCGGCCGCAGCGCCAGCAGGATCGCCAGCAGCGCGTAGGTCGCGACGTCGCGATAGTCGATCGGGAAGCCGGCCGACCACATCGCCTCGAAGCCGCCGATCAGCAGGCCGCCGAGAAGCGCGCCGGGGATCGAGCCGATGCCGCCGAGGATCGCCGCGACCAGCGCCTTCAGGCCGAGCGTCGTCGCGGCGCCGTAGCCGACCGCGCCGTAGAACATCGTCATGACGAAGCCGGCGAGCCCGGCGAGCGCGCTCGCCAGCGCGAAGGTCTGAGCAAGACACCGTCGGGATCGACGCCGAACATGCGGCGGCGAGCGCATCGTCGGCATAAGCGCGCCATTCGCGGCCGAAGCGGCTGAAGCGCATGTCAGCGACCAGCGCGACGCCGGCCGCCAGCGCGACCGCGGCGGAAAACAGCGCGTCGGCCGCGGTGGTGACGACGAAATCGCCGGCGCGCGCCACGCCGAACGGCGCGTTGAGCACCGGCGCGACCCAGTTCGGCGTCGGCGCCCTGCGTCAGGCGCAGCAACTCCTCAGGAAAAGCAGCAAGCCCGATCGTCGCGACCAGCGCGGTCTGGCCGGTGGCGCGCCGCAGCGGCGGAACACCCAGCGGCTCGAGGCGACGCCCCAGCTCGCCGCGACCGCGACGCCGAACACGCCGGCGACGGCGAGCAGATAGGCCGGCGGCGCGCCGACCCATCAGCCCCGCGCCGAACGCCGCGCCATAGCCGCCCGCCGCCGCCAGCGCGCCGAAGGCGAGATTGATGCGGCCGACCAGGCCGTAGACCAGCGAATAGGCGGCCGCCAGCAGCGCATAGACCGCCGTCGAGCGGCAGCCCGTTGATCGCCTGCTGCAGCGCATAGGCGGCCGCGGCGACAGCTGCGGCAGCGCGGCGATGTCGCCGAGCGGCGCGGGATCGGCGGCGCGCGCCTCGGGCGTCGCGAGCCAGAAGCGGATGAGGAAATAGAGGCTGCGTGTCGCCCGAGCGGCTTGCCGTCGACGTCGAGCTCGACGAGTCGTCGGAGCGCAGCGGCCGGCCGGGCGCGCGGAAACGGCATTCGGCGCGTATGCGACGGGCCGCCTGCGGCCATCGCGTGAAATCGACGGCGACGCCGCGCCCGTCGGCGTCTTCGCGCTGGCCGAGGATCGTGACCGTGGCATCGCGCGGGCTCAGCGCCGGCAGCGCCATGCGGCAGAGCCGCGCCTGATCGGTTTCCAACTCGCGGGCGCACGAGCGAGCGCCAGCAGACGCAGCAACGCAACGAGATCCTCGCCTCATCGCGCGCGCGCTCGGGCGAAACGCTTCTGCTTGGCGCGATTGCCGCAAACTTCCATCTCGCACCAGCGGCGGCTCTTGTTCTTGGTCGCGTCGAAGAACAGCCAGCCGCATTTCTCGCCCTGGCACTGCTTTATGCGGGTCAGATCGGCTTGCTGCAGCAGCGTCAGCGCCGAAAGCGAGATCGGCCCCGTGATCGCCTCGACCGGAGCTTCGCGCGGATCCAGGTCCAGGCGAAGTTGCCCGCGAACGGGGCGAGGCGCGCCTGCGCCAGGCAATGCGCGTGGGTGCGCGTCAGGCTTTCGATGCGGTCGGACGGCGCCGGGCGGCCGGCGGCGATGGCGGCGGCGAGCTGATAGATGTCCTCGCGCAAGCTCGAGCGCCGCGTCGAGCAGTCGCCCGCGCGCCGGTCTAACGCCGCCTCGCCTCGCCAGCCATTCCGCGTCTTCGGGCGCAGGACGCGGGCGTGCGCCGCCCACTGGCGACGTGCTCGGGGCGCTGCAGATGATCGCAGTGGCGTCGAAGCCGCGGCCGGAGGAGGTGTTGGCGAAATCGAGCGCGAGTTCGCCGCCGATCAGCGTCAGTGACGCGGCGCGAGAAGGTGGCGAGCTCCAAACTAACCATCAAAAGTCACTTTACAGGTTATAATTTTCCCGCTAGCTTCGCAGCATAACCGGTAACGAACCGTTATGGAGGTTAGCATGGGGGAAACATTCTCAAAGGGGCGATTGCGATTTTCGCGCTGGCGACGGCGCTGTCCGGCCGCACGCGCCGACGTGCGCATCGGCGTCGCCGGCCCGATCACCGGCGCCAACGCCTCGTTCGGCGCGCAACTGACGCAGGGCGTCGGCCAGGCGGCGGAGGACTTCAACAAGTCCGGCGGCATTCTCGGCCAGAAGATTGTCGGTCGAGCCCGGCGACGACGTCTCCGATCCCAAGCAGGGCGTCTCGGTCGCCAACAAGTTCGTCGGCGACGGCGTGCAAATTCGTCGTCGGCCATTTCAATTCCGGCGTGACGATTCCGGCCTCCGAAGTCTACGCCGACAACGGCGTGCTGTTCATCACGCCGTCGGCCACCAACCCGAAGGTCACCGAGCGCGGACTGTGGGACGCGTTCCGCACCTGCGGCCGCGACGATCAGCAGGGCAAGCTGTGGGCCGATCTGGCGCTCACCAAGCTGAAGGACGCCAAGATCGCCATCGTGCACGACAAGACGCCCTACGGCCAGGGCCTCGCCGACGCCGCCAAGGGTTTCATGAACGCCGGCGGCAAGAAGGAAGTGCTCTACGAAGGCGTCAACGTCGGCGAGAAGGATTATTCGGCGATCGTCTCGAAGATCAAGGCGTCGGGCGCCGATTATCTGATGTGGGGCGGCCTGCACACCGAGGGCGGCCTGATCGTGCGCCAGATGCGCGACCAGGGCATGAAGACCGTGATGATCTCCGGCGACGGCATCACCGACGACGAGTTCGCTCAGATCGGCGGCCCCGGCGTCGAGGGCACGCTGATGTCGTTCGGCCCGGAGCCGCGCAACAACCCGAACGCCAAGGCGGTCGTCGCCGAGTTCAAGGCCAAGGGCTACGATCCGCAGGGCTACACGCTCTACTCCTACGCGGCGATGCAGATCTTCAAGCAGGCGGCGGAAGCGACGAAGTCGCTCGACCCCAAGAAGATGGCCGCGCTACATGCACTCCGGCAAGCCGTTCCACACCGTGATCGGCGACATCGCCTATGACAAGAAGGGCGACCGCACGACGGTCGACTATGTCTGGTACGTCTGGAAGAAGGGCGAGGACGGCAAGATCACGTTCAAACAACAATAGGCGACGGCGGCGCGCTCCGCCATCATCCCCGGATTGACTGATCGTCAAACCCTGGAGTTCGCCATGGATGCGACAAGACGCAACGCGCTTTGCGCGCTTGTCGGCGCCAGCGCCGCCGGCTGGACCGACGCGGCGCCCGCCGACCAAGGACCAACGCTTGCGGCGGCGCCGAAAATCGCGCGCATCTGGCATGGCCGCACGCCCGTCGCGAAGGCCGACGAGTATCGCCAATATTTGTTTGACGTCGGCGTGAAGAAAATCGCGCGCATCCCCGGCAATCGCGGCGTGCAGCTTATGATGCGCAAGGCGACGGAGGAGGCCGAGTTCATGGTCGTGTCCTACTGGGACTCGATCGACGCCATCCGTGGTTACGCCGGCCCGACCTACGAACACGTGCACGACCTGCCGCGCGACGCGGAATTCCTGATCGACAAGGAGACGCTGGTCCGCCATTTCGAGCTCGACGTCAATTTCTGGCAGGGTTGAGCGCGCGCCATCGGCGCTTTCGCGGTATGATCCGGACATGGACGCATCCACCTACGAATTGCGCGTGCTCGGGCGCGACGATGTCGCCGGGATGCGCGCGCTCAACGCTCTATTCGCACGGGCGTTCGACGAGATCGAAACCTACGCCGGCGCGCCGCCGGACGACGCCTATTTGACCGCGTGGCTCGCCAAGCCGCATGTCGTCATCGTCGTTGCGGTCCAGGACGGCGCCGTTATCGGCGGCCTCGTCGCCTATGAGCTTGAGAAGTTCGAGCGGGCGCGCAGCGAATTCTACATCTACGATCTCGCCGTAGAGGCGAAGCATCGGCGGCGCGGCGTCGCCAGCGCCTGCATCCGTCGCTTGCAGTTGGTCGCGGCCGAACGCGGCGGCAGCGTCATTTTCGTCCAGGCCGACCGCCCCGACGACGCCGCCATCGCCCTATACGAGACGTTCGGAACGGCGGAAGACGTGCTGCACTTCGATATTCCGGTCCCGTGATCAGCGGCGTCCCGTCACCCAAGTCCGGGTCAGCAGCGCCTCCGCTTCCGCCATGATGCGCGCGATGATCTCGGCGGCCGGAGGGATGTCGTGGATCAGCCCGCACGCTTCGCCGGCGATCACAGCGGCGGTGTCGAAATCTCCGCGTCCCCGCGCCGCCGCGTATTCGCGCGCGACCGGCTCGCCAAGCGCCGCGAGTTCGGCTTCGCGCCCGAGCCAACGCTCCGTGAACGCATTGTGCAAGCAGCGGCCAGTAAAACCCGCCGGCCAGGGATTCGCCGCGGGCGAGGTCGAATACGACGGAGCGCACGCTGTCGCCGGACTCGGCGGCGACGATGCGCTGTTTCGCCTCCGCCGCGCCCTCCGATTCCACGGACGCATAGAACCGCGTGCCGATCAGCGCGCCCTCGGCGCCGAGAGCGAGCGCCGCCGCCAGCCCACGGCCATCGGCGACGCCGCCGGCGGCGACGACCGGAATGTCGGGGCAGGCGTCGACGACCTGCGGCAGCAGCGTGAACAAAGGCGCGCTCATCCCGTGCCCGCCGGCCTCGGTTCCCTGCGCGACGATCACATCGGCGCCAGCCTGCCTCGCCTGGCGCGCTTGGCTGAGGGTCTGAACCTGACAGATCAGCGCCGCGCCCGCCGCACGGATCTCGGCGGCGAACGGCGCGGGATCGCCGAACGACAGCATGACGGCGGCGGGCTGATGCGCCAACGCCGCGGTCAGCGCTTGCGGACGTTGCGCGAGGCTCCATGTGATGAAGCCGCAGCCGATGCGGGCGTTGCCCGCCTTCGCCCATTCCCTTTCGAGCCAGTCAACGTCGCCGTAGCCGCCGCCGAGCAGACCGAGGCCGCCGGCGTTGGCGACCGCCGCCGCGAGGCGGCCGCCCGCGACGAGGTCCATCGGGGCCAGCAAAATCGGATTTTCGACGCCGAGCCGCTCGGTGAGACGGTTGCGGATCGCCATGACTATCTTTGCTCGCTCAGGAATCGCGCAAAAGCTTCCAGCGTCACATCCGAGGCGTGGTGCTCCATGCCCTCCGCATCCGCCTCGGCGGCCTCCGGCGGCACGCCGATGGCGCAGAGCGTATCGACGATCAGCCGATGCCGCGCCCGGACCTTTCCGGCGAGCGCCGACCCGGTTTCGGTGAGGAACACGCCGCGATAGGGGCGCGAGGTCACAAGACCCTCGCGCTTCAATCTCGCGATGCATTTGAGCGCGGTCGGATGAGCGACGCCAAGCCGCTTGGCGATCTCCGTCGCCCGCGCCTCGCCGTGAACGGCGTGCAGGTCGGCGATCAGCTCGACGTAATCCTCGATCAGCGTCGCCGAGCGCGCCGCGCGCGCCTGCCCGAAACGGCGCGCCTGGGTCGGCTCCGCCGGCATCTCGGGTCTTGGCGAGGACGTTTCCTTGAGCGCGTCCTGCAAACGCCGCCTCCCTAACCTCGAACGCCGGCGCGACCACGAAACGGCGCGGCCCGCCAAAGCTTTAGCCGCGAATCCGCGCCGACGCAAAACGCCTTAGTCGACGATCGCCCCATAGACGATCGCCGCCAGTTCCTGCTCCGGCAGATCGAAGCTCCACAGCGATTGCGTCATGAACACCGCCACGACCTGCTCGACGGGATCGACCCAGTAGTAAGTCTTGGCCGCGCCCGACCAACCAAACTCGCCGACCGAGCCCGGCTTGCCGGTCGCCGCGACGTCGAGGCAGACGCGCGAGCCGAGGCCGAAACCGTAGCCCGGGATCGGCAGACCGTCGAGTTGCAGCGGCAGCAGCGAGAGCGGCAGATGGTTGCTGTGCATCAGCGCCAGCGTCTTGCGTCCGAGGATGCGCCGGCCCTCGAATTCCCCGCCGTTGCACAGCATCTGGGCGAAGCGGAAATAGTCGGCGGTCGTGCCGAACAGCCCATGGCCGCCGCGCTGGAAGGTCTTCGGCGCATCGACGGGGTAAGTCTTCGACACGTCGACCCGGTCGTTGACCCCCTTCGCCCAGTCCTCGAAAAACGGCGCCAAAGTCCGGTCGGAGGCAAGCGGGTCGCCGCGGCCGTACATCGCCGCCAGGCGCCCGCGCTTGGCTTCAGGAACGGAAAAGCCGGTGTCGGCCATGCCGAGCGGCTGAAACAGTCGTTCTGCGAGAAAGTCCGCGAGCTTGGCGCCTGAAATCGCCTCGATGAGCCGCGCGGCGACGTCGATGCCGACGCTGTAGCGCCAGTGCGCGCCGGGATCGAAGGCGAGCGGCAACTCGGCGAGATCGTCGATCGCCTCGGCGAGCGTTGCGCCGGCGTCGCTGATCCTGCGGCCGTGGTAGAGCGCCCCGACCGGCGTTTCCGCCAGGAAGCCGTAGGTGAGGCCGCTCGTGTGGGTCAACACGTCGCGGATCATCATCGGCCGCTTCGGCGGCCGCAACGAGCCGTCGGCGTCGCGCACTTTGACCTTGGCGAAAGAGGGAATCTAGCGGGCGACGGGGTCGATGAGGTGGAACCGGCCCTCCTCGTAAAGCGTCATCAGCGCCGTGCTGACGACCGGCTTGGTCATCGAATAGAGCCGGAAGATCGCGTCCGGCGTCATCGGCAGGCCGGCCTCCTTGTCGCGGAGGCCGTAGGTCCCGTCCTGCACGATGGTTCCCCGCCTGGCCACCAGCGTGCGCACGCCGGCATAGACGCCGCGATCTATGTAGGCCTGCATCGCCGGACCGATGCGGCTGAGCCGCGCCGCGCTCATGCCGACGGTTTCCGCTTTGCCCTCGTTCATGCGTTCGTTCCTGGTTTCCGAGACCCGACGCCTCAAGCCTGACGATAGACCGGGGCCGCGCGCTCGCCAACCCGCGCGGCGGCGGGCCTGATAGGACATCGTCGCCCAAGCGCTCTTTGACCGGTCGTGAATGGCGTCCCCGAACTTGCGCCGCCGGAGCCGCGCCGATTTCAGCCCGGATTCAAACTGCCCACTCGTCAAGAAGTGACCCGAGCGCAGTCTGCGCAAAGACCCGCAAAGCGATATCTCCGCGCCGTCGGACCAAATCGTCAACCCTATCCACGCCACGCCGCCGGGCGATTGCGCGCCGACGCCGTAACCGCGGGCGCCAAATCGTAATAGGCTGAAATAGCAAGGAATTTTAGGTCGCGGCGCAGTAGCCTTTCCCGCCCCGATCGGGTAAGAAGCCCCCAGCCGAGTCTCCCCGGAAAATCCCTTGAGCGACGACAAGCCCGAAAAGCCGAACGACCCTTCGGACATCAAACCCGTCTCGATCATGGACGAGATGAAGCGCAGCTATCTCGATTACGCCATGAGCGTCATCGTCAGCCGCGCGCTGCCGGACGTGCGCGACGGGCTAAAGCCCGTGCACCGGCGCATCCTGTTTTCGATGTACGAGCAGAATTTCACGCCGGATCGGCCGTACAACAAATGCGCCCGCACCACCGGCGACACCACCGGCCGCTTCCATCCGCATGGCGACATCGCCGTCTATGACGCGATGGTGCGGATGGCGCAGGATTTTTCGATGCGCGCGCCGCTGATCGACGGACAGGGCAATTTCGGCTCCGTCGACGGCGACCCACCGGCGGCCTCTCGCTACACCGAGGCGCGGCTCGAAAAGATCACGATGACCATGCTCGACGATCTCGACAAGGACACCGTCGATTACCGCCCCAATTACGACGAGAAGGAGCAGGAGCCGACGGTCCTGCCGGCCCGGTTCCCCAATCTGCTCGTCAACGGCGCCGGCGGCATCGCGGTCGGCATGGCGACCAACATTCCCCCGCACAATCTCGGCGAAACCATCGACGCCGTGCTGGCGATGATGGACAAGCCGGACATGACGGTCGAGGAGTTGATGGAGGTCCTGCCGGGTCCCGATTTCCCGACCGGCGGCCTCATCCTCGGCCGCGCCGGCATCCGTTCCGCCTACGCCACCGGGCGCGGCTCGATCATCATGCGCTCGAGGGTCTCGACGGAGACGCTGCGGCGGGACCGCGAGGCGCTCATCGTCTCGGAAATTCCTTATCAGGTCAACAAGGCCACGCTGATCGAGCGCATCGCCGAACTCGTGCGCGAGAAGAAGGTCGAGGGCATTTCCGATCTGCGCGACGAGAGCGATCGCGACGGCATGCGCATCGTCATCGAACTCAGGCGCGACGCGGTCGCCGATGTGGTGCTCAACCAACTGTGGCGCTTCACCGCGATGCAGTCGAGTTTCGGCGCCAATATGGTGGCGCTCAACGGCGGCAAGCCTGAACTGCTGACGCTGCGCGACATGCTCGCGGCGTTCATCGAATTCCGCGAGAGCGTCGTCGCGCGGCGCACCAAATATCTGCTCAACAAGGCGCGCGACACCGCCCATATCCAGGTCGGCCTCGCGATCGCGGTCGCCAACATCGACGAGGTGATCCGCCTCATCCGCACCTCGCCCGACCAGGGCGCGGCGCGCGAGGCGCTGATGGCGCGGGATTGGCCGGCGCGCGACATGGCGCCGCTGGTGGCGCTGATCGCCGATCCGCGCCACGTGCTGAGCGCCGACGAGACGATCAGACTGTCCGACGCACAGGCGCGCGCCATTCTCGAACTGCGGCTTGCGCGGCTCACGGCGCTCGGGCGCGAAGAGATCGCTGCGGCGCTCAACAAACTCGCCGACGAGATCAAGGACTACTTGGAGATATTGTCTTCGCGCGCGCGCATGCAGGGCATCATCCGCGACGAACTCTCGGCGGTGAAAACCGCGTTCGCCGACAAGCGGCGCACCGAAATCGTCGAATCCGAAGCCGACATGGACGACGAGGACCTGATCCAGCGCGAGGACATGGTCGTGCTGGTCAGCCACGCCGGCTACATCAAGCGCGTGCCGCTCTCGACCTATCGAGCGCAAAGGCGCGGCGGCAAGGGCCGCTCCGGCATGGCGACGCGGGAAGAAGACTTCGTCGCCCGCCTGTTTGTCGCCTCGACGCATCAGCCCGTGCTGTATTTCTCGTCCAAGGGCCAAGTTTACAAAGAAAAGGTCTGGCGGCTGCCGTTGAGCCTGCCGCAGGCGCGCGGCAAGGCGCTGGTCAATATGTTGCCGCTGGAGGCGGGCGAGCGCATCACCACGATCATGCCGCTGCCGGAGGACGAGGCGAGCTGGGAGAACCTCGACGTGATGTTCGCCACCACCGGAGGCACGGTGAGGCGCAACAAGCTCAGCGATTTCGCGTTGGTCAACCGCGCCGGCAAGATCGCCATGAAGCTTGAAGAGGGCGAGGGCATCGTCGATGTCGCGATCTGCCGCGAAACCCAGGACGTGTTGCTGACGACGGCGGGCGGCCAGTGCATCCGCTTCTGCGTCGACGATGTGCGCGTGTTCAAGGGCCGCGATTCCATGGGCGTTCGCGGCGTGGCGCTGGACAAGGGGGACAGCGTCATTTCGCTGGCGATTCTCGACCGCTTCGAAGCCAACGGGGAGGAGCGCGCCGCCTATCTGAAGTGGCGCCGCGCGGTCGCCGGCGAGCCGGCGGAGGAGGGCGAACCGGAGCCCATGGGCGAAATCGCCCAGGAGCGGCTCGCCCAGATGTCGGCGGCGGAGCAGTTCGTGCTGACGATTTCCGAGAACGGCTACGGCAAGCGCACGTCATCGTTCGAGTATCGGGTCACCGGGCGCGGCGGCAAGGGCATCGTCGCCATGACCGTCAACGCCCGCAACGGCCGCCTCGTCGCGTCTTTCCCTGTCGAGGACGACGACGAGGTGATGCTCGTCACCGACGGCGGCCAGTTGATCCGCTGCCCGGTCGACGGCATCCGCATTTCCGGGCGCAGCGCGCAGGGCGTCATTGTGTTCGACACCGCCGAACACGAGCGGGTCGTTTCGGTGGAGCGAATCTCGGAGCCGGCCGGGGACGAGGCCGAGGGCTGACAGCCGCGTCAGCCGGCAAGGCGCAACGGCGCCGTTTTGGCGGCTGCGGCTGCGCCGGCGGTCGCGTTAAGAGACTTTCAGGCCCATCCGCTCGGCCCGGCGGCGGCTTCGGGAATGGCGGCGCAAGACGTCGCCAATTCGCGCAAACGCCCGGATTTACGGGGCGTCAAGGTTAAGTTTCCCTGAACGAACGGCGCTTCAAAAGCCCCATTGTGTACGAACGGCTGGGAGGGAGGCGAAAACGTGACATTCGTGCAACATGGGTTGACGAAAGGTGGCGCGGGCAGGGCAAAGGGCATGATTTCCGTTTCGATGCGCAGGGCACTTGGCTATGTTCCAACTTGTGAACGGGAGCTTCCCGGTCGCGAGTCGGACGGAGACGCTGGGCATCGGGGGGGACCTCGAAAAAGCGACAAGGTTCGAAATCACCGGGAAGAAGGGTCGCTCTCCGATAGGCGCAATTGCCGAACCGGGGGGTGGGAGCAAAAAGACCCGATCCCATTGGAATAAAATTTTGGAGGTCCACAAATGACGCTCATCAAGAGCCTACTTCTGGGATCGGCCGCCGGCGTCGTTGCCGTCGCGTCCGCCCAGGCTGCCGATCTGCCGACCCGCAAGGGGCCGGTCGCGGCGGAATATGTTCGCATCTGCTCGATCACCGTCGCGGGCGCGCCCGTCGTCGGCTTCGTGCTTCCCGGTTCCGACACTTGCTTCAAGATCTCCGGCTACATCACCGGCCAGATCGAGGGCGGCAACGTCGGCACTCAGTATAGAGTCGGCGAAAGCAGCGGGGGCTACAAGGGTTCCCAGTACCAGGATATCGTCCAGAACGGCGGCGAGCAGCGTGACACCTTCGGGTTCACGACCCGCTTCAACCTGACGCTCGACGCGGTTTCCAACACGGCTTACGGCCCGTTGGTCGCCCACGGCGAATATCAGTTCAACCATGGTAACGGGTTCGACAACACCGGCAACGGCGGCTCGGACGGCGGCCTCAACCGCGCTTACGTCACCTGGGCTGGCCTGACGGCTGGTAAGATCAACTCGTTCTTCTCGTTCACGGGCGGTGGTTTGGCTTGGGCGAACTTCTTCTCCCCCGACCGCAAGGGCTTCGATCAGCCCGACGTGCTGGCCTATACGGCGAGCTTCGGCGGCGGCTTCTCGGCGACGATCTCGATCGAGGATCCGTACGGCGCTAGCTCCGCCAACAGCAACGGCGGCGGCATCACCTCGTTCGCCAACTCGCAGGGCTCCTACATGGGCTACCTCGGCTCCGCTGTGGAGCAGGGAATGCGCTCGCCTGACATCGTGGCGTCCTTGGACGTGCACCAGGCTTGGGGCACGGCTCACCTCGCTGGTGTTGCGCACAACATCCGCGGAGACGACGAGTTCTGCTCGACCCCGAGCGGCCAGTGCTCGATTGATAAGTGGGGCTGGGCGATTGACGCGGGTGTGTCCTTCAACATTCCGAACATGGCTGGCAGCATGATCGGCCTCACCGGCGCCTGGACCCAGAATGCTACGGAATACACGGGTATCGGCGAAGGCATGTGGGATGGCACGCCGAACGACAACGGCCAAGTGCAGGCCTTCGGCGATGCGTTCAGCAACGGCGACGGCACCTGGGCGACGCCGACTGCTTGGTCGGTCACCGGCTGGGCGGCGTTCCAGATCAACCCGCAAGTCAACTTGGGGCTTGAAGCTTCGTACGGGCAAATCTCTTGGGGTGGTCTGTATGGCCCCACGAGCTCGTTCGCCTCGATGGTTTCGAATTCGCAGGCTTTCCTGATCGGCGGCATCGCTCACTATGACCCCGTCAAGAACCTCGACTTCGAGTTCGAGCTGCTCTACGAAAACACTCAGGTCGACGCGCCTGCGGGTTATCTGAAGGGTGGTCCGGGCGTCTGCAATATCTCTGGGCCGAACACCTGCGCCAGCACGTCGTCCTGGAATGGCAATGCGGACGGCTTCGCCGCTCGCTTCGAAGTCACCCGCAATTTCTGATCAGCTGATCTGAGATCGGATGCAAAGCCCCGGGGCGAAAGCCCCGGGGTTTTTTTGCGCAGTCGGGCGGATTTCCGGCCGTCTTTCCCGCGAAAGCGGGAACCCAGCGCGACACGACGCGACTGCGGTCGCATTCGGCGACGCGGCGCGGTGGTGCGCGCGGTGAAAAGGGGCCTTTCGGTCCTACGCCCCCTAGATTTCCCTACATTCGCGGGAACCCAGCGCGACACGACGCGACTGCGGCCGCATTCGACGAGACGCGGCAGGGGGAATGCGCGGCGAACCCGCGCCTTTCAGCCTTACGGCCCCGGGGCCCGCAGTTTCGCGGGAACGACGGGTTCACGCGCACAACGAAAAGCGCCCTCTCCGATCTGGAGAGGGCGCTTCGTTTTAACTCGCTTTATCGCGCTCTTTGCGAGCGCGCGGCGCTCACTTGAGGGCGGAGCTGACTTCCGAGAACTCAGACGACAGCTTGCCGCCGAGCTGGCCGAGGATCGTGACGAGGGCGATCGCGATCAACGAGGCGATCAGCGCGTACTCGATCGCGGTGGCGCCGGACTCGTTGGCGACAAAAGACTTGAACATGGTCATCATAATATTGCTCCAGTTGTGATCTTCAAGGTTTGCGCCGCTTGCCGAGGTTTCGCTCTATCCGTCTCGCCAGTGCGTCGCGACTTGAGCAAGATGACGCAAGGTTGAGATTGAGGCAAGCTCGAAGTGTGTCGACGACAGGCTACGCTGGCAACATGATTTATGAATAGTGATCGCAGGGGCGGTTGGATATTAGTTAATATTGGTTATAAATTCTGACGATAATTGTGCGATGCCTAAACAAAAAGGCGCAACCAAGTGCGCCTTTTCGGAAGTATACAGAGATTTTGGATTGATATTATTTCAATCGAGAATGATCTTCCGATGAATATAGCGAGAAGATCTCATTTCATCGCGCTGCTGACTTCGGAGAAGTAACTGCTGAGCTTCAGCCCGATGCCGGAAACCCCGGAAATGATCACCAAAGCAATGAGGCTGGCCATCAGCGCATATTCAATGGCGGTGGCGCCGACGTCGTCGCGCACGAAGGTCCGGGCTTGCTGAGTCATAACGGTCACTCCGGCGGCTTCGCAGAGGCATGCGAGCGCCACAAAAGCAAAATGCCCGGGTCCTATTGAAAAAACCTTGCGCAGTTTGGAGAATCAGCCCGTCTCGACGACTGACCCTGGTGTTAGTGAAGCGTGGCTTAATTCAAATCCACACCAACAGCCCTCAGCCGCCGGCCGCCTCGACCGCGGCGATCGCCGTCATATTGACAATGCCGCGCGCCGTCACCGACGGGGTCAGCACATGCGCGGGCTTCGCCGGGCCAATGAGAGATCGGGCCGACGGGCAGGGCGTTGGCGATGACGCGGGTGAGTTGCAGCGCCGTATTGCCCGCATCGAGATTGGGAAAGATCAGAACGTTCGCCTCGCCGTCGAGCCGGCAGTCGCCGATCACGCGCGCTCGCGCTAGTCCCGAGAGCGCCGTGTCGGCCTGCATCTCGCCGTCGACCTCCAGTTCCGGCGCGCGCTCGCGCAGAAGCGCCAGCGCCGCGCGCATCTTTCGGGAGGACGGGGTGTCGGCGGAGCCGAAATCGGAATGCGAGATCAGCGCGATCTTCGGCGTCACGCCCGAATCGGCGCACGTGCTGGGCGCAGGCGATCGCCATGTCGGCGATCTCCTCGGCGCTGGGATCGTAGCGCACATGCGTGTCGGCGAGAAAATAGGCGCCGGTCGCGGCGATCACCAGCGACAGCGCCGCGAAATCCTTATGCCCCGGCGCGAGCCCGACAATGTCCTTGATGTGCTTCAGCCGCGACTCGAATCGCCCCTCCAGTCCGCATAGCAGCGCATCGACGTCGCCGCGATGAAGCGCCAGCGCGCCGATCACCGACGGCGAGGTGCGCACCACCGTCTTGGCGACGTCCGGCGTCACGCCCTTGCGGCCGGCGACCTTGAGATAGTCGGCGACATACTCGCGATAGCGCGGATCGCTGCGGGGATCGACGACTTCGAAATCACGCCCGGCTTTAAGCGCCAGGCCGTAGCGGCGGATGCGCTCCTCGATCACCTCCGGCCGGCCGATCAGCACGGGATCGGCGATGCGTTCCTCCAGCACGACCTGAGTCGCGCGCAGCACCCGCTCGTCTTCGCCCTCGGAATAGATGACCCGCTTCCTCGCCTCGCGCGCCTTGGCGAACATCGGCTTCATCATGAAACCAGAACGGAACACGAATCGAGCGAGCTTGTCGGCGTAGGCGTCGAAATCGGCGATGCCGCGCCGGGCGACGCCGGTTTCCATCGCCGCCTTCGCGACGGCCGGGGCGATGCGCAACATGAGCCGGGGATCGAACGGGCTCGGGATCAGCGAATTGCGGCCGAAAAGCGCCGCCTCGCCGCCATAGGCGCGCGCCACCACCTCCGACGGCGCCTCGCGCGCCAGCGCCGCGATGGCGTTGACGGCGGCATGTTTCATCGCCTCGTTGATCGCGGTCGCGCCGACGTCGAGCGCGCCGCGGAAAATATAGGGAAAGCACAGGACGTTGTTGACCTGGTTGGGATAGTCCGAGCGCCCGGTGCAGATCATGGCGTCGGGCCGCGCAACGACCGCGAGCTCCGGCATGATTTCCGGCGTCGGATTGGCGAGCGCCAGAATCAGGGGATCGCGCGCCATCTTGGCGAGCAGCTCCGGCTTCAGCACGCCGCCGGCGGAGAGGCCGAGGAAGATGTCGGCGCCCGTCGATGACGTCGGCAAGCGCGCGCGCGCGCGTCTCCTGCGCGAACGCCGCCTTCCAGCGGTCCATCAGCTTTTCGCGGCCCCGGTAGACGACGCCCTCGATGTCGCAGACGAAGATGTTCTCGCGCTTCGCGCCGAGCGAGATCAGCAGATTGAGCGAGGCGAGCGCGGCCGCGCCGGCGCCGGAGCAGACGATCTTGACCGTCGTCGATCGTCTTGCCCGTGAGCTCCAGCGCGTTGGTGACCGCGGCGGAGACGATGATCGCGGTGCCGTGCTGATCGTCGTGGAACACGGGGATGCCCATGCGGGCCTTCGCCTTCTCCTCGACCTCGAAACACTCCGGGCCCTTGATGTCCTCGAGATTGATGCCGCCGAAGGTCGGCTCCAGCGCGACGATGATGTCGACGAGCCTGTCGACGTTGGTCTCGGCGACTTCGATGTCGAACACGTCGATGCCGGCGAATTTCTTGAACAGCACCGCCTTGCCTTCCATCACCGGCTTGCTGGCCAGCGGGCCGATGGCGCCGAGGCCGAGCACCGCCGTGCCGTTGGTCAGCACGGCGACGAGGTTTTGCCGGATCGTCAGATTGGCGGCTTCGTCGGGGTCGGCGGCGATCGCCTCGCAGGCGAAGGCGACGCCGGGGGAATAGGCGAGCGCGAGATCGCGCTGGTTGGCGAGCGGTTTGGTCGCGGCGATCTCCAGCTTGCCCGGGCGCGGCTCGCGATGGAAATGCAGGGCGTCGGCTTTGAGGTCGGCGACGGTCTCGCTCGGCAATGGGGCCTCCTTGCGCACGCCCGCATTTGATGCAACGCGCCGCATCCGAGGGCAAGCGCTAATCAGGATTGTACATATAGCATACGGACTAAAGGTTTTATGTGTTTGTCATGTCCGGATCGTACTCGTTGCGTGAGGCAGGCCGCCGGGGGCTAGCCTACGTAGGGGTCAAACTTGAAGCACCTTCTCAAGCGATGCGCCGCCATGGTTGCCGCGGCGAGCCTGGCGCAACCGGCGCTGATGGGCGCGGCGTTCGCCAACTCCACGCCGAGCGTGACTCAGCAGCCCAATCTCAATTCGACGGTCTCGCAATATGCTCTGGATCCCTCGACGGTTGATCCGCCGCTGTCGAACAATCAAATGATCCAGCTGATCCGCCAGAAGGTCAAATATGTGTTCGTGATCTTCAACGAGAACCACTCGTTCGACCACGAATACGGCACGTTTCCCGGGCGTCAACGGGCTCTATTCCGACGGCCAGAATCCGCGCTCCGCCGCCGACACGCCCGGCTTCACGCAGACCTACACCGACGTCAACGGCGCCGTGCACACGGTCCAGCCGTTCCGCATCGGGCCGCAGCAGAACGCGACTTTCATGGACAGCGCCGACCACTCGCACACCGGCCTCGCCGCCAAGCTCGACGTGTCAGACGGCGCGCCGCAGATGGACAAGTTCGCCAAGACGAATATTCGCAAATACGCCAGCGCCTCGGCCGCAAGCGCCGCGCAACAGGCGAAGGCGCGCAGTTCGCGCGGCTCGTGATGGCCCACATCGATTGCGACACGATCCCGTTCTTCTGGCGATACGCCAGCCGCTTCACGATCTTCGACAACATCTTCGCCACCGAAGACACGCCCTCGACGCCGAACGCGATCGCCATGATCGCCGGCCAATCGGGCGAGACGCAATGGGTCAAGCACCCGGCGCGACGGACGTCGCCACAGACGCTGCCGATCAGCGGCACGATCAACGGCACGACCTATTCCGGGACGGCGACGCCGCGGGCGTGCCCGTCGTCAACGATCCGCAGCCCTGGTGGGGCTCGGAGTTCGACATGAGCACGGTCGCCATCGCGAGCCGACCGCGCCGAAGGAATTCTCGGCGCCGAGCAACATCGCCTCAACCTGACCTTCGCCACCCTGCCGCTGACCTTGCTGGCGGCGACGTCAATTCGCTGATGGCCGGCGATCGCGATGCGCCGAAGTCGATCTCGCCGACGTCCCGAACGACATCCCCTACATCGCCGCAAACGGTTCGGCCGCCGTGAGATGGCGCTGGTATCAGAACGGCTACGAGCCGCCGAGCCCAACGAGCCCGTGCGTTCGCGACCGACCGCCGCGCACGCCGACTATGTCTGGCACCACAACGGCGCGCAATATTTCGGCTATATCGCCAACAACCGCAACGAGCAGGCCAACATGCGCGGCGAGGGCGATTTCTTCGCCGACATCGAGAACAACCGGCTGCCGCGCGACGGCGGCGTGTTCTATATCCGCGGCGGCTATTACAACATCAAGGGCCAGACTGCCGCCATCCAGAACCCGAACTATCCCGACACCGGAGGGCCTGACCCCGACCGAGATCGCGACGATCAACGCGGCGAAGTCCGGCGACGACGATCATCCGAGCTATTCCGACAGCCAGATCTCGCGAGGCGATGGCCGCGCGCGTCATCAACGCGATCGCCGCAACCCGAGAATCTGGAGCAGAGCGCGATCATCATCACCTATGACGAGTCCGACGGCCTCTACGATCACGTGCCGCCGCGCATTCTCTCCTACGGTCCGGACGGGCTGCCGCTGGCGCGCGGCATCCGCATTCCGCTGTTGCTCATCTCGCCTTATCGCGCGCGCCGGCGCCGTTTCGCACGCCGAAGGCGACCACAACGCGGTCATCGAGACGATCAACGCGATCTTCGGCCTGCCGGCGCTGTCGAGCCTGCCGGACGAAACGGCCGCGCTCGCAGCCGGCAATTCGCCGGCGTTCAACGAATTCGCGCAGACCCGGCCGGCGAATTCCAGCAGAAATATCTGGGCCCGCGCGACACGAACACGCCGATCACCGATAGCCTGCTGTCGGGCTTCAGCCCGATGCGGCTGAAAGGCGCGCCGCGCCGCTGCCGGCGTCCTATGCGATCATCCCGAACCAGACGATCGCACACGTTGCCCGCATTACGGCGGCAACGGCTGCGCGGCGATCGGCGATCACGCCGACGGATTGCCAGACTCTGACCAACACGATCCCGCCGACGGGCTTCAATACGCTGCCCGTCGACGCTGCCGGCCTACAACTGAGCCATGGGCCGTCGGTCGCCTTGGGCAAAGCCCGGCGCGCGGCGCCGGGTTGATTGTTGCTCCCGCCTGTTTGTGAGACTTCCATGCGTCTTCTGTTCCCGCTCCTTATCGCCGCCGCGCTCGCCGGCGCCTCGCCGGCCGCCGCGGGTCCCGTCCTCGATCGCATCAAAACGGCCGGCGTCGTGCGCTGCGGCGGCGTCGGGCGCCCGGGGCTCGTCGAAATCGCGCCGGACGGCAAGGCGCAGGGGCTGGAACTCGATCTCTGCCGCGCCATCGCTTCCGTCGTGCTGGGATCGAGCGGCCGGCTCGAATTTACGAGCTACGATTCGGAAAAGGCGTTCGCGGCCGCGCGCGCCGGCCATGAGGATGTGATGTTTCTCACTGGCCGCGAGATGGTCGAGAACGGGCTTGCGGGCGCCGTGATTCCGGGCCCGGAGATCTTCGTCGAAACGACGTCGGTGATCGTGCGCCAGGATGCGCCTTATCATCATTTGGAAGAACTCGCCGGCAAACCCATCTGTTTCGCACTCGGCCCGCACGCGCAATTTCATCTGCACGCCTGGTTTGCGGCGCGCCATCTGCAATTCCAGCCGATGGGTTTCCAGGAGGACGTCGAGATGAACGACGCCTATAAGGTGCGCTATTGCCAAGGGCTCGCCGGCGAGACGACGACGCTCGCCGAGACCGCGCATTCCCCGGAGATGGGGAACGTGCAGCATCGCTTCCTGCCGGAGCCGCTCGCGGCCTATCCGATCCTCGCCGCCTCGTCGACGAGCGACGGCGAATGGGCGGCGATCGTCGCCTGGACGCTGGCGACACTGCGCCGCGCCGACGCGCCCGACAGCGAATGGACGCGCGGCGGCTTTGCGAGCATGCCGGTCGAGGCGCCGGCGCTCGGGCTCGCCAAAGGCTGGCAGAAGAAGTTGGTTTCGCTGATGGGAACTTATCAGCAATTGTATGAGAACAACCTCGGCGCCAAGTCGGTGCTGGGACTGCCGTCCGGCTTCAATCGCGCCGCAGTTGAAGGCGGCGCGTTCGCGCCGCCCTACGTCGATTGAAGCGGGGCGCTATCGCTCCTGCTTGGCGATGAAGCGCGCAAAACGCTCCGACTTCGGCGCCCCAAAAAGCTCGGCCGGCGGCCCCTCGGCCTCCACGAGCCCCTGATGCAGAAACACGACGCGGCTGGAGACGTCGCGCGCGAAGCCCATTTCGTGGGTGACGACGAGCATGGTGCGGCCCTTCCTCGGCGAGCGCGCGCATCACGCGCAGCACTTCGCCGACGAGCTCGGGATCGAGCGCCGAGGTCGGCTCGTCGAACAGCATCACTTTCGGGCGCATCGCCAGCGCGCGCGCGATCGCCGCGCGCTGCTGCTGGCCGCCGGAGAGATGGGCGGGATAATGGTCGCGCTTTGTCGCCGATGCCGACTTTTTCGAGGAGCGCGCGCGCCTCCGCGATGCATTCGGCGCGCGGCCGCTTCTGCACGTGAACCGGCGCCTCGATCAGATTCTCGAGGATCGTCATGTGCGACCAGAGATTGAAGCTCTGGAACACCATGCCGAGTTCGGAGCGGATGCGGTCGACCTGGCGGCGGTCGGCGGGCTCGCGTCGGCCGTCGCGGCGCGTGCGCATCTTGATCGTCTCGCCGGCGACCGTGACGACGCCTTCGTCGGGCGTCTCCAGCAGGTTGATGCAGCGCAGGAACGTGCTCTTGCCGGAGCCGGAGGAGCCGAGGATCGAGATCACGTCGCCCTCGCGCGCCGTCAGCGACACGCCCTTCAGCACCTCCAGCGCGCCGAAACGTTTGCGCATGTTCTCGACCGTCAGCGCGGCGAACGTCAGAGCACATCGGCGACTTCCTCGGTGCGGCCGGGCGGCCGCGCAAATGCGGCGACAAGCCAATATTCGATGGCGACGAAAGCGCGCGCGATCACAAAATTGAGCGACGAAATAGATCGCGCCCGCGACCAGCAGCGGCGTGTAGGTGACGAGCGTGTCGTTGCGGATTTTCAGCGCGACGCTCAACACGTCCCACAGCGTCACCAGCGAGACCAGCGCCGTCGCCTTGGTCATCGAGATCACTCGGTCGAATAGGCGGGCAGCGCCTGGCGCAGCGCGATCGGGAAGATCGATGCGGCGGAACAGCGTAAGCCGCGACATGCCGCAAGCGCGCGCCGCCTCGATCTGCCCGGCGGGACCGCGGCGAGCGCGCCGCGAAAAATCTCGCTCTGATAGGCGGCCGTGCACAGCGCCAGCGACAGCACCGCGCAGGAGAAAGCGTCGCGCAGGAACGGCCAGAAAATGCTGGCGCGCACGGCGGGAAACGAGGCGAGGCCGTAATAGACGACGAACAATTGGACCAGCAGCGGCGCGCCGCGAAACACGAAAATGTAGCCGCGCGCGAAAAGCTCCAGCGGCATGATCCCGCTCGCGCGCATCCAGGTCAGCGCCAGCGCGATGAGGCCGCCGAGCGCGACCGACAAGCGCCCAGACTTCCAGGGTCAGCGGCAGGGCGCCGAGCAGGCGCCGGAACGTCGTGGCGAGGAAGGCGGCGTCCATCGCTCAGGCTCCCGCGCGGCGCGACGCGCGTCGCGCGCGCTTCCGCGGCTTCGAACACGCGGTTCGAAAATGACGGTCAAGACCAGATAGAGCGCGCCGCCGGCGAGATAGAAGGTGAAGGGCTGGCGCGTCGAGCCGGCCGCGACCTGGCTGACGCGCATCATTTCGGCGAGGCCGGTGACGGAGATCAGCGAGGAATCCTTCAGCGCCACCTGCCAGAGATTGCCGAGGCCGGGCAGCGCGAAGCGCAGCACTTGCGGCGCGATGATGCGGCGGAACATCAGCCAAGGCCCCATGCCGCACCGCGCGCGCCGCCTCCAATTCGCCCCTGGCGATCGCCAGAAACGCGCCGCGATAGACTTCGGCCTGATAGGCGCCCGAAATGACGCCGACCGCCAGCGCGCCGGCCAGAAATGCGGGCGCGCCGAGGAAGCCGGCATAGCCGACCGCGTGGCCGAGGCCGGTCAGCAGCGCCGAGGAGCCGAAATAGACGAAATAGACGACCAGCAATTCCGGAACGCCGCGAAAGATCGCCGCGTAGGCGTCGCCGAGCGCCTGCGGCAGCGCGCGCTCGCGACAGTTTCGCCCAGGCGACCAGGGCGCCGATCGCAGCGCCGATCAACAGGCCGGCGGAGGCGACACAGGAGCGTCATCAGCGCCCCTTGCAGGAGCGCCGCGCCCCAGCCGTGGGGGCCGAACCCGAGCGACGTCGAACGCGGCTCACGTCCGCTCAGATCAAGGCGTCGGTGTCGATCTTGAACCATTTCAGCGAATATTTCTGCACCGAGCCGTCGGCGAAGGCGGCCTTGAGCGCCTCGTCGAATTTGGCGGTGAGATCGGCGTCCGATTTGCGCAGGCCCATGCCGACGCCGACGCCGAAATCGCCGCCGGTGAACTGCGGCCCGAAGGTGGTGAAATCCTTGGCGTCGGGCTTGGCCAGCATCGAGGCGATCGCGGTCTGGTCGTCGAGTTCGGCGTCGATGCGGCCGGACTTCAGGTCGAGGTCGCGATCGTCGGTGGTCTTGTATTCCTTGATCGTCGGCGACGTCCTTGAAGTGTGTCGCCCACGAAGGTCGCGTGGGTGGTGGAGACCTGCACGCCGATCGTCTTGCCCTTCAACGCGTCCTTCAGCATCTTGAGCGCGGCGTCGCCGCGCCGCCTTGTCCTTGGTGAGGTTGATGACCTTGCCGTTGTCGGGCAGCTTGGCGAGCGGGCTCGCCTTCGCGGTCGGCGAAGGCGGCGGGCACGGCGGCGTAGGGCTCGGTGAAGTCGATCTGCTTCTTGCGCTCGTCGGTGATCGACATGCCGTCCATGATGACGTCGAACTTGCCGGCGTTGAGGCCGGGGATCATGCCGTCCCAGTCCTGCGCGATGATCTTGCACTCGACCTTCATGCGCGCGCAGAGATCCATCACGAGGTCCGGCTCGAAGCCGACGATCTTGCCGCTGGGATCGGTCAGATTGTAGGGATCATAGGCGCCCTCCATGCCGATCACGACGGTTTTCCAATCCTTCGCGACGGCGCCGGTCAGCGTGAGGCCCAGCGTCAAAGCGGCGGCGGCCAGGATTTTGGTCGTTGGCATGCAAATACTCCAGAGGTCGGCGACGGGGCGCGCGGTTACGCCGTGGACATAGAAGACGCGAACGCCGCATTTGTAAACCAAGCTTCGCAAGAGCCGCGCCGCGCGACGGCTGCGGCGGCCGACGGACCCTGCTATAGGGCCGGGGATGCGCGTCTCCGACCTCGATCTCCTGTTCATTCCCGAAACCGGCCCCGTGTCGCCAGACCATTGGATCGCCCGCTGGAGCGCCAAGCTCTCGACCGCGCGGCTCGTCGGCGTCGATCCCGCCGCCGCGCCCGCAACGCTGCTCGCCGCGACGGCCGGCGGGCGGCCGGCGCTGCTGATTGGCCATTCCACGGGCGCCGTCGCCGCGGCGCTGGCGGCGGCGGCGCTGAAAGGGACGGATGTGCGCGGCGCCTTCCTCGTCGCTCCGCCCGCCGACGACACGCTGACGACGCTCGACGGCGGAACGTGGCCGAGCGCGCCGCGGGCGCGGCTGCCCTGGCCGACGCTGCTGGTCGGCAGCCGCACCGATCCCTGGGCTTCGCTGAGCCAGTCGCAGGCGCTGGCGTCCGATTGGGGGGCCGATTTCATCGACGCCGGCGAAGCCGGCCGCATCGACGCGGAATCCGGCCACGGGCCGTGGCCGGACGGGTTGCTGAAGCTCGCCGGCTTTTTGAAGAAGCTCGGATGAGCGCACCCGCGATCCGCGACCTTGCGACGTTGCTCGCCGCGGCTTCGCCGGAGTTGAGCCCGCGCGCCGTGGCTATTGTCGCCTTGGACGCATTCGCCATGCCCGAGGGTTTACCGGCCGACGCCGTGATCGGCGCGTTCCGCGAGGCGGAGGGGTTGACGCTTTATGTCGACCTCGCCATCGCCGAGGCCGCCGGCTTGCCGATCGCCTTTCGCGCCGCCTGGATCACGATGACGGTGAACTCGGCGCTCGACGCTGTCGGCTTCACGGCGGCGTTCGCCGCGGCGCTGGCGCAAGCGGGGATCGCCTGCAACGTCGTGGCCGGCGCGCGGCACGATCATCTGTTCGTGCCCTGGGAAAAGGCCGAAGCGGCGATGGCGGCGCTGCGGCGACTCTAGCCGATCTCCACCACGCCCCCCGGCGGCGGCGCGACGAAGCGTTCCGCCGCGATCCCCGCCTTCGCCAATGCCTGCGCCAGCCGCTGCGGCGGCTCATCGTAGGGCTCGTCGGTGAGCCGGAACGTGCCCCAGTGGCAGCCGATCGCCCGTTCCGCGCCGAGCGCGGTGAATATCGCGACCGCCTCGTCGGGATCGCAATGCTGATCTTGCATGAACCAGCGTGGCGCATAGGCGCCGATCGGCAGCAGCGCCAACTTTATGCGCGGATGCCGCGCGCGCGATCGCGGGAAACAGCGCGCCGTCGCCATAGCCGGTGTCGCCGGCGTAAAAGATCGCGCCGCCTTCGCCCGCGATCACGAACGAACCCCACAGCGCCATGCGCCGGTCGCTGCGGCCGCGAGCCGACCAGTGCCGCGCCGGCTCCAGCGTCACGCGCAGCACGCCAACCACGGCCGCCTCGCCCCAATCGAGCGCGCGCGCATCGATCCCGGAATCGTAGCGGCGCAAAATCGTGTCGTTGCCGAGCGGCGTCCACACCGGGCACGGCCGCAACCGCGCCAGATGCTTCAGCGTCGGGAGGTCCATGTGGTCGTAATGGTTGTGGCTGAGCAGGATCGCGTCGAGCGGCGGCAACTCGTCGAGGCTCAGCGCCGGCGGCGTCGCGCGTTTGGGGCCGAGAAGCCCGAACGGGCCGGCGCGCTCCGACCAGACGGGGTCAATCAAGATATTGACGCCCTGGGTCTGCATCAGAAATGTCGAGTGCCCAATGAGCGTGACGCGAATGCGCTCGCCCGTCACACGCGGCGGCGGCGCGGGGCAGGGCAGTGTGGGCGGGTTTTGCGGCCATGCGGCGCGAAGCCGGCGCGCGTCGCGCAGCATGCGCCAGAGGTCGCCCAGCGATTTGTCGTCGGGTCCGCCGGGATAGAAGAACCTGAGCCCGTCGAAATGATCGGAGACCGGGCCGGAATAGTAGGGATTGCGGGCCATATATGCTGAGCGCGCTACTTCGTTCGCGCCAGCGCCAGCCAGAGGCCGCCGCCGATCAGCATGCCGCCGCCCGCGCGGCTCAGCAGTCGCGCGCGCCGGCGCGACAACGCTTGCGCCGCGCTGGAGGCCATGACCGCGTAGATGGTGTCCGAAATCGCCGCCACCGTCATTGCGGTCACGCCCATAATCAGGACCTGCGCGGTGAAGTCGCGGTGCGGGTCCATGAATTGCGGGAAGAAGGCGCCGAAGAACAGCAGCGTCTTCGGATTGCTAAGCGCCACCGCGAGCCCCTGAAGGAGAAATCCGCCGCGCGGCGCACGCGCGGCGGCTCCCGATGCGACGTCTCCTTGCGACGACAGAAGTTTGCAACCAAGCCAGATTAGATAGGCGGCGCCGGCGAGCCGAAACCATACGAACCAGCCCCCCATCGCCGCGATCAGCGAAGCCAGACCCAGCAGCACCACGCCGACCGTGACCGCCAGTCCGATTTGCGTGCCGGCGACGTTCAACAGCCCGGCGCGACGGCCGTGGCGCAGGCTGTTGGCGATAATCAGCGTGACGGTTGGGCCGGGAACGATAACAAGTACAATGGTCGCAGCAAGAAATGCGAAATAGGCGGAAGGCGACATTTCGGCTCCATTGACAAAAGGCGAGACGTAGCAGCGCGCGCGGCCGGGGACTATGCGTCGTCGCGCGCCCCGCCGCCGAAGCCGTGCATCCGATTGGCCCATTGCAGGCCGATCAGCGCGCCTTTGACCCGCGGCAGCAGGATCAGCGAGGCGGCGAGCGCCAGCGCCGACCAGATCAGCGCGGGAACCCAGAATGGCGAATCGGGGGCGACAAATTCGGTCGCCAGCACGCCGGCGATGATGAAATGGCCAACGATGGCGATGGTGAAATATGCCGGCGCGTCGTCGGCGCGCTCGTGATGCAGCGCCTCTCCGCAGACTTCGCAGGAATCGACCACCTTCAAATAGGCGCGAAACAGCCGCCCCTGCCCGCAGGATGGGCAACGGCCAACAAAGCCGCGGCGCATGGCGAGCCCAACGGGGCGCCGACTTTCGATGGTCAGGGGCGTTTCTGTCATTTGCGCTTCGTCCGGGATCTGGCGGCGCGCTCGCCGCGCGACAGCATTTCAAATCGCAGCGCCCCGGCGAAGGGCGCGGCCTCCAGCAGCTTGACCTCCACGCGGTCGCCGAGCCGGAACGTCTCGCCGGTCCGCGTTCCAACCAGCGCCCGCGCCGCCTCGTCATAGCGGAAATAGTCGGCCCCGAGCGAGCTCGCCGGGATGAACCCGTCGGCGCCGGTGTCGGCGAGTTTGACGAACAGCCCGACCTTGGTGACGCCGGCAATGCGGGCGCGAAACCGCGCGCCGATCTGTTGCGAAAGATGCGCGGCGATAAGCCGGTCGGCGGTTTCGCGCTCGGCCGCCATGGCGCGGCGCTCGGCGGCGGAGATGCGCTCGGCGACATCGGCGAGACCCGCCCCGCCCGCCTCGGTGAGGCCGTCCGGACCCAGCTTGAGCGCGCCGATCAGGGCGCGGTGGACGACGAGATCGGCGTAGCGGCGGATCGGCGAGGTGAAGTGGGCGTAGCGGCGAAGGTTCAGGCCAAAATGGCCGTAGTTCTGATGGGTGTATTCGGCCTGGGACTGCGCGCGCAAAACCACCTCGTTGACGAGCGGCTCGTGGGCGGCGCCTTTCACCTTGGCGAGCACGTGGTTGAAATGCGCCGGCCTCAGCCGCTCCGCCTTGGCGAGGTTGACGCCGAGGGTTGTCCGGTTCTTCATCAGCCAGTCCGCTGCCAGCACAAAGGTCAAGGACGGTTTCAAGAAGGCGATGGACTTACGCTGGGCTCTGAGCAAGACCCGGCAAGACATTCTTGAGTTGGAGCGTCAACTGAAGGTCCTAACGGATGACCAGACGCGCTCTGCGCCAACCTGCGTGAGGTCCCTGCCGACTCCGAAATCCACAAGCGTTATCTCAAGAAACTGACTGATCAGGAGGTACAGATCGAGAAGTATCAGGCGGATGTCAAGAAGCTCGATGGGCAGGCGGACGCCCAGAAAAAGGAGTTGGAACAGTCCCTGGCGGACTTCTCCGCTGAGTGAGAGACTGAGCCCCCCCAACCCCCTCCCTAAAGCGAGGGTTGAGGGTGGTGTTGCTTCCCAAACTCTTGGCCATCAGTCCCTTGGCGGAGGCGGAACGCTGAAGTCCGCAGTGGTCGTTGTGTTGCGGCGAACCTTGACCTCAAGGGTCCGTTCGACTGGTTGGCCGGACTGCATCCAGCGTGCCCTGACCTCGTAGACGTAAGCCTTATCCAACGGTAGCTGTGGTGTCACAAACTCGCGTTCCGGCCCTGTCGGGGTCATGGCTTCGCCATCGAACCAGAGCACCGCATCGGCGGGGAGCCGAACGATCACGCGCGCTCTGTTATCGATGGGCAGCAGCCGTGGATTCAGGCCGTTGTTCAAGTTCCCTCGCGGCATCTGCGGACCACCAGGCGGCACACCAGGCAGTCCTGGTGGCGGCCCTCCTGGCCCTCCTGGCGGCATTCCTGGACCCATTGGGAGCCCTCCTGGTCCGACAGGTGGCCCGCCCGGTCCGCCTGGAGGGCCGCCTGGCCCGATAGGCGGCATGCCCGGACCTACAGGCGGCCCATCTGCCCCTCCAGGTGGCATCCCTGGCCCTCCAGGTGGCGGAACCGGTTGCACCGGATTGACCGACGGCACCGTCACGATGACAGGTGCAGAGCCGCCAACGTAGAGCGGTCGATAACCGAAGCCATAACCTGGGTAACCGTAACCATACCCATAACCACCATAGCCGTAACCTGGGTAGATCCCGATGCCGAACCCCGGGTAGAAGCCACCGTAGCCGTAGCCGCGAAAGCCGCCATACCCATAGCCGCCATGAAAACCCCCGTGGCCGCCGCCGTGCCCACCGGCGCCGTGGCCACCGCCATGGCCAGCCAGCACGGGAGCCGTCATCCCCAGGGAAACAGCCAGGGCGAACATCGTCAGAAGCACGAACAGAAAGCGAGACATACAATGGTCCTCCAGTAGAACAGGAGGAGCGTTGGCGCTCGGAAGCGATTGGGAGAACGGACCGCGTCTTCCTGGCGGGGCGTGACCCAGGACCGGATTCCAAGGACCTTCTGCCCCATGAGCGATCTTCAATTGTACAAACAGTGCATCCTTCCCGGATTCGCTCTTTTCCCCGGACGATGGAGATATCGCGGACAGGCACCCTCCTGTTCGGCACAATCGCGCAGCACGTCAGGGAAATGGTCCTGGCATTCTTGCATGCGAGAGCAGCGTGCCAAGGACCGACGCGGAAATACCTCCCGAATTTGCTTTGTCGTTCTGATGTCCTCTCCAACAGTTTCGACAACGCATCCAGCGATTGTGCCCACTTGTGGGAGAATAACAGAGAAATGCCTTGCAACCCATCACCCAGGGGGAAACAGACGCCCAGAAGAGGAAGCCATTGTGACCCTGCCATCCTTGCTCGATGAACCGGGCCGCATGGACGAACCACAGGCGATTGAAAAGAACCTCAAGCTCGCTCGATCACAAAGGAGCATCATCATGCCACGCGGCGTCTGGGTACGCGACCCTGACCGGGGCGGAATCCCGATCCCCAAAGCCGTACAGGAGCGAACGACCAAACGCATCCAGGAGTATGCCGAACTCCACTTCGTCGGCAAGTACACACGTCTGGGCATCCGTTTCCACAAACAGTTCTGTTACATCGATGCCTACACCGAGCCGGATGTGCCGGAACCGTGGCCGCCACCCGAATTGCCTCACTTGACCGAAACTCGCGAGGAACGGATCGAACAGCTGCGGGAGATCCCCTTTCATCTGTGTCGTCTGCGTTATTACGGAGACGAGAACCGCTGGTCCTTTGCAATGTTCGGCTACAGCAACGAGAAGTACGCCTTGACCATGTTGCCCTCCGGCGACTTTTACGGCACGCCCGAAGAAGCCTTTGCCGCAGCAGGAGGGGCCTATCTGAGTTAAACCGTCGGGTTTCGCCAGCAGCGGCAATTGCGTTCTCATTTCTCATTCAAGTCGGCGAGGAATCCGGACCATGCCCGGAGTCGGCAAGTAGACACCGTGCCACAGCCTTGGCCCCATAGCTGGCCACCTTGCCAACAAGGTTGGGCCCTGGCGATGTCGGGTCAGCTTCCTAAGTTCCTGTTTGAAAGAGGTTTGCAAGGCGTCATCCGGACACATTGTCACCGTGCAAGCGTATCCCAGTACCCCTGATCGGGAGCAATTGCCAACCTGACCTGGAGGAGAGGATGAACGAGGAGCAGTGGCTCTCTTGTGATTACCCGCGGGCGATGTTGGGCTTCCTGCTGGACAATGGCAGGGCGAGCGAGAGGAAACTCCGGCTCTTCGCGGTGGCCTGCTGCCGTCGTGTCTCCAACTGTCCGTGGGCCATGATGGGCTTTCTGCAGACACCTGCGCTGGCTTTGATCGAGTGGGCGGAACGTTACGCAGACGGAGCAGCGACGGAGGACGAACTCGACTTCGTTCCTGCTCCCGACTAGGCCAGTGCCGACCACTACAGCAACGCCGCGAGACTCACCGCTCAGCACGACATCAGCACTAACGTCACGGACGCCTGCCATACTGCCGCTCTGGTTCCGGGCGTCTTGGCCGACGTTGAAAACGCCAACAAGACCGAGGACGATGGCGAAGCGACAGGTGCCATGATGGACGCCAGGGAGGTTGAGGAGAGCGTTCAGGCCAGTTCCTTCGCGACATCTTCGGCAATGCCTTTCGTTTGCTGCGCCCCTCGCTCCGACTCTGCTGACCTGGCAGGACGGTCTGATCACCAAACTGGCAGAGGCGGCCTACGCGGAACGAATCCTGCCCGCAGGCACCCTCGACCCCAGTCGGCTTGGAGTGCTGGCCGATGCTCTGGTCGATGCAGGCTGTGAAACCACCGATCTCCTGGATCACCTGCGCGGTCCAGGGCAGCACATTCGGGGTTGTTGGGCTATCGATCTTGTTCTTGCCAGGGAGTGACTGTCAATGAACCAGAGCGAGTGGCTCACGTCTACCGATCCGCACGCGATGCTGGATTTTCTGCGGAGCAGCGGACCATTAAGCGAGCGGAAGCTGCGGCTGTTCGCCTGTGCCTGCTGTCCCCGCATCTGGCATCTGTTGGATGACGAGCGCAGCCAGGTAGCGGTCGAAGTATTGGAGCGATTTGTAGACGGGCAAGCCGACGCCTGTGAGATGGCTGTCGCTATCCAAATCGCCACGAATGCTGCGGACCAGGGACCTTTCATCATCAGGGAATCCCCACAGGATTGGGCTGCTTGGTGAGCGGAGCCCTGTCCTGCGAAAGATGCCTCGGTGGTTCCAGGTCGCTCGCATCTTTGCTGAACTTGGGAGAGAGCAGAAGCAACAGCAACGCGAGCTTGAGGCCCAATGCAAGCACTACGCGAAAGCCTGAGGAGACGACCATGCCGCTGCAATTTACAGGCACCTGGGAACATGCACTTCTGGCGGCTGCCGTCAAGGCAGCTGCGGAAAGCGGACACAGCGGGTATCTGGGGCGAACTGCCCTGCAGAAAATTGTGTATTTCTTGCAACTCTCTGGTGTGCCGATGCGGTATCGGTTCGATGTGTATCACTACGGTCCCTACTGCGATCGGATCAGCCGCGATGTCGAGTGGCTTCTGGCTGACGATGTGTTGAAGGATGCCTCGTCAGCACCGGAGAAATACTCAAACTATCATCACAACACAAATACCGAAGAATTGCTCCAGCCCCACGGACTCACTCTGAATCGGTATCAGGAGAAAATCAACAAGGTCGTCTGGAGTTTGCTACCACTTCAACCACAGCATCTTGAGTTGCTGGCTACTCTGGCCTACCTGTATCGCCAGTTGAAAGCTGGCGGTGGCCCTGGCCCCTGGAAAGATCGAGTGATCGACCGCTTCCTGCAGGTCAAGAAGGACAAGTTTGCCAGCCAAATTGTATCGACCACCTATGATGTGATGGTTGACGCCGAGATAATCGAAGCCTGAATCAACCCTTGTGGCGAGAGGTCTTTGCATCCCCACAAGCCAGGATCAGGCGCTCGTAAGCCGTCTCGAAGTCAAGCAGTTCGCGGTTTTCCTCTGCATAGCGAAGGGCTTCGCGGATGGCCTCCGCAGGCAGTTCAAGGTTCCTTGCCGCCTGCTCCTCGTCCCACTGGTTGGCCTTGACGGTCCCAACCAACTGACGAACTGTCAGATTGCGGCCCTTCAAGGAGGGTTGTCGGCGCCAGGGGTGACTTCGAGACACGAGGTGGGTGTAGTCCTTGATCGGGTGTTCCTCAACTTCCTCAGAGAACCCGATTCGAGCCAGGACCAGAAAGCGGGCGTCCAACGGCAGAGGGTAGCCTGGCCAACTGCCCAGGAACGGGTTGAGCGGGAAGCAGGAGAGCCTCGGCAAAGTGAGGAACTCTTTGAAGGTGGCGACAATGGCCTGGACCTGCTGGCGAAGTTCTTGAACCTCGGCCGCAAGGTCGCTGGTCTGTGGTTCGTCTGGCATGGTTGTGCTCTCCGCTTGCTATCTGGCCTGGTCTTCTGTGGGCGCAAAGTCGGGTTTGCCGAACGTCTCGGACACATCGACAGCGACCTTGATCGATTGGGACTCGGCGGAAAGACTCTCCGACCGTCCCAGGAGTGGTTTGACGGAAACGAGCCGAAACCCTTCTGAGCGAAAGAGGAGGTCCGCCATGATGCAACGATCCGGTTTTGTTCAGGATGCGATCAGAAGGTTTTTCGCTGGCGTGAAGGTACGTTCCCGTTCGACTGAAGGTTCATCTCCTGGAACGGCATCAAACAAGCATATTTTGACAATGAAGTCAGAAAAAGTATCGCACAAGCGTATAATGGTATCATCGCCGCGAATCACATACCTTTCTTTTGGACTTCCGTAACACTCCTGCCACCGGGCGCGCCCAAGACGTTTACGGGGCTGTGGCTATTTGAGCCATCCAGAGTGGAGTTCAGCTTCACTCACGACTCATATACGGGAAGAAATCACGTGGGGACACGACGGGAACTCCAGCAGCGTGCATCCGCTTTATCAACTCTTCGACCAGTTCGGTATCATTAAACTTCAACAACACTCCTCGCGATTTCTGGCCAATCAAGCAGTTGCCAGGACGTGGATGCCTGTCGGCCCCAGCCACAACCAGCACATAGTTGGATGCCTGATCGGTCCAGAAGGGCTTGTACCGCTCCAGGCGTTCGACTAGTGGTTTCGCGTCACGGTTCTGAGTAATTGATGACATGAACGGCGGCAGGATCTGTCGAGTTGGCGGCAGCCTAGATCGGAGAAGTCGCTTGTCCGTTACCGTCCTGGTAGATTCTAAGTCCCGCCCTGTCTTGGGGCTTGGCTGTTGTCCGCCGAGTGGATGCGTGTGGGCGACATCCCTGTACAACTCCGGGTGATTTGGAATCACAACTTCATCGTTTCTGCTTCCGAGTACCAAGCAGTAACGCCTGGTGGATGCGACTTCCTGAATCACGCCGAATTCCACTCCGCCGTAGGTAGCCGAAATCTCCATTGCCTCAATCGGGGTCGGCCGCCTTTGGCACGGGGGCCAACTTCCGGGTAGACTCAGTTCATCTGTCATAATGATCGGGGCTAGACGCCTTCTGCTGACTGCCCGACCACTCTCGCTTCGGGATGTGGCGGAGTGGGACAAATGCGGGCCAGGATGTGGTCGGACTCAATCGATAACTATTTCAACAGGGTCGGACTCCACCCGTTCTTCCCCAAGAGGGAAGACGACCTTTACTCGATACTTTCCGGGAACTCGCATGTCGGGAGGAATCGCCCGAAACAATGGAAACGACGTCCGCACGTCCTCATGTGGGGGAATTCTGATGCGCTGGTGATTTTGGGGAGGTCGGTATTCCCGTTCACAAAACTCCGCTGGGCAAGCACTCGGCCTTGCTCATCGGTTACGACAAATTCATACGCGAGAGCGAGTCGTTGCTCCAACTGTAGCTCAATGTTAGCGTCCGAAATGTTCGTGAGAATGACATCGGCATACCACAGTTGATAACGAACAGAATCGGCCGTCTCGATGCGTTGGATACTGCAACGGAGGACACGAGAAAGGTCACTCATAGGATCAGGTCTCCTCGTTACTGACAGGGTCAGCCCCTCCACCAGGGTCTGGGCGATAAGGATGCGGTCGAAGGGATCCTTATGGTGCATTGGCAAGGTGGCAACTTGAGCCGCATGCCTTATCTCGATGGGCAGGATGTCGAAGTCGTTGTCCTTGATCGCGTGCCGGATAAAGTCCTCGAACGGAGCCTGGAGCGTGTACTTGCCGATGCTCACCTTGATAGCGATCTCCCAATAGGTGGCTGGGCTCACGAAGACGTCGTTCTGAGGGTCGCTGATCACCGTCCTGGTTGCCGCACTCAACTGGGCGTCATTGAAGATAAACCACAGGAACGCATGAGTATCAGGAGGAGCCTCAAGGCATGTACTCCTTGAAGTGCTCCAGGTGTTCATCATCCTCCTGGACGATGGTTAGCATACCCTTGCAGTTGCCGGGCTGTCGCGGCTTCCGGGCTGGCCGGCTACTGCCGGTTTCGCCACGACGTGGTCCTTCTGGGTTATGAGAATCTCGTCACCAGGTGCCAGGTGTTCGATCAATTCGGCCAGATGGGTTCTGGCCTCTTCCAGGGTTACCTTGGACATTTTCTCTCCTCAATCACGATCGCTGCAAGCACCCACCAACCAGCTCAATGTTCGCCGATCACCCCGGCCCCATCTGCTCGTTCAGCACCTCCAACGGATGGAGCGCCGCTCGGGCCAGATCGTGGATCTGATGCCGGCACGACGTTCCCGGGGCCGCCACTTCGGCCGCCGGTGCCGCTCGCAGCGCCGGCAGCAGGTCCAGGCCGGCGATTTTCGACGCTCAAGATCAAAGTGCTCCTTCTCGTAGCCGAACGAGCCAGCCATGCCGCAGCAGCCGGTGTCGAGCACGGTCACGTCAGGCCCGGCACCAGCTCGCAACGACGGCGGCCGATCCGCCGGCGCCGACCAGGGCCTTCTGGTGACAATGGCCGTGCAACACACACTTCCCGGTCGTGCGGCCGCAGCGAGAGCTCGCGCCGCGCCTGCTTGCACTCTGTTTCGCCAGCCAGCCGTCGGCGAGGTGGACGGCTCGCGCGACTGCCGGTCTCGGCCCCGGCACCAGGTCGGGCCACTCGTCGGCCAGCGTCAGCAAACAGCTCGGCTCCAGACCCAGGATCGGCGTTCCGTCGGCCACTCGCTTCGCCAGGCCGGGCACCTGCGTCGCGGACCAGATCGCGCGCGTCGGCGAGAAACCCTTGCTAATCATCGCCCGGCCGCAACAGGAGAGTCCGCGCAAGTTCGACCCCATAGCCGGCTCGTCTCCAGCACGCGCACGGCGGCCCGGCCCACTTGCCGGCTCGTTGTAGGTGGTGAAGCAATCGTCAAGCAGGATGCACGCGGCCACGCAGTGCCGGCATTCGGGTCCGGGCTGGTGCCGGCGAAACCAGCGGCGGAAATGGTCGGCGTGCAACGGCGGCAAGACTGCGGCGGCGATCGATGCCGGTCGATCATTTCCAGAAGCCAGCGCAACAGCCGATTGCGTCTGAGCCAGTTCACCACCGGCGCGAACGGCGCCGCCAGCCGGTTCAGCAAGTGGCATGTTGGCCATCAAGCAGATGGCCGAGCGGCCGCCGGTGTTGCTGGTAGTATAGCGTGCAGGAACTCGGCCTTGAGCTTGGCCACGTCGACGTTGCTGGGGCACTCCGCCTTGCAAGCCTTGCACATCAGGCACAGGTCGAAGACCTCGTGAACCCAGTCCTGCTCGACCAAGCGACCGGCGGCGTTCGATTCACCGTCCGCCCCGCCGATCGCGAGCCGCAGAGCATTGGCCCGGCCGCGCGTGCTGTCCCGCTCGTCGAGCGTCGCCCGGTAAGGACGGGCACATCGTCGCCGCCTTTCTGCTTGCGGCAGGCGCCGTTGCCGTTGCACATCTCGACCGACCGCGACGAAGCCCTCCTGTTTGCCGTAGTCGAAAACCGTCGGCGGCTCGGACGGTGCGATAGCCGGGCGCGATAGCGCAGGTTCTCCGTCATCGGCGGGGCGTCGACGACCTTGCCGGGGTTGAGAAGGCCGTGCGGATCGAATGCCTGCTTGACCTCGCGGAACGCCTCGTAGACCACCGGCCCGAACATCTTCTGGTTCCACTCGCTGCGGGCCAGGCCGTCGCCGTGTTCGCCGCTCAGGCTGCCGCCGTACTCCAGCACCAGGTCGGTCACTTCCTCCGTGATCTGCCGCATCCGGGCGACATCGTGCCGGCTCCTTGAGGTTGAGCACCGGCCGGATGTGCAGGCAGCCGACGCTGGCATGGCCATAGAAGGCGCCGTCGGTGCCGTGCGCTTGCAGCATGCCGCGGAAGCGGGCGACGAACTCGCGGCAACCGCGCCGGGACGACGGCGGCATCCTCGACGAACGTCACCGGCTTGCGATCGCCGGGCATGCCGTAGAGCAGCGGCATCGGCGGCCCTGCGCAGGTTCCACAGCGGGTCGCGGACCGCCGGTCCAGAGCCGGCAACAGCGGCCGTCAACCCGGGCACGCCCTGCGAGCCGTCGCTTGGGGCGTTCGACGCGGTCGGCCACCTCGGCCGGATCGTCGCCGCTGAATTCGACCATGAGCAGGGCCTGCGGGTTTGCCGCGCGATCAGCTTCATCGTGTCGCGCAAGGCGAGATTGTTCGCGGTCAACTCGATGCAGCAAGTGATCCATCAGCTCGACGGCGGACGGGCTGGCTTCCAGGCACGACGGCCAACGGCGTCGATCGCGGCGGCCAGCGTAGCGAACTGCGGAACGAGCAGGCCGCGCGCTTTCGGCCGCGGCACCAAATTCAGTTCCGCCTCGGCGATGACGGCGAGCGTACCTTCGCTGCCGACGAGAAGCTGATGCAGGCCGGCGAGGCTGCGAGAGTCCGGCACCTCGGCCAGCGTTCCGGCTCGGACAGAGGCAGTCGACGAGGACGTCGAGGTTGTAGCCGCTGACCCGCCGAAGGATACGCGGAAAGCGGCGGCGGATCTCGTCGGCGTTGTCGGCCACGATGCGGCCACCGTCGCGATAGACGGCCGCCTCCAGCGACTTGCCGCTGGGCCCGGTGTCTCCCACTCGTCGGGCTGAGCGGGCCGAACGTCGGCCGGCTGCCGTCGGCGAGGATCACGTTCAGCCGGCGGACGTGGTCGATCGTCTTGCCGTAGACGATCGAGCGCGACCCGGCCGAGTTGTTGCCGATCATGCCGCCGAGGTTGGCCCGGCTGGCGTGGCGACACTCGGGGCCGAACTGCAGGTCATGCTCGCCGGCAGCCCGGTTGAGCTGGTCGAGCACGACGCCCGGCTGAACGCGGGCGACTGCGGCCGTCGGATCGAGGTCGAGGATGTCGTTCAGGTATTTGCTGCAATCGAGGACGATGCCCGGCCCGATCGATTGGCCCGAAGGACTGGTGCCGCCGCCGCGCGCGGTGATCGGCACTTCGCGCCTCGGCGGCGATCTGCACGGTGGTCGACGAGGTCGTCGGCGGTGCGCGGAATGACGACGCCGAGCGGCTCGATCTGGTAGATGCTGGCGTCGGTGCTGTAGAGCTGGCGAGAGGTGTGTCGAAACGAACTTCGCCGCCAGGTGCTTGCGCAGGTGCTGGTGCAGGGCGTTTCGCTGCATTTCGCTGAAAGGTTTCATGGAGGTATTGTAGCAGAAGAGGGGGTTCGCAGATCAACGAGGTGAGTTGGTAGGATTCGCCCCGGCCTGGTTTGCCCGGGTGGAGCGGTGTTTGGTGACCAGAGGAAAAGGCCGTGGTCCGTTTCTCTAGTTGCCAAACACCGCTCGCCGGGCGAGCAGGCCGAGGGCGAAACGAGGCTTGAGGTCGGAATCGGGACCTTCTCACTCGTAGGCCGGCTCGATAACGGCCGACATGGAGCCCTGGCAGTTCTTGGAACTGAGCGGGTCGGGACCAAAAGCGTGGATCTGGTCGCGCTTCAACTCGGCGTGTTCCTTGCTGGTGGTCAGCACGACCACTCGGCCGGTGGTGTCCACCTCGCGGGCCATCTGATAGCCCTTTTCCCGCGGGTAGCCGAACAGAACTTGAAGCATGTTGATCACGTACTCGTAAGTGTGATCGTCGTCGTTGAGCAGAATCACGTTGTAGGGCGGTTGTCGGCGAGTTTGCTCTTCCGGGCAGTCTTGGTTTCAGGCAGGGTGATGGTCTTGGTGGTCATGGCTCTCAATCTGGTCCCCTGTCTCCGGTCTGAGAGGTTGAGAAAGCACCCCACCCCCCAACCCCCTCCCCGAAGCGGAGAGGGGGAGCAGGTGCTTGTTTTTCCGTCTTGCTCCCCCTCTCCGCTTCGGGGAGGGGGTTGGGGGTGGGGTGACTTTCTCAACCTCTGAGTCTTTGGTCCCGACCTCTGGTATCTGTCTGTGGCCTCTGGCTTTGTTGCCTCGCGAAACGACAAATCGGATCGTTGGCTCAGAGGGATCGACCAAGGGCGACCAGGGTCACGTCATCGAACGGATCCGTTCCTGCGGCGTGGGCCTGGACAGCCCGGGAAATCCGATCGACCATCTGTTGGGGCGGTACTTGCCCGATTCCCTGCAGCGCGCAGTTCGATTCCCACCAGCTTGAACTGCTTGCTGTTGGGATCGAGCATGTCGGTCACGCCGTCCGTGAAGATCAGCAGGCTGTCACCCGGCTGCAGGACGCGCTGGCAGGCCTCGTAGGCATAGCCCTCCATGATGCCCAGGGGAAGCCCGGTGACATCGTTGGAGACCACCTCCTCCAGTGCAACACCGGGCCGATACAGCAGCGGTGAAGAGTGCCCCGCGCTGACCATCGTGATGGTGTGCCGGAGCGGATCGAGCACCAGCATGGCCAGGGTGACAAAGCGGTCGGCCTCGCCGGCAAACTCGCACAGCAGGTCGTTCAGCTTCGAGACGGCGGTCGCCGCGTCGGGCTCGGTGGACAGGCAGTAGCGTGTCTCCGAGGATAGCTTGGCCATGAGCAGCGCCGCCGGGACGCCCTTGCCGGCCACGTCGCCGAGCGCCATGGCCAGCCGGCCGTCGGGCAACGGAATGAAACCGTAATAATCGCCGCCGACCTCCTGGGCCGACTTGTAGTGCGCGTAGAACTCGTAGCCGGGCACCTCGGGAACGCTCTTGGGCAGGAAGCTCAGCTGCACCTGCCGGGCCAGCTCCAGATCGCGCTTGAACCGCTCCCGCTTCAACCGCGTCCTCGTAGCAGCCGGGCGTTTTCCAGGGCGATGGCCGCCTGGTTGGCGACGCCGCAGAGCAGCTTCAGGTCGTCCTGGGTGAACTTCTTGCTGCGGTCCTGGGTGTCGAGCTGAATGACGCCGAACGCCTTGCCGTTGGCCCCGCACAGCGGCACGCACATCACCGAGCGGATGCGGAAATCGACGACGCTCTGGCTCAGCTGCACGCGGTCGTCGCGCTGGCGTCGTCGCTGAGAAGCGCCTGGGCCGTCTCCAGGCACTGCGGACGATGCTGCGGCTGAAGCGGGCGTTGGCCTCGTCGGCGGCTCGGCGCGTCTTGACCACGCGCGGCATCAGCTTGGCGGCTGTTCTCGCCTTCCTCGTCCTGGATCAGGAAGCAGCGGTCGGCCTGGCGGAAGAGCTGGAACAGGCTGTCGACGATCTTGGGCAGCAGCGGTCGTCAGTTCCAGCGTCTTGCTCAGGTTGTAGCTGATCTCGAGCAGGTGGCCGGAGCTTCTCGGCCGGCTGCGTTTCCAGCAGCATGCTGGCTGCTGTGCGGCAGCATCGGCCTCGACGGTGGACGGGCTGTCACGTTCGTCGGTCCGTCCTCCTCAGTCCTCGGCCGAAGGAAGGTTCTTTTGGTTATCGACGAAGGTGGCGATGAAGTCGCAGATGCGGATCTTGTCGTTGTTCTTCAGAGGGGTCCGTTCCGTTGATCGCCTGGTTGTTGACGAAGGTGCCGTTGCGGCTCTTTTTGTCCTCGATGAAGTATTTGCCGCTGGTCCGGAGGATCTCGGCGTGTTCCCGGCTGACGGAAGTCACGGGAATGACGATGCCGCAGTCGGGGTTGCGCCAGGACAAAGTGATCCCCATCGAGAGGAATCTCGATCGGATTCTCGGACGCGACACCCTTGGTAACGTGGAGCGAAGCCATCGCGGCACCCCGGGGATGTTTCGACGCAGCAAACGATGGGCTACCGACCAGCCCCTCACCGAACAATTTTACCGGAGTCAAGAATCCGTTTCAAGAATGAGCGGGAACAATTCTTCCCACTTCTCCGCAAGGGACCGACGCAACTTCCCGAAATGCGGCACGACTCTTCCCCCTCTCCCCTTTACTCGGGGGCGAGGGGTTGGGGGAGAGGGCTCTCACCCCCAACCCCTCGCCCCAGACGGGCGAGAGGGGAGATGTATTATTGCCCCTCGCCTACGCAGCCTGACTCGCCGCCTGGACACCGACCCATCGTACCAGGTCGCACCCAGGAGTAACCGACGCCGAAGCCAACAGGGCGACCAGAGTCCCTGGCTTGAGATGCCCTTGCTCTTCGGCCTGGCGCAAGGGCAATCGGGATCGATGCGGAAACCGTGTTGCCGAACTCCTCCATGCCGACGAAGAATTTTTCCCGGGGCAGTCGGAGCTTCTCACGAAGATGCTCCAGCATGTACTTGTTGGCCTGATGGAACACGAACAGATCGATCTGGTCCAGCGACCGTCCCGTCCGCTCCAGCAGCCGATCCAGGCACTCCGGCACCTGGCGCATGGTGAAGTGAAAGATTTCCGGACCGTTCATGGAGAGTTGAACGGGAGGGCCAACGGGACTGCCATCGCCGGGTGAGGCACCCCGATGCCGCATCCCTCCTCCCCGAACGATCAGGTTGGCCGCACCCTGGCCATCGGTACCGTAGACGAACGGCCCGATGCTGCATTCCTTGCCGGGAGGGCTGGCCTGGATCAGCGAGGCAGCGGCTCCATCGCCGAAAATGGTCCGGACGCTCCGGTCGGTCGTGTGAATGAACTTGCTGTACGTGTCGGCCGTCAGCAGCAGGACGTTGCTGGCCTGACCCGTTTCGATCAAACCCTTGGCCAGGCCCAGCCCGTAAATGTAGCCGGAACAGCCCAGGTTGACGTCCAGAGCGCCGATGGTTGTGGCCAGGCCCAGTTGTTTTTGCAACAAGCAGGCTGTGGTGGGCAGAAAGTAGTCGGGCGACTGCGTACACAAGATCAGGAAATCGACATCCTCAGGCCGACAGACGCCCCGGGCAAAACGGCGCTGGGCGGCCCGAAACGCCAGATCGGAAGCACACTCGTCCGGCCTGGCAATCCGCCGTTTGATGATTCCCGTCTTGCACTTGATGCGGTCCAGATCCCATTCGGGGAACTCCCGACGCAGATCGTCATTGGAGAGGGTGTCTTCGGGCAAGTGGTAATCGATGGCTCGAAGAATCGCATCCATGCCTGACGATCTCGCGAAGGAGATAAAAAGTTCCCTGCAGTAGGGAGGGGAAGCACCAAGCGGGCCAACAAACGTCGATTCCGGGTCATGCCCTCCACGCTCCATAACACAGGGCATTGCCAGGAGCAAGGGCAACCGTGAGCGATGAAACTCTCGGGCTGGTTGTGCGTGAAAAAAGCCCGATCTGCTCGGAAAAAAGGAAGTGGGAAAGGGACCGAGCCAACGGTTCACGCTGAACTGCTTGAAAACTGACACCAGCACTTCCGCGAACGGTTTCCTCTGGGCGTTTTGAGAGCCGCCTCAGGGATTTGAACCCTGGACCTATGCTTTACGAAAGCATTGCTCTACCGCTGAGCTAAGGCGGCAATGGACGAAATGTGGTGTTCTGCCGTTGAGCGAGAATCGGCGTTTTGCCACAAGTGTGTTTTAGCGGCAGACCGGCCCTTCTGTCAAGCTCAGGCCGACGGTCCGAGCAGTTCCAGGCTCTGCGGAACTGCCCGGACCAGCTGTCATCCGATAACAAAGTCGGGTCGGTGCGCAGCAAGGTCGCCCTCACAGCGAGCGAAAAGCACCCCAACCCCCCATATGCGTTAACTTAAGGACCGACGCAAAAACAACATCCCGAAATGAGGACGCCTTTCCCCCCCTTGTCTGTTCGCCCCGTGGCTTTGGACGGGGCGAACTCAAAGGCGACAGTGTTGAAAATCAAGACCTTACGTCACCTCGCCTCCTTGATTTTCAACACTGTCGCTCTCCCCTGGACTCGGGGGAGAGGGGTCGGGGGTGAGGGGGCTGCTCCGGGCCGCAAGCAAAGCGTGTGCCAGGGATCCAGAGGCAGCCCCCTCACCCCCGACCCCTCTCCCCCGAGTCCAGGGGAGAGGGAGAAAGAAGGGCTCCTCTCCAGGACCTTCTTTTTGCGTCGGTCCTTAAGTTAACGCATATGCCCCAACCCTCTCCCCGAAGGAAATCCAGCCTACTTTCTTTGTTGCAGGGGGTTCTTTCTTCGTCTTCTCCTCCGTCGCATGCTCCGGGTCGATTTTCTCCAATGCCTCTGCCACGGCATCTCCGATGCCCGTCTCGTCGTTCTTGAGCAACCCCTTCAGGGTTGGGATCACTGCTTTGGCATCGGGGCCAATCTCGCCAAGGGCGAAGATCGCTGCCTCTCGGACGGCATCGTCCTTGTCCTTCAAGGCCTGAGCGAGTGCGGGAATCGCTTCCCTGGCGTTGGGACCAATCGCAGCCAGGGACTCTGCCGCCGCTTGCCGGATTTCCTCGTCTGGATCTCTCAGCAGTTTGGCGAGCGTCGGAACCGCTGGCCTGGCCTCAGGACCGATTCCACCCAGCGCTTCGATGGCCGCTCGGCGGACTCCATCGTCGCTCGTGCTGTCCAGAGTCTGAATGAGGGCAGGAACAGTGGTCTTGGCGCTAGAGCCAATCGCAGCCAGGGCATCCATGGCGGCTATCCGAACCTCGTTGTCTTTGTCTTTCAGCGCTTCGACCAGGGCTGGAACGGCTGGCTTGGCGCTAGACCCAAGGCTCCCCAGTGCGACCACAATCGCATGCCGAACTTCCTCGTTATCGCTGCGGAGCGCTTTAATCATGGCTGGCAGAGCCTTTTTGGCGGACGGGCCAAGATTCTCTAAAGCCTGAGCCGCCGCCAGGCAAACGTTTACGTCCGTGTCCTTGAGAGCGTCACCCAAAGCAGGAGCGGCTGCCGTAGCCGCTGGACCGATAGCACCAAGGGCGAGAGCGGCGGATTGCGCGCACTCTGGCGTTCGTGTCCCTTTTCAGAATGTGAATCAAGTCCGGAACAAGCGATTTGGCGGTAGGTCCCAAAACTTGAATCGCCAGAACAACAGCTTGACGAACTTCGTCGTTCGGATCCTGAAGGCTTTTCCCAAGGGCAGGCACAGCGGGCTTGGCAGCGGAACCAAAGCTGGACAGGGCAACCGCAGCCTTTCTTCGAGCCAACGGATCGGCATCTTTCAATCCCTCGATCCACTCGTTCAGGGGTTTGTTTGGGATGCCGTCGTCTGTTGTGGCGTTTCGTGTGCCAGCGAAACCTTTGTACTTTGAGAAGAGAACCGTTCCAATCGAAAAGATGACACAAGTAACCACAATGAACAAGATCCAGCACTTCACGGGCTGAGCACCTGTTTCGCTGGGCGACTCCGGCAATTTCGCAGAGGCGAGCGGCAAGAAATAATATACCCGTAGGTAGGGTCTCCTGACCCGACCGGACGGCTCTGGAGAGCCGTCCTACGGCTTTGCTTCCTTCTGCCCCTCGCCTTATCGACGCCCACCGCCACCATGGTGCGCAGACCTGACCGTGGTGAGAAGCTAGCCGGTGCTGTTGGGTGGCCCGATGTTGCTGGTTGGCCCGGTGCTGCTGAGCGTGTTGGTGCTGTTGAGTAAGCCGGTGCTGCAGGGCGGACTGGTGCTGTTGAGCGTGATGCTGTTGAGCGTGCTGGTGCTGTTGAGCAGCGCGATTCTGCTGACCGGACGGGGACTGAGCGAACTGGAACGGCTGGGAAGGCTGGGGCTGTCGAGGAGCTTGGGTCTGTTGAGTGGACTGAGGTTGCTGAGCGGACTGCGATTGTTGAGGAAACCGATGCTGGCGAGTGGATTGAGGCTGCTGACCGGACTGGGACTGCTGACCGGACTGAGGCTGCTGCGACTGCTGACCGGACTGCGGTTGCATTTCCTCTGACTCCTGATCGTCGGACCCATCAGGCGTCTGGAATTGCGGTTGGTTCTGCCTGTTGTTCCCCCTGCTCGCGAGAAGCCCATCTCGCTGATTGGGCTGTGATCGCTGGTGCTGGCTTGTCATTCGATCGAACTGAGGGAAGCGGCGATGGTCAAAGGAGTCCCCGTGTGGACGCCAGCCGGAACTTTGTCCCGAAGAGCCATGCTCTCCCCAAGCTGAAGCCGAACGCGATGAGTTGCGAGAAGAGTGAGCCGAAGCGGATCGCCTGGCACCACCAGGGTTGGAAGTCACCCTGGTCTTAAATCCCGAATCTCGAAGTGTTTGTGCGGTTGTCGTTGCTCTGTCAAAACCTCGGCCGGTCGAATGCGACTTCCACGTGTTTTGGTTCGTTGGCCGAAACTGAACGTGGTAGTGGACGGCCTCGGCGTGAAGTTGATTGACGAGAGCGGGCAAAAAGAACGCCACCAGTCCGAGGAACAAATTCCTCATTGGTCGGCTCCTTCTCCAAAAAGCGATGTCCCATCATCGGGTCACGGATTGCATGGCTGTGGTTGGAGAACAGTCAGGGGGCGGTGGCCGAGGGCACCAATCGGGGCTGACCTTGTAGCCTTGGTACATGGCACCGATTACCGGGGGTTGTGGCTGCTGAATCGCTACAATACGAGTCAAGCGCCTTTCCTTCCTCAACCGTAGAACAGGATGTCTCAGCTGTCAAACAATTCCTCAAGGCTGGACGGGAAGAAGAGGACGACGATCCAGGCGGACTTTTGAATTGACGTGGAGTCGGAATCCGCGTAGGCTTGGTAAGGTTTCTTCCTTCATGGGGGCCCCGCTACCGGCTGCAGGCCTTATCCTACCTGCCTTTGGCCTATCGCAGCGGTAATCGCGGGCGTAGAAAGGGATGAGTCATGTTCCAACTGTCCGGTTCTCGCAAGGGAACCACCTGTGACGGCGCTTCCCGGCGCGATTTCCTCAAGATCGGTGCCCTCGGTGCCGGCGGCTTGCTACTCTCCGACCTCCTCGGTCGCGAGCCTCGGCTGCGACCCAGGGAAAATCCACCCGCAACACCTCCGTGGTTTGGCTCTGGCTCGGCGGCGGTCCGACGCACATCGAAACCTTCGATCCCAAGATGACGGCGCCGGCCGAGTTCCGCAGCGTGGTCGGGGCGGTCCAGCAATACATC